>VMEM01000002.1 GCA_007375535.1 Parcubacteria group bacterium LiPW_41 | reverse complement strand
ATAACAATAACCAATACTGCCGACAATACTGCGATCACCGCAATAACTATCAAGAGTTCTAATAAGGTGAACCCTTTTTTTGCCTGTGTGTTCATATTTTTTTTAGTATATCATAATTGCCTATTCTGTATAGGCGATTATTTTTTCCGCTATTTCCGAAACCTTTGCATTCGCTTTTATAATATAGTCAACTGCCCCTAATTTTTTTCCTTTTTCGATATCTTCAGCTTGGCTTAGATTACTTACAATTACCACAGGAACTTCCCCCCATCCAGATTTTCTTTTTATCAACTCAAGAATATCAAATCCGCTGACACCAGGAAGCATGAGGTCCAACAAAATAACCGCAGGGGGCGCACCTTTCAATATTTCGTCTACCTCATCTGCATTTGTTGCTACAACGGTTTCAAGTCCTACTTTTCCAAATTTTATCTGGTATGCACGCACCAAAAAAGAATCATCTTCGATAACGAGCACCCTCTTAGATTTCTGCTTCTTCTCCATAATAACGTATATATAATATACTTTTTTAGACTTTTAGACCAATCTCTCCATTTCTTTCTTTCATTCCACTAACTGGAATGGTAAATATAAATACCGTCCCATCATTTTTATTTGACTCAAACCAGACTGATCCACCCCAATCCTCAACAAGTAATTTTACAAGTGCCAATCCGAGCCCAGAACCTTCGGGAACCGTCTTAATTGCATTTGAGGCCCGATAGAATCTCTGAAAAATCTTCCCTTTTTCCTTTTCGGGAATTCCTATACCAAAATTGTGGATAGAGCACTCAATCATATCTTTTTTACGCTCAAAAGTTATAGTGATGACGCTATTTTTATCAGAATACCGAATTGCATTCGTAAGAAAATTCTGAATTACCTGCCAATAAATTTCTTTGTCAATTAATACATTAAGATGAGACACAAGTAAAGAGCGAACTTGAATTTCCTTTTTGTCTTCTTTTGGAATTAAAGGGGTTATAGCTTGTACCACCTCCTGCGTAATTACTTCTAGGTCACACAATACAGGAACAACTCTTAATCTCCCCGCCTCAACACGTGCGACTTGCAATAACATATTAACGAAATCAATCATTCTCTTTACTGAACGGTGAATCTGACTCGCCATTTCTTTTTCGTCGGTTTTTGTTTCATTCTGCATCTCATCAAGCAGCATTTCAGAAAACCAACTGATTGCGGTAAGCGGAGTTCTTAATTGATGCGCAGCAGTAGAGATAAAACTAATTCGTACATCTTCAAGCTTCTTTTCTTCGGTAATATCTCGCACAACTGCAACCGCACCTATAATTCCATTCTGAAACACAATAGGTGCAAACACTGAAAACGCTGGAAACATAACTTCATTCTTTTGTGAAATATATGATCGAAGGATAGAACTTTTCCCTTCCTGTATTGCTCGTTTTAAAAGATATTCTTCAAGAGAAATCTCGACGCCGGAAAAATCATGAACATGAATAAAATCAGAAAGTTTTGTCGATATTCCACTCGCAGTACCAAATCCAAACATCTTTCTTGCTACCTCATTTATAAATGTTATCTTTCCTTCGGGGTCAACGACCACAACTGCATGCTCAACACTCTCAAGTACTGCGGTTGTTTGTGCTTGTTGTATTTCAACTCTTGTCTTTGATTGTTCGAGATCTTCAAGTACATTTATCATTGAACGTTTTGTAGTCTCAAGCTCTTTTATCCGATCATCAAGTTCTTTTGTTTTCTCTTTAACCCGATCCTCAAGTTTCGTTTGAAAACCACGAATACTTTCAACCATCTCATTTAATTCTCCACCCAATTCTTTGAATTCGTTGTCATCTATCAAACTAACATCCAGCGCACTGTTAACATCTCCTTGAGAAACGGAATTAATAAATGATTTAATACGAACGAGAGGCTTCAAAAATTCATCAATAATTAGAAATAACATGAGAGAAAGGAAAACAACCAAAAGCACAATATAAAGAATAAGTGGATTGGTTAGTCTTTGAATAGCAGAACCAATCACAGTATCTGACGATGCAAATAAAAGAAAAAGATTTGAATTAGGAATTCCAACAATGGAAGTTAAATAAGAATCAGAACCACTTTTTGAGGTGAATGATTCAACTTCTTTATAATTTTCTATTACTGAACGACTTTCTGAAAAATTGGAAATTGGTGTCGCATCAATTCCCATTGGACCCCATTTTTTTTGTATAAGAATTTCTATATTCTTACTTGGAGTTCCAACAGTACGAAATATTTGCTCAGGATTATCCGAAGAAATAATAACTCCAAACTCATCAAGAAGTAACACGTGTTTTTTGCCTTGGGTAGACAAAACGTTTACCTCATATACCTTACTAAGTACTTTTTTTGTTTGTATTCGAGCAAGAAAAACACCAACAATCTCTTTTGTATCACTATATACTGGAACCGCATGAAAAAAACCAAGTGAGTTATCTACAGAACTTATTAGAACATCAGTGTTTTGAGTTCCAACAATTGCCTTCCTAAAATAATCTCGAAATGCAAAATTCTTTCCAAGAATAGTGGACTCAGTACTTAAAAGTACAGTTCCATTTTTATCAAAAAGAGAAAGGGTTAGATATTCTTCATTTAAATTAAGGAGTGAAAAAAGTTTCTCAACTTCTATTGTATTTTTTTTCTCGTGGAAGAACTCTCGTACGGTATCCGATTGTGCAACATATTCAATTTTTGTGCGTGTTTCATCTAACACACTCGATACTTCATACGCGCGCTCGTTTGCTTCTCGTATCATTTCTTCTTTTGCATAATCTCTAAATCCACTACTAATGTTGAGATACAAAAGGATGCCCACAACTGTATTAAAAAATAAAACAGCAAGAAGCGTTACACTAATCAGACGTGTCCGAAGTGTTACTTTTGGCAGTTTTATATTCACCATAAAGTTCTCTCTATTTAGTATATCATCCAATCAATCCCCGCAGTATCATTTAGAGAAAAATATAAAAATATTTTAAACAAACTTGTCAAGTTTTTTATTTTATTTTATACTGAAAATATGAAATTTGCCTCACTTTCTCAAATTATTAATTCATTATTCCTCTCACTCACCCAAGCAGATTTTTCTTTTGGAATGAAAGATTTCTTTGATGTTGTTCTTATTAGCTTTCTTCTTTATATTGCTTTTCTTCTTATAAAACGAACACATTCAACATTTATTGTGACGGGGGCACTTATTTTTGGATCAATCTATGCGATTGCAAAAATTTTTGACTTATATCTTACTCGTCTTTTATTTCAAACAATTTTTCCTTTCTTTTTCTTTATAGTAGTTGTCATATTCCAACGTGAAATTCGATATTTTTTTGAGTGGCTCGCAACATGGAGATTGTTCTCGTTTTTGAAACGTAAATCAACACTTACCGAAACAACCATAAATGACATAATAGCTTCAGTTCAAAAATTCAAAGAAACAAAAACAGGCGCACTCATTGTATTTCCTGGACGACAAACAATTGATCAATTTATTTATGGTGGAACTGGACTTTTCGGACGCATTTCACTTCCCTTACTCCTTAGTATCTTTGATGATTCAACGCCAGGACACGACGGTGCAGTAGTTATAAAAGATAATAGAATTGAAAAATTCGGAGTCCGTCTTCCTCTTTCTGAAAAATTTAAATCAGAATTAATGGGAACTCGCCACTGTGCGGCAGTTGGTATATCTGAACGAAGTGATGCGTTTACCATTGTCGTTTCCGAAGAACGCGGAATTGTATCTTACACATACAAAGGAAAGCTTACTCAAACAAAAGAAATGATCGAACTTAAGGATGCACTCCAAGAATTTCTCTCAGACCAAATTCCAGATCCCACACCAGGAGCAAGATGGCATGCATTTTTTACTCGAAATACTGGATTGAAAATAAGTGCTGCAGTAATTGGAATATGTGTTTGGTTTGGATTCGCAATATCAGCACAAAGTGGAGTAATAAACAAACAAATAACATCCACTATCGAATTTAAATCAGTTCCAAAAGATTTTGCAGTTGATCTCATTGCACCAAAAACAATTTCGATCACTCTCGCAGGAAAAAACCCAGACTTTAAATTATTAAAAGAAGATTCAATAAAAGTAACTATCGATATACAAAATAATCAAACAGAAGGAAATCAAAAAATGACACTTTCAGAATCAATGATTGAATATCCTCAAGGGCTGGAAATTGTCTCTTTCACTCCACACACCGTCAGATATAATGTAAAAAAAATAGAAAATAAATAATCCCTCAACGGGGATTTTTATTTATATAAAGCTCTCCCCCGCATCTTATGGCAGATGGCGGGGGCTATGCAAAAATTATCTCACTAATGGGGAGGAACATAAACGAGCATATAAGCTCCTTTTTTTTATTAATGAATGTTTTAAAACCGAGAAAAAAAATGATCAAATAAAGTTACCGGCAGCTGAAGTTTTTATTCTTTTGAGTTTTTGCGCACATTCATCGTGAACCTCTCTTTGTTATTAAATTTGTTAATTGCCTAACCCTTTTTCAGATTGGCTAGAAAATTATAGCATATATATAGAAAATGTCAATAGCTAGAAATCTGCTATAATAAATACATGTTTAAGAAAAATATTGGTCCAACGGACCGAATAATCCGTTATATTGTAGGTATAATAATTGTTGGTCTTGGCCTCTATTTCCAAAGTTGGTGGGGACTTCTTGCAATTCTTCCAATTGGAACTGCTACAGTATCATTTTGTGGACTATATAAACTATTTGGCGTATCAACATGTCCGATAGAACTTCCCCCAACCGAGCAAAAATAAACTTCTTCAAAAATAAAAATCCCCCACTTCTTGGGGGGTTATTTTTTTGAGATAACTATTCGGCGACTTGGAATAATGAGCTTTAATGAATCACATTTCTTTTTGAGATTGAATTGATTAATGAGAATCATTAAACGGAATCGTTTTGCTTCTATCGCAGGTTGATAACTAGTTGCAATAACAGCAATTAACTCAACGTACCATTTTACGACCTCTCGTTCCTTAAGACAGTAATGCCGTTTTACGCAATCAAGAAAAAAGTCTTTTTCAGAACTTTCAAATCGATCTGCATTTTTTGTTACTATGTCCCAAAATTTTGTTTTCTCAAGTTTTTCGATGAGTTGCTCATCGAATTTTTCTTGAACATCTTTCTTACTCGCCATTTCTCCTCCGTATTAGAAAATTAAAAAACTAAAAAGAGCATACATCTATATGAAAGTAGTGTCAATATATCTGCGGAGAGGGAGGGATTCGCCTCTCGCTCTACTGAGCTCGAAACCTTCGGCTTCTCTTCGAAGCCTGCGGCCCGCGGTTCGAATCCCACACACAATAGATAAATAAAAAACACCATTTGGTGTTTTTTATTCATGTGCGGAGAGGGAGGGATTCGAACCCTCGGTACCTTTCGGTACACAGTCTTTCCAGGACTGCGCACTAGACCGCTATGCGACCTCTCCTAGCGTTTTTTAGAATACCAGCTTCTCACTTCTGAGGCAATTACACCTATGATACACTAAACTTATGAGTAAGAAATGGATTGTTATCTCCATTATCGTTGTATTCCTAATACTATTATTTTTTGTAGTAAACAAAATCATTAAATCACCTATTGGATGTGAAAAAAATGAAGATTGTAAAATTCTATGCGGAATCAACGAAAAAGCATTTTGCATGCCGGGAAGTCTAGCAACTGGGAGATCATATCCAACACCTATGTGTCAGTGTCTTAATCCAAATAAATTATATTAAAAAAATCCCCTCAATGAGGGGATAAATTATTATTTCAGTAATAACATTTTCTTTGTAATTAAGTTATTATCCGTTTTCAGCTTGTAGAAATATATTCCGGATGCATATGTACTTGCATCAAATTTTACAGAATATTCTCCAGCTGGTTTTTCTTCGTTCACCAACACAGCGATCTCTCTTCCCAACATATCAAACACAGACAATTCTATACGTGTGCTCATTGGCACGGTAAACGCGATAGTCGTCGTTGGATTGAATGGATTTGGATAATTCTGAGAAAGTGAATATTTTGTCGGAAGTTTTGAGTTATCTGAAACGTCGGTTACTTTCTGCGTCTCAATTGGAACACCGCCGTTTACACTTCCTGATATCTCAACGCTCTTTCCATTATCTTGAATAGAAAAAATTGGTTTTGATATATCAATTGCCTTCTTATTTGCGAAAATTAGCAACTGTTTTCCAGACTTTTCTCTGACACTAAAAATATCCTTTAAAGCGCTTCCTTTTTCTACTGTGAGCCCAATAGGAATTCTTATCGATGCGCTAGTTATGTTTTCTCCTGAAAGGTAAAAATCTGTTTTCTGTCCATTTTTCTTTACAATTAAGGTCGGCTGAGTAGAAACTGTGTTTCCACATACAGTTGGAGATTGTGGATCTCGTAATACTGGAGGAACATAACTTGGATCAAACACCATCTGTAAAAGATGATATATGTCGTCGTCATCCGGCTCTCCACTTCCATTAACGTCAGCAGCTAATTTCTTTTTAAGAAGCTGATCGTCATCAGCAACCACTCCATACATAAGATCAAGTGCTGTAGTGATATCTCCAGGTGTTACCTCGTGACTATTATTATTGTTCGCATCACCAAATATAACCGCTGGACCGATAATAATGCTGCTTTCAACGCACCTTATTACTTCTGAATCGTTATATAGAGCTGGGCCAAACATGATTGGTACAGAATCGCCCCCTTTCAATTCGCTCGAAACTCCTGCATATAAGTTAAATATGACAGGACCTTTTACATAATTTTGTCCAAGAACAATGAACCGACTTGCATCCACTCTGGAATTCATCTTCAAATCTCCACTCCAACCAGAGAATCTCTCATCCCACCACTCAAATGAATATCCTTCATGAAACACAATTTTTGTTTTACCTAGTTGATCCCCGTAGTGAATCATATTGAGATCCACTGACCTATATTGAGATCCACTATTAATTTCAAGTGGAATACGAAATCGTTTAGATCCCGGAGCGACCACTCTTTCCTTCACGACAGCACTCATCGCAACCGATTCCTTCAATGCTGTTTTCCTCCACGGAAAATTCTTTTCATCTCCCGTAGCAAAGTAAAATCTTTTACTTTTTCCAACGCCGTATACTTTCGTTAAAACAAGTTTTACTAATCCAGTACCAGACACCTCACCATTAACAAGAATCTCCTTTTCTGTTTGAGGGGCAAGTACAAAGGAAACATCAAGATAAAACCTTCCTCCACTAATGAACACTGACTGCATACTACTTTCAAGTACCCGTGCAGATGCTAATTGTGTAGTCCCATCATAAAAATCAATGGAACTAATCATGTGGTGGGGCAATAATCCATCAGTCTGGATTATGTATTCAAATCCAGTTATCTCGATAGATTCCTGAGTAGTATTTTGAATCGGAACACGCTCAATATTTTGTTTTCCCACTCCCAGATCACCAAAGGGAACCGAAGTTTTTCCAAACTCCAACCCCTGAGCAAATAAAGAAAAAGAAAGAATAAAGAAAGAAACAATATAAAGTAGTTTTTTCACGCGAACCTCCGTTTTGTGTGTTATTTTTTTGTTTGTTAAAGACACCTATTAATAACACAGATTAAACATAAAAGCAAGTTTTTACTTGCTTTTATTCCACTAGAGTTCCTTCAAACTCTTTCCCTAAAAATAGATTTTCCAAATTTTTTATATTTTTCCCATCAAGCACAATTGATGAAATTTTATGCGTCCGAGAAAATCGCGCGCACACAGGATCAATTGGACAATTTGCACCGGGAGTCCATTTTTTTGGTATTATCTTTTCGTAATCTTTCCACGAAAGATATTCAATCTTTTTTGCTGTTTTATACACATCAGGATTTTTGTCATAAATAAATGCTGGCTTCCCCGCCATAATAGTTACTCCCGCATGATAGACATCTGCAAGAACCGCAGCAATATAATCAGTAGACCATCCTGGAGTCCACCCACACGCAACCGTCACTGGTTTGGTTAGTTTTTTAATTGAGTTTTGAGAGCCGATAATTTTTCTATCGGCTAACACACCAAAAATAGTTTGAATAAGTTTTGCATTTGCGCGCGTTGCTTCAATCCCCAACCAATCTCCTTCTTTTGTTGTTATTGGTCTCACTTTCCTCGCCGCTTCTTGATACCTACGAGCAAGTTTTCCTCCACCCATTACAATTACAAACCGATACTGCTTTGTATATTTTTTTATAAATGAAGCCCATTCTGAAAGCAACTCGCTGTTTATTTCATCAGGAAAAATAACTGATCCACCAAGTCCGATGATGACTGTTTTTTTTAGTGGATATTTCATTTTATTTTGCCATGCTACGAAGTGCAGCAATTCGTTCTTCGACTGGAGGGTGCGTCATAAACATTTTGTGAATCCACGGTGTTTTTGATTCTTCCTTATTATCATATGGATCGCTTACCCATAAGTGCGCCGTGGTTGTATTTGCTGCATGAAGTGGAGTTGGGTCGCTTGAAATTTTTTGGAGTGCTGAAGCTAGACCCTCTGGATAGCGTGTAAGAAGTGAAGCGTCTGCGTCTGCAAGAAATTCACGCTTTCGAGAAATCGCAAGCTGCATAAGTGTTGCAGCAAGTGGAGCGAGAATAGCAAATGCAATTCCCAAAATAAATAACGGACCTCCCCCACGATTATCATTATCACCATCAGAAAAAGTCCTAAACCACATTGAACGCATAAACATATCCGAAAGCAATGACAAAAACCCTACCAAAATAACAACCATTGTTGCGATCGCCATATCTCTATTTCCAATATGAGAAAGTTCATGTGCTATAACCCCTTCAAGTTCTGCTTTGTTCAACCGACGAAGTAGCCCACGAGTTACCGCAACCACTGCATGTTCGGGGTTTCTTCCTGTTGCGAATGCATTTGGGGCTTCTTCCTCAATAAGATAAACTTTAGGCATAGGAAGACCCGCAGTAATTGAAAGATTCTCTACAATATGAAAAAGTTCTTGAAAATCTTTTTCCTCAACGGGAACTGCGTGCGCCATCATAAGCACAATCTTGTCTGAATACCAATAACTTACAAAACTTAAAACACTTGAAAGCATTACTGCGACAACAAGAATGCTATTCGTTCCATAAACTCGAGAAAACACCCAACCAGCCCCTATTACCAAAGCAAGAAAAAAAATAAAAAGAATATAGGTCTTTCTTATATTTGCCGTTTTATGTGTATATACTGTTGCCATATTTGTCCGCTAATCAGTATCGAATATTTATCAAAAGACATCAAGTATTAGACAAAATCTATTCAATCCAAAGCTTTTTTATTGCATCTAATTCTCCATTTTCTTTCATTTCTCGAATTACTCTATCCACAGCACTTACTAATCTCTTTTCTGAAAGTGGAAATAAGATCCCATAATACTCATCCGTTAATTGCGAACCAACTAGTTTTATCTCCTTGTGATCTTTCACAAATTTTGCCCCAACAACATAGTCAATAACAATTGCATCTGCATTATGAGAAACTAATTCCTGTATCGCTGACTCTCCTATCTCATCTAACTCAACCACGTTTCCCTTTGCTTCTTTCGCAACTATAGCGCCAGTGGTATTTTTTTGAACAAGAATTTTCTTTGCTTCTAAATCAGATGAATTCAAAATAGTTTTTGGATTTGTTGATTCAACGATAACAACCTGTCCGGAATTGAGATAAGGAATACTAAAATTAAAATCTTTCCCACGCTCTTGTGTTGCGGTAATTCCTGATATAGCCAAATCAACCTTGTGTTCTTTAACTAGTTCAAACATAAGATCCCAATCTTTTTGTTCTATAGTTACCTCTAGCCCAAGTTTTTTTCCTATTGTGTTTATTAGATCAATATCAAACCCAACTAGATTCCCTTTTTCGTCTAAATACTCCATTGGCTCAAATGGAGTGTTCGTTAAAACTATTAATTTTCCAGGAATAACTGTTGTAAAAGAATTATCACTAATAGAAACATTAGTTTTTTTGAAAAAATTAAAACTAGACCCACTCGATACAAAATAGATGATACCCCCCAATAACACCAAAACAATTGTCCCAACGAGAAAGATTAAAAATATTCTCATAGATATATTGTACACTTAACTTGCACCTCCGCCTCCTCCACCGCCACCTCCGCCAGCACTGCCCCCTCCACCGCCACCTCCGGCGCCAGAACTTGAGAATGCACTCGAAAACGATGAAGAAAAATTTGAACTAAACGAAGATGGGGAAAATGATGAAGCTGACGAACTTCCTATAGCCCCACCAACAACCGCCCCATGATACCAATTTGGGGGTGGAACATTCATTTTCTCAAAGGCGCCCGCCCATTTTTTTTCAAGTCCAAACACCATTGCATATGGAAGAAATTTTTCAAACGTTTCTGGGGTAAGATTTTCTAATCGATATTTTTCTGCAGTTTTTAAATATAATTTAAACCCAAGCCATTCCTCTCTCAAAATTCTTCCTTCTTTAGATAATATGGTTCGATATTTAAATATCCAAAGCAACACAACAAACAAAACGCACAAGCCAATAAGAACAAAAGAAAACTGCATTCCCCACAATGAGGACAAAGAAATGAGAATGAAAATACAAGCCATAAACAATACAAATGCAATACCAAAAAAATTTTGCGAACGAGAAATACTCTGTGTGTATGCATTTGTATCTTTTTCAACCTCCTTTAAAACACTTTGCTTTAGGTTTTGTACCGCCACAGAAAAACCTTGCCGTTCCACATACGCAGTCATTGACCGCAATGCACGAGTTGAAAATACATCAGAATTTGAAAATAAAATATTCAGGTAGGTTTTTTCAAAGTCTTCTAATGTGCTATCTGCGTCATAGTTTTTTATTTTTTTAACAATGTAGTCAGTGGAACGACTAAACATTGAAATTATTAAGGAAATAATAAAAAGAGCAAAAAAAAGAAAAAAGCCAAATCTCGAATTATCTAATAGAGCAAAAAAAGAAAAAAGCGCTCCAATAAAAACAATCATTGGAATTCGTCTTATCTTAATTTTATTGACTATCGCGCTTTCTTTAATTTTTTTAGCCAAAGAAAATCTACTGAATTCATCTTCCTCAATACTCACATACCCTCGCACTGCAAGATCAACAATGGTTGCGCTTAATCCTTTATTAGTCACATACCCCTTCGTAATAACCTCTGCCACCAATGGTCTTAAATTCTTTGGCGGTTCATATTCAGGAACAATAGTACCTCGCCCCTCTTTTTCCTTCTTTCGACGAATTAAGATATATAAAAGCGAGAAAAGAAAGGACCCAACAACAAGAAAACCTAGCGTTATTATTCCATAATAAAATCTCAAAAAACTTTTATAAAAATACTGGTTTTTATCCACAAATCCTTTTGGCCAGGAAACCTGAATGGTAAATGCCTCATTTGGTGCTATTTCTGGGGTAGAAAAAGCTGCCCCATTATTAACAACTACAATATCTTTATTTGTTCTGAAGGCCTCGCCTCGTGACACAGTGGCACCATCAGGAAGCACTACTCTTGCTTGTACGCTCTTTACTGGCACAGAATACGCATCAAGAACATTGAGGTATAATTCATCGACATTCGAGAAAAACCCTATTGCCCCATGAAGCGTGTAATCCAATTTCCAAGTTCTCAATCCATTTGATCCATTGTAATACCACTCAATAATTGTTTTTCCATTCTGATTAAATGTCGTATAACGCCCCCAACTTGATGGATTGGTCTTATCAAGTTTTGATCGGGAATAAACATATTCCTCACCTGAATCGACATCAATTACTTTCACATCTGAAATTCCATCAATTTTATTCTTTGGTATTTCTCTCCATCCTTGATGAAATTCTCCTGAAACAAAATTAAATGTTTGAGTTTCTTCTACGCCAACCGTAGTATCGGGACGTACTGTATATACAACACCGATATTCTCATAGTAATAAATTTTATTCTCCGTTGAATCTGATTGTCCGAAAACAAATAAAGGAACTGTGAATAAAATAAAAAGCACTCCAAAAATCCGAAGTGCTTTTATATTGCGTATAAACGCCATAGAACTAAAATGCTACTTTTACTGGCTCCTTCGCTGCACTATCATCAAGCTCAAAAAATTCTCGTTTCTCAAACTTAAATATTGAAGCAACAATATTTGATGGAAATACTTCTAGTTTAGTGTTCAAATCACGAACATTTCCATTATAAAACCGACGTGCCGCTTGAATTTTATTTTCAGTATCAGAAAGTTCTTCTTGAAGCTTTGTAAAACTTTCTACCGCACGAAGCTCTGGATAAGCTTCCGCAATTGCAAAAATACTCTTAAGCGCTGAAGTAACTCCCATATCTGCGGTCTCTTTTTCTTTTACTGACTGAGCACCGAGTGCACTTGCGCGTGCCTTTGTTACATTTTCAAACGCCTCATTTTCATGTTTTGCATATCCTTTTACAGTTTCAACAAGATTTGGAATAAGATCATAACGGCGTTTCAACTGAACATCAATATCTGCCCACGCTTCTTTTGTTCGATTAACAAGACGAACAAAACCGTTATATGCAGCAACGAACCATGCCACAATAACTCCCACAATTAGCAATACAATATAAAACGGATTCATATGGGTATTATACCAATACCGCACTTTTTTGCAAAAAATAAGGTATAAAAAAACCCGCTAGTTCATAGACTGGCGGGGTAATAATAAATTGCTAAAATCCAATTTTTCGGAGCTTCTTAATAAAATCATTTGTTTCGCGCATCATCTTTGAACCCTTTTCATTTTCAAACGGTGTATGCTCTTTTGCATAATCATCTGAAATAGAAAATGTACCAGAGACAATTTTCCGTATCCATTCCACTTCCTGCCGCGAAAAAGAAACAGAATTGAGAATGTAATCTTCAAATGCTTGATATGATGCTGGGCACAAGTCCTTTATGATTTGTGCAATTGCCTCTGCATATACCCGAATCTCATACTGTGCATGAGGATCCAATCGAAGTTTGAGAAAATGGAATAAATTATGAAGATCTATTTTCCAAAACCACTCAGTATAATTTGCAACTGAAAGCCCAATACGGGCAAGTTCTTTTGCTAAACCAATTTCAGTAAGTTCTTTGTAGTCATCATATACTCTTCCGAAGTCAGTAGTGAGCAATTCAAGCACTCTCTGTTTTTGTTCATCAGAAAGATCCTCATCTCTTCCCTGTTTGTTCTCTTCGGATTGCTTTTTTAATACTTCAGGTTTGGGAACATAAAACTTATCTGACATAATCGAGAATCTTCCCGAATATTCATTTACATTTGCAGTACGATGACGAATCCACTGTCTCGCAACGAATATCGGCATTTTGCAATGAAACTTTATCTCTACCATTTCAAATGGTGAGGTGTGTTTGTTTCGTAATAGGTATCTAATAAGTGCCTCATCTTCTCGCACCTTTTTAGTTCCTCTTCCATAAGAAACACGTGCAGCACGAGCTATTTCAGCATCATTACCCATAAAATCAACAAGTTTTACAAACCCGTGATCAAGGCAAGTAATCTGTTTTTCAATCCACGACTCTCCACCAGAATTTGGTGGACGATTTGTTTTCTCTTCTAACATAAAACCTCCGTTATGTTTGTTAAATAATCTACACAAAAGGTAACAAAAAAAACACTCAAATACAAATGAGTGTGTTTTTATTTTCTAATCTAATTAGTAGTCCATCCCTGCAGGACCATGTGCGTGTGAATCTTCCTTTTTAGGAATTTCCGTAACCGCTGCACCGATAGTGAGATAAACTGCCGCAACCGAAATCGCATTAGTGAATGCCATCTTGGTAACTTTGAGTGGGTCAATAATTCCTGACAATTTGAGATCACAAATTGCATTCTCAAATGCATTAAATCCAAACCATTCAGCTCTTTTTTCACTCTTAAGTTCTGCAAGTATCTTTGATGGACTCTCTCCACTGTTTGCAACAATTGCAGTAATAGGAGCCTCTGCCGCGTGCATCAAAATTGAATGTGCCGCTTCTGCAACTGCTGAATTCCCTTTTTCTGATTTTGCTTTCATCGCAGCATTTAATAATGCGATACCTCCTCCAGGAACAATACCTTCTTCCATAGCTGCACGAGTTGCTGCAACTGCGTCTTCAACGCGCTGTTTTAATTCTTTTTGTGCCGACTCGGTTGGCGCACCAACTTTTATAACTGCAACCCCATTAGAAAGTTTCCCAATTCTTTCGTTTAATTTTTCTTTATCATAATCAGAATCAGTTTTCTTTATCTGCGCCTTAAGTTCCACAACTCGATCACTGATAGTTTCTTTGTCTCCACGTCCACCAACAATAGTTGTTTTATCTTTATCAGTAACTACACGTCGTGCAGATCCAAGATCAGATAATTCTACAGAATCAAATTTCTTTCCGACTTCCTCAGAAACAAACATCGCACCCGTTACAATTGCAATATCCTGCAACATCTCTTTTTTCCTATCTCCAAATCCAGGAGCTTTTATACCAAGCACAGTAAAAATCCCACGAATCTTGTTTACCACCAATGTTGCAAGCGCCTCACCATCAATATCATCGGCAATAATTACCAATTCTTTTTTTCCTGTTGCTACAATTTTTTCAAGTATTGGAAGAATTTCTTGAATTGAAGAAATCTTTTTATCAGTTACCAAAATTGGTGGCTCCTCAAGCGAGGCTTCCATTCGTTCCTGATTGGTGATCATATATTGAGAAATATAACCGCGATCAAACTGCATACCTTCCACAATCTCGTGTGAGTTTCCAATAGTGTTTGAATCATCAATAGTTACCACTCCATCACGCCCAACTGTTTCAATCACTTCTGCAATGAGCTTCCCAATTCCTTTATCTTTTGCAGAAAGCGTTGCAACCTCTTCAATCTTTTTTACATCATTAATTTCTTCTTTCTGGCTCTCAAGAGAAGCAATGATTCCAATACTTTGTCTCTTCAACTCTTCAGCAAGTTGGATAACATTAAATCCTTTCTCTTTAATCGTTTTTTCTCCCTCTTCAATTAATGCATGCGCAAGCACTACTGAGGTGGTCGTTCCATCACCAACATTGTCGTTAGTTTTGTCAGCTGCTTGCTTTAAGAATTCTGCCCCAAGATTTTCGTACTTATCTTCGAGTTCAATCTCTTTTGCAACGGTTACCCCATCAAACGTTACCTGTGGAGCTCCATATGATTTTTCTACTACCACCGCACGACCTCGTGGACCGAGTGTCATTGTGACTGCTGTCGCGAGTTTATCAATTCCTTTTTTCATCGCTGCACGCGCCTCTTCGTTAAAAATAATTTGTTTTGACATAATTTTATTAATCAGTAATTGTTGCGAGCACATCTTCCTCTTCGACTAAAAATAATTTCTTTCCATCATATTCAAATTTACTCTCGTCTGGCCACCCTCTTTTTCTAAAAAATACCCTGTCTCCAATTTTTAGCATCATCGAAATTATTTCACCTCTTTCATTAAATTTTCCAGGACCAACAGCAATTATTATTCCCCTACCCTGCTCCTTTGTTTCGACTGTATCAGGAATAATAATACCCGACTTTGTTACTTTGATTTCATCCTCAGAAATGAGAACGCGATTTGATAATGGTTGTATATTCATATGTTCATTAGCAATGATAATAGTTCGGTGCCAATTGTCAATATTGTTTTTCATTAGTTTTCCACAAATATATCCGATTACACTATAATAAGCATATGAATTTCAAAATTGAGGGTGGAAAACCCCTTTCGGGCACCATATCAATTAACTCGTCAAAGAACTCGGCGGTAGGCATATTATGTGCCTCGCTCCTCAATAAAAGTACCACTACAATTACTAATGTCCCAAAGATTGAAGAGGTATACCGAATTCTTGAAGTTCTTGAGAGCATCGGGATGAAAGCCACGTGGAATAACTCCTCGCTTACCCTCACTCCTCCAAAAAAATATTTGATTGAAAATCTTAATGAGGAATCTGCAAAAAAAACGCGAAGTATTGTGATGTTTATAGGTCCACTCATTCACCTCTTCACATCATTTAAAATTCCACAAACTGGCGGATGCAAACTTGGATCACGCACCGTTGAACCACATCTTTTAGCACTTAAAAAACTAGGAGTAACAATTACAACAAAAAACGACCACTTTGAAGTAAAAAGAAAAAAACTTCACGCAAATGAAATTGTGATGTATGAGTCAGGTGACACTACCACCGAAAATATTTTAATGGCAGCAGCCAAAATTCAAGGCACCACAGAAATCCGTCTTGCATCAGCAAATTATATGGTTCAAGATGTGTGCCACTTTCTTGAACTGTTTGGAGTTGTTATTGAGGGAGTAGGAACGACCACACTTAAGATCACTGGAGTAAAAGAAATGGATATGCCAGTTTCCTACACCTTGAGCGAAGATCCAATTGAAGCAATGCTTTTTATTTCTATTGCCGCAACAACAAACTCACGAATTACAATCAAAAAATGCCCAATAGAGTTTCTTGAGCTTGAACTCCTAAAACTTGAGCAAATGGGATTCAAATATAAAATTTTGAAATCATATATATCAGCAAATGGATTTACTAAATTGGTTGATATTGAGACATTTCCAAGCACACTCAAGGCACTCCATGAAAAAATTTATGCTCGCCCATTCCCAGGACTCAACATTGATAATCTCCCCTTCTTTGTCCCAATAGCAGCTCGCGCAAAAGGAAAAACACTGATTCACGACTGGGTATATGAAAACAGAGCACTCTATTATTTAGAACTCTCAAAGCTTGGGGTTGATATTCTCCTTGCAGATCCACATCGAGTGTTTATCACTGGACCAACAAAATTCAAATCAGCCGAAGTCATTTGTCCTCCTGCACTCCGTCCCGCCGCAATTATTCTAATAGCAATGCTTGCCGCCCCAGGGAGTTCACTTCTTCGTAATGTTTATTCAATAAATCGTGGATATGAGGATCTTGCCTCTCGCCTCAGAAAACTCGGAGCAAATATCAAAATCGCAAAATAACACAAAACCCCAGAAATGGGGTTTTATCTATTATCTCCGTCTCCATGTAAAGTTCCTCGCTCTCTTCTTGAAAGAAGTTTCTTTTTGTTTAATTCAGCAATATCCTCAACAGTAAACCCAAACTCTGCCCCAACGCGAGCAATATACCACAACACATCCCCCAATTCCTTTTTTATTTCTTCCTTCTTTTCATCCTCCACAACACCTCCATTATCTCTAAATATCTTTTTCACTTTTTCTGCAATCTCACCCGCCTCACCAACAAGACCGAGTGTTGGATATACGAAGTTGTGCCCAACATTTGGATAGATTGCGACACTGTCAACAAATTCTTGGTATTCTTTAAATGTCATTTTAATTTTCGTTATTTTGTTTCATCTTCATCAGTGTTGAGCTTGCGAGTACCACAATAAAAGTAATAAATGCTGCATAAACTACTTTAGCAATTACTCCACTTCCAGTTGGTGGAAAAAATAAATCTATAAATGCTTTTACCGCTTCATTCCATGCAAGACCAGCAACAAGACCAAAGCTAGTGATAATGAGTGTAAGCGTTTGATTGCGTACTTCACGTTTTAATTTATTTTTCTCATTCTGAATTTTCTCCAATTTTTCTTTTGTGTTTTCTTTGATTGAATCAATCATATTTTATTATTTATATAACTCTTCGACCGCATCCCAATTGACCACATTCCACCAATTTTCAATATATTCTACACGTCTATTTTGATATTTTAAATAATATGCATGCTCCCACACATCAAGACAAAGCACAGGAATAAGTCCATTGGACAATGGGGAATCCTGATTTGATGTTGTAATGATGTGTAATTTTTTGTTTTCGGTTGTTGGTTGTTGGTTATTGGTTATTACGAGCCACGCCCACCCAGAACCAAATTGTTGTAATGCAGATTTCGAAAAATTTTCTTTAAATAATTCAAAACTTCCAAAATCGCGAACAATCGCGTCGAGCACCGATCCCGTTGGCAACCCTCCTTTATTTTTTCCCATACACTTCCAAAATAGATTATGATTCACAAATCCCCCTCCGTGATTTTTTACTACTTCATAAATATCTTCAGGAATAGAAGCAAGATCAAAAAGAAGTTCCTCTGGTTTTTTCTCAAATAGTTCTGGATGTTTTGCAACCGCCTCATTAAATTTATCACAATACGTTTTGTGATGTTTGCTGTGATGTGTCTCCATGGTCTTTGCATCAATCCATGGCTCTAACGCATCATATGAATATGGTAATGGTTGTAATTCGTACATATAGTAATAATACATTAATTTCTTATTTTCGGAGTTTGAAATCCAACATCAATTTGTATTGAATTTTCTTTAGTGAAACTCCCCACTTTTGTGCGAATGAGCCCCGCAAGATATCCGTGAGTTTTTAACATCTTCCCAATATCTCGTGCAAGTGAACGAATATATACCCCAGACCCAGTTGCAACACGAACAAACAATTCGGGAAATTTATATGAAATAATTTCAATCTCATCGATTCTCACCTGCCGAGAACTCATTAAAATCTCCTCTCCTTTTTCTGCTCTCTTATATGCTTCTTTTCCTTGAATCTTAACTGCACTCCATATTGGAGGTGTTTGCATTATCGTACCAATAAAATTCTGCAACACTCCCTCAATGTCTTCTTGTGTCGGCTCCTTCTTTATTTCAAAATTTTTTTTCTCTCCTTCCTCGTCATCTGTTGAACTTTCAACCCCCAATCGTATATGCGCAATATATTCTTTTTCTTTTTTTACCTCCTCACTAATTTTTTTTGTGAACTCTTTTCCGATTGCTATCACAAGAACCCCTTCAGCAAGCGGATCAAGTGTTCCTGCGTGTCCAATGCATTTATCTTCTGAAGATCTTTTTATTTCTCGAATTACGTCAAATGAACTCGGTCCTCGTGGCTTCCAAAAACCATATATCCCTTTTTTATATTTCACTTCATTCATTGTTAAATTCCTTGGTTAGTTTCTTTGCATCAACATCACTTATCATATACCTATCAAAATTTTCCATTCGTTGTCTGGTAACCTCATACATCACAATTCCTGCAGTTACTGAAATATTTAAACTTTGTACCATTCCCCGCATCGGTATACTAATCTTTCGATCGGCTGCCTCAATCGTCTCAAGTGAAAGTCCCGAATGTTCGTTTCCAAAAAACAAGGCAATCTTATCACTTTTCAAGTTCGCCGAATACAATGATTCAGCATTAGTGGTAAGCGCGGTAGCAACAATTTCGTATCCATCTCTTCTTAACGACTCTATACACTCTCTGCTACTTTTAAACTTTTGAAATCTCATCCATTTATTTGCGTGAGAAGAGGACTTGTCTCCAACCTTTCTCGGATTGAATGATTTCCCTTCATTAAATATAAGCCACACGTCACTTATTCCTAGTGCCTCAGCAGTACGTATCACTGCGGCTGCGTTGTGCGGATCCGAAACATCCTCAAGAACCACAACACACCCAGATTGTCTGGCACTCATTATTTTCTGTATCTTTTGTTTTCGTTCTTTTGTTCCCATCTATATAAATACACTTTTAGCTATTAACAATAATATATGAAGCAATTATTGCAGCTGTTTCCCCTCGAAACGTAAGTGGGCTTAATGAAATAAAAGGAAACCCAGCATCACTCGCAGTAATTCTCTCCTCATCTCCCCATCCTCCTTCTGGGCCCACAAAAAAAGAAATGTGGGTCCCTTGCGGTTTATGTTTTGAAATAACATCTCCAGTACTATCCAAGAAATAAATTGTCTCTGAAATTTCACGAGCATAGTTTATCGCATCTTCAAATTTCATAATTGAATGAATCTCTGGAATACACGCACGGCCAGAAAGCTCTGCAGCCTCTTTTGCAATACGTTCTAATCGTTCTTTGTTTATATTTTGTTTTACTGTATGTTCGGTAATCATTGGAATAATTTTCTTTATTCCGACCTCTGTCGCTTTCTGGATTACAAGATCAAAATTTTCATTCTTTAAAATTGCTAAAAATAATGCAGTTTCATTTTCTGGTTCAACAATATTACAAAAACGGGAAACAACATCAATATGCACCTCCTTACTTTTAATTTCATATACACGAGCATCCGCTTCATTTCCATTTCCATTTGAAATACAAATTCGTTCTCCAACGGACAACTTCAATACGTTCCGCATCTGGTTCACCAACTCCTCATCGGTGATAACAATTCTATTTTTCTCCAAGTCGAAGCTCCCAATAAATCGATGAATCTTTTTTGCCATCCCGTTAGAAGTAATTTATTTTTGATTGCGACATTTTATTTTGATTCATAATTTAGTATTACATTTTTAGATACGCCGTTGGAACCACGTCCCAAAAAATGGGACTACTTCTAACGGGACCATGTTCTTTTATTCAGAATAACAAAAACGCCCCGTGTGTCGAGGCGTCTATCTTTAAAGTTCCAAAAGCTCTCTAATTGTTCCTTTATCAAACCCAACAATAATTTTTCCCCCTATATCAATAACAGGAACTCCGAGCTGTCCGGATTTTTCCATCATTTCTTTTCTTGCCTCAATATCAACCATTACATCTTTATCAGAATATTTTATTCCTTTTTCATCGAAATATGCTTTTGCCATTTTGCAATACACACAAGATGGAGTTGAATATACAATAACGTTCTTCATACAAATATAGTACCACGATACATAATTGGTGGAAAATTTACAGAGCACCTTATAACCTGCACAATAGGGATTTTATACACATTTCGTTCCCATAATAAAATGCTTGAAAAAATATGTATAAATGATATTATATTCCAAGTTGGGCGTGTAGTTCAGTGGTAGAACGCTGTCCTGATAAGACAGAGGTCAAAGGTCCGATTCCTTTCACGCCCACACTAGTCACTAAATCCTAGTCGCTAGTTGCTACATTTGGGCCCGTAGCTTAGCTGGTAGAGCGCCTCATTTGCAATGAGGAGGTCACCGGTTCAAATCCGGTCGGGTCCACAATAAAAATTCATCTTTGATGAATTTTTTTGTACAAGGATTTGAACGAGAAAGGGGTCGGGAAAACGGGAGTTTTCCCGTGGTGGAAGTACTGAAACCGCAAGGTGTCAGAAAATTTCGTCTGCGAAATTTTGTTCAATTGCCGATCGGGTCCACACAAAAACCGCCCCTAAGGCGGCTTTTGTTTTATTTCTTCTGTTTTACTATTTCCAGTTTCTCATATCCCTGCAAATCAAACCGTTGAGCTGGCGATGGTTCTACAGAAATATCGAGTGCACTTTCTGAATTTTTCACAATAAATGTGGTGGAATATATTACAACAAATCCAAGAATTAAAAACAAAAAAATTGCCAAAACAGAAAATACTGTCTGTCGTACAAATGATTTAGAAATCGATTTTGGTAATAATTTCATATGATACGTTTATTTAGATGAATTTAAATTTACCTGATCTCGAAAATAAATATTCCCTTGAGTAGCCAACACTGAATTTCCCTCTTGTTTTCGTAATAAAGAAAATGAATCAAATGAAGAAAGATAATGAAACTTTTGTAACACAGAGATAAAGTCAACAAGTTTTTCAAAACTTCCTTCTTCTGAAAGCTTAAATGTCACCCTTCCAAGCATATCTCCTGTTGCGGGGGTCTCTCCAACAAACGTGAACGATGATTGAAGCCCAGATTCAGAAGAAATGAGCTGAAAATCCTTCGCAATGTTAATGAGTTGATCTTTTACAGGAACAGACGCAATGAGTGTTTTCATTCGTTCTTTTACCTTAATATCATATTCAGATCGAAGTGCTGCCACAGAATTAAGTGATTTTGATCGAAGTGCAAGTTCTTTGCGAAGCGAGGACATCTCCTCAGAACTCGATTTCAATTTTGAAGCAAAAACCAAAATACCAGAAAGAAGACCAACAATGAGAACTGCGGTAATTCCAAGTTCGATTGCAAGTTTTTTCTTAAAATCCATATATACTCAATACGTCTGCTAATCTATAATTAATTGTAACACACAATTTAATGATTGAAGTTTTACACTCAAAGCACAAACAATATCCCCCTCTACTCCAAGAAATCGAAAAAAGCCCAAAGCAATTATATTATTTAGGGACTCTTTCTGATTGGACAAAACCACACATTGCAATTGTTGGAACCAGAAAAGCAACACGAGAGGGACTTATTCTCGCAAAAACATTTGCAAAAGAACTTGCACATTTCGGATGTGTAATAGTAAGCGGACTCGCACTTGGAATTGATGGAGCTGCACACGAAGGAGCACTTGAAGCAAATGGAAAAACAATCGCAGTATTAGGAAATGGACTTGATTCAATTTATCCTCGCCAACACGAATCATTAGCAAAAAAAATTATTGAAACAGGTGGATGTATATTCTCTGAATATCCCGAAAATAGTCCCTCATATCCAAGTCAATTTCTTGAACGAAATCGAATCGTTGCAGGACTATCGATCGCAACACTTGTTATTGAAGCACCAATTCGTTCTGGATCAATCGCAACCGCACGACTTGCCATAGAATCAGGACGCGACGTCTTTGTAATACCCGGCCCAATAAATAATAAAAATTATGAGGGATCACACTCGCTCATTCGCAATGGAGCGCGACTGGTTACCTCTCCAAGAGATATTTTGGAAGATCTTAATATACAAAAGGAAGAAGACAGTAAAAATAATTTTTCATTAAACGATCCAATTTCAAATGCAATCGTCGAGGCACTTCGAACTACATCAAACCCAATGGGAGTTGACACAATTATAGAAATCACTCATCTTGAACCACGTAAGGTACAAGAAGCACTTACACTCCTTGCACTTGATGATGTTATTCATGATGTAGGAGGAAAATTTATACTGACACAATAATTCGTGATATAGTGTGAAACATACTGTATGAAGTTATTAATTGTTGAAAGCCCAGCAAAAGCAAAGACAATAGAAAAATATCTCAAGGGAAAATATGAGGTCCACGCAAGTGTGGGCCATATTCGTGACCTTCCAAAAAATAACAAGAAAGCAATTGATATTGAGCATGGATTTATTCCTCACTATGAAATCTCAAAAGGAAAAGAAAAGATTGTAAGTGAGATACAACAATTAGCAAAAAAGGCAGATGAGGTACTTCTTGCAACCGACCCCGATAGAGAAGGAGAAGCAATTGCGTGGCACATAAAAGAAGCCTGCTCGCTAAAAAATCCAAAACGGGTAGTGTTCCACGAAATCACGGAACTTGCAGTTCAAGAAGCAGTACAGCACCCACGAACAATTGATGAAAATCTTCGAAGAGCTCAAGAAGCACGACGAGTGCTTGATCGTCTCGTTGGATATGACCTTTCTGGTCTTATATGGAAAAAAGTTCGATACGGTCTCTCAGCAGGACGAGTTCAATCCCCTGCACTTCGTATTATTATGGAGCGTGAACGTGAAATTCGTGCGTTTATTCCAGAACAATACTGGGTAATTGGTGGTGATTTTGAGACACAGAATGGAACTGGATTCCATTTAGTTTGTGAAGAGGAACCACACACACAAGAAGAAAATGACCGAATACTCAATGAAGCAAACAAAGGATCGTGGCGTGTTGTCCAAATAAAATCAACTGAGGCAAAACGATCACCAAAACCACCATTTACTACTTCAACACTCCAGCAAGCTGCAAGTTCTCGACTTGGATATTCTCCATCTCGCACAATGGGAATTGCACAAAAACTGTACGAAGCAGGACATATTACCTATATGCGCACCGATAGCGTGACGTTGAGCCAGGTTGCACTTCAGGGAATTTATAAAGAAATAGAAAAACAGTATGGAGCCGAATATCTTTCTCCACGAACATTCGTTACAAAAAGTAAAAATGCTCAAGAGGCACACGAAGCAATACGACCAACAGAAGCAAAAAAACATCGTGCAGGAACCACCGAAGATCAATTAAAACTGTATCGATTGATTTGGGAACGGACTGTTGCTTCCCAGATGGCTGATGCAAAAATAATGCGCACAAAACTATCTGCAAATATTGAGGATAATTCAATTCCTAATTTTTCAGTAAATGGTGCCCGCACTCTTTTTGATGGGTGGCTTGCTGCTGACATTGCTGCAAAGGGTGAGGAAGTAGAACTTCCACACCTACCAGAAGGAGAACCACTCACGCTTGTTTCTATTGAGTCAGAAGAAAAAGCAACCGAACCACCAGGACGATATACAGAAGCGGGACTTGTGAAAGAACTTGAGAAACGCGACATTGGACGTCCTTCTACCTACGCATCAATTATTAAGACACTTGAAGATCGTGGGTATGTTGAAAAGGTAAATAAAACACTCCACCCGACAGACACTGGCGACGTGGTAAGCAGCTTTTTAGAAGAACACTTTCCAAAATATGTAAGTGACTCATTCACCGCAGAGATGGAACAAGAGCTTGATGACATCGCAAATGGAACAAAAAATTACGAGAAAATTTTGAAAGATTTTTATGGACCGTTTACCAAAGACATTAAAGCACGAGAAAAAATAGAAAAAATTACCAACCTTGGAGATGCGGAAGTTCATCTCACCTGCCCACTCTGTGATGGACCAATGATTATAAAACTTGGAAAGACGGGAAAGTTTTTGAGCTGCAAACGATTTCCTGATTGTATGGGGGCTCGAAAAATCGATGGGTCAATTATGGAAGGGCCAAAAGAAACTGGGGAGATTTGTCCAAAATGTGAAAAGGGAAAACTCATTGAGCGCGAAGGACGATTTGGAAAATTTATCTCCTGTGCAAATTATCCAAAATGTAAATTTATAAAAACAAGTGAAGAGGAAGAGGCAAAAAAGAAAACAGGTGTCATTTGTACAGAATGTAAAAAAGGAGAATTAATGGAACGACGTGGACGATTTGGATTGTTTTATAGCTGTTCAAATTATCCTGATTGCAAACTTATCATTAAATCAAAGCCAACAGGAAACATTTGTCCTGAGTGTGGCGCGCTCATGATGGAAGGAACAAAAACGATTCCTGAGCGTTGTTCAAATAAAAAATGTCCAAACCATAACCCCCACAAAATAAAAAAATAAAGCCAGTTTATACTGGCTCTTTTTTTTATTTTCTTAAGAAGAAAAACTTTTTCTCC
Organism: Parcubacteria group bacterium LiPW_41; assembly: GCA_007375535.1. Classification (GTDB taxonomy): domain Bacteria; phylum Patescibacteriota; class Minisyncoccia; order UBA6257; family GWB1-50-10; genus LiPW-41. Next base: position 135,684 of record VMEM01000002.1, on the reverse strand, counting down.
TCTCGGTGGTTCTGACTCAACATCAAAAATAATTTCCGGATTGTGAAATTCATACCATACATGTCTACAAGTGAGGTATTTCTCTTCCAAGCGCTTGTTTTGAATTTTTATGAAAACACTACACTCATCAGGAGCACGACTACCCATCAGGTTATATGAAATAAATTCCAATACAGAAATATCGGAAATTTCAATTTTGGAATCTTTCTGAAACTCCTCAATCTGCATCACTGTAATATACTTACTCTCGAAATCAGTGATTTCAAGAAGATTGACTTTGAGTGTACGCAATACAGACTCTACGCTGGCATGTGCAAGTTTATCCTCAAAAAGTTTGAGAAGTTTTTCAACAGGGGCATCAATAGAAATTTGATATGGTGGATAGGAATCTTCAATCTCCCGCAGAATGTCACCAACCATTCGTTGACGATCACCTGGCGAAACTCCTTTTAATAGTTTGGTAATCTCTTCTTTTACTGACATTACTCCTCCTTGTTTAGTTACTGCACAAATGATACAGCCAATCAAAAATAAGTCAATTTTTACCAAAAACATCAAAAACCCTTGTTTTATGCGGGTTTTTGATATATTGATTTTTGTCATATTATGTGATATAATATTAACATTCTTAAACAACTTAACGAGGTTTTAAGTGAAAAATAATATGACTTGGGTTGCCGTATTTCTTGGCGTTCTTTTTCTCGTCTCTCTTTATATAAATTTGGAAAATGAGAATACGGGACGACGTCAGTGGGTTGTCATTCATGAGTTAAAAACAGATAGTTTAAAGGTTGAAAACCTTGAAAACAGAAAGAAATTTTCAATATCTATAAACTCACCTAATGTACTCATGATTGATTTAAAGAAATGCAGAACAAAAAATTTTGATGTTGGGGACACTGTTTTATTTGTAAATCTTAAAAAGTCCCGATAATTACACTTCCCGCTTAACGCGGGATTTTTTATTTCACACATAATCCCGCACTTTTTTATAAAAAGGTGCGGGATATTCTGGTTCTAAAATAGTTATATTATTATGCAGTCAAAACTTCGTATCCCTTCTCAGTTATTGCAATTGTGTGTTCAAAGTGTGCACTTAAACTTTTATCTTTTGTTTTAAAACTATCATCACGTGCAATAGTCGCATATGGACTACCGAGAGAAAACATTGGTTCAATTGCAATTACCATTCCTGGTTTTAATTTCATTCCATTCCCCTTCTTTCCTTTATTAAAAATACTTGGATCTTCGTGAAGATCAAACCCAACACCATGCCCTGTGAGCCCTTCAATAACTGAAACTTCCGCTTTCTTTGCAACCGACTCAATTGCATATCCAATATCTCCTAATGTGTTTCCTGGAAAACATTCATGAATCGCATTTTGTAATGATTTTTCTGTTGCAGTAATAAGGCGTCGCGCATCTTTCGAAATTTTTCCCACTGGTACAGTAATAGCCGCATCAGTGATATATCCCTCAAAAGTAACTCCAAGATCAATGGAGAGTATATCTCCTTCCTTCAATTCATAATTTCCTGGAATACCGTGAACAATCGTATCATTCACTGAAGCACAAATTGCTGCAGGATATGGCTTCCCCGCACCATCGGGTGTATATCCTAAAAATGTTGGGATTGCTCCCTCATCCTTAATAAAGGCACGCGCAAGATTATCAAGATGTTTTAACGAAACGCCCACCCTCACCTCTTTTTTTAATAACAAAAGAGTACGAGAAAGAATTTTCCCTGATATACGAAGAAATTGTAAATCGCGTTCGGTTTTAAGTCGTACTGAGTCCATTATCCAAGTTTAAGATTTCGTTCCACCGATTTAAATATTTCAAATGGAAGTTTCTCTGCCTTTATTGTTTTAATTTGATATCCACGCTTTTTAAGTTCCTTAATTATTGGAAATGTTCGCGTTCTGTATTGCACAAGACGATCCTTAATAATTTCTGGCTTATCAAGTGTTCGTGTGCGCATTGAGCCACCACACAACCCACAATGGGACGCCCTTGCCGACTCAAGTAGTGGAAGTCCACACACTGAACATACCTTCCGATTACTATTTCTAAAAATTGAAACATTTTCTCCTGCGGTAAAAAGAATAATACTCACATTCTCTTTTCCAAAATGTTTTTCCAAACTATCAAACAATCCTTTTGTTTTATGATCTCCAAATGCCTCAAATAATGTTCGTGGAGCCCCTGAAAATACCAAATTGAATCCTGACTTTGCAACTCGAATTGCCTCATCACGTGTAACTTTTAAAACCCATTCTGGAGTACACAAAATTCCTGTATCAAAATTCTTCCGTTCTCGCATTAATATCGGATCTTTTGCTGCTTCTTTTGAGTGAACTAAACTTTCTATATATCTTCCCGAATCAAAGTGAATAAAATCATATTTCCGCACCAAAAGTTCGGCTTGGGTTCCTTTTCCTGATCCTGGAGGACCATATAAAATTACAACTCTAGACATAAATATATTATAAGCTCGAAAGTTCAAAACTCAAAACTCAAAAATGAAGCTCAAAATTTATAAACTTTCTGAGCACGCTCAATAAATAAACCAACCCCAGAACTAAATCTTCAAAAACAATCTAGTTCTTTTTTCAACTACCTCCTCAATTGCCTTGAGGATTTCAGGCATTATTTTTGATGGTGCAATTTCCATTGGATGTTCTCGAAGGACGTCCTCAAGTTCTTTTCTCCAGATGTATCGAAGTTCGGTTGATATATGAATCACTGAAATCCCCGCATCAATTGCACGCGCAAAATCTTCATCAGTAGTCCCTGAACCACCATGGAGCACTAGTGGAACATTCACTGCTTTATGTATTGCGCGAATACGCTCGATATCAAGTGCAGGATTCTTCATATTTGCATACATTCCATGAATGTTTTCCACTGCCGGAGCAACTAAATCAATTCCCGTTTCTCGTGTAAATCGCTCTGCCATTTCTGGGGTTGTCAGATCTTCAGGACGAATTGCTGCGCCCTCAGGAATTTTTGTAAGAATCTCCGATGATGACCCAATATATCCAAGCTCTCCCTCAACAACAAGATCTTTGTTTATTTCTTTAAGTGCTATCACCGCTTCTCTGGTTGCCTTTATGTCCTCTTCAAACGGAAGCTTTCCTGCGTCAAATAATACTGCATCAAACCCAGCACTTGCCGCTTCCTTTGCTTTTTCAAGTGAGTGCGTATGATCTGCATTTAAATACAAATGAAACCCACCTTCTTTTCCATGGGTATTGTTATAACTCGCAACAAAATCAACAATATGTTGCGTTCCTAAATATTCACGCTCTCCTTCGGACACACCAATAATAAGAGGAACATTCAATTTCATTCCCACGTGTGCAATCGCTTTTAATTGCTCAAGATTTCCCACATTAAAATGCGGAACTGCAATTTTCTTTTGCTCTGCATTTTTTATACATTCAATAAGTTTCATATTACTAAAATAACTATAACTCAAACCATCCATGAAGGAGATGTTTTTTTGCGTATTTTTCTAATTCGACAATTGAAAAATATTCAATAAAGATCTTATTCCACAATGCCTCCTGATGATGATAGAGATATTTCACCATATTTTTTTGCATTACCAAACTCATTACTGTGTCTACTAAATCAAAACTTACTAAAACTTCATTTCCCACATCGTCACGGAAAAAATCCCCCACCCAATCAAAATCATTCCAAAAATGGAGCTCTTTTCCTGAATGACCAAATGTTCCACTTAATTTATTTAAATCCTCCTCTGCACGAAGCCAGTGAAGTGCTTCTGGATTAATCCGAGGAACAAACAATCGCCAATCATTTTCGTCATCTTTTGCAAGATACCGTTGAATCACAAGAAATCTGGTACTGTGGGAATTTTGTGTAAACCGCTCGTCAGGTGTATCTCCACGCAAAAGAGAAAGTACATTTTCAGAAAATGAATCGGGTTGTTTTGAAAGTTCGCGAATTATATCCGAATAAAAAGGTATTTCGTGCGTGTAATGGAATACCAAACTAAGCGTTCGTAATGTTTCTCCAGGAATATCAAGTGAAATTGGAATAACAAAAATTGATCCAAATTCCTTTAAATGACTCACATTGTGCCATTTCTTTTTTACAAAGTCTTTTGCATATCTTCCCCACTTTTCAGAAAGTACACGAATTTCTACTGGTCGTTCTTCAAAATCATCTGGGGTGAGAACTTTATACTGTTTAAAAAATCGTTCATTAAGCCACTCATTTCCTTCGATGAATCTCAAAGCGCTCATAATCTCAAACAAATCCTCTTTCTGAACCATATCCAGAGGATTTTCATACCCAAGAAATTCCATTACTTTCTGTGGTGGCTCATTATAAAGAAACTGAACGAGTTTTTCTTTTTTTATGAAATATCCATTGGGAATATTCGCGACACTCTTTACTGCGCGCACTACTGCCTCAAAATCAGTACCAGAAGAATCATTTCCTTTTATTGCTTCACGGATGTCCTTGTCATGCTCTTGAACTTTTTTTATCAAAGCATCATACACATCCTTCGCTTTTGCGTTCCGAGGAAGTCCAAATTTTTTTAACCGCTCACTTACTTTTTCTTCATTTTCAAATGCTATTTTAGAAAATACATCCTGTCTTCCGGTGCGCTTTGAAAGATGTTCTTCGAGCACTCTGATATCATCTTTGTCAGAACGCAAAATTCTAGCAATTAAATCGTGTGCATTATTTTCCATAAAATTTATGAGTGTAATGATTCAACATCAAGATCAACAAATTTCCATCGAGAAGCAGAAAAATCTTTCTTTGAAAGAATTCCTTTCTGCGCACCTAAATGTTCCACTACCGATGTTGCATTTGCTGAGGCCAATCGAAGTGCATATCCAATATCATTTTTTTGAATAAATCCAGCGATAAAACCAGAACCAAATGCGTCCCCAGCACCAGTACGATCCACAAGTTTTTTTTCTTTAAATGCGCGAGATCGATACATCATTCTTCCATCAGAGACATATGCGCCGTCTGGTCCATCAGTTAACACCGCAATACCATGCACCATTGCATCAAATGCCTTAAATGTATCTTTTATTTTTTCGTATGGTTTTTCAGTAATTTTTGCTCCTTCTTCTCGATTTACAATAACCACATCAGCATATCCACAAATTGTTTTTAATGCCTGTCGTTCGTGTTCTATATAATGCCCCGACGGGTTAAACGCAATACTCGTATTTTCTTTTTTTAACTTCTTTACTAAATCAAGAATAATCGAAGATGAAATCTTTCCTGGAGCGATATACCACCACTTCGCCTTTGCTGCTGGAATATCTTTCGCAGAAAAATCGCTTGACGCTCCACGCGAAACTAAAATAGTACGCTCACCAGTTGGAGATAAAAGAATTACTGATGTGTCTGTTTGTTTCCTTGATTGATTCTTCGTAAGCAATTTTATCTTTTCCTTCTTTAGCTGATCTTGAATTACTTTTATATTTTGATCGGTCCCAAGTTTTCCAACAAATCCTGTCTGGAACCCCTGACGTGCAAATGTCACTCCAGCATTTACCGCATCTCCACCAATCGTTTGAGTAAGTGCGTCTATATATAATTTTGACCCCAACGCAAAACATTCAGCATTTCCCGTCGGGAAATCTTTTTTAGGAAAATTGGAATCGTGAATTGGTTTAAATAATTTGCTTTCTAAAAATAAATCGTTAGTAACCGTCCCTAGTGTTATCACATCAAGCATATAGAGATAGTATATAGGGTTTAAGGCATAGGGTATAGGTTCTAGGGGTTAGCAACTCGGACATCAAGAAAACCTTGATTTTATGCGGATTTTTACTATTGACTTTTTGCTAAATTGAATGTATTATATAAATATCATTAAAATAATAGGAGAGTAACCAATGTACGTACTGTTACTTGTTATCTGGACGGTAATAAGCGTTGTGATGATGATTGGATATCGATTTTTTAGTGGAGATGGTGCATTTCCACCCGAATCAATTGATATTTTTATCGGAGCACCTATTGCGATTATAATATTTCTTGCATTCGCTAAAAATCGATTATTGGAAAGAGCTCCAAATCAACTTTACGGATGGATTGAGAGTTTTACAAAAGGTGTTCGTATATTCGCCTTATGGCTAGTATTACCAATCCTTATGAATGCACTCTCAACATTTGCAAAGCTACTTGAACTTACAAATGTTGCCGACAATCTCTTTAATCTTCGGTATCACTCATTATGGTTGTCTGCGCTTCTAGTTATTGCAATAATTTCTTTATATCATTTGAAAAAACCCGCCTAATGGCGGGATTTTTATACGTAATACTTACTACTTTATACGAACTACTACGTTTTTTACTGCTTCTTTTATATCCTTAATCCCCAATCCATATTTTTCAAAAAGTTCATTTGGCGTTCCTGATTCACCAAACGTATCCTTCACCCCAACAAATTCTTGTGGCACTGGAAAATTCATTGCGAGCACTTCAGCAACCACACTCCCCAATCCTCCCGCTATCTGATGCTCCTCTGCAGTCACTACACATTTTGTTTTCTTTGCATAAGCAATAATCGTTTTTGAATCAATTGGTTTAATAGTATGAATATTAATTACTATCGATCCAATTCCTTCCTTTTCTAATTCTTCTGCGGCATAGAGTGCACGAGACACCATTGTGCCGCATGCAAAAATAGTAACTTTTGGTCGTTTTGATTCCCATAATACATTCGCTTTTCCGGGAATAAACGGGGTTTCTTTTGTAGTAATAATTGGCGAGACATCACGGGAAAGACGGATATACCCCCCTCCTTTTATATGTGTCATTGCTTTTGTTGCTTTGCGCGCCTCTTCTTTATCACAAGGAACAAACACAGTCATATTTGGAAGCGTTCGCATGAGCGCAATATCTTCAAGGGCTTGGTGAGTTGCTCCATCAGGACCCGTCATTAATCCTGCATGATGACCTGCAATATTCACATTCACATCGTTGTAGCACACTGTAGTACGAATCTGTTCCCAATTTCTTCCTGGAGAAAATGTTGCATATGAAGTGATAAATGGAACCTTTCCCATCACCGCAAGTCCCGCAGCAATGGTAACAAGGTTTTGTTCCGCAACGCCCACCTCAAAAAATCGTTCTGGAAATTGTTTCGAAAACGCTTCAACACGTGTTGATTCCTTTAGATCCGCAGTAAGTGCAACTACTCGTTCATTTTCTTTTCCTAATTCTACCAATGCATCACCAAACCCATCACGAGTTGGTGCCTCATCCGGTGCGTGAGAAAAAAACTTACTATTTAATTTCATCTCTTCATTGTTCATATAAATATCAAAACTATTCGTGTGAAATTTTATTTCCAAGCGACCTAATTTCCTTTATTGCTCGTTCTGCTTCTTCCTTATTTGGAGATTTTCCATGCCACAAATAATTTCGTTCCATAAATGTAACCCCCTTCCCTGGAATTGTGTGTGCTAAAATTGCAGTCGGTTTTTCATACACCGCCTGCGCCTCTAATACTGAATAAATAAATTCTTCTATGTTGTGTCCGTCTACATCAATAACATTCCATCCAAACGCCTCATATTTTTTTCGAAATGGTTCAAGTGGCATTGTGTCTTCAGTAAATCCATCAATTTGAATATTGTTTCTATCAATAATTGCCGTAAGATTCGAAAGTTTCTTTTTTCCTGCAAACATAACTGCCTCCCATGTATTTCCTTCTTGGTGTTCGCCATCCGACATCATGCAATAAACTCGATTACGTTTCTTATCAAGCGATAACGCAAGTGCCATACCAATTGATTGAGAAAGCCCCGAACCTAATGGCCCTGAAGTTGTCTCAATTCCTGGAATCGAATTTCGATGTGGGTGTCCTTGAAGTCGCGAATCAATCTTCCTAAGAGTAAGAAGTTCCTTTATAGGGAAATATCCAGCCAAGGCAAGTGTGGCGTACTGTACGGGGCAAATATGCCCATTTGAGAGTACTACGCGGTCTCTCTCATCCCACAGAGCATCTTTCGGGTTGTGGGTAAGTATATGAAAATAAAGTGCAGAAAAAATATCTGCCATTCCAAGAGGTCCTGCAGAGTGACCAGAGCCCGCATGCAATAGTGACTCAATTATAAGCTCACGAATACGATTCGCATTCGTATACAAGTGCGCAAGCTTTTTTTCAGTAAGCCGCTCCATTTATTTAATTATACCTTATTGAAAAAAAAGAGCTCCGCACAATACGGAACTCACTGTTATTAAAAGTTTCGCGACTCAATATATTCTGTCGCCAATTTTTGCCATTTTTGCGAATCATATCCTCTTTGAATTACTGAATCAAATTCAGAAATCTCGAAAACAAAGAGTTTATTCGAACCATAAGGATCTAAACATATTTCAATATTTATTTCCTTGCCTTCTCTTAATACATTTCTAACTGGATACCATTTGTTTCCCCGTTTCGCAAAATCAAATTTACTTATAGTATTTTCAACCTGTTTCGAATGTGAAACCTTTTTTGATTCTTTAAAACACCCAGTAAAAAGCGAACTTATAAGAATTGCAACCAAAAAAATTGAAACCTTTTTCATTTTTTACCTCTGCCTAATTATTAATGAATTGTGAAATAATTATACACCTTTTTTGCTAAAATGTCAATGTAACAAAAAACCGCATTAAATGCGGCTTTTTTCTAGAAGTTATTATCGTATTCTCGAAGAGAGAGTTGCGATTCAACCTGCTTCATTGATTCAAGTGCAACAGACACCACGATTAAGAGTCCCGTTCCTCCAAGCTTTAATGATTGAATTCCTGTTATTATCTGCGTGATGTTTGGAAGCACCGCAATAACACCAAGAAATAATGCGCCAAATAATGTAGTTCGATGGACTGTTTTTGCAATAACATCAGTTGTTGCTTGACCTGGACGAATACCTGGAATAAATCCGCCACTCTTCTGAAGATTCTTTGAAATCTCACTTGGATCAAAAGTTACTGCAGTATAGAAGTACGTAAACATCACCACAAGGATAAAGTATAAAGTACTATAAATGTAATGATTATTAAAGAATTTTGTAACCCAAGCATTTAAAGACAAAGAAAGCTCAGGAGAAATAATCGACATCGATTGTGCAATAAACTGTGGGAATAAAAGAATTGATATCGCAAAAATGATTGGAATAACACCAGCTTGGTTCACTTTAAGTGGAAGGTAGGTGGACGCACCGCCATACATTTTCATTCCCCTCACCTGCTTTGCATACGAGACAGGAACTTTTCGTTCTCCCTCATTCACAAACACCACACCAGCAATAACAATTACTCCGATAATTGCAAATACAATGTAGGTAATCAAAAGTGATGGAGAATAGTTCAAAAATGCTGAAGTAAGAGCCTGAGGTGCAGCGCTTATGATACCCGCAAAAATAAGTAATGAAATACCATTTCCAACTTTAAATTCAGAAATAAGCTCCCCAATCCACATTACAAGTACGCTTCCTGCAGTAATAATTGCAACATTAGTAATAACATCAAATAATGGGAGTCGTGAAATAACGTTCTGCGCCATTAACAAATTCAAAAACCCATACCCTTGAAGTGCTGCAAGTGGAACAGAAATATATCGAGTGATTCGATTAAATTTTGCTCGTCCCGATGCGCCCTCCTCGTAATATGCCTTCTTCAAATTTGGAAATATTATTGTAAGAAGCTGCATGATAATACTTCCAGTGATATACGGACCCACTGCAAGCATTACAATAGAAAGATTGCTTAATCCCCCTCCAGAAAACATATTTAACAAACCAAACATTTGGTTTGATTCAAAAAACTGTTGGAGTTTCGAAACATCAACTCCAGGAATTGGGATTGCAGAAAGCAAACGATACACTGCAAGCAAACCCAAAACCGCAAGAACTTTCTTGCGAAGATCTACATGTTTAAAAATTGCGAGAAATTTTTTCATTGATAGAAATAATACTACTCAATTTTTCCTCCTGCGGCTTCAATCTTTTTCTGAGCTTCTTTTGAAATTTTAATTCCTTTTGCGATAGTAACTGGTTTCTTTATCTCTCCTACTGAAAGCACCTTTACTGGTTGCTTGATAGTTGAAATAAATCCCTTCTCAACCAATATCTGCTTTGTGACTTCTGCAATTCCAAGTTTTGCAATCAATCCAATATTTAATGCAAATGCAGGATGTGATTTTCTCAAATTCTTAACACCGCGAAGTTTAGGAATGCGCATATATAAATCGCGCTCTGCTGGACGATACTTTCTTCCTGAGCGTGCCCCCTGTCCTTTTTCTCCACGTCCCGAAGTTTTTCCACGCGTACCTCCACGTCCTACACGCTTCTTTGATGTTGATTGTGTTTTTGGTTTTAATTCGTGAAGTTGCATAATTATTTCTTATTTGTATGAATGCTCTTCAATGCTACGATTCCTGCCTGTGCATTCGCAATTTTATTTTTTGTGCGACCTACAATTTTTGCAGAAACATCTCTGATTCCCACAAGTTCAAGAACAGTTCGAAGTGATCCTCCTGCAATAAGTCCATGTCCTTTTGCTGCTGGTTTAATACGAACTTTTGCTGCACCATATTTTGCCTCAATCATATATGGAACAGTTCGATTTTCTAAGAGTTCAACTTTCACTACTTCTTGTTCCGCTTTTCGTTGTGCTTTCATTACCGCTGCTGCAAAGTCCAATCCTTTTGCTATACCAATACCAACTCGTCCGCGATAATCACCTACTACAACCGTTGCTCGGAAACTAAAACGCTTTCCTCCTGCAACAACACGAGTAACGCGACGAACTTCAATTACTTTTTCTTTATATTCACTCTTTTTAACAAGCGGTCGTCGTGATGGGCCTCTTCCGCCTGGACCTCCTGGACCACGAGAAAACCCGCTTCCTGGACGCTGGCCAGTGCGTGCACCACGAGGATTAAATCGTCCTCCTGCTGGCGCTCCATTGTTTTGACCTGGTGTTTGTGTCTGTTTTGTTTCCATAATTACATTTGTATCCCTTCTTCGCGCACTGCTTCCGCAAGCGCCTTTACGCGACCGTGATATCGATACATTCCGCGATCAAATACTGCACACTTCACCCCTTTTTCTTTTGCACGAGTTGCAACTGTCTTCCCAACATATTTTGCTCCTTCCATAGTTGCCCCCTTCTTTTTCATCTCTCGAGAACTTGCCGACGCAAGAGTGAGTCCGCTTGTGTCATCAATAACCTGCGCATAGACATACGCATTACTTCGAAAAACAGAGAGACGTGGTCGTTCAGCTGTCCCACGAACACCTGCTCGCACTCGTTGTGCTCGACGTTCTTTTTGTACTTTTTGTTTCTTTGCTACGTTCATAGGTCAGTTTATTTTCCCGATGCGGCTTTCTTTCCCGCTTTTCTCTTCACGACCTCAGTTGAATAATGGAATCCCTTTCCTTTATATGGCTCCGGCTTTTTCATTGCGCGAATCTCTGCAGCAACCTGCCCAACAAGCGCTTTGTCAAAACCTTTTATTTTCAAAATAGTATTTTTTTCTACTTCAAATGTAATATGTTCTGGTGTCTTATACTTTACTGGATGCGAAAATCCCAAGTTTAAATTTAGATCATTTCCATCCTTAGCCATTTTATAACCAACTCCTTCAAGAATAAGGGTTTTTTCATATCCTTTTGTTAACCCTTCAATTGCATTTTGAACCAACGCACGGACAGTTCCCCAATTACTTCGTGCCTGCTTTGACTGCTTCAAGAGAGTGAATGTTAACACATTTCCTTCAATCGAAGATTCAACGCCTTCAGGAAGATTCGCAGAGAGAGTCTGTTTTCCATTAGAAATAGTAATCACTTTCTTATCAATCGAAATAGTGACACCATTTGGAATTTCTATTGGTTTTTTTCCAATTTTTGACATATTTTTTTTACCAAATTTCGAATAACATTTCCCCTCCGACTTTTTCCTTCTTTGCATCATCTCCAGTTTTAATACCCTTTGAAGTTGATACTACAAGAAGTCCGTGTCCGCTCTTCACTTTCTGAAAATCACGATACGATGCGTATCGATGCACTGATGGCTTACTTAAAAGTTTAATACCTCTAATTGGACGATCAGGATTAATATCAATCTCAATCACCTTTTTGTATGACTTTCCTTTTACCTCAATGCTCTTAATAAATCCAAAACGATTTAAAATTTCAGCAACCGCATAATCCATTTTTGTATGGCGGGTTTTTATAGAGTACTTCTCTACTGCTTGAGCATTCTTTAATTTTATTAACAAATCAATATACATATGAATACACTTACCACGACGACTTCTTTATTCCTGGAATCTCGCCCTTTTGCGCAAGCTCACGGAAACAGATTCTGCAGAGGTTAAAATCTCGCATAAATCCTCGCTTTCTCCCGCAACGGAAACAGCGTCGCACTTCACGTGTGGAATATTTCGGCTTCTTTTTTGATCGCGCAATTACTGATGTTTTTGCCATAATTTCAAATATTAATCTTTTTCAGACCGCTTCAACGGCACTCCAAGCGACCTATACATTTCAATTGCATCTTCCCGTACCATTCGTTTCTTTGGAACAATTGTTACTTGAATTCCAAACGAATGAAATGATTTTTCTGCAATAATTTCAGGAAATACTGTTTGTTCGCGCACTCCAAGATTCAAAATTCCATGACCATCCACATTTGATAATGGAAGCCCACGAAAATCTTTTACACGAGGAAGTGCAGTTACCACAAGACGAGTGAAAAAGTCCATCATCCTCTTTCCTCGGAAAGTAACCTGAAGTCCCACGGTTTCACCCTGGCGAATTTTAAAACTTGAGATTGATTGACGCGCTTTTCGAATCGCTGGCTTCTGGCCAGTGATAGTGCGGAGCTCCTCCATGATTGCAGGAAGTACCTTATCATCGAACTGTGCAATGCTTCTCATTTTTCCGATTCCAACGTTCACAACAATTTTCGAAAATGGAATCTCTTCTTTTTTTATATGTTTTTTTGTAGTCATGGTTTCCAGTTTATAATGCCGCATCGCATTTCGCGCATACGCGGACCTTTGACTTTCCATCTACACGATATTGAATACGTGCAGTTTTTTTACAATTTCCACACACAATCGCAACATTTGAAATGTTTGTTGATCGTGGGATTAAAACGATTTCACCCTTCTCTCCTTGTTTCTTTGGTCTCATATGACGCTTTGCCATATTGCAACCCTCAACAGTTACTCGCAATGTTTTTGTATCAACATGCAAAACCTTACCGGTCTTTCCTCGGTCTTTTCCTGCAAGCATTTTTACATTGTCTCCTTTTCGTATATGCATATTGTTTTACACTAAATCTTCTGCGAGCGACGCAATCGAATCATATCCACATTCTTTCACCTCGCGTGGAATAGGACCGAAAATACGCGTTCCTTTTGGTTGGCCTTTATCAAGTATTACTACTGCATTGTCATCAAATCGAATATATGATCCGTCTGCGCGTCGCATTGGAGCATGTTGTCGCACTACTACCGCACGTACTACATCTTTCTTTTTTACTGCTTTTCTTGGTTCTGCGGTTTGCACTGATGCAACAATTAAATCACCCACACGAGCATATCGGCGTCGGCTTCCTCCAAGTACACGAAAACAACGTACGGTTTTTCCACCGCTATTGTCTGCTACTCTTAAAATTGATCGTTCTTGTATCATATGTGTACTTTAAATTTTTCCAACAATTGCCCATCGCTTATCTTTTGAAATAGGACGAGTTTCTTGAATGATTACCATATCGCCTGTCTTATACTCATTGTTTTCATCATGTGCTTTAAAACGAGTTGATACACGATAAAACTTTTCATATTTCGCATGCTTCTTAAGTCTGGTTACCTCAATCACACGAGTCTTATTCATCTTGTCACTTACTACTGTTCCTTTTAATTTTCTCATATATTTATTGACTTGATTCCTTTACTGACCTTTCATGCAAGATGGTAAGCATCTGCGCAATTAATTTCTTTGTCGCTCGAATTTCTTTTACCGCGTTACTCTTCCCCGCAGCAAGATCAAATTTCATTCCACTTAATTTTGCGCGAAGAACACCGAGTTCTTTCGTTAATTCGGCTGAATTTTTTGTTTTATTTTCTTGTAACTGATTTTTCTTCATACAAATGTTATCCTTTTTCGGAACCTTTTGTGTGTCCTTTCGGCACTATTTAGTTTCCCTACTAATGATTTTCGTTGTTATCGGCATCTTATGTCCCGCCATCGTAAGAGCTCGTCGTGCGACCGTATCTTTCACTCCATCAATTTCATAAAGAATTCTTCCGGGACGAACAGGGAATACGTAGTGATCAACTTCTCCCTTTCCTCCTCCCAAGGTTACTTCTGGAGGAAGCTTTGTTATTGGCTTATCTGGGAAAATACGAATCCACATTCTTCCTTCACGGTTCATCGAGTGTGCAATTGCTTTTCTTCCTGCTTCAATCTGTTGTGCGGTTACCCATGCTGCCTCAGTTGCTTGCAACCCATACGTACCATACGAAAGCCTTATTCCACGAGTCTCAACCATGCGCTTTTTTGAGCGTCCTTTCTGCATCTTTCTATGTTTTTGTTTCTTTGGCTGCAACATATTTATTTTCTTGGTTTTGCTTTTGCATCAAATATCTCGCCTTTGTATAACCATACTTTAATTCCAATCGTTCCATATGAATTAAACGAAGTTGCCTCCGCATAATCAATATTTGCACGAAGTGTTGAAAGTGGCATTCTTCCTTTTGCAAGCCATTCAGTTCTTGAAATTTCAGCACCATTCAAACGGCCTGAAAGCTTAATTTTGATTCCCTTAATATCACGATTTTGCATCGCATTTTCGATTGCTCGCTTCATCAATTTTCGATATGGTTGACGTCGCTCCAAATCGGTCGCAATTTGCTGACCAACTACTGCAGAAGCAATTTCAGTACGCTTCAACTCTTCAACATTTAAATTGAATGCAAAATTTGTTGGAATATTGTTCGCTACTCGAAGTTTCTTCAAACTGCGAAGTAATTTCTCTTTCATCTCTTCAATTCCTTTTCCACCACGTCCAATAATAAGTCCTGGACGAGCTGCTCGAATTGAAACACGAATTGTGTCGCTTGCACGTTCAATATCAATTGAAACAATTCCTGCTTCTTTCAAACGCTCACGGATAAACTCACGAATTGCAAGATCTTCTTCAAGGAAGAATTTTGTATTTTTATTCAAAAACCAACGGCTTGACCAAGTCGTGGTAACTCCAAGACGAAATGCATTTGGGTTTACTTTTTGTGCCATATTATACTGATTTTCTTTGGAACGTTTTTTGTGCCGCACCTTTCTTTGCTTTCGCTGCCTTATCTGCGTGAGAATCTTCGCTCTTTACTACTTTCTTTCCTTTTGATGCTCCTTTCTTTACCTTTTTCACCTCTTGAATAGCAAATTTCTTATCTTTTGATTCTTCATTTACTCCAAGCACAATTGTTACGTGACTCATCTTCTTTTCGATAAGTGCCATACTTCCTCGTGCACGTGGAGTTCCACGCTTCATTTTAGTTCCTTGATTTACAATTACGTTTTTGACGAACAAGCGAGTTACAGGAATTTTTTTGTTATTTTCTGCATTTGCAATTGCGCTACGCAAAAGACGAAGTAAATAATCTTTCGAGCGTCGTGGAGAAAGCGACAATTGTGCCTCTGCCTCATTCGCTGAAAGCCCTTTAATTACATTAACCGCCAACCGCGATTTACGCGGTGCGATTCTCAAATTCCTTAATGTTGCTGATATCGTTTCCATAATTGTTCAAATTTATTTTGCTGGGGCTTTTGCTGGCGCCTTCTTTTCAAGATCACGCTGCATTTTTCCTCCATGCTTTGCAAATTTTCGTGTAAGAGAAAACTCTCCCAAACGGTGTCCCACCATGTCTTCCCCAATCGTCACCTCAACAAAATCCTTTCCATTGTGTATCCCAAACACGAACCCCACCATTTCTGGGGAAATTTCTGAATCTCTTGACCAGGTTTTAATGACCGTTCGGTCACCCTGCGTGAGTTTCGAAATCTTCTTTAATAATTTGGGATCAACCCAAGGTCCTTTTTGTGCTGAACGACTCATATATGTAATTTCTGTAAAGCGCTGATTAGTATACTTGTATTTATCGAAATCGGCAAGTTTATTTCTTTACTCGACGACGTACCACAAGCTTGTTCGACCACTTCTTTTTGTTTCTTGTTTTCTTTCCACCAGTTACCTTTCCCCATTTTGTCTTTGGTCTCTTTGTTCCTCGTGGCTGACTTCCTTCTCCTCCTCCATACGGATGGTCACGTGGGTTCATTGCTTTTCCGCGAACAGTAGGGCGAATTCCCAACCATCGTGATCGTCCTGCCTTTCCGCTATTTACCAATGAATATTCTGGGTTTGAAACTACTCCAATTGTTGCATAACAATCCCAAAGTACCTTTCGAATTTCTCCTGAAGGCATTTTAAGTTGTGTGTATCCATTTTCATTTGCGAGCACCTGTACACTATTTCCCGCTGAACGAGCAATCTGTCCTCCTTTTCCTGGAGTGATTTCAATATTGTGCACAAATGTTCCCACTGGAATTCTCTTAAGTGACGTGCGATTTCCTGGTGCGATCAATGCATCATCTCCTGAAATAATTGTATCTCCAACTTTCAATGCATTTGGTGCAAGAATATATCTACGATCTCCATCTTTGTATGAAACACGAGCAATAAACGCACTGCGATATGGATCGTATTCAATCGTCTCAATTTTCCCTGGAACTCCTTTCTTCATCTGCTTGAAATCAATTTCACGATAGAGTTTCTTGTTTCCTCCACCCTGATGGCGCATTGTAATGCGTCCCTGTGAATTTCTTCCTGCGTGAGTCTTCAAACGCTTTGTTGCTTTCTTCATTGGTCCCTCTTTTGAAACCTTTGAATAATCAACTACTGACATGTGTCGTCGTGACTGCGTTGTTGGTTTATACTGCTTCATACTTATACAATTTCAATCTTGTCACCTTTTTTAAGGGTAACCATTGCTTTCTTTGCAACCTTTGCTTTTGTCTCACGTCCACGATAGTGTTTTACTTTTCCGTGGTCAGTGATCATATTTACTTTCACCACTTTTACATTGTAGCGTCGTGAAACTTCTTCTTTTACCAACGTCTTATTTGCATCTTTACTTACATAAAACACATAGGTATTCACTCCGTGAAGTCCATATGCTTTTTCACTTGCGTGTGGGCGAACCAAAACGGAACGAACTGCATGTCCACCTACTGGTGCTGTTGATACTTTCTTTACTACTTCTTTCGTCGCTTCTGCTGTTTGAGCTACCTCAGCTTTTTTAGTTGTTTTGTTGAATAGTGCCATAGTTAAAATTATTTCACCGCTTCAATTGCTTCTTTCTCAAACATTACGACTTTGTGATTCATAACATCAAACACGTTCAATTCAGATACGCGCATAATGTGTGTTTTTGGAATATTTCGTGCTGCCTGAAATACTGTCTTATTTTCTTTTGAAGTGATAATTAAAACACTTGGTTTTCGAGTAAAGAATTTCTTAAACATTTCTGCAACTGACTTTGTTTTCTTTGCCTCAAACTTGAGTGAATCAACTACAAGGATTTCTCCATCAGTATTTTTCTTTGAAAGCGCTGCATTCAATGCACCTTTCTTCATCTTCTTGTTTATTTTCTTTTCAAAATTCTTCTCATCAGAACGTGGGCCGTGAGTAATACCTCCACCAGACCAGATTGGAGAACGTGAAGATCCATGACGAGCACGACCTGTGTGCTTCTGTGCATATGGCTTCTTTCCTCCACCACGAACCTCACTGCGATCTTTTACATGTGCGAGTGGTGCACGCTTGTTTCCAAGATATGCGACAACTACTTGATGTACGAGATCAGGATTCCATTTTGCTTCAAAGGCCTTGGATACTGTTACTTCTCCTACCTTCTCGTGTGATTGATTGAATACGTCAATGTTCATATGTTTATTTCTGTATTTCAACTTGTTTGCCACGATGACCTGGAACTGCTCCACGAACCATCACTGTCTTTTCTTCGGGCATTATTTTTGCGACTAAAAGATTACGGACGGTAACCCGTACGTTTCCTGTATGTCCTGCCATTTTTCGTCCTGGAAGCACACGTTGTGGTGCTGTTGGACCCAAAGAACCAGGGGCTCGAAGGCGATCCTTCTGTCCGTGTGTTTTTGGCCCTCCATGGAAACCATGGCGCTTTACAACACCCTGGAAACCCTTTCCACGACTTGTTCCTGATACAGAGACGAGATCTCCCTCTTTGAGTTCAGAAAGGACTGCGTCAAAATCTTCTCCAGTTAAGAGAAGTGGCGTCACGGGCACAACGGTCCCGTTTTCCTTCCAGATCTGCGTCATCTTTATTTTTTTCGCGTATGTTTTCATAGACCTGTTTCATATGAAAACAACAGTTAGAAACTGTTGCTACATAAGTTTCATTAGGTTAAACCGCTGTTAATAATATCCGAAGGGGTCAATTAAGTCAAGGTTTCACTTGCAATTCCTGTATTTTAGGAACCAGAATAATTTTCTGCTGAAAATTTTCTTTTCCCTCGACGACCTTCGTCGTCTGCGGGATATTCCTAAAATACAGGAATTACTCGCTTTTAAAGGTAAAAAAAAGACCCCGAAGGGGTCGAAGTTATTTCCAAATTCCAAATTTTCCTGGCGGAATTTTTCTTATTTCAACAGTAGTAGGATTTTTTATTGTTATTGTTTTCGCCAGATCAAAACAATTTTTTCCAATCTGAAATACCAATAAGAACAACACCGCTGCTAACATTGTTTTAAATCTGAAATCTCTTTCATTAAATGGTTCAGACTTACTATTCAACATAACGATCCTCACTAAATTGTTAAGTATTGTTCAGATTCTACACCAAAACTGATAAAAAGTCAATATATCAAAAATAGTCTAATTTCCTATCAAAAATCCCCCGGGAGGGGGGATTTTTCTAACTCATTTTTATTTCTACATCTACTCCGGCAGGAAGGTTTAAATCAGTCAATGACTCAATAATTTTCTGCTGGGGGTTTAAGATATCGATAAGTCGCTTGTGCACGCGAAGCTCAAATTGATCTACTGACTTCTTGTGTACGAAGGTCGATCGATTTACTGAATATTTTTTAAATTCAGTAGGAAGAGGAATTGGACCCACCACCTCCCCTCCTTGTCGCTTGATTGCCTCGACAATCTGACGCGCCGAACTATCAATAAGTCGTGCATCGTAAGATTTAATGCGAAGGCGTAATTTTTCTTTTTGAAGTTGCTCTTTTGCCATAACTGATCAAGCGTCTTTAGCTTATTTTAATATTTTGGTTACTGAACCTGCACCTACCGTCTTGCCTCCTTCGCGGATTGCAAATCTCTGCTTCTCTTCAAGTGCAACTGGTGCAATGAGTTTAACAGTGATTGATACGGTATCTCCTGGCATTACCATTTCGGTTCCCTCTGGGAGGATAACCTCTCCGGTTACGTCAGTGGTTCGGATATAGAACTGTGGCTTGTATCCCTTGAAAAATGGGGTGTGTCGTCCACCTTCTTCTTTCGAAAGAATATATACCTCTGCGGTGAATTCGGTGTGTGGGGTTACTGAACCTGGTTTACAAATAACCTGTCCGCGCTCCACATCTTCCTTTTTAAGTCCACGGAGAAGAATACCTACGTTATCTCCTGCTCGTGCTGAATCAAGAAGCTTCTGGAACATTTCGATTCCGGTTGCAACTGTTTTCACGGTTGGGCGAAGACCAACGATTTCAACTTCTTCGTTTACTTTTAATTCTCCACGCTCTGCACGTCCGGTACATACTGTTCCACGTCCTTCAATTGAGAAAATATCTTCAATTGGCATAAGGAATGGCTTTTCTGTCTCACGAACTGGTTCTGGAATCCAAGTGTCACAAGCTTTAATAAGATCAATGATTGGCTGTACTGCTGAATCTTCTAAATCCTTTGCATCAAGCGCCTTAAGAGCTGAACCACGGATGACAGGAGTATTATCTCCATCATATTCGTACTTGCTCAAAAGTTCACGAACTTCTGATTCAACGAGATCAATAAGATCTGGGTCGTCAACCATATCGCACTTGTTCAAAAATACTACGATTTTTGGTACTCCGACTTGGTGTGCAAGCAATATGTGCTCGCGAGTCTGAGGCATCGGTCCATCGGTTGCTGCAACCACGAGGATTGCACCATCCATCTGAGCCGCACCGGTGATCATGTTCTTGATATAGTCAGCGTGTCCTGGTGCATCAATGTGTGCATAGTGACGGGTTTCTGACTCGTACTCTGAGTGGTGAAGTGCAATGGTGATACCACGTGCCTTCTCTTCTGGAGCATTATCAATGTTGTCGACTCCTTCTGCTTTCTTTGCAAGACCTTTCTTGAATAATACGTTGGTAATAGCCGCGGTAAGAGTTGTCTTCCCGTGGTCAACGTGTCCGATTGTACCAATGTTTACGTGTGGTTTGGTACGCTGGAATTTTTCTTTTTCTGCCATGTATAAAAATGAGTTTTTTTATTTTTTTATTAGATTTTCGACCTCTAATTTAGTTTTTCTAGACAAGGACTATCTTCGCGTATTCCGCGAAAAATGTCAATCCCTACACTTAGAATTGTAGGTATATAGTCTACTGTCTCAGTATATCACACTAGAAAATTCTAGAACTCCATCACTTTCGATTCTCCTGTTTTAATATTCCAAGAATAATATTTTTGCGCATTATAATCCCCTGCGTTGTCACATGCGCGTGGCATATCCATAAACTGCAATATCTCATCTCCATCAAATCGATATCCACCCATCTCTGCCTGAAGTTTTCCCGTTCCAATTTCATACGATCGCTTTATTTCTGGAACCGAGATTTTCCCATCCTTCAAACTTACCACTGCGAGCATTAGATCTTTTTTGCATTCTCCCTGATCACGAAGATATTGAAAGGCTGCATACTGTTTCTGAGGTGAAAACACCACCCCATCAACAATATTCTTTATTCCACTTTCCTTGGTAAGCATCTCAAATTTCTGATTTTCTGAGGTAAGAATTCCAAAATCAATTGAAGAATCATTATGTTTTACCACTACAAAAAAACGATCTCCTGTTTTTTCAATCGCAAATGCAGAAACAAATGTATCTCCTGAGCCTGCATTTATCACCCCGCTTTTCTTTTCACCATTGTACAGTGTTATTGTCGTGCTCCTTACATCAGCTGTATAGAATTTTTTAGATTCTACGGTAACTTTTAAATCTGATGATGTTGCTGTATCAACCACAACTGAATCAGAATCTATTTCTCCATTTTCAACCGTTGATGGTGAGACAAATAAAAAATATGCCCCTACCCCCACTAAAAATCCAACAATTGCACTAATAATAATCTTTTTCTCCATATAAATAGAATTATACCGATTTTTTGAAGTATCACAAATTATTTGACTATAATTGCAGAAAGTAGTTTAATACACCCAACATTCACAAATAAATAGAGGAAATAATGGAAAAAAGTAAGTTAGTTGAAAGTTTTGAAAAACATATTGCTCTGTTCAAATCAGGAACATCGTTCTCTGCAATTCCAGGAATAGTGAGGCTATTAAAAAATGCAACCACTGACGAAAAGGAACAAATCAAAAAAATTCTCAAAAATGAAAAAAGAGTTTTAAGACTCCTCTGCATAATCAATTCTCCTGTAACACTTTCATTGTGTTCACTTTTAGATCAACAAGGCGAAAGTGATTGTGAGGTATTTGATTTTTTGTTTATGGAAATAAAAGAACCCCCAATCACAATTATCAATGGAATTTCCGGAGATACCGCGGAACAGCAACAAAAACTCACAGACGCTATTATTTTTGCAAAACGCAACAAAGGTGGATACACATTAACCGATCTAGCTATGATAAAAAAAGTTGGTATAACAAATATTGATACACTTATTCAACTTGCAGAATCGGTCGAAGAGGCTTCATCTCCAGAAGCACAAAACAGAATTCTTGAACTCATCAAACTTCATTCACAAACTGACCTGAAAGAATACGTATTGAGAAAATTAGGAAAATATCAGGGCGAAAAGAAAAATGAGATTTTTGAATTCGTTAAGCGGGTTAAAAACATCTAATCAAAAACAGGGGGTCATCCCCTGTTTTTTTATTCATCTACGCTCTAACTCCTATCTTTATTTCTTCTGTCTTCCTTCAATGATTGTTTGAGCAACATTGTTTGGAACCTCATCATAGTGCGAAAATTCCATATTGAAGCTTCCACGTCCCTGTGTGAATGATCGAAGGTTGGTGACATATCCAAACATTTCAGCGAGTGGCACCATCGCATCCACAATACGAAGATTCCCACGCTCTCCCATTGCAGAAATTTTTCCTCGTCGTGAGCTCAAGTCCCCCGTAACGTCTCCCAAGAAATCAGATGGTGCAATAACCTGCACTTTCATTACCGGTTCCAAGAGCACAAGTTTTGCAAGCTTGGTTGCTTCTTGTAATGCCATTGATGCTGCGATTTTAAACGCGAATTCTGATGAGTCAACTTCGTGGAATGATCCATCATACAATGTAACCTTAAGGTCAACGAGCTGATATCCCGCAAGCACACCGCGTTCCAATGCTTCCTTAACACCTTTTTCAGTTGGTGCAATATATTCCTGTGGAATAACACCTCCCTTAATTTCATCAACAAATTCAAATCCTGCACCGCGTTCCATTGGATCAACTTTCAATTTCACGTGACCGTACTGACCCTTACCTCCAGATTGACGAATATATTTTCCTTCTGCTTCTGCGTGATTCTTAATTGTTTCTTTGTATGCAACCTGTGGTCGTCCTACGTTTGCCTCAACTTTAAATTCACGACGCATACGCTCAACAAGCACATCGAGGTGAAGCTCTCCCATTCCACCGATAATTGTCTCCCCTGTTTCTGCATTTCCTGAAACTTTAAATGTTGGATCTTCTTCTCCAAGTTTACGAAGTGCAATACCCATTTTTTCTTGGTCTGCTTTCGTTTTTGGTTCAATACGAACGAAGATAACTGGCTCTGGGAATGTAATACGTTCCAAAATAATTGGATTCTCTGGATTCGTAAGTGTGTCTCCCGTAGTAGTATTTTTAAGTCCAACAAGCGCTCCCAAATCACCAGCATGGATCTCATCTACTTCTTCACGATGGTTCGCATGCATACGCATAATACGTCCAATACGCTCCTGTGAATTTTTACTGGTATTTAAAATATAACTTCCTTTTTTAAGTGTTCCTGAATAAACACGGAAGAATGTGAGCGAACCAACGAACGGATCAGTTGCAACTTTGAATGCAAGTGCTGAAAGTGGCTCATTGTCATTTGGATGTCTCTCCTCTTCAACATGAGTATCAGGATTCATTCCTTTTACTGGAGGAAGATCGATTGGCGATGGCATATAATCAATTACCGCATCAAGCATCAACTGAACACCCTTGTTCTTCAACGCTGATCCACAAAGTACTGGAATAAGTTTTACTGCGAGTGTTGCCTTACGAAGTGCAGCTTTTAATTCTGCAAGTGTTGGCGTTACTCCATCAAGGAATTTTGCAATAAGCACATCATCAGTCTCACAAATTCGTTCAACTGCTTCACGATGCATTTTTTCTACTTTTGCTTTATATTCTTCAGGAATTGGAATCTCAATAATTTTTTCTCCTTTCTCTCCTTCCGATCCATACGCTTTAAGTGTTAATACGTCGATAACTCCTTTGAAATTTTCTTCCAAACCAATTGGATATTGAATAGGAAGTGCATTTGGGGTTAAACGCTCAAGAATTGAAGCAAAACTATTATCGAAACTTGCTCCCATACGATCGAGCTTGTTTATAAAGCACATTCGGGGAACGTTATAATCATCAGCATATCTCCAGTTCGTCTCTGATTGTGGTTCAACACCTGACACACCATCAAACACAACCACCGCACCATCAAGTACACGGAGCGATCGCTTTACTTCAATAGTAAAGTCGATGTGCCCTGGAGTATCGATGAGGTTGATTCGATGTTCGTGCGTTTTTCGCTCTTCCTCTGGATAATAAGAAGGAGACCAAAAACAAGTTGTTGCAGCAGCAGTAATAGTGATACCACGCTCACGCTCCTGATCCATCCAGTCCATAGTTGCCTCTCCCTCGTGCACCTCACCAATCTTATGAGAAACCCCTGTGTAATATAAAATACGCTCAGAAACAGTGGTTTTCCCAGCATCGATGTGTGCGATAATTCCTACATCGCGAGTACGTTCAATTGGATATTGTCGTGACATAAAATTGTTTTAATTTATTTTTTTATTAGTTTGAAAATGAGAACGAGAACGGATATTTGGTCTGTGATATGCAGAGCCGAATTACCGTTCTCGTAAAAGTGTCTCTTATGATCCTGATCGGATGAGTGAGGCGAATGCTCTGTTTGCCTCTGCCATTCGGTGTGTGTCTAACTTCTTCTTAATTGCTGCTCCTTCGTTCTTTGATGCTGCAATTAATTCATCTGCCAAACGATCTGCCATTGGCTTTCCTTTTTTACTTCGTGCTGCATTGATAATCCAGTGAGTAGCAAGGAAGAACTTTCGTTCTGGGCGTACTTCACGAGGAATTTGGTAGTTTGCTCCACCAATACGCTTTGAAACAATTTCTAAAAGTGGGGTTGCGTTTTCAAGTGCTTTTTCGAATACATTGATAGGTTCATCTTTTGTAACCTCTTTTACCTTCTTCAATGCATCGTACACTACTTTTTCTGCAACACTCTTTTTTCCATCAACCATCAAATAGTTAATAAATCGTGCAACATCGGCTCGGCTGTGCTTCACATCAGAACCAACATCTCTTTTTACAACGTTAGATTTTTTTCTCATATAGTTTATTTAGCTGCTTTCTTAAATTTCGCACCATACTTTGAACGTTGCTGTTTTCTCTTGTCTACTCCAGCGGTGTCGAGTACTCCACGAACAATGTGATATCGAACACCTGGAAGGTCTTTCACGCGTCCTCCGCGAATCATTACCACTGAGTGTTCCTGTAAATTGTGTCCTTCTCCAGGGATATAAGCGGTGACTTCCATTCCATTGGTCAAACGAATACGCGCAACCTTTCGGAGTGCGGAGTTTGGCTTTTTTGGAGTGGTAGTAAACACCTTCAAACATACCCCACGCTTAAACGGCGACGGAGAATCCTTTGGGCGATTCTTTAAATAATTAAAATAGGTAGTCAAACCAGGCGACTTGTCTTTCTTCGTCTTTGAAGTCCTCCCTTTTTTGATTAACTGTCCAATAGTCGGCATTTGAATATTTCTTTAAATCAAAACCAAGTATAGATGAATAGAGTAAAATGGTCAAGGTTACTTCAGAATTCCTATTTTTATATGAAATCTTCATACAATATAAATTCAACTCAAAGAGGAAATGAAAAAAAATAACCCGCAACAAACTCGACACCTACGGTGTCTCAAACAGTGTTGTGGATTCTATTTTCAAGTTTCCCCTTTTTCGTGAATTTATTGATTGTATTCCGACGTACATAGAAAAATAGGAATTCTTCCGTCTGGGCGTATATTATGCATAAAAGAGTGGATTCTTTCGTTTAGACGTGCAGAAAAAAATAAATGGTTTTTCTTTTACTCAGTAGTTATCTATTTTACTCCAACATGTTTATTCGAAATGACATTCTCCGTTGGTATAAACTAGAACAAGTTTACTCCTAGCAAAAATTGAGCAAATCCTAAGATTGGTTTTGAGAGTAGATCCACCCCAAACACAATGAAAAAGAGAAGAATGTACCACCCATACTGTTCCAAAAATCGTTCAATACTAGCTGCATTTTTTGGAAGTAGATAAAATAACATCTTTGATCCATCGAGCGGCGGAATTGGGATAAGGTTAAATAGTGCGAGCGAGATGTTGGTAATTACAATAATTGCAAACAATGTTCCGATTGAACCTCCCACAAGACGAAATAGGCCCGCAAACACAACAGCAAGGACGAGATTACTTGCGGGACCAGCAAGAGCCAAAAGTGCCGCGTCCCTTCTTGGGTATTTCAAAAACATCGGGTTATAAGGAACTGGCTTTGCCCACCCAAACACCGGACCGTTAAATCCCTTAATAAAAAATGATGGAAGTAATAACGCGAGCGGAAGCAAAATAGAGCCAAATGGATCAATGTGTTTCAATGGATTTAGCGTCAACCTTCCCATTTTTCGCGCAGTTGGATCCCCTAGCTTTTCTGCAACAAATCCGTGAGACACTTCGTGTACCACAATTGAAAAAATAAGAACGATAAGTTGAAAAATAGTAATTAAAATACTCATACCACTCTATTGTACTCATTAATCACAAAAATAGAAATTCAAAAAAAGTGATACAATAAATCCAATGGAAAGAAATAATTCGAACGTTTTTGTATACGTCATCCTTCTTTGTATGGCTTTTGGTTTTGCTTATTTATATCAACAAACAAAATCTCTCGAACTTCAGATAAGCAATATTGAACTTTCAAAACAATACAAAAATGAAGCAACCACCACACCTGATATAAAAATATCAGAGAACGACCAAAATAAAGAAAATACCGAAAACATCTCTGTAAATATACCATCCGCAATCATATTCGAAACAAAATCAAGCCCAACACTTTCCCCGCAAGCACCAATTGTGGTCACCATTGAATCTATTACCCCAAAAACCGACATTCTTGATATCAATATAAAAGCATTTACCTCAAAAGCATCTTCGTATACCGCTCTCGAAATGCCTTCACTTGTGACTATACTTCAAGGAGACGGGATTATAATAAAATCAAAATCAACAAGTACTGTGTGGAAATCGATGCCACCAAAAAGCTTTGTAACAGGAACTCTCTCATTCCCAAAACAAAAGGACCAAAAAACAATAATGGTACGGATAGACAATGGAACGGGAATCACATTTTATAGTTTCGATCTTGAGAAAAAGACCTATAAAGAGGTTATTCAATAAAGATATATTGACGAAAATTGGAAAACAATTTACACTGACCTAGTTATGCGAGCCTGTGAAAAGTGCACAAAATCATACGAGATGGGAGGAACCCGCGTAAAATTACGTGGAAAGTATAATCCAACCAATTGGAGTAAAAAGAAGGCAAACCTTCAGATGACTTCTCTTTTAGTAAAAGGAAAGAAATCACTTGTTTGCACGAAGTGTCTCCGAACTCTCTCAAAGACAAAATAAACGCAAAATAAAAATCCCCCGCATCCGCGGGGGTTTTTTGTAAGAATAATATCACCATTTACCAGAAGCTCCGCCACCACCAAAAGAACCACCGCCACCTAAAAAGCCACCGCCAGAACTCGAAGAACCAAAAGAACCACCACTCCTCGATCCACTACCCGAAACCGTTCCAAAAGCACCAGCAAAGAAACCTCCGATAATACCACCAAAAAACATCAATCCAAAAGAATAAAGAAATATAGCAATCACACCACCGATAACACTCCCTACAATTCCACCAACTAAAACACTATCAAATACTTTTCCTAAAATCCCTCCAACAAAAGCAATTCCAAAAAGAATGTAATAAATTGGAATATCATTCTCTTTTGAACTTCCATCTGCTTTATATTCGCCTTTAATAGCTTTCTGAATCGCAACTACCGTTTTTTCAACAGCAAGATCATAATTACCATTCTTTGCCTCTGGTGCAAACTCATTTCTGATAATTGAGCTACAAATTGCATCAGGTAACGGCCCTTCAAGTCCATATCCAACCTCTATGCGAGCATCATGTTCTTTCATAGCAAAAACAAAAAGAACTCCATTATTATTTTTTTTAGTGCCGAGTTTCCACTCATTAGCAACTTTTTCTCCAACCTGCTCAATGGTATATCCTTCTAAACTCTCAATACTCAGCACAGCAATTTGGTTTGTTGTGCTGTCTTCGTGTGTTTTAAGCATCTGTTCTACTTTTTCCTTTGTAGAAGATGAGAGAACATTTACATAATCATTCACACGACCCTGCATCTTAGGAACAATTTGAGAAAAGGAAATTACCAAAGGCAGAAGAAACAAAAATAAAAACAATCGCTTCATCTATCCTCCATCTTTTTAATAAATGTGGCACCGAGTTGTTCACTCGATGCCTTTCATTTTAATTAATTTAGAATTCAACTTTTGGGGCAGATTTTGCCCCTTCGTCGGCTTTGAAATATGCCTTCTCTGAAAAACCACCCATTCCTGCGATTATACTTCCAGGAAATTTCTTTATCGCGGTATTAAATTCTTGCGCTGCTTCATTATATTTCTTTCTTTCAACAGCGATTCGATTTTCCGTTCCTTCTAACTGCGCTTGCAGCTGCAAAAAGTTTTCATTTGCTTTTAACTGAGGATAGTTTTCGGAAACCACCATTAATCTTTGAAGTGCCCCGCCTAAACCTGCCTGGGCCTCTTGAAATTTTTTCAGTCCTTCAGCTGTTATATTTGTTGGATCAATCTTCACCTGACCCACTTTCGCACGAGCTTCAGTTACTGCAGTAAATGTTTCTTTTTCAAACTTAGCAACACCCTTAACAGTAGAAACTAAATTCGGGACCAGATCCGCTCTTCGCTGATATACATTTTCAACCTGCGCCCATTGTGAAGTCGCTGCCTGATCTAAGGTTACAAAACCATTGTATTTTCCAACACCCCAACCGATGGTTGAGACAACAATAAGTATGAGTATACCAAACACACCAAGTGTAATAAGCAACCCTTTTTTCATATGAACTCCTGTTTTGTTATTGATTTGTTAACGGTAACTTTTTGTCACCACTGGAAAAGAGTATAAACCAAAAAGCACTTTTTGTCAAAGAAAAAACCACATCGAAAAAATGTTTATATTTTTTATTAAAAAGATTTTTATTTAATATTACTCATACATTCTTAAAAATATTTTATTTTTAATAAAAAATCTTTTTATTTTTTTGTTTGTAGAGTATTATAAATATATATGACGGATGAATTACGTACATGTCTTATTGTTTACAATGCGTTTGGTAGTGGACAAAATGCAACTGCTGATGAATTCGAAGCAACAAATAATGACAGAAGTGAGGTTGAATATATTCGTAATGTTATAAAAGATCTCGGATACAATGTCCGAGTAATGGGAGTTCGTAGATTTACTGCACCAACAGTACAAAAAATTCAGGATATTAATCCAGATTTTATTTTTAACCTTTGCGAAGCATTCAATGAAGAAAGTATCGGCGAATCATACATTGCCGGTTTTTTCGAATTACTAAAAGTTCCATATACCGGCTCCCCTCCACTTGCACTCGCACTTGCTCTGAATAAAAAAAGGACAAAACAAATTCTAAGGTCCGCGGGAATTCCAGTTCCTTATGGTATTGTTGTCGATTTAGATGAAACTCCAAATCTTGAAGACCTCACTCCTCCATACATTGTGAAACCAATTCGCGAAGATGGAAGTGCTGGAATAACATATAAATCAGTCACTTCAGATAGCGATGAGGTAATTGCGCTGGTAGAAAAAATTCATAAAGAATACGAACAAGCTGCAATCGTTGAGGAATATATTGAAGGGAGAGAACTCACCGTTCCAATTATTGGCGACAAACATCCACGGATACTCGCAATTGGCGAAATGGATTTTTCTTCTGTTCCAAAAAAAGAACCAAAAATTGTTACCTATCAAGGAAAATGGGACGCACACGACCCATTGGATCACCACTACCCAGCAGAACTTGATTCAGCACTTCAAAAACGAATTGAGCGCATCGCACTTAAAGCATTTAAAGAAATTGGAGCACGTGACTATGCTCGCGTTGATATTCGCCTTGCCGAAAATCGAAGACCATATGTTATTGAGGTAAACACCAATCCGCTTATTTCACCAGAAGCAGGATTTGCGACTGCCGCAGAAATTTCAGGAATGAAATATAAAGACGTTATACAAGAGATTATTGAAGAAACGTTGAAAAGAGCTAAATAAAAATCTCGCCAGTTCAATGACTGGCGAGATTTTTATTACATTTTTTTAATCTTCTAAAAACTTTTCACTAATGGAAAGTTTTCCAACTCTCCCTACTTTTGGACAATCAAGTCGCGCATCAGCACCAATAGGAAGTGTGAGTGATGGAACATCGTGTCCGAAATCTACTCCATAAAGGATTGGGAAATCGAACCCTTCCGTTGCTTTTAATATCACGTCTTCAATAGTGAGTGACTTTTCTCGATCCGACCAAGAAGCATCATCATCATCAATTGGATACAAATTAGTAATTTTTCCAACAACAATTCCTTCAATCTTCTTAAACACCTTTGCAACACGAAGGCGCCATAGATAGTTATCAATTCCTTCAATCGTCTCATCTACTTCTTCAATGAAAAGAATCTTTCCGTCCCACTTCGGTTCGTATGGAGTTCCCATCAAGCTCAACATGATATTCAAATTACCTCCGATGAGTTTTCCTTCTGCTCTTCCTGGTTTTAATACCTTCCACTCAGTAAATCCAGAAAGATTTCCTGCGTCACCCTTCATCAATGTGCTCTTGAAATTTTTAAGTGTAAACTTTCCTCCTTTTGTATCTTTATCTAAACCCTGAATCATTGGACCATGAAATGTAATGAGTCCAGTTCTTTCATTAATCGCAGTAAGAAGTGTAGTGATATCAGAATATCCAACAAATATTTTTGGATTCTTTTTTATAACATCCCAATCAATATCAGGAAGCAACTGGATTGAGGCATATCCTCCACTCGTACAAAAAATTGCTTTTACCTCATCATCGAGGAACATTGTGTGAAAATCTTCCAAACGATCCTCGCGAGTTCCCGCAAGATATCCACCATGCACTTCAAGTGCTTTTGGACCTAATTTTGGCTTAAAACCCAGAGATTCCAAAATCCGCATCCCATTTGAGAGGGCTTTTTTTGAGGTTACCGCAGTAGAGGGCGAAATTACCCCTACAACATCCCCTGGACGAAGTTTTGGTGGTTTTATGACGGCCTTAGGTTCCATAGTACTCACTAATGTATTTGGTTTCCCGCTTAACGTCAAAATTGACTAAATTGGCGTTTTATTGTGAAAATTTTTTGTTTTCTTTTCTCTTCCTACGAAAAACCCCACTCTTTTTAAAGATTGGGGACTTTCTTATCCTACCCATAAAGGCTATCCGGCATTGTATCAGGTGGGTTCCATCAAGAATAGAATTCCGAACGAATCAGCAATCCTATAATAATCCGAATCCCTAATGTACGATATTTGATCAGAAACCTTTAAAAGTAGGACTGTCTTAATTATAACAGATTAACTCAAAGCTCAAAATGCAAAAATGAAATTCAAAACTCAAAGGTTTCTATTTTACTGCCTCATACTTTTGCGCTTCAATTTTGAGATTTACGCTTTGAACTTTTAACTTAAATAAAACCGCGTAAGCGGTTTTATTCTAGTATTCCATCCAAGTTTACATCATATAAAATCTTTTCGTTAAGATGGGTATATTGTACTATCTCCTCTTCTTTGAACCACACCTTAATCTCCCGTTCTGCCTCTTCTACCACATCGGAACAATGAACTAAATTTCTCACACATCTCCCATCAGCTCCTGCAAGTGCATATGAATCAATAGTGTAGTCACTTCGAATCGTTCCTACATCTGATGTTAATGGTTCCGTTCCTCCTACAAGTTTTTTTATAATATCAACTGCTCTGTTTCCCTGAAACACCATTGCAAGTACTGGGCTTGCAGTTAAAAATTTTACATTCCCCTCCAAAATTTCTTTCCCATATTCTATTGCCTCCTTGTTTGGAGTAACTCCCTTTGCTACCATTTCTTGCATCGTACGATTCCCTACCTTTACAAACCAAGCATCATCTTTATTGTAATGCGTAAGACATTGTTCTCTCGTTGGAATAATAAATTTTACCGCAACTACTTTCAAACCCGTTCGTTCAAAACGACTTATAATCTCTCCCAAAAGATTTCTGTGGACTGCGTCTGGTTTTAATATGACAAATGTTCGTTCGTTTTTCATAATTTACTTAGGCAGTATATCTTTTTCTTTTAAAAATGTGAAGTAATCAATTTGCTTTTTTAATTTCTCTGTATTTCCGTGTTTCAAAAGCCCTAAATATGAGTTAATTGTTTCTTGTGTAGGATGTCCTTCGATCCGTTTCATCATTCTTCTTTTTGTTCTTGTCCGCACAACTCGGTGATTTGAAAAATGAACCCAACCTAAAAAATCAACACCAGAACAAATAGTTTCAATAAATAACTTATCATCGTGAATTGAAAGATGAAGCGTTTCACTAAGAAACGACCGTATTTTAGGAATCAGTTTTTCTAATTCATCTTTATTATTTGAGAATATCGCAAAATCGTCCGCATAACGAATGTAATGCTTTACCTTCAATGTATGTTTTATATATTGATCAAATTCATTCATATACACATTTGCAAATAATTGCGAGGTTAGGTTTCCTAATGGAAGTCCTCGCCTACTCCCCACTTCTGTCTCAAAACTTTTTATCACTTCTTTGCACAACCAAATAACATCTGCATCATTTATACGCTTCTCCAAAATTGAAACAAGCGTCTCGTGATCAATGCTCGCAAAAAATTTTCGTATATCACACTTTAATACCCAGCATTGCTTTGTATTGTTTTTACCTACCCTCCATACAAACCGCTGAAATCTTTGAAGTGCTTTGTGTGTTCCTTTGTTATTTCTACAAGAAAATGAGTCGGCAATAAATGTCGTATCAAACAGTGGGTACAATACTCGATAAAGTACATGATGAAGTAAACGATCTCGTACTGATGCTTTGTGAATATCACGCGGTTTCGGATCCGATATTCTGAATGCGTGATATAGTCCATGAATATATCGCTTCTCTTCTAATTCTCGCTGTAATCTAAATATATTACTCATCAAATTGAGCGAAAATAACTGCACGTCATACTTATTCCGCTTGCCACACAAAAATTCCTGCCACGCGGAAACTATGTTTTCTGTTGAAATAATCTGTTTAAATATATTCATATGAATATAAAACAATCTCTTCCCATTAATCCCCCCCCCCCGTTTCATCTGTTCCTAAAATAATACTAAAATCAAAAGAAGCATATATTTTCTGGGTTTCGATCATGCCACACATTCCCAAATCATCGCGCTATACACTTGGAGAAAGAATTGATGAGCTATTTATTCGATATATTGAGTTATTATTTAAAGCACTCTATGCATCTCCGATTAGAAAAATGGAAATACTGGAAGTGGCAATTGCAAAACTAGATACACTAAAAATGCTTATTCAACTCTCCTGGGAATCAAAAATAATTTCAACCTCACATTTTTCAAAGCTTACCGAACAACTTGGAGAAATAGGAAAAATGTTGTATGGATGGAAACGAAACATAGAAACGGGATTCCCCGCAAAAAATATGCGGGGAATAAATAAACGATAAGCATCGAACAAGAACAGAATGGTCAGCATTCCACGAATTGTTATCAAACGAGTTCGCATTCAAGTTCCACTTGCGATTGTCAGAATTCCAATTCACGTTCGCAGGAACAACACCAACTATTATATATTTTGCCTTCATTGCCACCACCCATTGATTCTTCTTTGGGTTGTATTGAATTCCAAATATATAATTCGATAGCAAAATATACGGGCTAATCATTTATATTATAAAAATTATTTTACCCACTCTCTTGCAAGGCGTACCAAGCAAAATTCCAGAATAAAATAATTTGAAATATTGTTGTCTAAGTTGTAACCGAAACAAAATCAATAATTCATTACTAAGTATAAAACAAAGACCTTATTTCCATTCGGAAATAAGGTCAATAAGACAATAATCAAAACAATATATCAATATTCAGTGTTCAAGATGATTAGCCCCGAACAAGAACAGAATGGACAGCAAACCACGAATAGTCATCAAACGAGCGCGCAATCAAGCGCCACTCGCGATTGTCAAAATTCCAACGCACGCGCGCAGGAACAACAGTTTTTTCGTCTAGGCGAACATAGATGATATTCGCATATCCGTTGTTTATAAGATCACCTGCTTCACCATTAGGTTGACGTTCAGTAAGTGCTTTGAAAATGGCACATGCTTCGTCGATAGAAAAGATGTTTGATTCACCGATTTCTGCAAGGATTTCAGAATCCTTCATGCTTTTGGTAAGCTTCAGGGACTTCACTGTTCCTTTGAATTCGGGGATAAAATCAGATGCCTTGTTCAATATCCATTTCTGGAAGTTTTCCCAAATGTAGTATTTGGGGTTAGTGCTTGTTGTGAATAGCGACTTGCTAAATGCTGATGTTGTAATTGAGATTGATTCTTTTATAACCATAAGAAATTTCAATTTCAAATCATCGGTTTTACCAACAAGAAGTTCTGCTACTGCGTCAATTACTTCCTGTTTGTTGAAATTTTTAAACGCATCAGCAGTTCCGCCAAGCTTTTTAATTGCTGTAAGTAAATTGGAAATAGTGTTAATCCAATTTTGAAACACTGCCATATCAACTGATTTCTTTGCCATGATACACCTCATATTTTGACTCTCCATCACCTCCTACTACCCTTTCGGAAGCATCAGATAAGTCGTTTTTAATGTTGCAGATATTATATCACATATACAATAAAAGTCAATATATATAGTATTTTGTCAAGCTTAAAAATCCGTATTCCTACGGATTTTCCCTATGCCCTATTCACTAAACTCTAGTTGCTATTTTTGTGGTTTCTTTTTTATTTCTAATCGTAATTCTCTTAACTGTTCCGGAGAAACTTCTGATGGTGCATTCATCATTAAATCGCTTCCATCTCCTGTCTTTGGAAATGCAATGACTTCACGAATGTTTGGTTCATTTTCCAAAATCATCATCACTCGATCCATTCCCCACGCAATTCCTCCATGTGGCGGAGCACCAAATTCAAATGCTTCAAGCATATGTCCAAAATTCTTAAGAATTCTCTCTTCCTCAAATCCCATAATTCTAAATACAGATTTCAATGCTTCCGCCCGATGGTTGCGAACACTTCCCCCACCAATCTCCCACCCGTTCAAAACAATATCATATTGAGTAGTAAGAATATCTCCAATATTTTTTCCTTCAAGTAGATCACTCATATATTCCGGCTTTGGTGCTGAAAATGGATTGTGTGTGAAAGTCCATCCTCCATTGTCTGTTTTTTCAAAGAAAGGAAAATCAATCACCCAACAGAACGCAAGAAGATTTGGATCATTTTTATCCTCCCGCATATCGGGTCTATCGGTTCCATATTTTTCCTGTGCTTCTTTATATGAAATTCTTGGAAAAGGAATCTGTTGTATTTTTTTCTCAGGATATAATTCTGTTACGAGTTTTATTAAAAGGGCCTCATTCACCACCATCACATCTTCTCGATCAACAAAGCTCATTTCAATATCAAGTTGTGTGAACTCAGGCTGACGATCTCCACGTGTATCCTCATCTCGAAAACATCGAGCAAGCTGAAAATATCTATCAAACCCCGCAACCATACACAACTGCTTGTATTGCTGTGGCGACTGAGGAAGCGCATAAAACGTTCCCTCATGAATGCGTGATGGAACCAAATAATCACGCGCACCCTCTGGAGTCGATTTAGTTAAGATTGGAGTTTCTACTTCTACGAAATTCTCCCCAATGAGATAATTTCGAATCAACTGAAAAACTTTAGTTCGATTGCGGAGATTTTTCTGGAGTCGAGGTCGACGAACATCGATATATCGATACTTCATTCGCACCTCTTCACTCACATCTCGGCCGTCTGCGCCAACTTCAAATGGTGGCGTCTTTGCCTCATTCAATATCACAAGCCCAGTTGCAAGCATTTCATATGCACCCGATGCAATCTTACTATTAATGAGTCCTTCAGGACGTTTCTGAACCGTCCCCGTAAGTTCAATTACCCACTCAGAACGCAATGCACTTGCCTTTTCGTGTAACTCTTTATTGTTTGGCAAAAACACAACCTGTGCAGGTCCCGTCCAATCACGAACATCAATAAATATTAATTTTCCATGATCGCGACGAACATCAACCCATCCCTTGATAGTAATTTCCTCTCCGACATGTGCTCCGACATCCTTAATAAGTGTTCGTTCCATATCACGTTTAGAATACCAACTTACACCATAAAAATCAAAATACAACCAACCCTCACAATTGTCCGAGGTCGGACCTCGGACAATTGTGTTATTTTTCTTTAAAAACATTTATTCTCCCCTCACCGAGTAGTTCAATAGTAACCGTTCCATCTTGATCGGTTCTAAAAATGCTTGCACCAATATTTGAAAGCCGAGAAAGTACTTCTTGTGTTGGATGTCCATATGAATTTTTTCCAACCTCAATAACTGCAATATTTGGTTTTATAGTACCAAGAAACAAATCAAGTGAAGAATATTTAGAACCGTGATGCCCAACTTTTAAAATATCGATCGTTTCATTTGTCGCCCTAATAAAATTTGCCTCTGCTACCTTTCCACTATCACCAACAAACAAGGAACGAGTGTCCCGCTCAATAAGTTCCAATACAAGCGATGACTCATTTGTTTCTTTTCTGTTTAGCAAAGAAAAATCTGGAGAAAGAACATTTATAATAGAATCTCCTGTTTTTATCCTATCACCCTTACCAACAGAAATAATTTGAATGTTTTTCTCTTCAATCATTTTCTTTGTTCTTTTCCATAAATCACTTACTCCCTCTCTTCCTGAATACACAACAGCACCAATTCGATATGTATCTAATAGTGACTGAATTCCGCCCATATGATCAGATTCTGGGTGTGAAACAAACAACAGATCAATTGAACGATTTCCCACTGGAAACACACGAGAAAGCGAATCAAGAACCATTCCGTTTGGCGGTCCAGCATCAACTAGCATCACCGCACCAGAATCAAGCGTAATAAGTTCCGCATCTCCTTGTCCAACATTTAAAAAATAAATTTCACTTAATGAACTTTGAAATGAGGAAAAAATAAGTATCCCAAAAACACAATTTGCAACAAACAAAATAATAAACAAAAGTAAAAAATATTTCTTATTATCCCTCCACAATGTGTATACGATTTCGTACATTTCTTTTTTGTAAGTATATCCAAATAAATGTAATAAGTAATCCATAGTAAACAACAAAAACAAATGAATTCATCTTCCACTCAACCATAGGAAACGAACCAAATATACGAATGAGAAAGAGCTCACACTTTAATAGAATACCAACAAGAAATAATGGGATCTGAGCAACAAGGGGTGAGATAAATGAAAATCCAGCAGCAATGAATCCAAAAGCCATTGTAAATGGAATAAACTCCATTAATGCAAATGTTGCAATAATACCAACAAACGAAAATGTTCCAAATTGCATCGCAATAATAGGAAGTGTCATAAGTTGTGCAGATAATGAATCAATAACAATCTTCATATATTTATTTGGATTATCTGAAATACGAAATAATTCAAAAAACGCTGGAGAACAATATGCAATAGCAAGAAATGCCGCAAATGAGAGTTGAAATCCAATATCAAAAATAAGAACAAAAGGATTAACAAGTACCATCCCCACCGCTGCAACAGTTACGGCCTGACGAATATCATAGATCCGACCAACCTCACCCGCTACCATTCCAATACATCCAAGAATCGCCGCACGAACCAAAGAACTTTCCGCACCCGCAAAAAATGTAAACAAAAATATAAAAATCATTGTTGTAATCACTGCATATCGTCGTTTAAACAGACGAACAAATAACAACATTAAAACAGAAACAACAATCATTATGTTGTATCCAGAAAGCGCAACAAGATGTGTCGTTCCACTTTTCTTAAATGCTTGGACCAACTCATCAGGAAACTCACCCTTAGCACCAATAGTAAGACCAGCAAGAAATGTAGCCTCATCTCGTGAAAGAACAGTCAAAAATGTATTCATAATCCGTTGTTTTGCACTTATCATTACATTTTTAATTTTTGAGCCTCTCCATTCTCCTGTTAAAGAAAATTTCGGATATGAAATAGTTCCATATAAACCTTCCTTTAAAAAATAATTTACTGAGTTTTTTAGTGGTTTCACTATCTTCCCTTCTCCACGAATACAGTCTCCATACGAAATATTTTCTCCATCTCTTACACGAAACAAAACATCTCCAACAAACGGTTTCAATACATGAAGCGTTGCTTCACGAGAAGACGCAGAAAATCTTGATTCACTCGCAATACATCCCTCGAATTGAATTGTCTTATTATAAGGAACCTCAATTGAACTAAATCTCTCATATCGAACACTGACATACCACCCACCAACCAAAACAAACAACGCACAGATTCCAAGTCCCTGCATCCAACTATCACGTTGTATATATCCCTGTATAAAGCAAAAAACAACACACACTAGTGCTGCAAAAGTAATAAAAAAAGGCGGAACTCCTAAAAGTGCCGCCGCAACGCCAACAAGAAATGCGAACCCACTATAGAAACAGAAATCGTGGGGAAACATTTTTTCCGAAATTATTCACCAACAACTCGAACGTGAACTGAACCAGGAGAAAAAGTTATATCCTCAAACCGTGCATTCGGAACATTAAACCATTCAGTCATTGCCTTCTTTTTCAAAATGAAATTCCCAACTCTTTCAACAAATGATGCAGGAACTCTAAATATCCCATATCGTGCAGAATTGATCTTAATCACCAGTTTTTCATTTTCAACTAACACAGAAGTGTTGACCACAAGCCATCCTTTTATTGGCTTTAACATTCTTCCCGAAAATTCTGCGTTTCCTTTGTTAATCTTTATTGAAGCCTGATCTAAAAACCAAGAAACATTTTTCGATGCAAGTGCTCCCTCAATAAACCCATTAAGTTCCTCTTCGGAATATGTCGCATCAATTACCATTCCTTTTTCTAGCTTCCCACGTCCTAAAATCTCAAGAGCCTCCCATTTTGTGGGCTCCAAATTCACAACCGTAGGGGTTGATGTCGCCTCCTGCGCAAACACCTTTTTTGTCTTTGCTTCGGTAACAAGAACAGAGCCCGCAAGAAGCAGGGCCGAAAAAACCATTATACCAAGCGGTTTTTGTATATTCCGCATATATTTACCCCATTATACACCAAATACCAAAAAAATAAAGCATTACAAGATTACCCCACCCCCAATCAATGTTCCGTCTTTTTTATAAAAAACTGCCGATTGTCCCTCGGCGACAAACCTTTGAGGAGAGTTAAATTGTAATTTACATCCAACAACGGATGAGTGATGACAAGACAAAGAAAGAACCGCATCAAAAAGTGGTTGACGATAACGCACTCTCGCCATCACTGGAATTTCGATAGCATATTCATCTTCTTTTTTCAAAAACGATTCATCGATAACAACACCAGTGAGATCAACTTCTTTCTTTGTAAGAGCTTCGTGTTCTCCACCTTCTGCAACATAAAGGATATTATTTTTTATATCTTTCTTCGCAATATAAAATGGTTTTCGTGTGTTTCCTTTTATTGGTAATAGTTCAATATCAAAGTGTCGCTGTCCAATAGTATAAAAACGCACTCCTTTGTGATATCCAACTAATTCTTCATCAACTGTTCGCACATCCCCACGCTCTTCTTTGATAAACGTTGTCAAAAAATCCTTCATATCTACCATTCCCAAAAAACACACTCCCTGAGAATCTTTCTTTTCTGCGGTTGGAAGTCCAACTTTTTTCGCAATTGCGCGCACTTCTGGTTTCGTAATATCTCCCAATGGAAATAAAGAATGTTTCAATTGTTCTTGCGTAAGAGTCCACAAAAAATATGACTGATCCTTATTCAAATCCCTTGCTATTGCAAGTGATAATTCTGAATTTTGAATTTTGAATTTTGAATTTGTTTCGAAATTCGAATTTAGAAATTCGTCATTCCGCCGAAGGCGTACATAGTGTCCCGTCGCCACATAATCAGCACCAAGTTTGAGTGCTCTTTCCAAAAATAAACCAAATTTAATTTCCTTGTTACACATCACATCCGGATTTGGAGTAAGTCCTGCCTTATACCCATCAATCATATAATCAACCACGCGCTGTTTATATTCTTCTTCAAAATCAAATACATAAAAAGGGATTTTCAAATGTTCTGCAACACGTCGTGCATCTTCTGCATCTCTCTCTGCACACCCATCAATGTTATAACAACGCAAAAAAACACCCACAACATCGTAGCCTTGTTCTATTAACAAATGTGCAGCAACTGAGGAGTCCACACCCCCTGAAAGCCCCACAAATACTTTTTCTTTTTTTTGCTCTATTATTCTTGACATTGGAATACTTTGAATGTATATCACATTTTCCAAAAAATGAGAAATTTATTGCAAATTCAACAAAAATCTCTTAAAATACGAACGTCGAAAAAATGACAAAAAATCATTCGGTGTTATGTATTTGGTCCGTACTAAATACATACTACTGAATACTTTCTACAACCCATGTCACAGCTTGAATATAACGAACTCAAAGTCGGCACCATTTTCACTAAAAATGAGGATCCAAATCCATATCAGGTTTTGGAATATGCATTTATTCGAATGCAACAGAGAAAACCAGTAACCCAATTAAAGATTAAAAATCTTTTAACAGGAAAAAATCAGGATTACACCGCACACCAAAATGAGGACTTTCGCGAAGCAGAGATTGAAATGATGCCAGTAACATTCCTCTATCACAGCAAAGATCAATATTTCTTTAATGAAACCGGAAACCCAAAAAATCGCTTTTTCTTAACTGACGCGGTAGTGGAAAATATGGGAACATTTCTAAAGCCAAACTTGGAAGTTAAGGCGTACAAATTCGGAGATAAATTTATTAACATTGAACTTCCAGTAAAAATGGAATTTAAGGTGACCGAGGCAGCCCCAGCAGTACGAGGAAACACCGCACAAGGTGGAGACAAGGTTGTTATTTTGGAAACCGGATCAAAACTCACCGTCCCAATGTTTATCAATGAGGGCGACATAGTCCGAGTAAATACTCAAACAGGCGCATACGTTGAGAGAGTTGAAAAAGCATAGGAATAGTAACTAGTTGTTAGGGCATAGAGATTAGTTAAAGAAAAAAATCCCCGCGAAAGCGGGGGTTTTAATTATTTAGCTCGAAGCTTCATAATCGTTTTAGTAATATCATAAATGCGCGTAAACGGAATTTCTTCTATCCGAATATTTATAGTGACCTCGTTGTTTAACGGGTTGCCCTGAAAAAAATTCTCAAGAACTTCTTTCAATTCTAAGGCATTGATATGACTGAACTGAAATGGATCAAATCCTGGAAATGGGCAAATAGAGTTTTCCATCTCTTCTTTCAAAGTCGACACTCGGGAACAAAGATCTAAATATCCACGAACATTAGTTCCAAATAATTCTAGTTTTCTTCGGTCTGAGGTTTCTACTCCTGCTTCACTTGGACTATTGAAGTAAGAAAGTGTTATCTCTATTTTTTTTGGTATAGATGAATCTTCTACAAACATACCATCAACCTTTAAACCTAGATTAGATCGAATGAGTATTTCGAGAAGATCAGAAGACAATCTCATACTTTGTGTAATATTCATGTTACCTCCTATTTAAATTTCTTTTTAACTTTATCTACCGATAATACAAATTTTGAGAGTTCGTTCAATTCAACTGAACGAATTTCAAAAGAAACTTCCAGATTTTCTACATCAAATTCCTCTGGAAAAAGTGACGCAATAGCA
Source organism: Parcubacteria group bacterium LiPW_41 (assembly GCA_007375535.1). GTDB lineage: Bacteria > Patescibacteriota > Minisyncoccia > UBA6257 > GWB1-50-10 > LiPW-41. The sequence goes on along the minus strand of VMEM01000002.1, from coordinate 93,861 downwards.
ATCGAAATATCTTCTTCTCTCTTCACGCGAAAGAATTTATCAGCATGATAGAGAATCGCTCGAGAATTAATTGTGCCGACTATATTACTGTCCGAAGGAAAAACAAAAACTTTTGTTTTTGTCTCTTCATCAAACTTAAAACTTAAAATGTTAAGCTTTCCATCTACTTCCTCGCGTTTTCTTAGTGTTACACAAAAATCTAAATATTTTGTAGGAACACTAACCATCTCTTCTAACTGAGAGAAAACACTCGACAAAAGACAGGCACTATCATCACGGTTCATAACAAAGTTCCTTATTTATTGTTTTAAATGTATGAAAATAGTATATAAGAAAAAACGCTTCTTGTAAAGCGTTTCTTCCTAATTATTTTCCAGTTTTTTTAAGGCATCAGACAGGGCTGATCGCAAATCACTCATATGCAATCCCTCTGTCGCTTCTTCATTTGCTATGTCCCCCGTTACCTGTTTGAGCGCAGACAAGCTTAATGTGTTTTTATCCTTCTCTTCAATTTTTTCTTCTGTATCCTTAAACCTCGATTCATCAAAAATTGATGGACGCTTTACTGATCCAATTTTTGAAACCGGTCGCTCAATATTTCCAACAGGCCTCACATTATCAATACCTCGCTTTTCAAATCGTGGTTTTTGACGCTCCATTGGTTTACGAAATGACGGACGCTCACCACCTTGTTCTCGAGAAGTGTGACTTTCTCTCTGATGTGTTTGGGTATGATTGTCCCGTCTCTCTTCAAATGACTTCCGTTCATCGTTTGTTGATGATTTTTTGAGTTCGAATTCAATACCAAGTTTTGCGAGGTCTTCTGTATGTTTTTGTTGTGGTACCCGTTCTCTTGCAAGATTTTCCGGCATTACACGCACTGGTTCAAGCTCTCCCGCTTTCACTTTTCCATAACACTCAGGACAATATACCGGCCTTCCTGGAATTGGAGTAAATGGAAGTTTTACATGCTTCCCACAACTCATACAATCCACTTCATTTTCTCCTTTCGACGCGCCCTCGTTGTCATCGCCACCAACACCACTCCACGACATTATCTCTCTTTCAACGCTCCACACCTGTTTTGTATAAATTTTTCGTGAATTAGTAATAACTGCTTCTTCAACAGCGCTTGATGACTTCAACTTAAACGGTGGAAGCGTTTGTGCAGAAAATGGGCGACTCCTAAATCCATCAACAAGAAGTTTTAAATACACATTATAGTTTGGAAGATTCACCATATCAGTTGGAGTAAACTCTGGCTCAAATTCTTTCGAGAGAAATTCAGCGTCAGCTGCTCCAACACGGAACATAAGCATAGTACCAACGTTTCCAAATACTGCATCACGAACAATAGTGGAACCGGTTGTAGTAAGTTGTCCGATATATTGATGAGCAAGAATAAGATTCAAGCGATACTTTCGTGCTTCTGAAAGAATGTTTGCAAACGAATCAGTCGCAAAGTTTTGAAACTCGTCGACGTGGAGATAAAAATCAACACGCTCATCTTCTGGAATCCGCACGCGCTCCATCGCCGCAAGCTGAATCTTTGTAATAAGCATCGCACCCAACAATGCAGAGTTATCTTCTCCGATTCTTCCTTTTGATACATTCACCAAAAAGATTTTTCCCGAGTTCATTATGTCTAAGACATTAATAGTACTCTTTGGTTGCCCAACAATATTTCTTACAATTGGAGTTGAAAGAAATTGTCCCACTTTATTTTGAATAGGTGCAATTGCCTCGTTTCTAAATTGATCTTTCCATTCTTCAAACTCATTAATCCAAAATGCTTTTACTACAGGATCTTTTACATTCGCAATTATTTTTTGTCGATAATCCTTATCAACTAAAATTCTTGTAATACCAAGCAATGTCGTCCCAGGAGTATCAAGTAATGCCAAGATTGCATTGTTCATGATGTACTCCATACGAGCAGACCAAACTCCAGACCAAATCTTAGTAAAAATTCCCATCAAACCTGATGCCACAAGATGTTTGTATTTTGGATCAGGAAGTTCAAGAATATTGAACCCAATTGGATAGTCAGTATCTGCAGGATTAAAATACACCACATCTTTTATGCGTTCTTCGGGAATCATTGAAAGCACGCCCTCTACAAGCTCTCCGTGTGGGTCAACCACACATAATCCCTCACCATTCGCAATATCTTGAATTACAAGATTATGAAGCAGAGAAGACTTACCAGTACCTGACTGTCCGATCACATACATATGCTGGCGCCTGTCTTTTCTTTTTACACCAAAAAGCTGATCCTTATTACGGAAATTGGTACGCCCGAAATATGCGACATCTCGTCTCTCTTCTTCCATCTTTTTTAATTATACCCTATATTCATTTGTTTATAAAAAAATCCCTCGCGAACGAGGGAAAAATAGTTTAGCGCATAGAGGCAGCTAATTGCCTACGGACAACAGAGTCCATTATTTTTGGAGAAATATCAGTGGTTTTTGTAGAAAGAACGATACTGCTTTGGTTTCGAAATCCAAATCCCGGCTTTGAAACCGAAGCAAGGTTCTTTGCGGCAGCAATTCTGTTTTTTTGAGCAATACGAGCCTTACGAGCATCACTCAATCCTTTTCCTTCCGCAATTACCGCCCTTATTTCTTTTTGAGATGGTTGTGTTTCTGAAACCTGAACCCGCTCTTTCTTCTGTTCTTTTTTCACCAAGCCATAGTCGACAAAACTTTTTTCGCTAATTATTCTCATTATCAATCTCCTTTCTTTTTAAAACACTTTGTTCAGGAAAAAATTCTGCAAATTGTGGAAATACCCTTACCATTCCTTCTGGTGTCATTTTCTTTCCTTTCTCCAATTCAAAAAAACCAGACCCTACATTATATTTTTTAAACACAATTAAACTATAGTGTGGTAAAATTTGGCTCGCTTTCTCTAAAGCATCCGCCCATGAGCTGGGGGTATGTTTTCCATTCATATAACTCCTTCTTTTTTTAATGTTCAGTGAAAAAAGAATAACAGAATATCAATATATTGTCAAACTATGAGAGTATTGCCTTAATACGGCGAACTCCTTGAGAAACCGCCTCTTCTTTTTGGATCTTAAATGTTCCTAAGATTCCCGTGTGTTCCACGTGTGGACCACCACAAATTTCTGCAGAATAATCCCCCACAAAATATACTTTCAGATTATTTCCAAGCGCAGAATACTTCTCCTCAAAAATTCCTGTTGCTCCACGCTTCTTTGCCTCGTCTACTGAAAGCATCTCAAAATGTACTGGCAAATCTTTTTTGATTATTTCATTTACCCTATCTTCAATTTTTTTAATTTCTTCTGGTGTCACTTTGGTTGGATGAGAAAAATCAAATCGCATTCGTTCTGCGGTAAGGTTACTTCCCCGTTGTTCGACGTGTGAACCTAAAATCTCTCTCATAGCTTGAAGCATAAGATGTGTTGCAGTGTGATATTTCACCACCGCTTCGGAATTATCAGCGAGTCCACCCTTAAACACTCCAGCGGATGCAGTTCTCGAAAGGTCCTGATGTTTCTTAAATTCCTCATTAAACTCTTTCTCATCAACAGAAAATCCTCGCTCGTGTGAAAGCTCTACGGTAAGTTCCAAAGGAAACCCATATGATTGATATAAATTAAACGCAACCGCCCCATCAACTTTTTCTAATTTTGAGAATTCTTTTAATCCCTTATCGAGTGCAACCGAAAACTTTTCCACTTCCCTCTTAAACTCAGAAACTATTTTTTCTTTATTTTTTTCTAATTCTGAATATGGAGAATTCTCAAAACCCTCAATTACATCCCCAACAATTAAATGGAGACGCTCCATGGGAATTCCAATCTGTTTTGCGTAACGGACTGCTCTTCGAATAAGCCTGCGAAGCACATATCCCTGTCCCACATTTGATGGAACAATTCCTCTTTCATCACCCAAAATAAACGTCGCCGCACGAAGATGATCCGCAACGATTCGTATCGCGCGTGTATCCCGTTCGTTTTCTCCATATTTTTTTCCCGATAATTCTTCAATAGCACTTACTACTGGCTTAAACGTATCGATATGATATACATCACACTTATTTAAAATTGCTACTGTTCGTTCAAGCCCCATCCCCGTATCAATATTTTTTTGTACAAGCGGAACAAACTCACCATCTTTTGTTTTGTTGTACTGCATAAACACATCATTCCAAATCTCAACCCACAGTGGGTTGTCGTCATTAAATGACTCTGGGACTTCACTTGGATTCCCAGTCCAGTAAAACATCTCAGTATCTGGTCCACATGGCCCCGTTTCTCCCGCTGGTCCCCACCAATTATTTTTCTTTGGTAGTTTTGCAATTCTTTTTTCTGAAATTCCTAGCGATTTCCACTTTTCAAATGCTTCAGAATCAAATGGCGCATCGTTATCTCCTTGAAACACTGAAAATGCTAAAAGGTTTTTATCAAAACCCAACCACTCCTTTGAAGTAAGAAATTCAAAACTATATTCGATTGCTTGCTCCTTGAAATATTCGCCGAGTGACCAGTTCCCTAACATCTCAAAAAAGGTCAAATGGGTAGTATTTCCAACCTCATCAATATCGCCCGTCCTAATACATTTTTGTGCGTTTGTGAGCATCTTCCCACTCGGATGTTTCTCGCCTAAAAGGTACGGGACAAGTGGGTGCATTCCTGCAGTAGTAAAAAGTACCGTGGGGTCATTTTCAGGGATCAAAGAAGCAGAAGGAATTCTAGTGTGTCCTTTTGATTTAAAAAACTCAAGATATTTATTTCGAATTTCTGAAGAAGAAACCATATTTATAATAGTAAGGAAAACAGTAAAAATAGACAAATCCCGCACTTTTTTCAAAGAAGAAACAGGATTGACGAATTATGTCTTTTTATATATAATATAATTATCTTTAAGAAACTGAGGTATATATGAAGGTCTCCTATTCAGTTTTGATAGGGATAGATGGATACGCCTACCTCTTTATTAATGGAATCCTATCAAAACGATTTCCAAATGCTGGAAGTTCAGTTGAAGAAATGGCAAGAAGTTCGACATTTAATTCTCTAGTGGATTTCATTGAGAAAGAAAAAATGGCTAAAATCCTTTCGCTCACAACAATGAGTTTTGTATCTCTATTAATTCTCGCAGAAATTAGTTAAAAAAATCCCCCGCTTTGCGGGGGTAATTATTTACACAACATGAATAGCAACATCTTTTGATATTGGAACTAATCCGTTAATACCAAAAAAGTGAATTGCTTTTTCAAAATACTGCAAGGCATAATTTCTGTTTAACTTCCTGAGCCCTTCAAGAATTTCTTCTTTTTTTACTAAAAACTTATCCTTCTTCGTTTCAACAACATCAAGAGTAACGCCGACTAATTCACTAAGTAAATCATCGGGAATTAAATTCATAACAGGTGTTCGAGTAATTACTATCACTTTTCCTCCTTCGGTTTTTTCTTTTTATTTTCCTGAGACACTTTAAAAATCTCTTCAAGACGAGGCATAAAGTCTGATTTTTGAATAATCAACTCAACATCTTCGTCTTCTAAAATCCCCAATCGTCTTTCCAATCCTGGAGCATCAACAACCTCATACAAATTCCCATCTGTATCAAATACTATTGCATCAGAAAAAATGAAAACCTCTTTTCCGACACTTCCTAAAAAATACAATTCTTTTCCAAGATTAAGACCACAATCTTTTAAAATTTCAACAACTGCCTCACGAGTTTGCTTACGTGATTCTCGAATACTAGCAAGGAGACTCTTTGATATAAAAAGATATCCAAAACTGTTCACGTTTCCTCCATATTTTCTTGTTTATTAACTGGGTATATAATGCAATATTTTCAAAAATAATGCAAGTTATAATTCAAAACCCCCAGAGGGGGTTTTGTTAATATCCTTCCAACTTCTTTATATCCCTATGATTTCTAATCTTCTCAAGTGCTTTTGCTTCAATCTGACGAATACGTTCTCGAGTTACTCCAAACACCTTCCCCACTTCCTCAAGGGTATGTGGAATGTTGTCCTCAAGTCCGAATCGCATTGAAAGAATCTTTCTCTCTCTATCAGTTAAATCAACCAACACTTCTTTTATCTGATCTCGCAATAATGCAGCATTGGCGAGCTGATCAGGGCTCATACTCGTCTCATCTTTAATGAAGTCTGAAAGTGTTGAATCCTCGTCATCATCCCCAATTGGCGTCTCAAGTGAGATAACCTCTTGTGAGATTTTTTGAATATAATGAACCTTCTCTACATCTAAATTCATTTCTGTCGCGATTTCTTCTGGAAGTGGCTCACGTCCCAATTCTTGCATCAAGCGTCGCTTTGTCTGAGTATATTTTGTGATCGTTTCCACCATGTGCACAGGGATACGAATGGTACGAGAATAATCAGCAAGTGCGCGAGTGACCGCCTGACGAATCCACCACGTTGCATAAGTTGAAAATTTAAATCCACGTCGATAATCAAATTTATCTACCGCACGTGAAAGCCCAATATTTCCTTCTTGAACCAAATCAAGAATAGAAAGGTGTGGGGAACGATTTACATATCTTTTTGCAATAGAAACCACAAGACGAAGGTTCGCTTGGATAAGCTTCTGTCGCGCTGATTCATCTCCTTCTTCAATTCTTCGTGCAAGCTCACGCTCTTCTTTTGTATTTAAAAGTGGGGTACGCCCGATTTCCTTGAGATACATCTGTACTGCATCTGGAAGATCAGAATCAATACGAGTTGCATCTTGTAACTCTTGGTATGAAATCTCATCTCGTTCTTTATTAACACTCTCAATGAGAGAGTCTGTTTCTTTGATTTTTATACCCTCTTGATCAAGACGGCCATACACAACCTCGAGAAACGAAAGTTTCTTCTCGATTGCTGGAAAAAAGTTCAAAATTTCTGCATCAGTCACAAATCCACGAACGCGCCCACGACGAATTAAATCATCCAAACTAGCCACATATTCTTCAGGAATAATGTAATTCTTTCTTTCTTTTGGTTCTGGTTTTTGATTTTTATTTTCAGGAACAGAAACGTGTTTTTTTTGTTTTTTCTGTTTTACTGGCTTTGTTGCCTTTTTTTTAACAACGATCTTCTTTTTTTGCTTTACTACTTTTTTTGCTTTCTTCACTACTTTTGGTTTTTTTGTAGTTTTTTTCTTCATACGTTTATGGTGAGCGAATTTATTTTTTGAGTACAATCCTGAAATTTCCTTGTCGCCTCAAGGAGTTTTTCCTCTTCTCCACGCGCTTCTGCGTTTTTCATCTCACGCTTCAGCGTCTCCTGCACATCCCGATAATACTCCAGTTGTAACTGGCGTATGAGTCCTTTTGCCTCCTCTTCGAGGTCATTAATATCTGCGTTTCCAAACAAGTAGGTTGATTGCATTTGGAATACCGTTGCAGATTCCGCCCCAGGGTTTTCAAGCACCGAAAGAAACGGCCGAGGCATAAATTCCTTATTTGCTAGTACTATATCCTTAAATTTGTCATTTGTAAATGCAAGAGAAACTAGTTGTCGCGCAATTACATCTATTCTACGTCCCTGAGAGTAAATTTCTTTCACCTGTTCAACTTCTGGCTTGTCTTCCTTCTTTTTCTGATCCTCGATTAAATCGAGCTCAGAACTTAGAGACGTCTCGGGTATACCTGATTCACGTGAAAGTTCACGAATCCACTCCGAACGCTCGATTGGACTCTTAAGTGAAGAGAGAATTTCAAGTAAACGATGTACTATCCTCTTTTTTAATGGAATATCACTTCGTATTTTTTCAGAACCAAAATATATTTGAAAAAGAAATTGAAAAGCAGGACGAGCTTCATTAACTGCTCGCTCCATAAACTGCGGGTCTACCAAAAGCGCGTCAGCAGGATCTTTGTAATTCTTTAGAGAAATAACTTTAGTATGAAAATCAAATGTATTAAAAAGCGAAAGTGTTCGCTCGAGCGCTTTTCGCCCTGCATCGTCATTGTCAAAACTCACAACCGCAGTATCGGAAATCTTCCGTAAACGCTCCAAATGTTGTTCGGTAAATCCAGTACCAGAAATTGCAACACTGTTTTTTATTCCACATTGCCATGACATCAAAAAATCCATCTGCCCCTCAACCACCACAAATGTTTTTGCTTTTGCGATATCGTTTTTTGTTTTGTTCAACCCATAAAGAATCTTTGATTTATTAAACACAGGAGATTCCGGACTGTTCATATATTTTGGATTGTCAGGATTTTCAGCTGATACACCAAACACACGACCAGTGAACGCAACAGTCTTTCCCACATGATTCAAAATAGGAAACATAATCCTCCCATCAAATCTATCACGGTAAAGTCCTCGAGAATTTCTATAAAGAAGTCCCGCCCGAACAGCATCTGCAACGGCATATTTTTTTTGTATTAAATGCAATGTAAGCGATTCACCCCCAGGAGAAAAACCAATTTCAAATTCTTTTATTGTTTCGTCGGTCAATCCACGCGTTTTTAAATATGAAAGCGCTGCACTGTTTTTTTTCAAGGCTTCAACAAAAAATATTTTTGCCTCTTCATTTATGTCATACAAAACACCAAACTCTCGTTGATGTTGTGGGTTGATACTTGCAAGTTGTACTCCTGCTTTTTCAGCAAGAAATCTTAACGCTTCAGGAAATTCTAAATTTTCATATTTCATCACAAACGTGATGATGTCGCCTCCCTCACTACATCCAAAACAGTGCCACCTCCCTCTATCAGGCGAGACAATGAACGAAGGAGTTTTTTCGTTGTGAAATGGACAGTTTGCTTTAAAATTTCTTCCCGCTGGAGTAAGCGCAAGATACATTTGCAACACATCAACAACAGAAAGACGCTCTTTAATTATGTCTATATCCTTCGGCATTCTGCTTCCAGTGTACTGTGAAATATAACTTTCTTACAGTTGAAAAAAAATCAATTTTGTAGCATAATAGACCCATCTTTAATAACCATAGGTGAGAACATGACAGAATTATATATATCAATCTTTATAATGCTCTTTGTTGCATTGTTTCCAACTGGTCTTATTTTCTGTTTCTTAATTGATAGAAGAGACATCCGAAAATTTGGAAGTGGAAATATTGGTGGAACAAACGTCGGAAGGGTCTATAAGGAAATATACGGAAAGACAACAGGAAGGATTTATGGGTCTGCAGTAATCCTTCTTGATGCATTAAAAGCAGCATTTATTATAAGCTTTATTGAAACAATAGATGTCACAACTAATTTAGGGCCAAATCAACTATTTTCTCTGAAAATTGGAGTTGGAATACTTGTTATACTCATAAACATCTTTAATCCAATTCTTAAATTTAAAGCAGGAAAGGGAGTTGCCACTGGGTTAGGCGTTCTTATTGGACTTGATCCTAAAATTGCTGCATTAGCATTTTTTGCATTTATTCTGATGCTTGGAATTCACAGATTTAATCGTGATGATGTATTCAAGGCGTCAATAACCGGAGCAGTTACTGCATTTGTTTGCTCAATCACACTAGGATCTCCAATACTAGAAATCCTTTTTCTTTTCATATTAATTCCATTTATCATATATTCACACAGAGAAAATATCGATACATACAAAAAATCGCTTAAAAAACCCCTCAAATGAGGGGTTTTAAAATACATGGTTATGTATGACGCATTTTGGAATACGAGTCCCCGAGAACTCATATGCGGTAACACAACAATTTGGAAAGGGTTTGTTTGCTTCTTGTAAAAATTCATCAAAAGGAAGCTCTTGAATAATGCCATGAATAGACTTGATAAAATTCCCGTGAGAAACAACACAAATTTTTTTATCTGGATAATCGCGATATAACGATTCAAGAAAAATGGAAGCACGAGTAGTAACCATCATTAGACTTTCCCCTCCTGGTGGAATACCGAAAAGCGGGCCCTGTGCATTCCAATGAGTTTGAAGAAAAGGAAAAAATTTCTCAACCTCTTCTTTAGTCATAAAAAATGTGTATCCAGTATCACGCTCACGAACCAAAATATTTTGGATGACAATTATCTTTTTCCTTTCCTCTGGAGTATAAGAAACAAAAATATAATGTGTAGCATCTTTTGATCGAAGATATCCTGAGTGAATCAAAATATCAAAAATACCAAATTCTCTCTTTAGTACCACACCAAGCTTTTTTGCTTGCTCAATACCATTTGGAGTAAGAGGAATCTTATAATCAGGAATCAACCCACTTTTTTTTCTCTCAAAGTCAGAAATAAAAATTTTTCCTCCCTCCATCTGTTGATTTCTTAATGATTCTGGATGCCTCACAAAAACCAAAAGCTTTGGCCGTTCCATAAAACCTCCTAGTTATTAAATATCACCATAATAATAACAAAAATCCCCTCGCTGTGGCGAGGAGCTTTTTTATTTTTTAAAACGTTGGCATTTTCTCCATCTCTCCCCCTTGTGGGATAGACGCACCTCCACATTTTTTTGTCTTGTAAAATTCCCACTCTTCACACTCTCTCCCATCATCAAATATACACACCGCATATTGGTTTCCATTTTCATCCACCTTAAAAGCTAACGAACCATCCTGTTCGAGACAAAATACTGAAGCAGGATTTGCAATTGATGTGGTCGTAGAAGCACTCTCATTCTCTTTCTTTTCTCCACACTCTCTATCAGGTTTTGGATCTCGAGGACTTCCGTGCTTTACCCAATCTCTACCATCACACACCCACGTATCTTCTGGACCCCCATAGATAAAACGGATCATTAAAAGAATGACGATAATTCCACCAACTACCACCCCCACTATACCTAGAACTTTCTTTGTCTCCATAATCATATTATACATCCTCCCTCAATTCAGTTTGAATGCTATTATTTTGTGGAAACATCTTTACTGCTATCAATATAGATATCGCCGCAATTACAATTCCACCAATCGAATCGGTTGGCCAATGAACCCCTGAATAAATTCGCGCAATTGCATTTAATACTGCAAAAACAAGAAATATAATTCCCCAACGTTTTGAAAAAAGAAATACTACACCACCAATTAATGTGAGTATGATTGCGTGACTGGAAGGAAATGCATAGGAATTTTCAACAAAAAGCGGAGTGATTTCAAGCGCAAGAAATGGACGTGGCCTGTTATAAAAATATCTAATTACTTCAAAAATAAACCCGCGAGCAAGAAGTCCAGAAAATGTAAGAATTAAAAAGATGCGCATTCGTTCTTTCCAGTTTGGAATTTTTATCCATAATATAGCTGCAATAATACCAACAACATACGGAAGGTATTCCGCAATTACAACAACAAACCAGTCAGCAATTACTGACCGGTTTGCAAATCCATTAATAAATTGGAATAACTCGAGATCAAACATTATTGTTTAACAAATGGCAAAAGACCCATGATGCGTGCGCGTTTGATTGCGTTTGCAAGACGTCGCTGGTGCTTTGCACATACTCCAGTGTGACGAGGATCAATAATCTTCGCTTGGCTTGAAGTGTAGCGCTTAAGCAACTCGACATTTTTAAAATCGATTTCTTTTGCGTTTTGTGAACAGAATGAACATTGTTTCATCATATATGTTTCTAAAATGGTATTTCGTCCGACCTAATATCGTCTTCTAAATTTATTTCTGGAAGCTCTTCTTTCATTTCATCAATGAAATTATCTCTTGGTGATTCTTGTGAATATTCTTTTGATGACCCACCACTATAACTTGCTCCACTCACTCCAGCTGCACGAGGACCCATTTGCATTCGCTCGCACACAATCTCTGTTGTATACCGCGTCTGTCCTGTTTTGTCCTGCCAGCTTCGTGTTTGTAACCTTCCCTCAACAAATGCCATTGTTCCTTTTTTTAAGAACTGGCTTGCAACCTCTGCCTGACGTCCCCACACTACAATATTGTGAAATTGAACCTCTTCCTGCTTTTGTCCATTCTTTGCAACCCAATTTCTATTTGTCGCAAGTGAAAACGACGCAACTGACTGTCCCCCTGGAGTGCTACGAAGTTGAGGATCGTTAGTAAGCCGGCCAATGATAAATACTTTATTGAGGTTCATATTTTATTTATTGTAATATTTCCTCTATCTTCTTCTCAAGCGCTTCGTTTGGAAGCATTGCCTGAAGTGCACTTTTCAATCGTGATGGCTTTTTTGTTGCCTCACCAGTACCTTTATCAGTAGTTTTCTTTTCTTTCTTTTCCGTGATAAGAAGACGAATTACTTGCTCAGCCTCAGAAAGATCTTTTCTTATAGCGCGCTCCTCATCTCTTGAAACAGAAATTTCAAATGTCACAAAAAATGCATATTGCTGCTTTTTTATATCATAAGAAAGACGAATCTTTTGAACCGGTTTCTCTGAAAGCACTTCTGCTTTGTGTGCTTTAAACACACGGAGAATTGCTTCGGTTGACTCTTCCTTGGTTAGTACATTTACCTCAAATTGTGTAATTATTTTCTCATCCATAACAATACAAATACGAATCTTATAGTAGCGAAAGAATTGTCTTTAGTCAAACACTTCCTCACTTTCTTCGTTTACTTTTTCTCCCTCCTCTTGTGGTTCACTAAGAACCCCTTGAGCATCTTCGACAATAAGCTCTTCTTTTGGTAACTCCTCTTTTGATATCAAAATCTTTCCACGGTTATCTTCTTCTCTCATCCTATCAATAATTTCAGATGAAATTCCGTACTTTCCTGTTCCTGCTGGAATTAATTTACCAATAATAACGTTTTCCTTAAGTCCGCGAAGTGGATCAACTTTTCCTTCAACTGAAGCACTCACCAACACCCTGCTTGTTTCTTGGAATGACGCAGCGGAAAGGAAACTTGAAGAACTGAGTGCTACACGAGTAATACCGAGTACCTTCAACAAACCTTTTGCAATCGTTCCTTTCGCTTTTTTCGTTGCGCGGTTAGATGTTATAAAGTCAGATTTCTCAACGAGATCACCTGGCATAAAGTCAGTATCCCCTGCTTCCTTTACATAAATTTTTGAAAGCATCTGACGAGCAATTATTTCAATGTGTTTATCATTAATTGCTGCACCTTGAGTTACATAAATTTTCTGAACTTCATTTACAATATAACGTTCTGCATCTTCAAGTCCACGAAGTATCAACAATTCACGAATATCAAGTGGTCCCTCAGTAAGCGAATCTCCCTTCTTTATTGAATCACCTTCCTTTACTTTGAGCATCGCGGTTGCTGAAATCATATACTCATCAACATTTGCCTTAACTGATTTTTTATTTTTTGGTCCCGCTTTTGCAACTTTAATAATTTTTGCAAGTCCACGCTCCTCAATTTCTGTGATAACACCATCATTTTTTGCAAGTGGTGCTTTTCCTTTTGGTGGACGAGCCTCAAAAATTTCTTCAACACGTGGAAGACCATGAGTGATATCAACTCCCGCAATACCTCCAATATGGAAGGTTCTCATCGTGAGCTGTGTTCCTGGCTCTCCAATTGATTGTGCTGCAATGATTCCTACCGCAACACCTTCCTCAACAATCTTATTCTTTGCTAAATCGTATCCATAACACAAAGAACAAATTCCATGTGGAGTTTTACAAGTAATTGGTGAACGAACTGTTACTGATTCAAGTTTTGAGTTATGAATTACTTTTGCAGTATCGCGATTAATAACTTCTCCCGCTTTCACAATCGTTTTTCTTTCAACTTTAATATCCTCCAACGCAACACGAGAATACAAACGCTCTCCAAATTCATATCCGTATGCATCTCCATCTTTTCTCAAAATGGTAACGCCCTCATCAGTTCCACAGTCCTCTTCTTGAATGACAAGATCTTGCGCAACATCAACTAAACGACGAGTGAGATATCCTGCAGTTGCAGTTTTAAGTGCGGTATCAGTAGATCCTTTTCGAGATGCGTGCGTGGACATGAAATACTCAAGAATTCCAAATCCTTCCTTATAACAAGATTTGATTGGGAATTCGATCGTCTCTCCTTTTGGATTGATGGTCAATCCTTTCATTCCCATCATCTGTGTCGCCTGCGCCCAACTTCCACGAGCACCTGACGCGATGATTGAATATACTGGATTTCCTTTTGTTTCCATCAACGCATTTGGAATATGTTTTGTAACGCTGTCACGGACCTCAGACCAAATATCAACAACACGTTGTTTGCGTTCCTTATCGGTCAAAAATCCTTCAGAATATTGTCCCTCAATTTCTATAATTTTTCCTTCTGCTGTCTTTATTATTAATGCCTTTTCTTTTGGAATTCTTACATCTCCGATACTCCATGTTGCACCTGAAGCAGTTGCATACTGATATCCAAGATGTTTTATTCCATCAAGATACTGTGAAGTATTATCAATTCCATAAATTTCAATAATTTTTGCAACAATCTTTGAAATTTTCTTCTTATTCAATTCCTCATTTACATATTCAAAATCTTCAGGAAGAATTCCATTAAAGATTGTCCTACCAAGTGAGGTTTCTCTCATTTCTCCCTTCACTTTAACTTTTATCTTTGCATTGATATCCACAAACCCATGTTCGTGCGCAAGACTAAGTTCAGTGATACTTGAAAATACCTTTCCTTCTCCTTTTGCACCCTCTTCAATGTGAGTCAAGAAGAACACTCCAAGCACCATATCAAGAGAAGGAGCAACGATTGGATCTCCACTTGATGGCTTCAATAAGTTTCGTCCCGCATCCATCAGTGCACCCGCTTCATATTGTGCTTCAAGGGTAAGTGGAAGATGAACAGCCATCTGGTCTCCATCGAAGTCTGCATTGAACGCAGAACAAACAAGTGGTGGAATACGGATTGCAAGATCTTCAATAAGTAATGGCTTGAATGCCTGAATACCAAGACGGTGAAGTGTTGGTGCGCGGTTTAAGAGAACTTTCTTATTTTTGATTACTTCTTCAAGAATTGCCCATACTTCTGGCGATCCTTGTTCTATAAATCGATTTGCTTGTTTAATGTTAAATGCAAATTCTCGTTCAATAATTTTGTTAATTACAAAATGTCTGAACAACTCAAGCGCCATATTTTTTGGAAGTCCACATTCGTTAAGACGAAGATCTGGACCAACCACAATTACAGAACGTGCTGAATAATCTACACGCTTTCCCAAAAGATTTTGTCGGAATCGTCCTTGCTTTCCCTTTAACATATCTGCAAGAGAACGAAGTGGTCGACGACGGGTTGAAAGAATCTGACTTCCTGCTCTGGTAGTGTTATCAATCAATGCATCAACTGCCTCTTGAAGCATACGCTTCTCGTTTGTCAAAATAACTTCAGGAGAGCGAAGCTCAATGAGTTTCTTTAAACGATTGTTTCGGTTAATAACTCTACGATAGAGGTCATTTAAATCTGCAGTTGCATATCGCCCACCTTCGAGTGCAACCATAGGACGAAGATCTGGTGGGAGAATTGGTAATACAGTGATTATCATCCACTCAGGACGAATCCCTGAGTCAACCAATGATTGAGTAAGTTTTAATCTTCGAAGAACACGCTTCAATCTGCTTTCATCACGAACTTCTGCAAGTTCTTTTCTCAAATTCTTTACAAGTAATTTCAAATCAACCTGCTCAAGAATTTTTCTTAGTGCTCCTGCTCCACGATCTGCTTCAAACACATCAGCAAAACGCTCTGAAAGTGTGAAGTACTCAGACTCAGTAAGAATGAGCCCTGGGCGAAGTGTGGTCACAACTTGTTTTACGTTTTCTGCCTTATCAGCAATCTCCTCCATATTTGGAGAACCTTTAAGTCCTTTCAATTCACGTTGAATACTCTCAAGTGCTCGCTTTCGTGCTTCCTCGTTTACATGAGTCACCACAAATGCTGCATAATATACTACCTTCTCAAGTTTTGATACTGGAATATCAAGTAACAAACTAAGCTTTGAAGGAACGGTACGCATAAACCAAATATGCGCAACAGGTGCTGCAAGAGAAATGTGACCCATACGTTCACGTCGAACAATTGCACGAGTTACTTCAACTCCACATTTTTCACACGTTACTCCCTTATATCTAACTTTTTTATATTTTCCACAATAACACTCGTAATCTTTTGTTGGACCGAAAATACGCTCTGAAAACAAACCATCTTTTTCTGGTCTTTGAGTTCGATAGTTTAACGTTTCAGGTTTTACTACCTCTCCATATGACCATTTCAAAATCTCATCAGGAGATGCGAGTCGGATTGAGATGCTATTAATTTCTAATTGTCTTTCCATAGTTTTGTTTAATTAAATTAATTTTTTACTCTTCGTCCTCTATCTCTACCGGTCGTCCCTTTTCTATCTCTCGTTCTCCATCGTAATGGACTCCAAGTCCTAATGATTTCAATTCACTCAACAAGACATTAAACGATGCAGGAACATTCGGTTTTCTAATTTCTGTTCCTCTGATAATTGATTCGAATGCTGCCGAACGTCCTAACACATCATCAGATTTTATTGTGAGCATTTCTTGCAAGGTGTGAGCGGCTCCGTACCCTTCGAGAGCCCACACTTCCATTTCTCCGAAACGCTGTCCTCCGAGTTGAGCCTTTCCTCCAAGTGGCTGCTGTGTGATCAAGGAGTATGGACCAGTTGAACGCATGTGAATCTTATCCTCAACCAAATGGTTAAGTTTCATCATATAAATACATCCGACCATTATTGGATCTCGAAATGCTTGTCCAGTAAGTCCATCGTACAATGTTGTTTTTCCCGTCTCAGAGAATCCTGCACGAACTAATTCCTCTGCAATTTCCTTTTCATTTCCTCCTACAAAGTTTGGAACAACTGCACGATATCCAAGTTTTGAAGCAGCGAGTCCCAAATGTGTTTCAAGAATTTGTCCAAGGTTCATACGTGATGCAACACCAAGTGGGTTCAATACCACATCAACTGGAGTTCCATCTGCAAGGTATGGCATATCTTCCACTGGTCGAATCGTTGAGATAACACCTTTGTTTCCGTGACGTCCTGCAAGCTTGTCACCTGCTCGAATTTTACGAAGCTGTGCAACCTCAACCTGAACCTTTTTAATAATTCCTGGCTCAAGTTTATCTCCCTTTTCACGAGAAAATATTTTTATACCGATGATTCTTCCTGTCTTTCCGTGTGGAAGCGTAAGGGAAGTATCTTTTACGTCACGCGCTTTTTCTCCAAAAATCGCACGAAGAAGTCTCTCTTCTGAAGAAAGCTCTGACTCACCTTTTGGTGAAATTTTTCCAACGAGAATATCTCCTGGTCGAACCTCTGCACCAATACGAACAATACCCTCTTCATCAAGATTGCGAAGTTTTTCTTCTGAAACGTTTGGAATGTCTGGAGTTGTTATTTCAGGACCAATTTTTGTATCACGAACAGAACAAATAAATGTTTCAATGTGTATTGAAGTAAATCGATCTTTCTGAGCAACACGCTCTGAAAGTACTACAGCATCTTCAAAGTTCCACCCTCTCCAAGGGATAAAGGCGACAATAAGATTTTGTCCTAAACTTAACACTCCATCTTTTGTTGCTGGACCATCAGCAATCACATCTCCTTTTTTTACTTTATCACCAACAAATACAATAGGGCGCTGTGAAATACATGTTGACTGGTTTGATCTCCTAAATTTAAGAATAGAATATCTTCGGGTTCCTGAATTTCCTTTTATTGAAACTCCTGACGAATCAGAGTCAGTTACCACACCATCTTCCTCTGCAAGAATAACCTGTTCTGAATCATGTGCCGCACGATCTTCTTGTCCAGTTCCTACAAATGGAATTTCTGGATGAATTGACGCAACTCCTTGTCTCTGCATGTTTGATCCCATGAGTGCACGGTTTGCATCATCATGTTCCAAGAAAGGAATAAGAGATGCCGAAACGCTCGTAAATTGATTTGCGGATACATCCATAAAATCAACCTCATCACGTCTGCACTCTCCTGGCTTTCCTTTTATGCGAGCAGGAAAAACATCAGGAATAATAAATCCTTTTTCATCAATACCAACATCAGCTTGTGCAATATTATATTTTTCTTCTTCAATTGCATCAATCCACACAATCGTCGAAGTTACTACTCCATTCTTCACTTTATAATATGGCGCTTCTAAGAAACCAAACTCATTCAAACGAGCATGGTTTGCCATATAACTCACCAATCCAATGTTTGCTCCTTCAGGGGTCTGAACTGGACAAATACGTCCATAGTAAGACGAGTGCACATCACGAACTTCGAATCCTGCACGCTCACGAGTGAGCCCTCCAGGACCCATTGCAGACATTCTGCGCTTGTGTTCAAGCTCTGCAAGTGGATTTACCTGATCCATGAATTGTGAAAGCTGAGAAGAAGAGAAAAAATCACGAACTACTGCAGTTAACAATTTATAATTTACCAACTGTACTGGTTGAAGTGTTCGGCGCTCAAGTGTAGACATTCTGTCTTGTACGCCACGTCGAAGACGAGCAAATCCAACACGAAGACGTGATTGAACCAACTCACCAACCGCACGCACTCTTCGATTTCCCAAATGATCAATATCGTCAGGCTCTGCAGAAGGCGTATTATTCATTCGAATAATTTCTTTTAACAAAATAGTAAGATCTTCTTTATCAAGAACACCCTCTTCTTTATTTTCAATAGAAAGACGTTGATTAAATTTATACCTTCCTACTGGGCTTAAATCATATCGATCAAAACGGAAAAACATTCCTTCGATCAATGATCTTGCATTATCAACAGTAGTAAGATCTCCTGGTCGCAATCGATTGTGAAGTCCCAAAAATGATTTATCCGCATCCTCCGCATCATCCTTCTTGAGAGTTGCTTGAATATGCTTTATGTCTCCTGTATCAACATCTGCAAATGCTTTGAGCATTTCTTCGCTTGAAGAGTATCCAAACGCACGCAACAATTGTGTTACTGGCGCCTTTCTCTTTCTATCAATACGAACACCGATAAATCCATCTGGTTCTGTTTCAAATTCAAGCCATGCTCCACGATTTGGAATAACTTTTGCACCAAACATTTTCTTCCCACGAAACACGTTTGCAGTAAAATATGCACCAGGACTTCGAACTAACTGTGAAATAACCACACGCTCAACGCCATTTATTATGAACGTTCCACGGGTAGTCATAATCGGAAAATCACCAAGATATACTTCTTGTTCAATCGAATCTTTTGTTGTTCTATTAATCAACTTAAGATTTACACGAAGCGCAGCTTCAAATGTAAGATCTTTTTCTTTTGTTTGCTCTTCAGTATATTTTGGAGCATCAAATTTGTAGTTCAAGAAACTCAATTCAAGTTCCTTTCCTGTGTGATCTTTAATTGGAGATATTTCATCAAAAAGTTCTCGGAGACCCTTTTCGACAAACCATTTAAATGAATTACGTTGAATCTCAATAAGATTCATCGCTCCAAATTTCGGCCCATTGTATGAAGAAAATATTTTTGTTTTCATCGGTTGGTATTTTTTTGTTTCTTTGTGATTTTTCTTAAAAATCGTTTTATAGATATTTCGCCCTCTTTATATTGTGTTCATCGAGTGTCCTCGAGAATAATGTCTCACCAGTTTTAGCCGAAAGGTAATAGAGGTATGGGGTTTTTTGTGGCTCTATTGCTGCGCGAATTGCTGATTGTCCTGGATTTGCAATTGGCGTTGGTGGAAGTCCGAGACGTTGGTAGGTGTTATACGGAGACGGGATTGCTGTGTCTGATCGTGCCATTCTAATCACCTCACACCCCTTATACTTCCCATCACACTTTTCATAACTAATCGTTGCATCCGCTTGTATTGGCATCCTTATTGATATTCTTTTCAAGAAAATTCCTGCAACGATCTGTCTATCTTCGAATGTAATTACTTCTCGCTCAAGAATTGAGGAAAGAACCAGTCGGTTGTACCAATCATCTTGTTCTTTCAAAATTGGCCATGCTTTTCGTTCAAAGGTCTCAAGAAACTTCCTTACTATAACTTCTGGTGGCGCGTCGAGTGGAACTCTATAAGTATCAGGAAAGACAAACCCTTCGAGTGATGTTCGCTTTTCAAGGAACGGAAATTCTTTTTCAAACAATTTCGGATCCTTGGGAAGTGAAACTCCTTTTTGCAACACCCCAGCCCCAGCCAATATCTCTTCAACGTCTCGTATGGTTGTACCTTCAGGAATTACCACCGTTGTTTCATTTTTTCCTCCATCGGTAAATTCTTTGACAATCTCTGGAATGCTCATTGCATTTGAAATTGTGTATGACCCTGGCAAAAATCGATGAGCAGTACCAGAAATAACCGTGTAAAACTTAAACACGGTTATTGAACGAATTAATTTTTCACTAGACAAACGACTCGCAATCTCTCGAATTCCCTCACCTTTTTCAATTTTGAATTGAACGGCCGTTGAGGTAGAAATTGTATTATCTTCCTGATTGTTTTCAGTATCACTTGGCTGAAGTGAATAGACAAAATATGCAACAACAAAAATAAACGCCAAAAGAGCTCCTAGTACGACCAGGAGGCGCACGCTCAAATTACCTCGTTGTTCACGTTGAGGATTCAAGTTTGATATGTTGTATTATGCTCAATAGCACTGAGGAAGTCAATAGGTTTGACCCACCATAGCTCACAAATGGAAATGTTATACCTGCAACAGGAAGAAGTCCTAGAGCAGAACCAACATTCACTGTGAAATGAGCGACGAAATAAACCCCCGCGCCAAGACAAATAAATCTAAAATAATTATCTTTCGCTCGGAGCCCAATCATTATAACACGATAGACAACAAAGAAAAAAGCAATTAACACGCTGCAACCCCCAAACAATCCCCACTCTTCAACAATTGCTGCAAATATAAAATCTGTTTGTGCTTCTGGAAGAAATTTGAATTGTACCTGCGTCCCCATCCCAAAACCCTTTCCAAACAAGCCGCCAGAACCAATGGAAACTTTCGATTGAATTACATTATAGTTTACCCCCAAAGGATCTCCACTTGGAGAAAAGAAACCAGTAATACGTTCTTTTTGATATGGCTTCAAAACAAAACTCCATAAGAGTGTAAACGAAATAAGAAAACATCCAACACCAATAAGAAATCGTTTTATATGAATTCCAGAGAGAAGGATAAAACCAAGCCACAAGACCATCACCATTGCTGCAGACCCAAAATCAGGATGTAAAATAATTGGCACCGTAGGAATAAGGACAAACAACAAAGAGACAAACAACGTCCTCGTCTGCCACGCATGAATATGTTTTCGAGCAAAATAACTTGAAAGAACCAAAATAACAGAAAGTTTTACCAATTCTGCAGGCTCAAACTGAAATCCTCCAATTGAAATCCATCCCTTTGTTCCCCTAACTGTGCCTGATAAAAAATTTGAGACAAAAACAAGTCCAACACTTCCCCAATACAGCACCGCTCTAAACCAAATTTGTGTACCCAACCATCTCCAATCAAACGAACTCCCAAAAATAATTAATCCAAATCCAATTCCATACCATAATAACTGCTTCCAAAAGAATTCCATTCCAGAACTCGCCAAAGAAAGCAAACTAAACAACGCGAGGAAAAAAAGGGCCCCTAAAAGAGTAAAATCAAGATTCCTAATCCTGTGCATCATTCTGCTTGTACTATGACGCGTGTTGCGTTTGTTTTCAAGCGCTGGGCAATCTCGGGATCACTTGGAAATGCAACGCTAAATTGTTCTTTTCGAAAAGCTGCCATACGAGTCAAAATCATTTCGCTCGCAAAAACATCCTCATTATATTCTCCCCCTAGTATTGCAATAATGTGTATATTTTCTACCCCAAAAGAACTTTTATTTTCAATTGTTCCCTTCACGCGAACTACATTTTTATCGACAGTAGTTGAAGTCTCTTGAATAACTAATTCTGGTGCTAAAAATGATTCCTTGAGCTTCCAGTTAGCGTCACCCATCTCAAATTCAACTCTTTTTGGATCAGAATAGGTCGTTTTATTTTCCAAAATATATCCATCACTTCCCGCAACAAGCGATGCATCTCCATAAAAAACTTCCCTCTCAATATCATTTTCATCAAAAAGGCGAATGGTATATGAAAACGGAGATGCGTGGTGTGTCTCATTTGGATTTTTAACATGAACCAATAGAGAAACACGACCAGACTTAAGTGGCATTACGGAATATCCAAGAAACTCAACTGGTTGAATGTCTTTTAGGTCACACGATACACAAGTTCCACCACAATCAATTCCCGTTTCATTTTGATTCCTTTTTCCATCTGTACATGTTGGTGGCTGTTTTGAAAAAAATCCCCACACAACAATTCCAATAAAAACAAGAAAAACTAAATAGATAAGTGAATATAATAATTGTTTTAAACTTCTATTCATGATTTCAAACTAATATAATTTTATCCGTTTACAATTTCTACAATTCTCAAAAATTCTTTTGATCTCAAGCTTGCGCTTCCAACGAGGAATCCATCAATCGAGCGCTCTTTCAAAAATACTCCAACATTGTTTACACCAACTGATCCGCCATAGACACCAATTATTTTATACTGCGCCCATAATTTCATTGAAGAGGAAAGATGTGCCTTTATATTTTGTATCATCTCACCAGCTCCCTCTGAATCATCTGCAACTCCTTCATTGTTGGTGCTTATCGCCCACACTGGTTCATATGCAATGATAATTTTTCCTACTCCACCCTTTATTAAATCTAGACCTCGTTCAAGTTGATCCAAAACAAATTCGCGAGCTTTTGTATATCCCATATCTCGAACTTCCTTTGTTTCGCCAACACAAAGAATAGGAATAATCCCAGCATCAAGCGCACTTTTTATTTTGTGCGCAATTATTGCATCACTCTCTCCAAGATTTGCCCTTGCCTCTGAATGTCCGATAATTGTATATCTCACACCAAACTTTTTTAAAAATGCTGGGGATAATGCACTTGTATACGGACCATTTACTGCATTAATCGGATCAACGTCCTGAACCCCAAGCGATCCCTTCTTTACTACGGTTTGTAATGCGGGAATATATGGCGTTGGAGGAATAATCACTACATCTTTTTTGTCTTCCTCTTTGGCTAAACTTATAGCCTCTTTTAAAGACATTGGGTTCATCTTCCAATTTGCAATAACTAAATGTTTCATATATTAATCAATTTTCTTTCTTAATTTCTTATGCTCTCTTTTTACTTTCATCAACTTTGTTTTGTTGATTAGCTTATCAATCACTGTTTCTTTTACTTTTGTTCCTTCCTTCGCCGAAAGCGGAAACGCATATACCTTAATTTTATTCTTTAATAAAAATCCAATAATTTCTACAAATAGCGAACGCCTATTATGTGAAATATTGTGTTTTGTTTCAAGAAGCGAAAGCATTTCTTCCCGGAATACAATCATTCTTGGAATCGAATTTGGACTCACATACTCCCCCTCTTCTTTTCCTTCATCAACCGCAATAACACACTCGTATCCCTCTCGGAGTCGCTCTAATATTTTATCCCTATCTTTAAACACAGAAATCACTCCAGGATCAAGAAACATTCGAATACTCCCCTTCGAAGAATTCATCCCCTCCCCAAACAACTCTCTCCATCCACCATTTCCTTTTATCTCACACACACGCATATATTTCACCAATTTAGAAAATTTTTCACACACCTTCTTTGAATTTTCATTTTTTTGAGCACACACACAAACACACTCATACGAAAATTCAGAGAGCGACAACATATAATCAAGGGAAAGTAAAAAATCCAAAAGTCTCTCACCCTCATCTTGAACTGGAATAACTATAGAAAGAAATGGTTTCATTATTAACGAGATTCTCGTAATCGAGAGTAAATTTCTGCATCAACGTCGGCTTTTGGTCTTCCATACATCAATCGTGAATATTCTCTTATTTGTGCTCCACGCGTCGCAATTCCTTTTGGAGGAAATGGAACAAACAAAGAAAAAGGAGGATAGATCTTATTATTGATGATTATCTTCGCATACGCATTTAAGTTATCAACATTAATTAAATCATTTTTATTAAACGTTGGAGCAAATTGTTTTTCGAGAAATTCTGCATCGTTCGGACCAATACGGAACGAGATCATTGAACCAACGTTTTCAAAAATCGCATCACGAATCGGATCCTTTAATTGCGCAATAAATTGGTGTGCAACAGTAAGACACAATCGATATTTTCTTGCCTCAGAAAGAATAGTTGAGATTGAAGGAGTTGTGAAATTCTGAAACTCATCAATATATAAATAGAAATCTCTACGTGCATCTCGATCCGCCATATCAGCACGAGAAAACGCCGCCATGGTAAGTTTCCCAACAATGATCATTCCGAGCAAACTCGCATTCAACTCTCCAATTCTTCCTTTCGAAAGATTCACGAGTAAAATCTTTCCCTCATCCATAATTTTTCTAAAATCTAGAGAACTCTTTGATTGAGCAATAATAGGGCGGACGTAATCATTTGCAATAAATGTGCTAAATTTCGAAGTGATGTAAGGAACCATATTTTGAAGCGAAGCCTCACCTCCCGCCTGCTCTGCTTCCTTCTCCCAAAAATCTTTTGCAATAAGATTAGTACATTTTGAAAGTAACATTTCACGGAAATTTGAGTCGGAGAGCACTCGAGGAATTTCCAAAATGGTATACCCAGCACTTGGATCATCCATCAATAACAACAATGCATTCCTTGCATACTGTTCAAACATAGGGCCACCCGTTGCTTTCAAATCATATAACGTATCAAAAATCATCATCAGTTCATTTATGATGAATGTTTTTTGTTCAGGAAAACGTGCATCATACTCAAGCATGTTCACTGAAAGTGGCCTGTCCATGTCCGATGGATCAAAGACAATCACATCCTTAGCACGTGATTCAGGAACTCGATTTAATACATCTTCAAAAAGATCTCCATTTGGATCAATAAGACAAACACCATCTCCATTTAAAATATCCTGTCCTGAAGCATTGTTTAAAAATACAGATTTTCCTGTTCCGGTTTGTCCAATTAGATATAAATGCCTGCGTCTATCTTCGCGAGTCAAACGAATCTCACGTTTCATTCCGTGAAATCTACTCTCACCAATAACAAGACCTTCTCGTGGAGTTTCCGATGGAGGTGGGGCTTCACGCGATTTCAAATAGCTCACCCGTGAAACCTCAGTAAATGCAGTTGGTAAATGAAAAATACTTGCGAGTTCTTCGGAATTCATTACCATAGCCTCATCCTTCGAATGTTCTCTGAAAATAAATTTATGAGCGAGCGCTTCAGGTTTTTTATAATATCGAACCGTTATCTCATTTCGTTCTGGGGACGTAAATTGTGCAAACCCAGCAGCAACTCCATCAGTAATTGCTCTTGCTTGTGGTTCACTTGGGGCAGACGCAACAACTCGCACATTTACCAAAAATAATGGTTTTGATATTTTCCCTTCAAGCATTTTTACCGCATGCTCATCAACACTCTTTTCGTCTTTTTTATCAATTGCTTCACTTCCTTTTACCGCTATCTCTCCAATTTCTTTAAATGAAAGGTCTCCATTATTTTTTGTATAAATTACATCCTTTGCTTTTCTTCCTTTTCGCAACTCTTCAATTGCTTTCTGAATATTTTTCTTTGCTGATCTATCTGCGGGACGAACAATGTATTGAATTGCACACCCCTCTCCAACTTCATTTATCTGTGCAAGACCACCTAGAACAGAGAGAAATGTATCTGATTCAAATTCTTGATACGTGCGAAGCGGAACAACGTAATAATCACGTTGTGAGAGTGAAAATGCTGAAACCGCACCCGCGGGATTAAAAATATTGTAGTCATCTACCGGAATCACATCTGCATCTTTCCAAAGTGCTTGAATTTGTCTCGCAACTGCTTCTCCTGCAACTTGTGGAACTGAAATATAAAAATGAATTTCTTCTCCCACGTGCGGAACTGCAACTTCAAACGCAAACGGTTTTTTAAATGAGGCAAGCGCAGCAATAAGCTGTTCAGAAATGCTTATTTCTTTTTTCAACTCTCTTCCCTCTTTTGATTCTCTTGGAAGCTTTATCAAAAACAACTTCATCGAAAGCTGCTCAACAAGTGCTTTCTTAATTTTGTTTTTCCAAAGAAAAAACAACCCAACACCAATAATGGCAGCAACTAGAATTGAGATAAAAATAATGAAGGAAGCCATGGATAAATTTTAAGTTCTAAATTTCAAATTTTAATTGAATGTAAAAATTTTAAATTTGGTCATTGGAGAATTAAATTGAAATTTAAAATTTGTAAATTGAAATTATTTCAGAATTCCTCTCTTCTTCATTTCTGGAATCAGCTTGTCAACCAATGCATCATGAAATGCATCTTGTACAAATGACGAATGCTTTAATGATTCCCGGACCGCTTGTTCAAGACCGCTGTTTGCCGCAGATTCAACAAGTACTTCAATTTCTTTTCTTAATATCTCTGGTTCTCTTTCGGCATATTCCGGAATAACATGAAGTTCAACCGGCTTCTCCTCTTTCTTTTCTTCTGCTGGTTGTGTTGATTTTATTGATTGAACAACCCCAACTACTGATTTTTTAACGATATCTCGTTCCTGAATTTCCGCATTCTCAGGTTTCGCACGTTCTACCTCAATTTGTGCATGAAGTCGTTTGTACCCCTCATTTAGTGCTTCACTGTAATTCCGAGTTTCCATAGATTCATTATACCTGATAAATTCTAAGTTTTAAATTTCAAATTTTAATTGAATTTCTAAGTGAATAAATTTTAAAATTGAGTCATTGAAGCATTAAATTGAAATTTAAAATTTGTAAATTAAAATTGTCTAGAGTCCGTTGATTCTTAGGCTTCCTCCTCCAGAGTTTACGTTTGATGAAGACGCAAATGTCGTTCCTGAATTGATTAATACATTTTCTGAAACTCCTCCCGACCAATCACTTTGTTGAAAGATCGCATTTTTCCATCGTGTCAAAATATCTGCAAGTATAATCTGTCCAGTTCCTCCTGTTCCCCATTGAACAACAGAACTTATTTTCTGACTTGATGGATCATCAACAGATCCACCACCACAAGGACTAACCCCGGAATATGTACTCGACGCATCATTTGTCCTGCATCCATTTTCAACATAAAAATAACGAGTATATGTTGCACTGTTATAAAGCTGTTTCACCTCATCAGCAGAAAGTGCACGATTATAAATACGAGCGTCATCAATAGATCCATTAAATCTGTAGTTGCCTAAATATACATATGACCACTGACCAAAAAGTACTTTCTCTGAGGTAAATTTGACAGTCTTTGCTAACGCCCACCTACTATCATACGTACCGTTTACATAAAAACTAACAGAATTATCTGTAGCGTTATATATAAGAACAACGTGAGTCCAACTATTTGTCGATAACAAAAAATTACTTAATTTTGTGCTGAATTCTCTTGTCCCATCTGTATATCCAATAGATATGGATAATCTATCATTCGTTAAATTTATCCCAATATTTGATGTTAAGACATAGTTATGTGTCGTAAAGATACCAACCAAACCACTCAAAACATTAGGTTTAATCCATATGGAATATGTCTGACTTGAGGTCGGTGACATATTATTACTACTACTTATATAAGAATCACTAGCTCCATCAAGCCCAACACAATTACCAATTTTACATGTTGTTGTAGCACGAACAATGCTACCAGAAAAATTTGTATTATTCCTATTCCCCGTCATATCATACGCAACCGTTCCTGTGGCCTCGTCAAATCCCCACTGACCAACCAAGCCACTACGAATATCATTCTCTACAACTCCCTCCTTTCCTTGATTTACAAAAAACTGTGTTCCTGTCGCAACAAAATAATATTGCGTTGATGACCCTTTTGTAAGTCCATAAATATTTTGCCAATCAGAAGATGCGAACGCACGAACACGCTCAATTGTTTCTTGCGCAGCATTTGCTGCAAACTGTGAACGCTGAGTAGTTAGATTTGTTTTCAGTGTAGTGGTAATTGCAAACGAGGCAGCACCAATCAAGATTGCACCAATCGCAAGACCAATCATTACTTCCGCCAAAGATTGACCACTTCTGCTTTGCAGAAGAATTTTAAGTTTTAAATTTAAAATTTTAAATGAATGCATAAATGAATAAATTTTGAAATTGGGTCATTGGAAAATTAAATTGAAATTTGAAATTTGTAAATTGAAATTTACTTAAGGTCATTATACATCGCTAAAATCTCACTTGCAGACAATGCACGATTATAAACACGAACCTCGTCTATAGAACCATTCCAGGTTTCTGATGGTCCCCCGTAATTACCACCAATAGCAAAATTTGTTGTTGCAGATCCAACAGACCCAACCTGAGTACCAGACAAAAGACCATTAGTATAGAGTTTCATATTTGACCCATCAAAGGTACCCACATAATGAATCCAGGTGTTTGCGGTAAGTGCAGAAGTAGAAACTGAATATGAAGATCCAGCATTATAAAAAGAAAAATAAATTGCATTAGTATTTGGACTATGCCTCAAAAACCAACCATTATATGGGGACGAAGAAAACTTTGAGATTATCGTATCGTAAGTTGAATCTTGTAAAATGGGAGTTTTTGCCCAAACAGAGAAACTAAATTCACTAGTCAAATTTGGAATAGAAGAGGTTGAAATATAATCATCAGTTCCATCAAAATTCAAACACATCCCAGCTTTACAATTTGTACTTACCTGCCACGTAGGACCATTAGTAAGTGTCCCATTATTTCCCCTTCCTGATGCATCATAGGCAATCGTTCCTGTTCCCTCATCAAAATGCCAATATCCCACCACCCCATAATCATATCGTTTGGTTACTGCCCCAATAGTGTTTAATACTAAATCACCAACAATTCCATCTCTTTTTAATGTTGCAACAGTTATTACTTTCTTTTCGGAAAGAAACCCCGTAATTGGATCAAACAAAACATCATAGGTGGTTGAAGCAACAGGATTAGTGAACACTACATTTCTTTTTAACGAATAATAGTTCGACGGAGTTCCTGATGCATATGACACACCACTAAACAACACCATGCGTTTCGATGTTGTTGTATTCTCCGTTCGTACACCCCAACGAGCACCATTTTCTTGTGATATTGATTTTCTTCGTGCCGCCGTAATTAATGCTTCCATTTCATCAAGTCCATTTTTTACCGCTTTAGAACTTGAAACGTTTGAAAACGCGATAAAAGAAGTAACAGAAAGAGAAACCACAATCGCAATAACCACCATGAGCTCAATCATGGTAAAACCAGAACGTGCGAAACGTTCTGGTAATTTTTGAATTTTGTAATTTTTGAATTTTGTAAGTAATGTTTTAAACATTAGAATTTTGGATTTGTTTAAAAATTGGAAATTAAAAATTATAAAATTTTTAAAATTGTGTTGTAAGTTGATAAATTGGAACAATAATTGCAAGTGCAATGACACCAATGATCACACCAATAAACAACAACAATGCTGGTTCAAGGAATGAAACAAGCTCCTTAATTGAAGAATCAATTTCTTTTGCATAGAACTCTCCGAGTGTTTCCAACACTTCGTCCAAGTGTCCTGCACGTTCAGAAATTGCTACAAGATTTGAAATTGTCTGTGGAAACACTGGTTCGCGACGAAACGCTTCACCAATGGTAAGTCCTTTTGCAAGTCCTTGATCTGCAATACGAATTAACGCATCTCCCACCGCCTGGTTTGCTACTGCATCTGATGTAATCTTCAACGCTTCAGTAAGTGGCATGCCCGCTTTGATAAGAGAAGCAAGGGTCGATGCAAATCGCTGTAGCGCCATTTTGTGCACCACATTCTTGATTAATGGGAGTCCAGCAAAAAGATTTTTGATAAATCTTTGAAAGAAAATAGAACTCCTATAGAACACAACTCCAACAATTCCGGCGACAATCGCAAGTCCAATAAAATAAAAACCAAATTTTCCAAAAAAGAATCCAACGGCAAATACTGCTTTTGAAAATGCAGGTGGCTCAAATCCTGAATCCATAAACACTTTTGCAATTTTTGGAAGTGCAAACATAACCAAAAACATAAGAATAAGCACCGCACCAATGAGAAGAAGCACAGGATACACAAGAGCACTCTTCATCTGGTCGCGCAATTCTTTTTCTTTAGTAAGAACAATAGTGAGGTCCTGAAATATTTTTTCTAAATTTCCCGACGCTTCCCCTGCTTTTACAAGATTGGTATATACATTTGAAAACACCTTTGGGTGACGGGCAAACGTTGTATAAAATGGTTGTCCTTGTTCAAGCGAAGAACGAATCTCATATAAAATATCTCTGATTGCCTGTTTCGTAAAATCAGCGATAAGAATATTTACTGCCTCCAAAAGACCAGTACCGATTTTTAACATCAACGCAAGATATTTTGTAAGAAATATCTGATCAGTTATAGTAACTCGCGCTTTAAAAATCTCAATTTCTTTTTTTCGCTCTTCAATAATCTTAACGCTTACTGGCTTTAAATTATTTGTTGAAAGATACGTAAGTACCGCCTGCACGCTTACCGCGTCCACGTCCCCCTCAATTACCCGGCCATCTTGTTGTGATGCAATGTAATGAAATTTCATCCTTTTTTATTTTACACTAAAAATTTGTTGTGATCTTATTCCCGTATAACGCGCATAACCTCCTCAATCGTTGTTGTTCCTCGTTCTACTTTTCGAAGTCCGTCTTCAAACATTGTTATCATCCCCTCTTTTTGTGCTTGCATTTTTAACATATCCATACTGAATGATCCATCCATAATAAGTTTGCGTATGGATTCAGTAATATTTAATACCTCATAAATTCCTATACGTCCGATAGTTCCCACAAAATTACATCCACTGCATCCTTTCCCACGGTAAAATGTTTTTGGAAGCTTTATACTTTTTGGATCAACTCCCAAAAGAAGAAGTTCGCGTTGTATTGCAGTAAGTGTCACCTCATCTGGTTCGTATGACTCAATACAATTCAGGTGAATTTTTCGCACAAGACGTTGTGCAACGACGGTATTCAACACCGCAGAAATAAGAAACGGAGGAACACCCATATCAATAAAACGTGGAATAGTTGTTGGTGCATCGTTGGTGTGCAAAGACGACAATACCAAGTGCCCAGTAAGTGCAGCTTGAACCGCAATGTTTGCCGTTTCACCATCACGAATTTCTCCCACCATAACAATATTTGGATCTTGACGAAGTATTGAACGAAGCCCTGATGCAAACGTGATTCCTGCGGCGTTATTCACCTGCACCTGATTCACATATCTCATGTCATATTCAATTGGATCTTCAACGGTAATAATATTTACCTCAGGTTTATTCAACATATTCAAAATTGAATACAATGTTGTTGTTTTTCCTGATCCAGTTGGCCCACACGCAAGCACCATTCCATATGTCTTTTTTATTGCTTCTTCAATGATATGAATATCGGATTCAAATACTCCAAGGTCAGCAAGTGAAACTGGTTTTTGTGCTCCACTCAAAATACGCATAACAACTTTTTCGCCATAAAATGTCGGGAGAATGGAAACACGAATATCAACAGAGGTGCCACCAATTTTATATCTGAATCGTCCATCTTGTGGTGCACGATGTTCATCAACGCGCAAACTCGAAAGAATTTTCAATCGAGCAATAACCGCGGGATGAATTTCCTTTGGCATTCTAATAATTTCATGTAAAATTCCATCAATACGAAATCGAACAAGAATTGAATCATCAAGAATTTCAAAATGAGCATCAGATGCACGAGACGAAACTGCATATGACAAAAGATTGTCCACTACCGCAACAATAGGAAGGTCTTCAGCACCTTGGGTGGCAATATCTCCACGTGCTTTTGACTTTAGGGATTCGCGAACGCTTTCTTCAATTATTTTTTTAAAATCCTGCGTGATTTTCTTCCCATACGCAGTGAATCCTCTATTTAAATCTTCTTCCGTCGCAAGATATGGCTTTATCTTTCCTGCTAATTTTAATGAAAGAAAATCAATAGTTTCCAAATCACTTGGATCATCCATCGCAACCTTAAATCTTCCATCTGGCTCCTTTCCAAATACAATCACCTTTCTCCTACGAGCAACATCTTCTGGTAATAAATTAAGCACCGTTTCATCAATTTTGGTTACTCCAAGATTGATACGCTCAACCCCAAGAAATTGAGCGATGAGGATTAAAAGGTATTCTTTATTTATAATCCCTTGAGAAATAAGAAGATCACTCAAATTCTGCCGTTTTCGCGTTGCCTCTTCCTGAATAACTGAGAATGTCTCAGTATTCACAATTCCTGCACGGAGCAATAATTCTCTTAATTTTTCTCCTGGTAGATTAATCATTATGTAACAAATTCAAATCTCAAAACGCAAATCTCAAAAATGAAGTTAAAACGCTTTTAGTTTAACTTTTGCACTTTGAAGTTTGCACTTTGCACTTCTTTATAATTCTACCATACATTTTTCTTACTTTTATAATTTGAATCATGTATTAAAAAACTCCCGAAGGAGTTTTTCTTTTTTACTGAGTTAGATTGTTTCCAATTTCGTACCACGTTGCATTGTCTCCACCATCTTTTACATTTGAGACAACATCTCCTCCTCCACCCGCGCTATACTTTGTACTCTCCATCTTTGCATTCACTTCATAACTAAGATCGCCATTTAATGTTCCAGTTCCACATCCATAGGCATAGTAATATGTGGTGGTATTTTGTGGATCCATTGGAAGACGAGCAAGAGGAGAACCTGATGAGATCGAGGTGAAGTTAACACTTACCCAACCAGCTCCAGAAACTGAAGTTGTTACACCGGTCGCAGCAAGAACGTTTCCCGCAACAGCAAATGGAGTCGATGTAGAAACTGCCACTGTTCCATAGTGCGTTCCTGCAGTACAGGCAGCACCATTTTTCAAATATGGGGTAGTTACATCTGATAGATACAATGCAATTGCACTGTTTATTGCTGCAAGATCAGAGATACGAGTAGTGTCTCGTGCTTGCTTTAACAATTCACCAGGGTTGATGATAACGACGATAACAGTAGCGAGAATTGCAAGGATCGCAATAACAACAAGCAATTCAATGAGGGTAAAACCTTTTTTCATAGTTTATTTAAACTTTTGTTTATTATATCAGACAGACCTTTTTATACAAATCTACTGAGTTAGATTGTTTCCAATTTCGTACCACGTTGCATTGTCTCCACCATCTTTTACATTTGAGACAACGTTTGCAGTACTTGATGAACTTCCATACTTCGTACTCTCCATTTTTGCATTCACTTCGTAACTAAGATCGCCATTTAATGTTCCAGTTCCACATCCATAGGCATAGTAATAAGTCTGAGTATTTTGTGGATCCATTGGAAGACGAGCAAGAGGAGAACCTGATGAGATCGAAGTGAAGTTAACACTTACCCAACCAGCTCCAGAAACTGAAGTTGTTACACCGGTCGCAGCAGCAACACTTCCTGCAACAGCAAATGGAGTTGATGTAGCTGGAGAAGGCACAACAGTTCCATAGTGTGTTCCTGCAGTACAGGCAGCACCATTTTTCAAATATGGGGTAGTTACATCCGATAGATACAATGCTATTGCACTGTTTATTGCTGCAAGATCAGAAATACGAGTAGTGTCTCGTGCTTGCTTTAATAGTTCACCAGGGTTGATGATAACAACGATAACAGTAGCGAGAATTGCTAATATAGCTATTACTACTAGGAGTTCAATAAGAGTGAAACCACGTTTCATCTGACTATAATAACAAATTTATGAATTTACTGGCAAATTTGCGACCATTGTTTTTACGTGATCAACTAATTCTTCAATTGAAACTTTTGCTTTTACAAAATATTCAATCGCACCAAGTGATTGCCCACGAGCAACATCGCTGTCTTGTCCAAGATTTGAGGTAATAATAACAGGAGCGCGCTCAAGTTGAGGATCTGCTTGCATTGTCTCCAATAATTCAAATCCAGAGATTTTTGGCAAAATAAGATCAAGCAAAATAAGATCAGGTTTTTTTGATCGGAGTACATTAACCGCCTCTTCTCCATCTTTACACCAAATTACAGTAAATCCTTCATGTTCCAACCTCTGTTTCAATAAATTTCCAAGCAAAGATTCGTCTTCTACAATAAGTATCGTTTTTCCAGCCATATTTGTTCATAGTATAGCACTATATAAAGATAATTTCTATAAACAAAAACCCCGCTAGTCCATAGACTGGCGGGGTTTTTTATTAAAGATAAAAATAAATTCATTTCAAGTACTTTCTTGGTCGTCCCACCGAACATAATAAACCAATTAGACATTTACCATATTCGTAGCCGAGACATATTTGAGGTTTATCGGCTAACACCTCTCGATAGTATGCATCATTCCTTCTGCGTTGATTTCCTCGATTACTCGATTGATCGCGTACAGCGAACTGTTATACACATCATTTTAAAAAATTAAAGTTTTTTACGACTTAAGTGTAATTAATCCACGAGCAGCTTCCGCTACCCGTGCCTTGTTACGACTTCGTCCATGTCACCGAGCTTACCCTGATTCCTTCACGAAACTTCAGGCAGTCCCAGCTTCCTTGACGTGACGGGCAGTGAGTACAGGACTCGAGAACGTATTCACCGCGGCCTGCTGATCCGCGATTACTAGCGATTCCTACTTCATGAGGGCGAGTTGCAGCCCTCAATCTGAACTGGGGTAGATTTTGAAGGATTGGCTCCGCTTTGCAGCTTGGCAACCCGTTGTATCTACCATTGTAGCATGTGTGTAGCCCAAGGCGTCAGAGGGCCATGCTGATTTGACGTCGTCCCCGCCTTCCTCCATCTATAAGATGGCAGTCCCCTGTGACACATATAACACAGGGCAGGGGTTGCGCTCGTTACCCCACTTAAGGGAACGTCTCACGACACGAGCTGACGGCAACCATGCAGCACCTGTCCAAACGTCCTTGTGAGAGGGATATCCTTTCGGACACCTTTCGTTTGAATTTCAAGCCTTGGTAAGGTTTCTCGTTTACCGTCGAATTAAACCACATGCTCCACCGCTTGTGCGAGTCCCCGTCTATTCCTTTGAGTTTTAGCCTTGCGGCCGTACTTCCCAGGCGGATCACTTAACGCGTTAGCTTCGCCACCCCGAGGGTCGATACTCGAGACAGCTAGTGATCATCGTTTAGGGCGTGGACTACAAGGGTATCTAATCCTTTTTGCTCCCCACGCTTTCGCGCCTCAGCGTCAGAAATGTCCCAGTAGAATGCCTTCGCCTTCGGTGTTCCCTATGATATCAACGGATGTCACCCCTACACCATAAGTTCCTTCTACCTCTAACACTCTCAAGCTTGGTCGTATCTTATGCGATTTCACCGTTGAGCGGTGAGATTTAACATAAGACGCACCGAGCCGCCTACGCGCCCTTTACGCCCAATAAATCCGGATAACGCTTGGGGCCTTCGTATTACCGCGGCTGCTGGCACGAAGTTTGCCGCCCCTTATTCCAATGGTACCGTCACACTACTAATGTAGCTTCTTCCCATTTAAAAGCAGTTTACAATCCTAAGACCTTCATCCTGCACGCGGCGTCGCTCCATCAGGCTTTCGCCCATTGTGGAATATTCTCGACTGCTGCCTCCCGTAGGAGTACGCACCGTGTCTCAGTTGCGTCGTTGGGGAATAGCCTCTCAGCTCCCCTACCGGTCGTAGCCTTGGTGAGCAATTACCTCACCAACTAGCTGATCGGGCCTAGGCCAATCCCAAAGCGTCTTGCGACTTTGCCCTTGCGGGAATATCGAGAATTACCTCACCTTTCGGTGAGCTATGCTCAACTTCGGGGTATGTACCAAGGTGTTACTAACTCGTTCGCCACTATCTTTTACTACTTATTGCTAAGTAATAAAAAACCGTTCGACTTGCATGCCTTATCCACGCCGCCAGCGTTCATCCTGGACCAGGATCAAATCCTCCAATAAAGAGTAAGTGTGAAGAAAGGTCTTCGTGCATGACTGCAGATGCATTTCTGCCTTCATGCACGTATTGCTTCTCTCATCTTTGCTCTAATAGGGACAACCAAGAAAATACTCAAATTTTCTTAATTTATTTTAAATCCCAGATTTAAAATGTTTGATCCAAAAAATGTACTTGTTTGTTTCCATTCAATTTATTTATTGAATTTTCGAATTTATTTATTTCGCACTTATTTACAAGTGGATATTTATCTTGTAAGGAACGCCACAAAAGGCATATAAAAACCGCACCTTTATGCAGCTTCCACATTATAGGGAAATCAAAAAAGAAGTCAAGAGTCCCCTAATAGCTATAAGCACAGCAATAATTTGACCAATTTAGACATAGGAGTAGTATAAAAT
This sequence comes from Parcubacteria group bacterium LiPW_41, assembly GCA_007375535.1. GTDB lineage: Bacteria > Patescibacteriota > Minisyncoccia > UBA6257 > GWB1-50-10 > LiPW-41. The sequence continues at coordinate 57,529 of VMEM01000002.1, read as the reverse complement.
CAGTTTTTTTATATCATAAAAATCGGGAGAAAAAGAATGGAAAAATTATCAATTCACGTATCAGAATTCGATGGAAAAACAATCATTTCTTGTGCTGTTCCGCTTAACGGAGAATTCAATAATGTATCACCAATTCTTGGAGAATTAAAAAACCAACTTAGTCTTTACAAAGAGGGAGACCCAGCAATAGGTGTAGGAAATGTTAAGAAAAATTTTCCAGAAAATAATAAGGTTCTTACTATTTTAGAAGAGCTGATGAGAAGCAAGACAATAGAAGAAATCTCTGGAGTACATTGGGGTACCCATGATGGAAAAAATATATTGATTGTTATTCAGTAATATAATAAAGACCGCAAGAATGCGGTCTTTTTTTAATTAAATGTAATCTACATTGCAAGCAACCCCATGGTCTTATACATGATCATGGCAGGCCACACAATTGCCTTCAAAACACCAAGAACTCCCATCCAAAACGTATCAGATTGTTGGATGTAATAGACTGCCGCCCCAACAACTGCAAGTCCATAGGCACCCCCGCACATTCCCTCTTTTTTATTACACATATTATTAATTATAGAACAATACTTGCTTTTCTTGTATTTATTTGTATTATTAGGAAGTTATGAAAAAGGATATCCATCCAACATATTATCCCGATGCAAAAGTTCGTTGCGCATGTGGCAATGAGTTTGTTGTTGGTTCAACCCGAAAAGAATTAGTAGTTGATATTTGTGCAAAATGTCATCCTTACTACACTGGCAAACAGCAGTTGGTAGACACCGCAGGACGCGTAGAACGTTTCCGCTCACGTACTACAAAAGCAAAAACGGTAGTAAAGAAAGAAAAGAAACCACGTGTGAAGAAACCAAAAGCAACACCAACAAAAGTGGTAAAGAAAAAGAAAGAAGAATAAATTAAACTTCGAAATTCATCATTCGAAATTCAAAAACCCCCTTCGGGGGGTTTTTATACTCCTGTAGGATCAGAGAAGAAAACCCACACTGTTTTCCAAAGAATTGTTATATCAAACCACAACGAAGAATGTTTAATATAATAACTATCAAGTTCTAGTTCCTTCATAAACGAAAGTGACGAAGCTCCCGAAACCTGAGACAGTCCTGTAAGACCTGCACGTGCATACTGAATATGTTTAAACTCATCTGGATATTGGGCAATCTCCCCAGGTTCGTGTGGACGAGGACCAACAAGTGCCAACTCCCCCCTCAAAACATTTAAAAACTGTGGAAACTCGTCTACTCGCAACGCCCTTAAAAATCTTCCTACTTTTGTTAGGCGGGGATCATTCTTCATTTTAAAAAGTGGCCCATCATTTCGTTCATTTTTTTGCATCAATTCAGATTTCATGGCGTGCGCACCACGAATCATCGAGCGAAATTTATACACTTTTATAATCTTACCCTCACTTATGCGATCAAGTTTCACTATTATCGGAAATCCATCCTCAATGAAAATTGCCAATATAATAAACGGGAGAAATGGAATAATAAAAATAACTCCACACAAAGCACCAATAATATCAAATATTCTCTTTGTAATCGGGTATTTCATTATTTTTTTACCACCACCACAAATTCCCCTTTCAGTTTTTCACCGACAAAATATAAAAGCGCCTCTCTTGGTGAACCAATAAAAATATCTTCATATACTTTTGTAAGTTCGCGACCGACAATAATAGAACATTGTTCCCCACATTCTTTTTGAAGTGACTCAAATGCCTTTTGTATTCGATGAGGAGATTCATAAAACACTATAGGAATTTCTGATAATACTATTTTTTTAAAAAATGTTACTCTTCCTTTTTTATGTGGAGGAAATTCAAGAAATGAAAACATTCCCGAATCAAGTCCTGCAACAGAAAGAATAGTAGTAAGTGCGGACACTCCAGGAATAGGGATAATTTTAACCTGTGGCAAAGCCACTCTTACACTTTGTACCAATCGTGTTCCAGGATCAGAAATTCCTGGAGTTCCTGCATCACTTACAAACGCTATATTCTTCCCCTGTTCTAAAAAAGTTAGTATTTCTTTTATCACTCGCGCATGCGAATGTTCGTCATATCGATAGGTTGGCTTTGAAATATTATTGCACGCAAGCAGCTTCCCAGTAACTCGAGTGTCTTCTGCAAAAATAATATCAACGCTCGTTAGCGTCTCAATTGCACGAAGCGTTATATCCTTTAGATTTCCAATAGGTGTCGCAACGATATAGAGCATATATACAGAATACAGAAAGAAAGGAAAAAGAAAAACTCCGATTACTCGGAGTTTCGTTTTTTACTTTGTTTTTACGCGCTCACGAATCTTCTTTGCTGAGAATTCACGAGTGTGATAAAGCTTTGCTTTATGTACTTTTTTTGGACTTGAGATGATCTCAATTTTCGCAATCATTGGTGAGTGAATTGGATATACCTTCTCAACCCCTACTTCAGAAACCATTGCACGCACAGTAAATGATGCACCTTGTTCATTTCCATGTTTTCGAGCAATAACCAAACCAGCAAACGGGCTTTGTCGCTCTTTTTCTCCTTCTTTTATTCTTTCCCATACGCGAACCTTCGCGCCAGGTTTAATTTTTGCGAGAATTTCTTGATCCATAATTTCAACAATGAGTATACCGTGATTTTCAATAAATTGCAACAGGGACAAAAATGGATAGATGCAAGTTGTGAGTTATCTCTTATTGGTTGTAAAATGAACACATCAAATGTCTGTATTACTGACACAATTTGATCCAGAAAGCGTGGTACGGAAAGCCTACGACTTTGCGGAAATGGCACATAAAGACGACACTCGCGAAAGCGGAGAGCCCTACTTTGTGCACTGTGTGAAAGTAGCCGAAACGGTGTATGAATGGAAGCTAGACCAAGCATCGATTGCCGCAGCCCTCCTCCATGACACCGTCGAAGACACCGCCATTACCAATAAAGACATTGCAAACTATTTTGGTAACGAAATTGCATTCCTTGTTGACGGACTCACAAAACTTGAAACAATTAAATACCAAGAAAATAAAGAAGAAGCAGAAATTGAAAATCTGAGACGTTTTATCATTTCATTTTCAAAAGACCTTCGCGTCGTCCTTATCAAGCTTGCAGATCGCTTGCACAACATGCAGACACTCCAACATATTCCACGAGAACGAAGAGAAAAATTTGCACTCGAAACAGCTGAAATTTATGCACCTCTCGCCTATCGTCTTGGAATGCAAAAACTCTCGGGAGATTTAGAAGATCTTGCATTTCCCTACACCGACCCAGAAGGATATGCCTGGCTTATGAAAACAGTTACTGATTCATATAAGGATAGGTTGCGGTATGCAGACCGAGTTCGACCAATGATCGCAAAACATTTAGTGAAAAGTGGAATAAAACCAATTGCAGTTGATGCTCGAGCAAAACGCTATTCAAGTCTCTATAAGAAGCTTTTGAGAAACGAGATGAATCTCGACAAAATCTATGATCTTGTTGCATTCCGAATTATCGTAAATTCAATTGAAGAATGTTATACCGTACTTGGAATTGTTCATAAATTATGGGCACCACTCCCTGGAAGAATAAAAGATTATATAGCTCGCCCAAAATCAAATGGATACCAAAGTATCCACACCACGGTATTTTGCGTAGACAGTAAAATTATCGAAATACAAATACGAACCGAGGAAATGCATGAAGAGGCAGAAATGGGTATTGCTGCACACTGGGCATATCAACAAGTTAAAAGTGACGCATCAAAAAAAGCCTCGTGGACTGGAGTAAAAAACAAAATAGAACTCGCATGGATTGAACAATTAAGTAATTGGCAAAAACACTTCACTGATCAGGAAGAATTTATGCGAGCGCTCAAAACCGACTTTTTCAAAGAACGAATTTTTGTACTCACTCCACATAACGACATTATAGATCTCCCCATACACGCAACCCCAGTCGATTTTGCATATCGAATTCATACAGATATTGGAAATCAATGTGTTGGTGCGCGCGTAAATAAAAAAATTGTCCCAATAGATTACGAATTAAAATCTGGAGACCTCGTGGAAATTATCACACACAAAGGAAAAAAACCATCAGAAGATTGGCTGCGTTTTGTTAAAAGTGAATCAGCAAAAGATCATATAAAAAGCATACTCAATAAAAAATCAAGATTCTTTAAAGAAAAAGTTGAAACACAACTTATGGAATTCAAGATTATAAATACCGATGAGAATGGATTTTTAAAAGAAATCACTAGCGTATTTGCTGATCTACGAATTAATATTGTATATCTTCAAAGTCAGACTGATCACCGAAAAGAATTTTCGACGGTTACCATTCGTACAGAAGTTCTTCCTGATGCAAAAATTCAGAAAATACTTTTGAAACTCAAAAAAATTCAAGGAACAAAAGAAATCACTTACCGCACTTAGAGACAAAAAAACTGTTGAGGTCGGACCTCAACAGTTTTTTTATTCTCCACCAGTTAATCGTTCAAGAATTCCCTCTAACTCTTCTCTTGAATAAAACTTGATTGCTATTTCCCCCCCTTTTCCCTGAGACCGAATGGTAGTTGGAGCAGAAATTTTTTCTTCAAGTCGCTTTTCCCAAAACGAGTGTTCAGGATTTTTTGGTTGTGCAATCTGCTTCTTTCCCATCTTTTCATTCATCTCACGAATTGTTGTTTTTTTCTCAAGCAAGGCAAGGAATGTACGTCGTTGCTCTGCAGGATTTGATATTCCCAAAAGTGTTCTTCCGTGTGACTCAGTAAGGCGTCCAGTCTGAAGTGCATCCTGAATTTCTGATGGAAGATTCAAAAGGCGCATAGTGTTTGCAACTACTTCTCGACTTTTTCCAACACGAATTGCAATTTCTTTCTGGGTAACACCAAATTCCTGTTGTAATTGAGCATATGCCCGTGCGGACTCTATCGGATTTAAATTGCTTCGTTGAATATTTTCAATAAGAGCAATTTCCAATTTCATTTTTCCCGCGTCAATTTGTTTTACAATCGCAGGTACACGTGGAAGCCCCACAAGTTTTGCAGCTCGAAGTCGACGCTCTCCTGCGATAAGTTGATATTCAACTTCCGCACCAGAATCTTTTTCTTTTATAACCTTTGCAACAATGAGTGGTTGGAGTACTCCAAATTCACGAATTGATTGAGCAAGATCATTTAATTCATCCGTGTTAAATTCTTTTCGCGGTTGATATGGATTTGGTTGTATTTTTTCAACCTCAATTTGAAACACACTTGAACTTAAATCATCAGAACGTTCTTTTTTTTCTTTATGTGGTGGATAATTTACTTTTGGTAACGGTGGAACATAGCCAGCATGATGCGTTCGTTGAACAAATGGAGGAACAGAATTGTTTGAGTGTAATGGAGGAACTCCAGGTTGATGATTCCCAGATTTGTTATTTGGAATAAGTGATTCAAGTCCTCGTCCTAACATATATATTCATTGTATCTGAAAGTAAAAAATAAAAAAATGCCGCAATTAAGCGGCATGAGAATATTTTTTGGCATAACGAATAATTTCCCAATTAATAAGAAATGCTAATGGATTAAATATTACTAACGGCATATTCCCAATAAATAAAGAATAAAAAAACCAAAACGTATTTGAGGCCAAAAATGCTTTTTGGACACCTATATTTACATTGCCAGATTTTCCTTTTTTTATGATCTCAAATAACTGGTGCCCAGAAAAAAGGAGTATTCCGAATAGAAGCGCAGAAAACAAAAACTCTTTTCCTGCAGAATTTAGATCAATCATAAAAACTATTAAAACGAGGAATGACCCGGAAAGAAGTAACTCGTAATTCGGAATTTTTTTCTTATATTTCCACAACCCTATCGTTACATAAAGACAGAAAAAACCGAGAAGTGAATTAAAAATAAGTGCTAAGCTATTCTGGGCGATACCATACGGGAATAGTGCAAACAGATATCCCGCAAAATATGAAAATTGAAGAACTGAAACAGATTCTCCATTTTTATTTTTCCAAATCAATTTTCCTTGAGAGAAAATTGAGAGCATTTGAAATATAGTAAGGAGAACGGTTCCAAAAAAGGATAGGGTTAATACATTAAACCCAAACCCCTGTATTTCAACAAAAGAATACAAGAAATCCAAAGTAACCTCCGCTATTTTGTTATTAAATATGTAAATAAATTATATCACCAAAATCAATAAAAGTCAAACTAAAACAGGGCTCACATATGAGACATTCTTGTGTTTGTGCGTATTTATTTGTAGAAGTTCCGGGTGTAAAAAATAAAAATAAGAAAGAACAACGCCGGAACCCAAATATATATCGTACACACAAGAACATCCATACTGAAATTCCCTGTTCTAGAAATGTATACATTAGTCCAATTCTCACGCGCCTCTACACCGCTTCGCAACGCTCTATACTAGCTAGATATACAACGAACGATTTGGAAGTAACTCGCTTTAAAAATCAAACCGTTATTACTTTAATATGTTGATTTTTTAAAATCAATAGTTTTACTCGTAAAATACAAAATATCGCTCATAAAACTCTTCATCTGTTTTCGGAAAGTCATCAATGACTCGTTCCTCCTCTTGAATTATCTCTTCTCTGAACTCCTCGTTCTGTGGAATTGTTGGTGGAATATATGTTGGTGCACTTCGATCAGGAAATTGGTTCATAACTTCTTTTGCAAGTTGTTCATACGCAACTGCTCCCGCACTTTGTGGCGCGTGAAGTACTACTGGTTTTTGAAAACTAGGTGCCTCTGCCAAACTTACTGATCGAGGAATTTCGATATCATATACTTGTGTTGGAAATCGTCGACGCACCTCTCGCGCAACTTCACGCGATAATCGCTCACGCTTGTCATACATCGTAAGCAATGCCCCACCAATTTCGATTGGGTGGTTCATATTGGTGCGAATGAGTTGCATTGTATCAAGTAACTGACTCAATCCTTCCAAACTAAAATATTCACACTGCACCGGAATAATCACCTCATCTGCAGCAAGCAATCCATTTAATGTAAGAAGATTCAAGCTTGGTGCAAGGTCAATCAAAATAAATTGATAATACGGTGAAACATGCGCAACAAAATTTCGTAAAAAATATTCTCTTCCTTGAAGATTTACCAACTCAACAAGCGCCCCTGCCAAATCTTGTGATGCAGGTGCCATATCAAGATTCGAAAGATAAGTTCGTTTAATAACTTTATCGGGTGTAACTCCACCTAAAATCGCGTGATAGATCGTTTCATCTTCTCCACACTTCACCCCAAGTCCCGATGTTGCATTCGCTTGTGGGTCAAAATCAATCAACAACGTTCGATTTCCAAGTATTGCAAGATATGCAGCAAGATTCATTGCTGTTGTTGTCTTTCCTACTCCTCCTTTTTGATTGCAAATTGCAATGGAGCGTGCCATTTACTTTACTTTACATTATCTGTGTTGTATTCTCAACGTATAACAATTTAATTGAAGCCTGAGTGGCGGAATTGGTATACGCGTAGCACTCAAAATGCTATGATCTCACGGTCTTGTGGGTTCGAGTCCCACCTCAGGCACAAATATAAAAACACTCTTCATGAGTGTTTTTATATTTCTTTCTTAGTGGGACTCGAAGCCGACACTCGCGCCATTGGTCCGAGCGAGTGCGGCGGGTTTCGGAGGAGAACGAACGGGAGTGAGTTCGGGGGAGAAAGAGTCCCACCTCAGGCATACCAAGTAACGAAAAAGTTTTAGTCAAAGCAAGTCCAAAAATAATAAAAATCCCCACATTACATGGGGATCGGATACGCACAGTCTTGGGTTGACCGACGAAGCTTACAAATTTCAAGCGTTCGTCGAAAGAAAGTTTTTCTTTTTCTTTTTTTGGCTCTTCTAAGAAAGGTAGAATCTCAATCTGAGGAATTTCTGGAATTTTCAACAGAAAAAGGTTTTCAATAATTTCACTGATATTCTTTTCCTGAAAATCTTGCTTCTCGATTCCTTTGATATCAATAACAGGAATTTTTAGTTTTGAACATGCCATTTGAATCGCTGTTTTTTCAGAAGTTCCAATTCCTATTACAGGAAAATTCAATTTCGAACGTAATAATTGAACGAGTGTTTCTCTGAGAAGATAATCATCGTCAACAATTAATATTTTCAAATGTCCTCCGTTAGTTAACTTTCCGAAACTTTTGCAAAAACAAAAAATTCATTTTCTTTTACTTTAACAACACGAGTATCCATGAAACATGGGTTTTCGATTCTAGATCTTTCGAGATATGAGGTAACTGATTCAACGTCAGACGGAATTGTCGGAATATGTAAGATATTCTTTGAACCAAATAAATTAACGTTCATTTTTGAATGAGTCGGAAGATATCCATGAATTGGCAATCCATTTCTACCAATTCCATTTTCATTAACGGAAACAAAGGTAATTCCCTTGTGAATTACTGGAGTTTGATCTCCTGTGTATATTGATCCATATTCAATTTCATATCGAATAAGGATTTTTTTCTCTACTGTTTTTTGAACATTAGATTTTTCTTCATGAGAAACGCTTTCTTTTTCATTTACTATTCTGACTGGAATACCTTTCGGTGAAAAGATGATTCCCAAAAGAAACAACACAAAAAACGCGCATATTCCCAAAAAGACACGGAAACTTTCTTGTTGTCTATTCACTTTTCTCTCCTTGATTAATAAGTTAAATAACATAAATAATATACAAGAGTCATAAGATATTGTCAATGTAATCTATTGGAGTATAATATTCATATGGGATTTATTGATTCATTTGTTAATGCAATAGTCGGAGTAATTGAGGGTCTCATTAGTGCTTTCACCGGAGGTGGGAGTTCGTCGGATAGTGAGAATAAATAACAAACTCCCCCTATGTCGTTTGAAACACCATTCCAAAAACCACCCGAGGTAAAAAAAGAAAAAGAAGTGATGAGCTTCATTGATTATTTTACTGGCGCATTTGTTCAAATTATTGAGGCAATAACCACACCGTTCGGAAACAAAGATAAATCTGAATAAACCCATCAACCGATGGATTTGGAATTTTTTATTCCCCTGCTACAATAGACACATGCTCGATTTTTTCAAGAAAAAAAATGATTCTACCACTCCATCAGGACTTGCCGGTCTTGCGGGACTTGGGCTCAATAAAACAATGATTGTGACTGCGTTGCGCCAAATGCGAAACCTGAATCCAAATCAAAAATTGCAGGTAAAGATGATGTTCAAAAAACAGATAAAACGAGATATCTCGAAAGATGAGATAACAAAAGGAGCAGAAGAACTAGGAAAACAACTTAAGGGTGAATTTTCTCCCGAAGAAATTGAACTAATGAAGAAGGATCTTATTGATCTATTCGGAAACTAGAAAAGTAGGAAAATAAAAAATGCATCACATATAAGAGTGATGCATTTTATTTTGCGTGGGGATATACAAGTATCGAAACCCATAAACAAAATATAATACCAATCCAAATATAGAAGAAGAATAAAAAAAGAATGCGTGCAGTTTTATCCCTTGGAAATACATGAGTTCTGATATACCAGAACAACAATGTAAAAAGAGAGAAGGCAAGAAAATAAAATATTAAGAAAGTAACAAATTTTGGAAAAAACCATTCCATAAATCCTCCTTTTAAAGTACAAAATTAGATTATAGAAAAAAGAAAATAAACACAATACTAACTCTTAACATGCCACGTAGATGTTACTGATTCCCGAATAATGCTTTTCCCTTTTGGAATAATATTCCAAAATACTTCGTCAATTAAGGTATTGTTATAATACAGCAATAAAGTATTATTTTTCTCTGCGAGTGCGTGAGACTTTGCCCACTGAGCACTTATAGAAACAGAAAGTATTGCACTAGAGTTTGCAACATAAATACAATTTTCTTTTTCGATCTTCAAACTACCCCATTGATCAGCTATTAATCCCTCTTCCCTGCCCGTTGATGATTTTTTCTTTAAGGAGAAATCTTTTAATGATACTGGATCCCCATAATTGCAAATCCTCACAAATTCATTAAGCGCTCCCACTTCATTACCAGCTTGAATTTCCTGAATATATAATTTTGGGTTTATTCTTGTTGGTGATTCCGAAATCTTTGTGCTACTTACCACACTCGCTATTTTTTCCGATGTTTTTGTTATCACTTTCTTTTTTGTGATAACGTTTGCACTCAACGATGCTGAATATTCTTTTGCTCTTGAGCTACTTTTACTGATTTCTTTGTTATCTTCGCCAACATCAAATGTACCAACAAAAACTTTCTTTGTAGAAAACAAATTTTGAAATATTGACCTATCACTCAATAGATTGTTGAGAAAAAATAAAAAAAGAACCGCAAGGGCGGTTACTGATATGACGTGAAGGGCCCGTTTTAATGACAAAAACCGCTTCATAATTTTTAGACACAACAAAAGAAAGCATACCTCTTAAAAGAACAGGCGCGAAATTGGAGGAGGTGTTCCCCTTTTCGCACACCCGTGCTCATCCGGGATTTGATAGTCGGCGTGCTGCCGTCCTTTGTTTAACTAACTTTATTATTTTACTCCTCTTTTTTTACTTTGTCTTGTGGATAAGGTTCACTCCAGAATCCACTCTTTTATACAAAACTTTCGTGCGCTATAAATTTTATTCAGATAAGTAGAAAAAACATACTCTATAGCGAACTCGGTACAAAGTACCTCAGACAGCGCTATAGAGTATGTTTTTATATCTCCTTCTCTTCATAATTTATACAGTGCACTTCAGTGTATGTATAAAAGAGTGGATTCTTACGTCTTATGAAATTTATTATTGATTTTTAATTGAGAGTTTTCTTCTTTTCGCCATTTATAATTTTGATTTGCATTTTGCGTTTTGACCTATATAATAGGTCTAAATATATGTCACACAATCATGATAATTTTTCGGTTGTTATTTCAGAGCCAAAAGACGCAGTCATTGAAATTTCGGGAACAATAGATGCAGAAACAATTGAAAAGCATCGAAAAAAAGTAATTGAGGGAGTTGCAAAAGAGGCGGATGTTCCAGGATTCCGCAAAGGACACGCACCAAAAGATATTATTGAAAAACAGGTAGATCAAAACCATGTATTAGAGGATGCAGCAGAAGAAGCGTTGAGCGAAACCTACCCCCACATACTCCACATGCACTCAATTGTTCCAATGAGTGCGCCACGCGTTACCATTGTTAAACTTGCATTAGGAAATCCATTGGAGTTTAAGATCACTGTAGCGGTTGCACCAAAAGTAAAACTTCCTAACTACAAAAAAATAGCAAAAGAAATAAAATCAAAAGAAAAAACGGTTGAGGTAACCGAGTCAGATGTGGAACAAGTCATAAAAGAGCTCCAAGAACTTAGAAAAGATGAAAAAGGAACAATCCCAGAACTCAATGAGGAATTTGTAAAAACACTTGGAAACTTTGAGTCGGTTGAAGATTTCAGAACCAAACTCAAAGAAAATATAAAGAAAGAAAAAGAACTCGATACGTCACGAGAAAACTTTGAGGCTCTCGTTAAAAAACTAATTTCTGAATCAGAAATTACTCTTCCCCTTCCAATGGTTGATGACGAAATCTATGCATCACTCAATCGTCTCACAAAAGATCTTGAGAAACATAAAATGTCTCTTGAGGACTATTTCAAAAATATAAAGAAAACCGAAGAAGAATTCATCAAAGCAAAAAGAGAATCAATCGAAGAGCAACTAAAAACAAAATTCATAATTCAGGAAATCGCGAAAGAAGAAAAAATAACTCCTGACGAGGAACAAATAGAAGCAGAGATAAAACAAGCAATGATGCATTACCCCAACCTAAACCCAGAAGATTTCAAGAGTTATATAGAGGAAACGCTCACAAATGAAAAAACGCTCCGCTGGTTGGAAAAAGCAGAATTTTAAAATCCCCCAAAGGGGGATTTTTTATTTAAGTGTTATAAGAATTGCACCAGCTATCATAAATAGTGCACCTAATACTGCCTTCCATCCAATTGCCTCTCCAAGGAATAATGCCGCGAGTATTACCACAAAAATTATACTTAATCGATCAATGGCAACCACCTTCGTGGCGATTCCATATTTCAGCGCCACAAAATAAAACAACCACGAAAGTGCACCGGCGACTCCCGCAAGAACAATAAATATCCACTCTTTTCCCGTTAATGAACTCAAAGAAAATCCTTGAAATTTCTTTAGGGACAAACTCGTTATTACCAAAAATCCCGCCATAATTATTGATCGAATCGTTGTTGCAAGCGTTGAATCAATATCCTTCAAACCAAACTTTCCAAAGATTGCGACAAGCGCCGCAAAAATTGAGGAAAGAAATGCATATAAAATCCACATATATCTAAGTATAAACTGTACCAAATAAAAAATCCCCACATAGTGTGGGGAAAAATTATTTTTTTATTCCCATTTTCTCATCAGAAGAACCATACCAAAACCATAATAATATTTTGGATCAGATTCTTGTTCTTTTGGGAATCCAAAAACATTCATCATTTTTTTATTACTCTTTGAGGCAGTACCGCCCAAATATAAAAGACGGCCATCATGAATTCTTGTATCACTTAAATGCTTCCACTGTTTCAACAAGAGAATTCCGAAAGAATCATAAATTGAAAAAACTGCCTCCATAACAATATTAAAGGGCGCACGCCTCTTCTCAAAAAGAAAGCGTATTTTCTCTTCTTGCTCTGAAAACGTCATAGATTCAAATCTCAACTCTCGAGATTCATCTTCTTCGCCTCCGAAGTTAAGAAGATAATATCCAGCTTTTTCTTTTTTTTCAGTCCAGAAGCTTTCATTTGAATATGAGAACCAATGATTTTTATAAAACCGATCTGTTTCTCCAAATCCAAACTCAAGATTTTCAAATCGTTCGTTAAGAATTTCCTTTGGTGATTTTCCCGAGTGATACACAAGAAACCAATTCGCCAACCCTTTATTATTTGAGTCAGCGGCAGATTCAAGTTGTTCGCGAGTATAACCAGTCTTTTCATAAAGTGCATTTTCTGAATGTACAAATGCTTTTCCTATTAGAGAAGCATTTATAACTCTCTCACTACCCAAGATTAACGCAGCATCTGAAACTGCTATTGTATCTTTCATTTCTATTCTCCTTTATGTTATTAAAATACTACCTATTGTATACAATAGGTAGGCGAATTAGTCAAATTATATTATTAGAATAGTTCTTTAAACGAACTGACAATATCATCCGATTTAGATAGATATGCACCCATCGCCACACCATCTACTCCCACATCTCTCACTAACTGAATTGTCTCTTTATTCATCCCTCCATCAACTTCAATATAAAAATGTGGATTTATTTTCTTTAATTCCTTAATCTTTTCCACCATGCTTGGAATAAATTCCTGTCCCGATGGACCAGGATGGACCGCCAAAACCTGGACCTCATTTACCCCGTTAAATTTATTTATTACTTCTATATTTGTGTCAGGAGAGAGGGCTACCATAACATGCGCATTATGTTTTTTTGCATATTCATTTATAAAACCAAACATTTCACCATCAAGTGCCTCTGAGTGAACAATCACTCTCCCCACTCCCGCATCAATCCATGCGCACGCATTCGTTTTTTGATCTTGTACCATAAGATGTGCCTCAACTAAAACATTGGGAAGAATGAGAGAAATAATTTCCATCGCTTCTTTTGGATTGTTCCATGAAACGGTTTCTGAAAATCTTCCGTCACTTATATCAAACTGAACCCACGCTGGTTCAATGAGTTTTAATTTTTCTATTGCCAACTCTGCTTCTTCTTTTGTTTTAACGTTAATCGTTGGAATTATGTTCATAAGGGGTTCCACCAAATTCTGGACGATTAATTTTCATTTCAATCTGAGAAAGTTTTTCAAGGCGGCGACGAAACCGTGCCTCTCGAGCAAATGGGGTTTGTAACCACGTAACAACTATTTTTTTTGCCTGCTCGGGAGATGTGTAGTTTGCGCCAATTCCTAAAATATTCACATCATCATCGTTCCGCAAATCATATGCCTGATCTGGAGTAAGAGCGACTCCCGCACGAACATTTGGATACTTATTTGCGGTAATAGTCATTCCAGCACCTGAACCACAAACAAGAATTCCTTTACTTCGGTCATAATCGACACTCACTCGCTCCGCAACTTTAGAAGCAAAATCAGTGTAGTCATCATTTTCATCTAATTGAAGGTCGCCAACATCAGAAACAGTGTATCCACCTTCTTTCAAAAAAACCTTCAAATATTCTTTTATAGCATATCCCCGATGATCGGCTCCAATATATATGAGCATAAAGTAATTATAACCCTGAAAACGTTGGTTGGAAATCGTTGTTTATTAAAACTTCAATTGGTTTTGCGGAGCATGTATGCGCTTCAATACACTTCACATCAAGTGCTAATCCCTTCATTGTTTCTTTTGAAAATCCTTGGTCAAATACAAAATTCCCCAAACTATATGCAATAATTCCATTCTTATACTTCTCGACTTCTTGTGCGACATGTGGATGGTGTCCAACAACCATATCCGCCCCCACATCAATCAATTCTCGAGCAAATTTCTTCTGTGTATTGTTTGAATTTGTTTCATATTCATTTCCCCAATGAAGAAGCACCACCACAACATCAACTTCTTTTCGTATGGCAATAATTCGTTCCAAAATCTTTTTTTCATCATACTCACTAATTCCTGATTTTTTATCTGTTGCAAATAATGTTTTCGGATATAAATTAGTAAAAGACAAAAATCCAACTAAATATCCTTTCTTCTTTATAACCGTTACCCTGTTTGCATCTTCATAATTTTTTCCAACTCCAGAAAAATTAATACTTGAACTCGAAAGAATCAACATTGTGTCTTCTAGTGCGTCTCGTCCCCAATCAAAGATATGATTGTTTGCAAGCGAAAATAAATCAAAACCAGCATATTGAATTCCTTCAATCACTTCAGGATTTGCACGAAACGAATACTTACTTCCTTGATTTCTTCCTCGTGAAGAAATTGGGCCTTCAAGGTTGCCCACAGCAATATCAGCTCCGCTCAATTTTTCCGCAACCGAAAGGAAGGGAAATTTTTGATCCCCATTTATTTGTATTTTTTTAGCAATGTCTCTAGAAAGCATTACATCTCCAACGAACAAGAGAGAAAGTTCTTCTTTTTTGTTCTTTTCTTCTTCCTCTATTTTTTGCAATCGAGTTATTGCATTATTCATTTGAATAATGGAAGCGATTTCTTTTTCCTGCGCGTTATTAATCTTTTGTTTAAATATAAAAAACAAAAAAAAGAAGATAATCAAAATTAAAAATATAATTATGATTATCTTCTTCATAAAATCCTTATTTAAAAGCTTTCTTAACGTGTTTTATAAGAGTAGAAACATAGCCTGCCTCATTGTCATACCATGAAAGAACTTTCACAAGATTCCCACCAACTACTTTCGTAAATCCAAGATCGACAATCGCACCAAATGGCATTCCCAAGATATCAGATGAAACTAACTGCTCATTAGTAACCCCTAAAATCCCACTCCATCGTTCCATTTTTGACGCCTCTGTTAACAGAGAGTTAACCTCCTCTACTGTTGTAGGTCGCTTCGAAATAAATGTAATATCGGCCACAGAACCAGAAATTGTCGGAACTCTCATCGCTACCCCATCAAACTTCCCCTCAAGCTCCTTAACCACACGAGAAACAGCAAGTGCAGCACCAGTTGTTGAAGGAGAAATATTAAACGCTCCCGCTCTTCCTCTTCGATAGTCACTTCCTTTTGTAGGGCCATCAACAATATTTTGCGTTGCGGTGTATGCGTGCACCGTATTTAATACCGCCTTCTCAACTCCAATCGTCTCATTCATTACTTGGATCACTGGCGCCGACGCATTAGTAGTACATGATGCATTTGATGTAATTGGATGTTTTGCTATATCGTCGTCATTTATCCCCATCAATACTGTTTTCCCATCACGCACGCCGTCAGCATCTTTTGCTGGAGCGGAAATAATTACATGTTTTGCACCAGAAGCTATGTGAACGTTCGCTTGTTCAAAAGACTCAAACACTCCCGTGCACTCAAGCACCACGTCAACATTCATAGAACCCCAGGGAAGTTTCGATGCGTCACGTTCCTGTAAAAACTGAATGGTGCGCCCATCAATAATAAGAGAATCTCCAGAAACAGAAATTTCTCCTTTATACGCCCCATACACCGAATCATATTTAAAAAGGTATGCGAGATTCTCAATGTTTCCCAAATCATTAATAGCAACAACCTGCATTGATGAATCTTGTAAAGCACTACGAAGGAACAAGCGCCCTATTCTCCCAAATCCATTTATCGCAATATTTTTCATTGATTCTATTATACCGCTTCTTTTGCATCCTTAAAACGTACATTAAGAAGAAAGATAAACAGCAAGCTCCCAACAAGCGACAGAGTTGCGGCATACACAAATGTTGCTTCTGGACTAACGTATGTCCATAACAATCCACCAATTCCACCAGCAAGAAGAGCAGAAATACCAACTGCAGCATTGAGCAACCCCTGTCCCATTGCAAGAGAATGTGCATCAACCCATCGTGCAGCAATCGCTCTCTCAACTCCATCAGTAGCAGCACTATAAATACCAAAGAGAATAAATGAAATAACCAACCCAAAGAATGTCTCAACAAATATAAGTGAAATATACGAAACAAGAGCCGCAAAAAATCCCAATACAATAATTCGTCGCCTTCCAAATGAATCAGCAATTTTCCCCAAAGGGAATGCTGCGGTCAAAAACGCAATATGATATATGAGATAAAAAATAGGAACATATTTTACATCAATTCCTATACTTGGAGCACGCAACAACAAAAGCGCTATTGGAAGCGTACCAAGACCAAAAATAAAAATAGAAAACAGGAATAAAGAAAACCTCCTATTACTTCTTAAAAAAGAAAAATTCATCCGTGGAGCAACGACTGGTATTTTTTCTTCTTTATGAACCGGCTCTTCAACAAAAACAAATGTTATAACGGCAAGAGCACCAATCCCAAAAGCAACAAGAAAAATAAGTTGATATGATCCAAAAAATACAGGGAGGAGAAGAAACACAAGAAGCGGGCCCATCATACCACCAAAAGTATCCATCATACGATGGAAACCAAATGATTTTCCAACCATATCAAAATCAGTTGATTCAGAAATTAACGCGTCACGCGGTGCGTCTCTCATTCCCTTTCCGATCCTATCAATAGAACGAAGAAAAAAGATGTGCCAAAAACTTGAGACAAGAGTAAGGAACGGACGAGTTGAAACAGATAAAATATATCCAGCAACAGCAAATTTCTTTCTAATCTTCCACTTATCCGAAACCCAACCAAATACAATCTTTAAAACACTAGCAAGTGCATCAGCTATTCCCTCAATAAGACCAACAACAAAAACAGGAGCACCGAGCGTCGCCGTCAAAAAAATTGGCATGATTGCCTGAATCATTTCACTCGAGAAATCATTCAGCATACTGACAATCCCCAAAAAAAACACATTTCGAGAAACACCAAAATATTTCTTCATAAATTTATTATTGAACCAGTGGTTTAGTCACAATGTGCGCCCCAACAAAAAGTCGAAGAGTTTTTGCTCTCCCCGCTTGAAGTTCTAATACTTGTGTTATCGGTTCCGGAGAATTATATCGATTAAGCATATCTTCTGAGACTCCAACCTGTGGATCAACATTCTGTTCAAAACCAATTACTATTCCATCACGAATCCATACAATATCTATCGGAAATTTCATATCCTTCATCCAAAACGTTACCTGCTCATTCCCCAGATATTCAAATAACATCCCTTCGTTTACTCCAATTGACTCCCTTCCTGAAAGCCCACGCTCTCGTGCTTTATCAGTTTTAACTACTTCAGCGATGATTATCTGATTATTCACCCTAACCTCTTTTTTGTTCTCAAGTGTCTGTGTCTTATTGAGTACCACAAAAGAAAAAATCCCCGCACCAATAGCGACTCCAAACAACAAAGAACCAATCTTCATAAGGCCACTCATATCTATAGTATACCCTACTTTTTCAACTCATAAGCAATGATTCCGAAAGCCACAGAAACATTCAGCGATTCTTTTTCTCCCTTCATTGGTATTTCCAAAATCTTGTCACATTGCTTGAGAATGCGTGGCGATATACCAGAAACCTCATTACCAACAATAAACGCAATCTTTCTATATCCTTGTTTTTTAAATTGATCATAAGGAATTGAAATCTCTGATTGTTCGATTCCACACACCACATATCCGTCTTTTTTTAGTTTTTTAATAACACGCGTGACTGATTTAATATATTTCCATTCAACACTTTTCTCTGATCCAAGTGCCGTCTTTGTAAATTCCTTTTGTAATCTCCCAAATCTATCAAATGGTTGCGGAGTAATTCCACATAAATACAATTGTTCCACCCCCGCCCCATCTGCAGTACGAAACATTGAACCCACGTTATGCAAACTTCTAATGTCTAATAATATCCCAATTAATTGCATACACACACTGTAAATGGATTCATAGCTTGTTGCAACAAAAAAATCCGCCTCATAGGAAGCGGACATAAAGAAAGATGAGAAAGGAGTCAACTCATCTATGAATTTGGTGCGGGCAACGTAGTAATCAAAATAGATCCAGCCGAGTATCTATTTCTTTTCCACGTATACCGCCCGCATATCGAGCGGGAGAAAGGACTCGAACCTTCGACCACTGCCTTTCGAGGGCAGTACTCTACCAACTGAGCTACTCCCGCATCGTGAGGAAAGGAGGAATCGAACCACCGACCACGCAGTAAAAGTGCGTTGCTCTCCCAACTGAGCTATTTCCTCATTGTTTAAGAACTTAACGATTCTAAACGGAAGTAGGTATTAAAGTCAAGCTTTCTTATAAAGAAAAAGCCCCGCAGGAATGCGAGAGCTTTTGTGGAACCAGTTTGTCCTCCTCACAAGGAAAACTTGATTTCTATAATATAATAGCAAATTGGAGATTCTCCGCAATACCCCCTGTGGATTTCTTGTGTGTTATAGCTATTCCTCAGGAATAGAATAGAACCTTCCTTTCTTTTTAATGATCCCCTCCTTAGCGAGTGAAACAAGAACTTCATCAATCTCATTTTTTTGGGCTCCATACACACGCATAATTTCTGATGAACTTCCACTTTTTTTATCTAATAAAAATTTTATAACACGCCCTCGTAATTGTCGCCTTGATCCAACAAACGGTGTTTGTTTTTTATAAATCTTACTTTTTTTATTTACATTTATTTTCCCTTGTTTCGGCAACATTGAACCATAATCCATAAGCGCATAATACCACTCACGTGGGTTTGAGGTATCAATTGTTTCTTGAACTTTTTTTAATATATCTTTTTCCTCAATATCAGCCTCTTCTTTAAAGAAAAAATGAATCATGACTCTGCGAATATTCGTCTCGACAAAACAAACCGGCTCATTATATATAAATGCGAGAAGCGATCCAGCGGTTCCCGCCCCTATTCCTGGAAGTGTTTTAAGTATCCTTTGATCACGTGGCACAATACCACCAAAATCTTTTACAATTATTTCCGCAGTATGCTTCATAAATTTTGCTCTGCGGTTATACCCCATCCCCTGCCAAACCAAAAACACATCAGAAAGTTTCGCGCTCGCAAGCGACTGAAATGAAGGAAATTTTTTTATAAATTCGGGATATTTTTTTAATACACGAGCAACCTGCGTCTGTTGAAGCATAATTTCAGAAACAAATATCTTGTATGGATCATATATGCTTCTCCATGGAAGCTTTCGTCCATGGCTCTCATAATATTCCCATATTTCTTTTTTGAATTTTTTTGTATTCATTCGTATATTACAAAACCGCACTTCGAGGCGGTTTTGTAAAAGATATTACTGAACTGCTGGGGTATCCGACGCCATAAACTTCACCATAATAATGGTGCTAGAAGCATCAGTAAGTGGAACATCGATTTTATGATCAAATTTCTTATCTCCATCATCATTGTGGAGCATTGCAAAATATGTTTTTCCAGACTCAGTACTTCGAAGCAATTCTACCGCCCCAGAATTTTCTCCACTTGGAAACCATGCAGCACCAAGTATATTTCCTGGAGTCCCACCATTATCATCGTGAATCGCTACCCATCCAGCACTTTCAAATTTTACTGATTTGAGTGATACAGTCATTCCTATCTTTTGATCGTCTACCTCGATAGCATTACTACCCATTGATGGTATCTTTGTTTCAACTACCTCATCTTTCACCTCGCTTGTTGGAGCTTCTGCTGGTTTTGCAAACATCCATGCTGCCCCAAATCCTATAAGAAAAAATACAACTGCCGTAAGCACGACCCTCTTACTGCCTGATTCGTTCTTATTATTTTCTTCCTTCATATACGCTGAATGTACCACACACAATTATTCCACCGCAACATTGACACAATATAAGATTATAATCATTGTAATAACATAAAATTCTATCAAAAAACCCCATCAGATTGATGGGGTTTTAAAGAAGGTTATTTCTTTTTCTTTGCAACTTTCTTTACTGTCTTTTTTGGTGCTGCCTTCTTTACTACTTTCTTTGCAACTTTTTTCTTTGCTGCCATATTATTAAGTTTTTAAGTTTTAATGCGCCGACCTTTTTATTTATGAGCGCGTTGCGCGTTGCGCGACTGATAATCTCAAATTCCGGAAATTGAAATTATCGTTATATACATTTAGTATACACGCTTTAATAAAATAAAAACTGTGGAAAACTTATTGAGAATCAATTTTTTTATTCTCTTCGTTAAAAATTTCTTTTTTCTTTCCAAATTTCTTTTCTGAAAAAATAAAGAAATACAAAATTTCTAAAATTCCTCCAATATTTATAATTAGAATTGCAACAAACCAAGGAATTTGGTTTTTCTTTGCTGCCTTCCACAACGCCAAACCCTTCCACGTCATCACCCACACAAGAAAAATACCCGCAAGCACTGGATTTGCTTTTAACCAAGAATCAAATTGCTCTGTTGCTTGTACTAATTGGTTCATAATTTAATTATTACACATTTTTATTATTCCCTTCAATTTT
This sequence comes from Parcubacteria group bacterium LiPW_41, assembly GCA_007375535.1. Lineage (GTDB taxonomy): Bacteria > Patescibacteriota > Minisyncoccia > UBA6257 > GWB1-50-10 > LiPW-41. The sequence continues at coordinate 36,408 of VMEM01000002.1, read as the reverse complement.
AGACACAGCATCTCGATATAGACAAAAATCACAATCCTCAGCAGAATCTGGAAGTGAATCACTCATAAGACATTTTTGGATAGACATGAGAGTTGGTTCAACCCATTCTGTCCTTCCTTCATATGGTAAAAGAGACACATCAAACTCTAATTTCCCATCAAATGCGAATCGATCTGTCTTTCCATTACAATATACAAAATATCCGATATCCTGTACGGAAAAATTATTCTTCCGAAACAACCACTGATAAAGTTCCATTTGTCGCTTGTACCCGATTTGCCAATCGGCGTCTAAGGATACCTCTCCTTCCTTTGCAGTTGCTTTGTAATCAACAATTATTAATTCTCCTGTTTTATTATTTTTCCACACATCATCGACTGCCCCTTGAATAATCAGGTTCGCTGGCTCATAAAAATATTTCATTCCTCGTCGCAACGCATCGCGCCACTCATCCATTTTTGGATGATCAAATGGAACAGCGTCGATTTTGTATGCCTCCATAAGTGGATGAATTTTATTGCGTGCTCGATGAGTATCAAATTCTTTTTTTAATAATGTATCTACTGCACTATTTAAATTAAATGGAAATGATGGCGGTTGTCCCACACCACATCTCCGATCTATATAAAAACACCGCGGACATTTTAAAAAATTATCAATTTTTGATCTACTTAATTGAAATGGTTCTTTTGAATCTGGATTAAATATATTCCTCGTTCGTTTTGGATTGTAATATACTCCCATATACCTGAATTATAGAATAAAAAATAAAAATCCCCACCTGTTAAACAGATGGGGATCCATAATCGTAACTAATAACTAATTAGTAGTCTCGACGATGGAAGTCACGGCGCTGAAAGTCATGACGTGGAGGACGCTGTTCACTCATTGGGCGTGCTTCATTTACTTGAAGTGTACGTCCACCGAAGTCCTTATCGTTCCACATTTCAATCGCTTTAGGTCCGTCCTCTTCGCTCATTTCAACAAAACCGAACCCTCGGGATCGTCCTGTGAACTTATCGCGCATTACCGTTGCACTGGTAACTGCTCCTGCCTTCTCGAAAGCTTCGCGAAGTTCAGCATCAGTTGTTGCGTACGGCAAACCTCCTATATACAATCTCATTTGTGCGTTATGTACATAATACATAAAGTAGGGCGACCACTCGCTTGGTCCTCGTAATGCGCGCCCAAATCCTACTTGACCAACGCACCGTATGAAACACAATTGAGAACCTACTTCTTTTAAAGGCGAACAACCTAGATGCCACTTTCTAGAGTATGAGTCCCATCTTTGCAATTGCAAGGAATGAGTTCCTCTCCATAGAGCGAGCAATCCTGTTCTTCACAGACACCCTCTTCGGTACGGATTTCTCCGCATTCGCCATTACATATGTAATGCATAAAGGTAAATGTGATTTAGTGGCTCAACCTTTAATTGCATTATACAACAAAGCATAAAAACAAGCAAACGATTTTTTAAAACAAGACAAAACACTACTCTTCGCTATATTTTGTCTGTATTTCCTTGAGTTTGTTTTCAGTCTCTTTGAGACGCTCCTTACACTTTGCAATAAGAATAAGTCCACGCTCATACTTCTTTATTGCTTCATCAAGATCTATAGTATCCTTTTGAAACCATTCCCCAATCTCCTCAATCTCTTTATATGCTTCTCCAAAACTAAATTTTTTTTCAGTCATTTTTTATTTCTTTTATCGACGCATCAATCGACCCTTTTGAAAACTGTGTATTAATTGTATCTCCTTTTTTTAACTTTCCAATATCTTTAATTACATTTCCAAGTCCATCACGCGTAATTGAATATCCCTGACGTAGTTTTAGTTCCGGACTTGTAAGCGCCATTGTTTTCTCATATGAATTAATTCGAATATTTATACGAGAAATAGAGTCCCCTATTTTCATTGAAAGTATCGAATACAAGTGATCGATCTGTTCTCGCATTCCTTGCATTTTTCCAGACGCATACATCAAAGGACGAGTAAATGAATTAAACAAAAAAAGAATCTGTTCTCTCATTTTTGTTGGAACATCTTTTTCAAACCTCGAAAATAGAGTTTCTATAATCTGTATTCTTCTCCCCATTTGAGAATTCAAAAAGTTTTGTGTGTGTATTATATTTTCCTCAGCACGAGCCCAGGGGTCTGAAAGCAATTTTGCAGCATGTGTTGGAGTAGATACACGAATATCGGCAACATAATCTGCAAGGGTTACATCATCCTCATGCCCAACAGCACAAATAACAGGGATACTCGACGCCGCAATCGCTTTCACAAGCTCCTCAGAATTAAATGCTTGCAAACTCTCCCAACTCCCACCGCCACGCGTAATAACAATTACTTGAAGCATGGGATATTCTCTATTTAAAAACTCGATCCCATTAACGAGCTCCTTTACCGCAAAAGCACCCTCAACCTTCGAAGGGAAAAAAACAATTTTAAAATCAAATTTACCTAAATTCGTTTCAAAGTCTTTTTTTGCTCCTCTTCCCACCTTTGAAGTAATAAGTCCAATATTACTTACAAATCTTGGAATCTTTTTCTTTCTTTCAACTTCAAAGTATCCCTCAGTGCGAAGCTTTTTAAAAAGAATTTCAAACTGCTGTTTTAATGCCCCCTCTCCAACAGGAATTATTCGAGAAACCTGAATGTTTAACCCTCCGTTTTTTTTAAATATGGAGGCTCTCCCCTCAACTCGAATCTCCATACCGGGAGACAACTCACCCCCCAAAGAACGCAACACATGTGAAACAACAAAACACTGAATCGAGGTTTTGTCTTTTGTATCAATAAGATTAAAAAAGGTAAAATTCGGATATTTACTAATCTTTTCTCCAACTTCTCCCTGAATGATGTTTTCTGTTGGTTTTAAATATTCATTAAGAAACTCAATATATTCCGAAACAGAAAAAATGTGTTCAGTCTTTGGTATCAATTCCATAATTATTAATTACTTGTTCGCAATGACTCTTTTTTTGTTGCAAATGCAAAGAATGTTGTAAAAAGTCCAGCAATTGCAAAACAGATTGGGAAGAAGAATTCTAACGGAATAAACAAAGAAAGAGCCATAAGTAACGGGAGGAAAAAGACCCTTGTTATTTGATATAAAATCTCTCTACTCAAAATGAACATACTTGGATTCTCCGAAGCATGAGCGCGTGCATAGTATTCAGACACCCAAGTAACCATGAGCCCCGAATTAATTGCATTTCCAACGATGTGACTTCCAAAAATTGCACCCGCTCCCCGTATAAACATTCGAACAAACCACATTATTGAATACAATCCAGCAGATCCAATAAGAAGAAGTTTCACCTTTCCTTTATCAAAGAAGAACCCAGATAAGTAAGTAACGAGAGCACCAAACAATAATCCAATGGAAACCATACCTCCGAGTTCCTCAGTACTCTGCACCATCAAAAAAATAAATATTGGCCAAAGAACTCTCCCTATCATTATTTCAGATGCATATCCAATTGAAGAAATATTAAAATTTTTGTTATCACTTGAAAGTGAGCGCACCAATTCCAAAATACTAAGATGATTTGCTATTTTTCTCTTTTGAACAAAAAAGAGAGGAATAATTGAGAAAAAGAAGATAATCACAGCAACAATAAATGATGTATGAAAACCAAACGAAGCAATAAGCACACCACCAAACAAAGGGGAAAGAAATTGGGAAAGAGAACCAGTCAAATATCGGATACCTACGTCGTGCCCCTCTCTCCCTTTTTGGGTTGCACAAGAAAAATCAAGATTATATCCGACATTTAAAAACAACATATGTATAGCAAGAAAAATAGGAGCGATCCAAAAAAAACTACTAAATTGTTCAATACCATTTAAAAACAAGAAATAACCAATAAGAAACGGAACACTTATTGCAATCATCATTTTGTCACTCATTCTTTTCATTAATGGCAAAAGAACAATTGTAAATAAAATAAAATAAATTGCGTTAAGGAAATAAAACCCCAATATCTTCCAAATTGGAAATCCAAGATTCCAAAAATAAACAGGAATAAAAATAGAAACTAACCCTTCGCCAAAATACACAATTGCAAGCATAAGCGAGAGAGCGCCAAGCTCACGCGTATCAAATAATCGAAAATGAAAATGATGACTTTTCTCAATTACCATAAGTATCCTATATATAGTATCGCACCACGCAATAATTAAAAAGGTAATATATAATAACTATATGGTCCGTGTTTCAGTTTTTTTTGTTTGTATACTCTTTATTGGAAGTTTTCTTGGGTATATAACGAACGCAGCAACAAACATTAGCTCCACTGCTGGAGAATATTTTGCATGGAACGATATTTCAGGATGGTGGGATTTATACTCCAATAATACCGTTGAGGTTCAAGGATCAAAGATTACAGGATATGCATCTTCTACAATTGGTGAAATTTCATTTGATTGCGGAAGTACACCATCAGGAAATATTTGCAATATATCTCAGTACGGAATATGTAATGGGATTGGATCAACAAAAGATGCAAGTGGTGCATGTAATGGGGCAACCGCAACAGGAGATCTCGTAGGATATGCATGGAATGACGTTTTGGGGTGGATAAGTATAAGTTGTCACAATACTGATGGAGTAACGTGTACGAGTGACTGGGGTGTCACAATAGACACCAATGGTGACTTTAAGGGATATGCATGGAGTGATATTGGAGGATGGGTCAGTTTTAATTGTGGAAATGTTGGATCATCATGCTCACCAAATTCATATAAAGTGAACACTTCTTGGCGCTCAACCTCAACCATCGCGCTTCTTGATTCAGCAGTAATTGACACCCAATCAGTAGGAGGAGCAACACTCAACAGTATCACATGGAAAGGAACAAATAATGCTAACAGCACAGGACAACAAACATATGTAGATTTTCAGATTGCGGTGTCAAACAGCTCATCTGGACCATGGAATTTTATCGGACCATCAGGAACGAGTGCTGACTATTATAGCGCATCTTGTGAGTCCAGCTTTAAAGGAGGAATAAATGCGGGTGGGAATGCCCCAAACAACACCCCAATTTGTATTGATCCTGCACAAGTAAAAAATATGCGATATATCAGATACCGTGTTCGCATGAGAAGCAATCTCATTCAAACAGATACCCCTCGTATTGACGATGTAATATTGAATTGGAGTAAATAAAAGCACGCTATATCAACAACTAAAAACCCTATAAGATGACAACTTTCAAGTATTTTCAAGTTGTACGTTGTTGCCTACTCACTATATAATGCTCTCATATACGCAATGAGACTTTTAAATTCACTTTCGGGACAAAAAGAAGAAGTTCTATATTCGCAAAAAAATCCATTGCATTTTTTTGTTTGTGGACCAACCGTGTTTGATTACTCACATATTGGACACGCTCGAACATATATTGCGTTTGATGTTTTTGCACGGTTCATTCGTTCAAAGAAATGGAAAATGGTTTATTTGCAAAACATCACTGATGTAGATGATAAAATTATTGACCGCGCAAGAATGCACGATGAGAATCCACTTCGTTATGCATGGAAATTTGAATCACTCTATAAAAATGATATGAAGGCGATTGGGTGCATATCAGTAAATCGATACGCCCGAGCAACCGACCATATAAAGGAGATAGAAAATCAAATACAGACGCTAATAACAAAAGGAAATGCATACTACATTAGTGGTCAGGGATACTATTTTGATATAACAACATTTAAAGAATACGGAAAACTTTCTCGAAGAACTATAACCCAAGCAGAAGATGCAGTTACACGAATTGATGAACAAATAGAAAAGAGAAACAAAGGAGATTTTGCTCTTTGGAAGGAAGTGAAAGTAGAAGAAAAAGACAAGAAGAAAAAATTCGTCATCGTAAATGGCGAACCAGCATGGAATACAAAATTGGGATGGGGCCGTCCAGGATGGCACATCGAAGACACTGCAATAACAGAACGATGGTTTGGACCGCAGTATGATATCCACGGAGGAGGTGGAGATTTGAAATTTCCACATCACGAAGCAGAAATTGCACAACAAGAATCAGCATCAGGAAAAATCCCGTTTGTTAAAATTTGGCTTCATACAGGATCGTTGCGAATAAATGGAGAAAAAATGTCAAAAAGTTTAGGAAACTTTTTCACAATTAAAGACTTTCTTCATATTCATTCAAAAAATATACTTCGTTTTATAATCACTTCACACCACTATCGATCTCCAATTCAATGGAGTGACTCACTTATCACTCAGGCGTATACCGCAATTGACACCTTTACTAGTCTCCTCGACGCTCTTTCTTTTATAGAAAATAAAAAAATAAAAATAAATAAAGAGACAGATAAATCTGTTAAAAATATTGAAGATATACTAAAAAAAGAATTTGAAGAAGCAATGAACGACGACCTTAACACTCCGGAAGCCATTGCGGCATTGTTTAAGTACACAAATTCTATTCGTTCAATCACCTGGAAACTCTCCCCAGCAACCGCTCGCCGCGCAAAAAAGACAATCAAAACAAGCCTAAAAATACTAGGAATTGAGATAGAAGAAGAGAAAATTCCATCATCAATAACAAAAATAGTAGAGAAACGTGAGTTATGCAGGAGTAATAAACAGTTTACCCCCGCCGACACCTTGAGAAAACAAATAGATACATTAGGATACAGTATAGAAGACACCCCGATTGGACCGTTTGTGAGGAAAAAGGTGTGTATCAAATTATGACGATAAAACCACTACGCCAAACAATCGCAAAAATACCACCTCAAGATCTTGATGCGGAGGTTTCAGTACTTGGATCTTTGATGATTGATAAAAACGCTATTTTGAAAATTGCAGATCAACTTGATTCAAGTGATTTCTATCATCCTGGACACCAAAAAATTTATGAAGCAATCGTTGAGTTGTTTGAAAACAGCGAACCAATTGATATTCTCACTGTTTCAAATAAATTAAAAAACAAAAAAGTTTTTAAGGACATTGGAGGAACGGATTATCTTACCGAGCTTATCTCCCGCGTCCCCTCTTCTGCTCACATTGCTCACTACGCACAAATAGTAAAAGAAAAACATATTCGTCGCCAAATCATTGACGCCTCTTCGGTTATAAATGAAGAAGCATTTGATAGTGCCGATTTCGAATCATTACTTGATGGAGTAGAGCAGCGAATTTTTGGAATTTCACAAAAATCACGCCCTCAAAAATTTATACACATAAAAGACGAACTTCCTGGCGCATTCGAACGCCTTGAAAAACTTCATCGTGGCGGGCAAAGCGCTGTCCGTGGTGTTCCAACACATTTTATAGACCTTGATAAACTTCTCTCTGGATTCCAGCCATCAGACATGATAATACTTGGTGCGCGTCCATCAGTTGGTAAAACATCATTCGCTCTCGACGTAGCACGTCAGGTTGCTCTCGGTGGACACTCAGTAGGAATATTCTCAATCGAAATGTCTCGCGATCAAATTGTTGATCGTATTATTGCTGGGCAAGCTCAAGTCCCACTATGGAGGCTTCGTACTGGAAGGTTAAATGATGATTTAGAATTCGCACTTGTCCAACAAGCCCTCGATGAACTCTCAAAAATAAATATACACATAGTAGATACACCATCTCCAACAATGCTTGAAATGCGTTCCGCAGCGCGTCGTCTTCAACTTGAACACGGTCTTGATCTTATTGTTATTGACTACCTACAGCTTATTCGATCGCGAACCAACACCGACAATATGGTTCAACAAGTAACTGAAATTTCACGATCAATAAAAGCTCTCGCTCGCGAATTAAATGTTCCAGTTTTAGCGCTTTCACAGCTCTCTCGAGAAGTAGACAAAAGAGATGTTAAAATCCCCCGACTCTCTGATCTCAGAGAATCAGGAAGTTTGGAACAAGACGCTGACGTAGTTCTCTTTCTTTACAGAAAAGAACGAGAAAGAAGTGACATACCAAGCGAAGACCAAAATACCGTTGAAGTTATCATTGCAAAACACCGTAATGGCCCAGTTGGCTCAGTAACTCTGGGATGGGATCCAGAAAAGGTAAGCTTTAAGAACCTAGACAAAACACACTCATATCACGAATAATGCTCTCACCTATTCAACGATTTATTGATGTATTTTCTAAACTTCCCTCATTGGGACCTCGTTTTGCAACTCGTCTCGCCTTTTATATCGTAAACCAAGAAAAATCAAAACGAGAAGAGTTAATCGCCGCACTAACACTACTAAATAACGTAAACCGTTGCGAGCGATGTTTTTTTCTTAAAATGGATACCGAGACGCTCTGTGATATCTGTGGAGACAAGAAGAGAAATACAAAAAAAATTGCTATTGTTGAGAAAGAAACTGACATTCTCTCAATTGAGCGCTCACACTCTTGGAATGGTCACTATCTCGTTCTTGGATCTCTTCCTGAACACGGAATTTTGGAAACAGAGCACAAACTCAGACTCTCAAAATTAAAAACAAGAATTTCAACCGAACTTGGAGGAAATATTGATGAATTAGTAATTGCCCTTAATCCAACAACATTTGGAGATTTTGTTGCGTCGGTAATAAATGAAGAATTTAAACAACTAACAAAAAATATAACGCGTATCGGACGCGGTATTCCTACTGGAGGAGAAATAGAATTCGCAGACGAAGAAACACTAAAAAGCGCGCTAGATCGAAGAATTTAGAGAAATAAATTCCTCTGACTGTTGAGCTTTTCCAATCTAATTCCAATAAGGCGCACTGCCTTTCTTTTTTTATTTTCTCTAGAATCAAGAAAGGAGAGAAACATTTGAAGTGCCAAAAATTCTAAATCAACTCTTTTCGACATTGGACCTGAGAGAGTTTTGGATCGTTGTATGGTAGAAAAATCAGAAAAACGAACAGAAACCGAGATACGAGAAAAAGAAACAAAAGATGAATCTATAAATCTCTCATATGTCGAAAAAACAAGTTTCTCTACCATTGAAATAATTTCTTTTGCATCTCGTGTGTCTTTAGAAAAAGTTTCCTGTGATCCAATTGATTTTACTTCTTGAGACTCTATCACCGCCTCATCATCCACTCCATGTGACTTCTTATACATTTGCACCCCAGACTTTCCAAACCTCTTCTCTAAATCTTCACAAGAGATGTTTTGTAATTCTCCAACTGTTTTTATTCCCAATTTTAACAACTCCTCAACGGATTTTGGACCAATACCAGGAATTTTTGAAACAGCCATTGAAAAAAGGAATGAATTTACCTCTTCTCTATGAACTATAGTAAGCCCATTTGGTTTTTTTATGTCAGATGCAATTTTTGCAATAAGCTTGTTCGGACCAATTCCAATAGAACAGGAAAGTGATTCTTTTTTTAAAATTTCACTTTTTATTCTCCCCAATAAACGCTCTGCATTTTTATATGTTTCGCAACGAGAGCAATCAATGTAAAATTCATCGACCGAGGCCTGCTCAAAATCATATCCAAAAGATTCAACAATCTTCCGAATGTTTATAGAAACTCGCTCATATTTTTCCATATCCACGCCTAAAAATAATACCGCCTCTCTGCCTTGCGCCACTGCTCGCTGAGAATATTCCCATGCAAGAGATATAGGAAGAGCTGAACGAATTCCATATTCTCTTGCCTTATAATTTGCGGTAGAAACAACACCTCTCCCACGTCCACCTTGTGGATCAGAACCAACAACAATGGGACGATTTCTAAAACGTAAATTATCCCTTTCTTCGATCGCCGAAAAAAAAGCATCCATATCAAGATGAGATACAATCCTCATAATTTTTTACCCCTTCTGTTGAATTTTTTTAATATAACGAGAAAAAATCACGCCTGCTTTTTCTTTCCTTAGTGCCGCTTGATAAATGGCATTAAATAGAGGAAACGAAGAAGAACTCCCAATAATTTTCTTAAGTGGCTCAAGTGATACAAGACCCTCACTATTTGGTAGCGTCTTTTTTGTTGAAACAATAAGTTTTCCTACTTCAACATTTTTTGAATACACACTAAATCCTGTAGCAATAAGATCAACAAAACCAGACTGCCCATACACAAGATCTTTCTTAATTCCTTTTAGTGAACACAATAATTCCATTTCCTTTAATGCCTCAAGAGCAAGAAGAGCTCTCCCATTTCCACCCCACCCAATTCCATCTCCTATTCCAAGACCTAAAGCATAAACATTTTTTAAAATACTCAAAAAAGAATTCACCTCTGGATCCTTTGACTCAAAAGAGACAACATTAGTATTTTTAAAACAATCTTTAACTAAAACGCGTGCACTTTCTTTTTTCCCTGCAAAAACTGCAATACCAGGCATTCCAAGTGCAACCTCTTCGGCAAGCATTGCGCCACCAAGCATCACCACTTCATTGTGAGGAAACGAATTCGATAGAAACGTATATGGAGTCTCTTTTGTTGCTTGCAAACCCTTTGCGAGCCCCACAATAATCGTTTGTTTGTGGATAAACGGACCAATAGACTTTACAACATTTGGTAAATTCCAAGACGGAATACACAAAAACAATATGTCAGCTTTTGGAATGATTTCAAATAATGATTTCTGATGAGGAACCTTTTGTGGAACCTTATCCCACGCCTCAATAGAATATCCACGCTTTTTTACCAAGGAAAACAAAACTGTCCCTATTTCTCCCATTCCAAGGACAACAACGTGTGGCTTTTTCATATATCAATTATACCCCAATTTTAGAAAGTGGACACAATGCATGATCGTGCGCTCTCGCAGGACAATACTCTCGTCCATACGAAATGAGCTTATATGAAAGCCCAGCCCAATATCGTTTTGGTATTATTCTACACAAATCTTTCTCAACGCCATCGGGTGTTTTTTGTTTTGAAAGACCGAATCTATGAGCAAGTCTAAACACGTGCGTATCAACCGGAATTCCAACCACAATACCAAACGCTGACTCTAAAATAATATTTGCAGTTTTTCTTCCAACTCCAGGAAGAGCTGTTAGTTCTTCCATATTATCAGGAATCATTCCTTTATATTTTTCTTGAATAATTTTTGCAACTAATAAAATATGCTTTGCTTTTACTCGAAAAAAACCAGTTTGTCTTATGTCGTTCTCAAACACTAGAACCGTTTTTTCTGCTCTCCCCGCCTTCACGTAATCGTCAATCGTTTTATATTTTTTAAATAATTTTTCAGTAACCTCATTAACTTTTTTGTCGGTGCATTGTGCTGAAAGCATTACCGCCACAAGAAGTTCAAATGGATTTGAATAATTAAGAAAAACCTTCGCATGTGGATACATACAAGTAAGTGCTTTAATTATTTTTATTGCTCTTTTTTGTAACTCTTTTTCTCTTCTATTTTTCTCCGTAAGCATAAAAAGAATTATTCATATCGCAATGCATCAATTGGGTTTTTCTTTGCTGCTTGACGTGCTGGATACAATCCAAATAAAACACCAGTACAAGTGGAGACAACGACTGCCAATATGATAGCTTCCGCAGGAAGCGCAAATACCCAATCAGTTTTAATAACCTTAACAAGAAGAAGATAGGCTCCCCCTACAAAAAGTGATCCAAAGAGAATACCAATAAAACCACCAAAAAATGTTAAAATTACCGCCTCCCATAAAAATTGTTGAAGAATGTCTCCATTTGTCGCCCCAACCGCCTTTCGCAATCCTATCTCGCGCGTCCTTTCTATAACTGAAACCAACATTATGTTCATAATACCAATTCCCCCAACAACGAGGGATATACAAGCAATTGATGTCAAAAATATTGTAAGAATTGAAGTGATACTTCCCAAGAGAGAAAGAATATCTTCTTGCGTACGAACAGTAAAATCATCTTTATTTGGATCAGTAATTCTGTGAGCACTTCTCATTATCGAAAATACCCGTGATTTTGTATATTCTGATGAATACGTATCATTCACTTGAACTGTTATTGCATTAAAATAATCAATACCTAACATTTGTTTTTGAGCAACGGATATCGGCACAAGAATAATATTGTCTTGATCAATTCCAAATGCTCCAACTCCTTTTTTCTCAAGAATTCCAGAAACTCTAAAAGAAATATCATTAAGACGAAAATTTCTTCCAATCGGATTAAAATCTCCAAAAAGTATCTTAGCAATTTCAGGACCAAGAACCGCAACTCTATTGAATGAATCAACATCAGAACCACTAAATCCTTGTCCTTTTTCAATAACAAAATTTCTTGTTTCAAAGAAATTCTCAGTAACTCCAATATATGTGGCACTTGTATCATTATTCCCAAAAACCACCTTTGCTTGCCCACGAACTTCCGGTGCAACATTTATAATCGCTGGATCCCTCTTCAAAAGATCAACATCAGAGTTGATCAACGTTTTTATAATAATTCCTTGAGAAGATGCGGGCGCAGAGAATCGGGTTCCTTTTGTTGCTCCAGGAATAACAAAAACGAGATTAGATCCAACTCCTTGTACCTGTCCAATAATTAATTTCTCTGCAGAAGCTCCAATGGACATAAGTAAAATAACGGAAGATATTCCTATAACAATTCCAAGCATAGTGAGGAATGTCCTCATTTTTGAATGAGTAAGATTACTTGAGGCAGTTTTTATTGAATCATATAATCTCATATTTTATTTGAAAAATTCCTCTTTTGTTCGTCTTTGTTTTACTGTTGGCCTATCAAAATCAACCAATCCATCTTTTATATGAATTAATCGATCAGCAAACTCAGCAGTATATGTCTCGTGAGTTACTAAAATAATTGTATTTCCTTCCTTGTGTAACCTCTGCAAAATATCCATTACTTGAGCTCCAGACTTTGAATCAAGGTTACCAGTCGGCTCGTCTGCAAAAATAACACTTGGGTTGTTCACAAGTGCACGAGCAATCGCAACTCTCTGCTTCTGACCACCTGAAAGTTTTCCCGCCTCTATATCTCTTTTTTCTGAGATACCAACTGACTCAATTGCATCCTCAACACGCTTTTTTCTCCTCTCAACCCTTATGTCGTGGGCATAAATAAGAGGAAGTGCGACATTATCGAACACAGAAAGTCTTGAAAGTAAGTTGAATGATTGAAAAATAAACCCCATCTCTTTATTCCTAATGAGTGCTAAATCAATATCAGAGAGATTGTTCATGTCTCTCCCTTTAAACACATATGATCCGCCTGTTGGACGATCCAGAAAACTTAATATGTGCAACAATGTAGATTTTCCAGATCCAGAAGGACCCATAATAGCAACAAATTCTCCTTGATGAATATCAAAAGATACACCACGAAGAGCATGCGTAGAACCTCCTTCGTCATAATATAGTTTTTCGAGGTTCTCAACTTTAATTATGGGATTATTTTGCATTCTTTATTCCAACGTTTACAATCACGTCACCCTCAGAAAGCCCAGAAACAACCTCAACATTTCCATCATTATCTCTTACACCAAGCACAACCGAAGTCTCTACAATTTTTTTATTCTCCCATTTTTTAACAAATGCACCAGAATCATTTTCTACCACAGCAAATTGCGGTATAACAAGCACATTCTCTTTTCGCTTTGTCTCTATATTCAAATTCGCAGTAAACCCACTTCGCACTCTTTCGTTTGATTCATCAAAAAGAATGGTGACTTTAAAATTTACAACTCCATCTTTCACTGTTTCTGCTGGATCAATATAAACAACTTTTCCTAAAAATTCTTCATTTGGAAATGCATCAAGTGTTATATGAACTATATTCCCCACAATAACGCTTCCAATATCAACCTCAGGAATGTTTGCCTCAATTTCTAAATTTTTATCTGAAATAACAGAAACAAGAGAAATGTTTGGAGCAACAATCTCTCCTGCTTTTGCATCTTGTTTTGTTACAACACCCTTGATAGGAGAAATCAATGTCGCTTTAGCAATCTGAGCCCTAATAAGAGCAATACTTGCCTCCGCTTGCTTTACCTGTGCCTCTTGAGCAGCCAAAGACTCTGGAGTAGACCCGGCCAATGCAAGTGTAAGCTCATTATTAATGCGCTCAACAACAACTTTTTGTGCGGAAATAAGCTGTTCCTGATTCGTGACCGCTGCTGCTGCCACATTTACGCTCGAACGAGCTGTTCCTAAGTTCGCTTTATATGAATCAATTGAAGTCTGAGATATATTTATCGAAGCATTGACCGCATCAATTGATCGAGAAAGAAAATCACGAACCAAAGAAAGAGACTTTTCACTTTTTACCAACAAGGTATCAAGTTCGCTAACATCAGAAGAATTGACTGCGTCTATGCTTTTTTTCCACTGAACTAATGAGTTTCCTACAACCCTTCTTAATGTCGTTGCATCAATTTGTACCTGAGCATCATTGGTGGCAAATGTAAGCTCCGGATTCTCTGAATCATCATTTGTAAAGATCGTATCAGTTTTTGACCTAACAGCGTCATCTGCTTTTATATATGAATCGTTTACTACATCAATAATACTTCCATAAAGATTTTTCAAATCTTGGTTTGCCTTTTTAAATTCACTTTCTTTTATTTGAATTTCCTCCGGACGATTTCCTTTCTTTAATTCATTTAAACGCGCTTTCTGAACCTCAACGTTTGCTTCTGCTTCCAAAAGTTGTGCTTGAAGTTCGCTTGTGTCTAAATATGCAAGTGCTTGACCAGGACTTACAACATCTCCAATTTTTATATTTACATTTCTTATTTTTCCTCCGCGCTCAAACGCAAGATCTACATCTTCTGATGCCTTTACTCTTCCAGTAACAATGACCTCTTGTGCAATTGAGCCCTTTGCAACAACAAATGTTTCTTGTGGAGGTTGTGTAGCGGGCTTAAAAACAAAACCGAGAGAAACACCAAGAATAAGCGCAAATATTCCAATTCCAAAAAAAAGTACTTTCTTTTTTGTTTTTCTCTGTCTTTGTGTGTGTAAATCTGTCTTATGAGTATTTGGTTCGTGATGACTTATCATATAAATTTATTTGTTTTTTGTTTTGCTAATATTTATTTCCTTTAATTTTGAAATCTCTTCTTTAAAAAGGTCTTTAATTTCATCAATTGCTCCATACATATCTTCGTGTGTCTTTTCGAGTCTGATCGTCTTTTGAGGAAGTTTCATTGTAATCTCTGCATAATATATATCTCCTTGTTTGTGGTGTCGTGTTGTTTTTGATATTTCCACAAACGCAATAAGTTCTCCATTAGCCTCAAATTTTTTAACCATTCTCGCAACCCCTCCGATTTTATTTTCTACGTATTCTTTTAATGCCTCAGTAAGCTCAAGGCGCACTGCATTAATTTCAATTCTCATACATCTATTATATCGCGAAAGAGAAAAAACACCCACACCCGAAAACGGTGTGGGTGTTCGTATCTTGTATTATTTTAGAGAAAACGAAGCCCTTACTACCGAAGTAACCTTTTTTTCTATAGACGACGTATCAAAATACCCATAATCAGAGACATCTACAGAATTAACGGGCGTCACCTGAAAAACTCCCATATTTGCTGATTGGAGAAAGCCAATTTTTGAACCAGTCGATTCTGCAATTTTTTCAGCTCGAGCCTTTGCGTTTTTTGTTGCCTCAGCAAGCATTTCAACCTTAAGGTCTGCAAATTTACTATAGTAATACTCAAGACCCTGAGACGAAAAAAGTATTCCAAGTTCTGAAAGTTTCACCGGGGCATCTTGCGCGAGCTTTGTAATTCCAGAGACATTCCCGGATTGTATTTCAACAAATTGCTGCAATGTATATCCAACCATTTTACTTCCATATTTATCACTTGATTCATAACTTGGATTCATCATGACTGGCTTCGCAGTGAACTCTTTTTCACCAATTCCTTGGGTTTTAAAATATTCAGTAAGTGAATTTAAATCCTTGTTCATCATGGCGTATCCTTCTCGCGTCTCATTGAGTCCAACATTGCGCGAAAAACTACTCGTCCACTTCACCATATCAGAAACTATTGCCTTGTCTGCAGATCCGGTTACTGATATAACATTTGAAAGTGACTTTACCGCAAAAAAAGAATAAGCCCACACAGAAACAGCAGCTACAATCGCGACGCCTAGTATTGTTGAGCCTATAATTAGACCCTTGTTTGTTATTGAATTATTCATATGAAAAAATTATTTTTTATATACAAACTCTCTACATAATAAATTAAATCTATCATTCTCAAGAACGTAATAACTCCTTGTAAGAGTTGAACGCTCTTCACTACTTACCTGATTTTCGGATGGAATATTTTTTTTCGGATTTACAATAAATAATTTGCTATCTTTTTTTATTTCAATTCCATACTGAGACGCAAAACCAAATATAAGAATTTTCCCTGTTTTTCCATTAATTATTGCACTTTCCTGACAGAGAGTCCCACAACCCCAACTTGGAACAACATAATATCCAGAAAAATTTGGCCCCTTTGCTACTTCCTTTGCAATAACCGATTTCACATCATTGGAAAGCTCTTCTTTTTTCTCTCCTGGATAGGTTCCATAATCAATAACGGCACTTCCTTTTAGGAAATTGTCCACTGTATAATTTTCAAATACATAGGTCGAACAGGTTCCTACCTCTCCAACATCTCCACGAGTAACTCCTTTTATATCAACAATAAATTGACCTTCAGAAATCTCACAACGTCGTGGAATTGATTCAACAACCCTTTTTCCCGCAATTACACAATCATCAAAGGTGCGAATTATTGGTTCCCTGTTTTGAAGTTCAATACCAAAAAATGCCAAAAATCCAATGACAACAAGTAAGAAAACCCAAAGAAAAAGTCTTTTTGTATGAATCCTCATTATAGATTCAGTATAACACGATACTAGCGCCCCATCATTCTCCTGCGCCTAGAAAATTCACGAAACGCTTTTTTTAATTCAACTTCATTAAATGCTGGCCAAAGTGTGTTAGTAAAGAAAAATTCACTGTTTGCGGTAAGCCACATCATAAAACCTGCAGACCAATGAGGATCACCACCTGTACGAATCACAAGATCAACGGGAGGAATATTATCAGTAAAGAGCGAACTATGAATTGTATTCTCATTTACTTCTTTTTTTTCCTTTTGAAATGACTTTATTACTTCAATCATTTCATTCTTTCCATCATATCCAAGAAGGACAGTAAGAACTCTTTCGGTATTATGTTTCGTAGAATTCTCTAATAATCGCGCAACTTCATTCAATTGAGCACTCTTTAAAAGTTCTCGAAATCTTCCACGCACACAAACCCTGACATTATATTTTTTTAATTCTTTTGATTTCGAAAGTTTTGTAAGCGTTTTTATAAATACCTCAGAAAGCGCTTTTATTTCTGCTCCTTCTCTTTTTGTAAGATTGTCCTCAGATGCACCCCAAATAGTAAAAAAACGAACCCCAGAATCAAAAGAAGCCTTCAAAATTTTTTCTGTAGTTTTTGCCCCCTCTCTATGTCCTAAAAATACCTTTTTTCCTTTTGAAATTGCCCAACGCCTATTTCCATCAGGGATAATTGCAATATGATTTGGGACTGTTGTCTCCATGTTTCTTTATTGTACTAAAGCAGGTTCTACGAAGTAAAGTAATTACTGTTGATTCTCTTTATTCTTCAATTCTCGCTCAACTTTCTTCCTGTCGTTTTCTGATAAATAGATCTTGCGAATACGAACATTGTGTGGGGTAACTTCAACTAGTTCATCATCACTAATATAATCAAGTGCATCCTCAAGGGACATCTCTTTTGGAACATCTAGAGTCTCTTGTATTCCAAAGTTTTTCGTTCGGAAATTGGTAAGTTCTTTTGTCTTCACCACGTTTACAATAACATCCCCTGCTTTTGCATTTTGACCCACTACCATTCCTGCATATACTGGAACTCCTGGACCAACAAAAAGCGTCCCACGTCCTTGTGCGATAATCAATCCATAACTATTTGTTTCTCCTGTTTCAGAAACAACAATTGATCCATGCATATCTTGCGGAAGATCTCCTTTGTATGTTTCATATCCTAAAAACAATGAATTCATAATTCCCTGCCCTTTCGTTGCAGTGAGAAACTCATTTCTTATTCCAATAAGTCCACGTGTAGGAATTGAAAAATCAAGATGTGCAATGCCCCTATCAACCCTCATATCTTTCATTATTCCCAATCGTCTTCCCATCATCTCAATAACCGTTCCAGAAAATTGTTCCGGCACCTCAAATGAAACAAGCTCAATTGGTTCTTCTTTTTTTCCTTCGTGTTCTTTAAAAATTACCTGTGGTTTTGATACCTCAAGTTCATATTTTTCTCTTCGCATCTTCTCAATAAGAATTGCAAGGTGAAGCTCTCCACGTCCAGCAACCTCGAACTTATCAGGAGAATCTGTTTGGTTCACAGAAAGCGCAACATCAGTTTCAAGTTCACGCATTAATCGTTCGCGTAAATTACGTGATGTTGTATATTCCCCTTCTCGCCCCATAAATGGAGAGGTGTTTACACCAAACATCATTTTTATAGTTGGCTCATCAATCTGAATTCTTGGAAGTGCAAGTGGTTTTTCAATATCAGTAATCGTCTCTCCGATTGAAACATCATCAATACCAGAAATTCCAACAATTTCTCCCACTGTCGCCTCGTCAACATCAACTCGCTTCAATCCTTCAAACAACATCACCGAACTGAGTGTTGTCTGCTTCTGGTTTCCATTGCGATCAATATGCAACACTCGCGCACCCTTCTTTAGTGTTCCTGCATATAACCTTCCTACCGCAATCTTCCCTTTGTAATTATCATAAATCAAATTAACAGTGAGCATCTGAAGTGGAGTCTCATCATGAACTGATGGACCTGGAATATATTTAACAATCGCGTGAAATAATGGCTCCACACTCGTCATCTCAGAAAGGTCTGCAGAAAGTCCCGCCTTCCCTTGAGATCCAGCAGCATATATAACTGGAAAATTAGCCTGAGTATCTGATGCACCAAGCTCAATAAATAAATCAAACGTCTGATCAAGTGCCCACATCGGACGAGCTCCCTCCTTATCAATCTTGTTTATAACCACAATAACCTTGTGCCCTGCCTGAATTGCTTTTCGAAGCACAAATTTTGTTTGTGGCATTGGTCCTTCTTTTGCATCAACAAGTAACAATACCCCATCCACCATACGCATAATACGCTCAACTTCTCCTCCGAAGTCAGCGTGTCCTGGGGTATCAACAATATTTATTTTTATCCCCTCATAGTGAATTGATGCGTTTTTTGAAAAAATCGTAATTCCACGTTCTCGTTCGAGTTCGTTAGAATCCATAATAAGCTCCTTCACATCATCAGTTTTAAGCTTGAAACTTTCTGATTGTTTTAAAAGCGCGTCAACAAGTGTCGTCTTCCCATGGTCAACGTGTGCAATAATCGCAATATTTCGAATATCTTCTCTGATTTGCATAAAAAATACCTCTTCCCGAGGTAGGTTTAGAATACTAAATTTCTGCCTTTATGTCAAAATTAAACAAAAAACAACAAAAAGAGCATCGCAATCAAAATTCTATAAATCCCAAACCCAGTAAATGTATTTGTTTGCACAAATTTAATAAACCACCGCACTACGAAAAGAGCAACAATAAATGAGGTTACAAATCCAATACCAAGAGGCAAAAACATATCGACACTCAATATGCTTCCACTTTTTAATAAATCATATCCCGTTGCTGCGACCATGGTAGGAACTGCTAAGAGAAACGAGAATTCAACAATCTCTTTTCTTCCGATTCCAAGAAGTAGCCCACCCATAATTGTCGCTCCCGAACGGGAAACTCCTGGGATCACCGCAAGTGATTGTGCAATACCAATGAGAAACGCCTGTTTGTATGATATTTCACTAAGTCCAGTTTTACTCTTCTTAGATTGAAGGTATTCAATAACAATGAACACAATACCAACAATTCCTAATGCCCACAAAACTACAAAAATATTTCCAATAAGATACTGTTTTATAAATTTATACAAAATAAATCCTATTATTGAGGTAGGAATAAATGCAACCACAATCTTTTTTATCGTCCCCCAATCAGTAAAAAATCGTTTGAAAAACAAGACAACCACGGCAAGTATTGCTCCAAGCTGTATTGATATTTCAAACGTTTTAATGAAGTCGGTTTGAGGAATATTGAGCAACGAAGACACAAGAATCATGTGCCCCGTCGATGATATAGGAAGAAACTCAGTAACACCCTCAACAATGCCCAAAATAAAAGAGTGAAATAGATTCATACCACTTATACCTCAATACTCTCTTTCTTCTTTGTTTGTGGTTTTGATATTCTTTGCTTTCTTTCGGTTGCTTTCTTTTTTACTATTTTTTTTGTTTTTATTGTTTTCTTCTCCTCAGAAACTATCTCATTACCCAAACTTAATGAAGATCCGAATCGTTCTTCAAGAACTTGATTCTCAATATTCATAAACCAAATAAAAATAAATATTGCACACACAGAAGTAACGAGTATCCACATCATTGGAAACAAAAATGCGATTCCAATAAATAGCAAAATATCAGCTACGTACATTGGATGCTTCATCTTCCTATAAATTCCTTCATTTACAACTCGTGAAGTCGCATATGAATTTTTGTACGCCTCACGATGTACAAAGAATGCAGAACAAATCAAAGTTAACCAAGAAAGAACACAGATGATAAAAACAAACTTTGAAAATACATCGGGTATATAAAGATACTCGTGATCGAAAATAAAAAATGAGGAAACACCGATAAGAATAATAAGTGACCACATTGTTTTTGGACTAATAATATTCATAAATTAATATTTTAAATTATTGTTTTTTTAGTTTTTCAATATCTTGAAGCGCACGTTGGAGCACCACCTCAATATCTTCTATAGTGACAATCTTCCCCTCTCCTTTCTTTTCGTGAATTTCTTCAACATCTTCTTGAATTTCTTCTATGTCTTCAGAAATTTCCTCCACGTCCTCTGATATCTCTTCAACATCTTCTGAAAGTTCTTCAACATCTTCTTGAATTTCTTCTATGTCTTCTTCAACCTCCTCCAAACTATCTGCATGACGATTCACAGTCATTTGAATGAATATCGAAAGATAAATTGCCTCTAACGAAACAATAGTGGTTAAAACTAAGAGAACTCTGTCCGCGCCAACACCAACAAGAATAAGAAGAAACGCTAAAAAGAAAAGAACTGTATGCACAATAAGTGACGCAGTAGATCCAACCCACGCGGTGACTCTCTCAGAAAAACCTTCCCATGCATCATCACGAAGTCTTTGTTGCTCTTCTTGTTTTGTTTCTATTTTTTTCTTTGTCATTATTTATACTTCTCCTTCTGGTGCGTGTGGTTTCTTTGGAACAACAAACATCGCGATAATGTACGCAACAATACACGGCAAAAATCCACTGATTGCTGTTAATAATACATACCCAAGCCGCAATATAACTGGATCTACATCAAAATAATCTCCAATTCCTCCAAAAATACCAGCGACTACTTTATTTTTCGTACTACGATACAAACGTTTTGACATCAACTATATGGTATCACAAACCACCTATATCCTTCCATAAATTAAGTCGTCCTCAAATGCAATTATACCCTTTATATTTTTCTCATATTTTGATATATCAGGAAAATCCAGTGAAGTGATTTTTTTATAGACAGCATCTATCAACCGCAAAAGACGTTCTTCTTCCTCTTTTACTGGATTATAAACAAGAAATGTTCTCTCTTCTTCTGTTTTTATTGCATCAACAAATTCCAACGCAAGTACACCAACGGGCAATTTCCAACGAGCTGATCTATCAAGTAAAATTTTATAAAAAATGAGCTGCTTTTTGTAGTTATATAATTTCACCGCCTCTAGATCATTCCCCTTCCACGAATCACTTGCTTTTCCAGTTTTAAAATCAATCACATGGAACGCACCATCCTTTACTTCGACCAAGTCAATCTTCCCAGTTATTCGTGCATCACCAACAAGAATTCCATCATCGCTAAAATCCACTTGAGACTCACAATCGGAAAATTCATTGCGTAACTTATAATATCTTGCAAGCACATCCTCACCACGCATAAGGTGTCGCTTCATTTCGAGATCGCTTAATCGTCCACGAGCAAGACGTCGTCGAAATACTCCTAAAATATGATCAAGTTCTGGGTCAACACCATTTTTTCGTTTATAACGCACTAATTCAGTAAACGCCAAATCAATTGCCGAACCATAAACTAACGGTACACTCATTGGTTGAGGAAAACGTAAAAGATTTTGTTCTATAAAATACAACGGTCCGCCATGAGTGATATCAACAAAATTATTTAGACTGGTAACAGGAAGAATAAATCGCCGCACAGCACGCGAAAGTACCACATGTTCATCTTCTTTATATGGAGTGGCGACAAGGGATAGCGCAATCCCTAATTCCTCTATTTCGCTCCCACTTGGTTCATCAAGTGATATATTTTTTAGCTGCTTGTTATCAATAAGGGAGATAACCTGATCGCTGCACGATATATAGAGTGTGTGTTTTGCTCTAGTAGTTGCAACATAAAAAAGGCGAATCAAATCATCTTCGTCATTTCCTGCGGGAACAATTAAAGGAATGAGTGGTGCCGGAATTGTTGCACTATTTGTTTTTCCTCTTCCGAACCAAGTCTCATGATTTGCCCCAACAACAAATACAGTTCCAAACTCTAACCCCTTCGCCTTATGTGCTGTTAGTAATGGTACTGCCTTTGCCGCCTTAATGACCTCAGATTCACACGAAAGCGAAATGCCCTCACTACGATAGAGCAATACGAATTCATTCACATCAACAGCAAATATCGGTTTCCCTTCGCGCCACTCACGTAATGCATCAACAAATTTATTCAAAGAAGCTAGAAACGTCACATACTGTATCGGATGAGTTTTACGCACCTCAGCACTAAAATAATAATCACGAAATCCGGAACGATTCATATATTCTTGTAATAATTCTTCCAACGGCATCACATGTGCGCGAACTCCAAGATCACCAAGAAGAGCCACTACCTTTTTTACACGCTCATCCTCACATGTACGTGTAATATCAGCCCATGATCTGTGTAAATCTTTTGCATTTACGGCAATATCAAATAAGATAGCGCGCGGAATATTGAAATATGGAAATGAAAAAATAGTTGGCAACAAATCATCCCGCCTTTCACTTGCTGAATTTACTGACGCAATAAAATTACAAACAGTGATAAGTTCACGTATATGTAGCTCATCAAAAACATCCGCACTACGTTGATACAATGTTGGTACACCCACACGATCAAGATATGGAATTAGATCTTGTAATATTCGATGTCTGTACGAAATTATCGCAATTTCTTCTGGATCCTCACCAGAGTCAATAAGTTCACGTATCTTTTTAGCAACCGCATTATACTCTGCAACATCAGACTTATACTGTTTTACTTCTATCGTTCCATGTGTAATTTTTTCGTTACCCTGTTTCAATTCCTTAACAATATCTTTGAATCTATTTTCAAGGCGGTTTTTTCCTTGCACTATTACACTGCGCGCAAGGTCAATTATTTCCTGATGTGAACGATAATTTATATCAAGTATAATGGTCTGCACATCATGATACATAGTATTACGAAAATCAGTAATATTTGAGATTTCTGCCCCTTGAAACTTAAAAATTGCCTGATCATCATCACCAACCACCATCACATTAGGTTTTCCCTCATGCGCTGGATTTCCAGTAATCGCGCGCACTAAATTTATTTGTGCCTCATTGGTATCTTGAAATTCATCAATTAAAATATATTGGTATTGTTCTTCAAGCTCGCCTCGAATTACCGCATCACCCACAAGTGCATGCGCCACCTCGATGATCATGTCATCGTAATCATAGAATCCGCGCATATACATCTCACGTTCATAGTCACGATAAAATTCCGCGACAGCGCGCATCCTCTCAGCTCTTACTGAATCTTTTAATGCCCACCCCCCTCCCGATTGTTCAAAATATTTTTTCTTCCACTCACTAATTGCTTCTGTATTACCCTCAAGTTCTGTCCTGTCTATTGCGAGTTGTAATGTTTTTGAGAGATACGAACCATAAGCTCCTTTGAGCTTAGTAAGTTGTTCTTTTATCGCAGAAATAAAATTAATTTGTTTTATCGAAACCCTCGCAGGCCATCCACCCATAACATCGTTTACTGAATTGTGCTCTTCAATACATGCGTCGACAAGCGCACAATATTCATCTGGTCGATAGCCACCGCTTTTTATATGCTTTATACGATCCATTACATTGCTTCGATACACATATCCTAATTCTGGATGTTTCCCCGCAAGTGGGTGTCCATGTGGTAAACGATCAAAAAGCAAAGAAACGATTTCTGCCCTATCAAGATCGCTCACTTGAGAGAATGAGGCGGCGCTAAAAAAACTCTCAGGATATCGAGAAATAATGGAATTACAAAACGCATGGAATGTATAAACACCGATACGATACGCATCTTTTCCAATAAATTGCTGCAATCGTTCACGCATATTCATAGCGCCAGCGTCAGTAAATGTGAGGCAAAGAATATTATTAGGAGAAACATCACGCGTGCGTAAAATATTCACAATACGAAGCGCAAGCACTTGCGTTTTTCCAGTCCCAGGTCCCGCGACTACCATTACTGGCCCATCAATAGCATCAACTGCTTCCTTTTGTTTTTTGTTTAATTTTTTTAGTTCTTTTTCAAAATCTTCTTTGTTCATCTCTTATAAATATGTTTGCACATTTTTTATTATAAAGATATATTAAGGTTATCTTTTAAAATCTAGTGGGGAAATTATGAAAACAGCCGTAAAAAAGAGGGCAACATCTATGACCCCAGAGAAATATTATAAGTCATACGTATGCCGAGAATGTAATAAAACAAATGAAAAAGCTCCCATTGAGTGGGAACAATTTGTAAACGACAACTGCGTACTTATGCGAATAAGATGTCCAAAATGCGGTCGCCATGACGCCCCACTCGTGTATAGAGACACCTACACCACCTGTATAGTCGGTGGTCAATATTTTAAAAACACCCCCTAAGGGGTGTTTTCTAATTTTTAAAATCTTTTTCAACCCGCCTTAAGAGCACTGCATTTGTAGCAACAATAATAGATGATGCAGACATTAAAAGTGCTGAAATTTCTGGTCTTAATAAAATCCCAAAAGATGGATAGAACACACCAGCTGCAACAGGAATTGCAAGCACATTATAGATAGCAGCCCAAAAAAGATTTTGTTTCATTTTTTTAACCGTTGCCCTACTTAATACAATTGCATTCACAATATCATGTGGATCAGACCTCATAAGAACAATATTGCCGGTTTCAATTGCCACATCAGTTCCTGCACCAATTGCAATTCCAATATCAGACTGAGCAAGTGCTGGCGCATCATTAATGCCATCCCCCACCATTGCTACAAACCTTCCTTCACCTTGAAGAGTTTTAATGTGGTTTGCTTTCTCACTTGGTACTACTTCTGAAAATATACGGTCGACACCAAGTGTTAAACCAACAGCATCTGCAACTTTTTTATTGTCTCCTGTAATCATTATTACTTCTATCCCAAGTTTTTTAAGGTCAGCAACTGTTTTTCTTGCACTTGGCTTAATTGTATCTGCAACCGCGATAATGCCCGCTAATTTCCCATCAATAGAAAGAAAACTTAATGTCTTTCCCTCGCTAATAAGTTTTTCACTTATGATGCGTCCAACAGAAGTATCAATTGTATTATTTACTAATAACTGTTCTCTACCCACAATAATATTTTTTTTATCTATAATACCCCGCAAACCAAATCCAGAAACAGATTCAAATTTAACAACTAAATCAATTTTTATATTCCGTTTTTTTGTTTCATCAATAATTGATTTTGCAACTGGGTGGTTGGAATTATTTTCTAAACTTGCTTCATATTTTAAAACCTCAACCTCACTAAACCCATTAAAACCAACCACATCAGTAACTTTTGGTTTTCCCTCAGTAAGTGTCCCAGTTTTATCTAGAACAATCGCGGTAATTTTCGATGTATTTTCAAGCGTAATCGCATCCTTTATAAGGATATTATGCTTCGCACCAATTCCCGTACCTACCGCAACCGCTGTAGGCGTGGCTAGACCTAATGCATCTGGACATGCGATTACAACAGCAGAAATTGCAAAAGTAAGCGCTGAAAGCATTCCTATGTTTGTGCCAAAATACCAACCAAAAAATGTGATGATTCCAGAACCAACCGCGAGAATAACAAGCCATGATGCTGCTTTATCAGCCAAACGTTGTCCAGGGGCTTTTGAATTCTGAGCAGTTTCAACGAGTTTTATAATTTGAGCAAGAACGGTTTCTGAACCAACCTGTAATGCTTTGAAGGTAAGCGTCCCCGTCTGATTCACAGAACCACCAACAACCTTACTCCCAACTATTTTGGTTACTGGTAATGACTCACCAGTAACCAATGATTCATCAATTGCACTCTCACCACTTAAAACTTCCCCATCCACAGGAATCTTGTCGCCTGGACGAAGAACTACAGTATCACCACGCACAATCTGTGCTGTAAGAATTGATACTTCTGCACCACCTCGCACTACATTTGCTTTTGGTGGAACAAGATTAAAGAGCGCGCGAAGTGATTCTGAAGTACCACGTCGAGATTTCATTTCCATCCAATGACCAAATAATACAAACGTCACCAAAAGTGCAGCCGCTTCATAAAATGTCTCACCTCCACCAAGAAGTGTAAGTAATACACTGAAAAGATATGCAGCCAACACACCCGTTGCAATAAGCACAGACATATTCAATTTTTTAGCCATCAAAGAATAATAAGTTCCAGTAATAAAAATTGAACCCGCCCAAAAAACAATTGGAGTTGTAAGCAAAAAGAGTAACCAATTTACCGAAATTGGCATTGGAAGACTTAAATTAAAAAAGTTTATTCCTACTGGGGAATACAAAAAAATCGGAATAGAAAGCAAAAAGGAAATAAAAAACCTATTACGCATATCCTGTTCCATCTCTTTTGCTATTTGCGGATTTGTCATCGCGGCTTCATGATCCATATGACTCATCTTTGACATATCATGTCCTGCATGGATATCGCTACTTTTTGGTGTAATCGTGTTGTCCATAAGAATGAGGTCCATTCCACAAACAGGACACTTCCCTGGTATTTTTGATTTGACCTCAGAATGCATTGGACATGTGTAAATTATTTCTTGTTGCGTTGTGTGATTGTGTTTCATATTCTTATAAATTATTAATGGATTTGTCTTCAATAAAATATTTTGCTGTGGTACAAATTATCTGGTCTACGCACCACCGAGCATATATATTTCCAAACATGTAACCTAGTAAGCGCGCAGCAAAAAACACGGGAAATTCATAATCAATAAATACCTTTAACTTTGAACCATTGTGGTCCTTAATAATTACAAATCCCATTTGGTACTGCCCAATAACTAACAATTTCAAATCGCCAACCGTGTGCCACGTCTTTCGATACGGTGAATCATGTTGTATAACAACTTCATCAACAAACAAGTTGATGCCAAAAGCCTTACCGTTTAAACGAATATGTGAATTAACCACTCGTCCACAACCTCCGTCAATCTCCACATTCATATATCCTCCACCCAGCATCCAAGATGGTTGCGTCATATGAGAGGAAAAATGATGTTGATCGTCTACATAATCAAAAACATCCTGTGGTGATGCTAGAATAAAAACACTTTTTTCATAATGTCTACTAGTTTGTCTTTTCATACATTTTTAATCTCTAAATCACTATGTAAATAATTATACTTTATATGTAAGAAGTCTGTGCGTAATAAAAAACGGATGAATTTACACACCCGTTTTTTATCACACTACACCTATCTATTTACAAATAGCTTACTTATCATTTCCCCTTTGTAATAAAGGGGCATATCGTTGTTCGGGAAATCAAATTTATCCTTTTCTCCAACGTCCTCATGAATCATAGCAAACAGCTTTGGTGTGCTTTTTTCTGTATCAATTTTCACACTAACATTTTTATTCGTACCTTTTTTAATTTTTGTATAACCAATAACAGGCCCAGGAACGCCGTTGGTTTCAGTCTGGATTACCAACCAACTCGGAGCAACGGCATCTACTTGAGCAATTACTATTTGATTATTTTGTATTAATTGATCACTAACCAAAACCTTAGGAACTACCCCGCCATTAAAAGCAAGGAATATGACTAATACAACGAACAACGCAACAACTAAAATTAAAATAATTTTTTTATTCATGTTAATTTAATAATTATTTTTTAACCAAAAACCTTGACCGACAAAATGCATATCATCAAGTATGGTTTTTGTTTCTGGAAGAATACCGACCACAATAACGTTATTACCAAAAAAATTATTGATAACATCACCAACTTTGGATATTAATTTCTTATCAATCATCATTTTTGCCTCACCACTACCAATATAAACCGGTAAATATTGTTTTGTTCCCAAAATTACAGGATCAAATCCTTGAATATTCGTTTTGAATTTTTCTGGAATATTTACACCATTATCGAAATAAAAACTTTTGATAATTTCTTTTTCGGTAACAAAACGAACTTCTGCGACAGAGGTTAACCCGCTTAGTGTGGCATTATTTACGAAATGATAACTATCCACAATAGTACCTGTTGGCTCCAAAATACCAACCACTTTGACACTTGATAAACCGAAAAAATTAATCAAGGTATCACCAGAACCTTTAATGAGATTTTCCTTTTTCATCATCTCAGCCTCTTTGTAACCAATGATTATTTCATTGTTATTTAATAGAAGCGTACCTTCTTTAGCCTTCAGCATTCCAGGCATACTATTTGCACCAAGAAAAAGCTTTGGATTTGCATCAGAAAAATTAATTTTTGTTTGTCCATTAGTTATAAAACTATTTAATGTCGCAATATTTTGAACTGATACCATATTTATCGTTCCCTGACTCTCCATACCTGAACTAAGTTTTGCAAATTGCAAAAATCCAAACGTAAATACAATTACCATAACAACAGGTGCAATTATAGAAAGGAAA
Organism: Parcubacteria group bacterium LiPW_41; assembly: GCA_007375535.1. Taxonomy (GTDB): domain Bacteria; phylum Patescibacteriota; class Minisyncoccia; order UBA6257; family GWB1-50-10; genus LiPW-41. The sequence goes on along the minus strand of VMEM01000002.1, from coordinate 7,347 downwards.
TTACGTTTATTCGGTTTGAAATATTTAAGGAGAAGAGAATTTCCAACAACAGAAATAGAACTAAGTGCCATAGCAAGTCCGGCTAATTCTGGTTTTAAGACAAGACCGAACCCAATAAAAACACGAGCCGCAATAGGGATTCCGATTACATTGTAGAAAAGTGCAAAAAACATGTTCTGCTTGATTTTACTCATAGTCTCTCTTGATAATTGGAGTGCGGAAACAACATCATTTAAATCATTTTTCATAATAACAACCCCCCCTGTTTCCATAGCAACATCAGTACCAGAACCCATAGCAATACCAAGGTTCGCTTGCGCTAATGCTGGCGCATCATTTATTCCGTCGCCGACCATCGCCACTTTTTTGTTGTTTGTTTGAAGTTTTTTTACCTCATTTGCCTTATCTTCAGGTAGGACTTCAGCTAATATATTTGTAATACCAACCTGTGACGCAATCGCTTTTGCAGTACGTTCGTTATCACCTGTAATCATCCAAACCTCAATGCTAAGTTTTTTCAATTTTTCCACTGCCTCTCTAGAGGTTGGTTTTACCGTATCAGCCACCGCAATTGCACCCAAAATTTCTTTCTTAGTCGCAAGAATCATCGCCGTCTTTCCCTGCTCTTCAAGTTTTATAAGTCTTCGATTAATTTTTGTAATTGAATGACCAAGAACATCCGTCATCAAACGACGATTACCAAAGTAATATTCAGTTTCATCTATGATACCCCTTACTCCGTGTCCCGGAATCGCTCCAAAGTCTTTAACATCCGCAAGATTAATCGATTCTTCATTTGCGTAGGTGTAGATTGCTTCAGCAAGTGGATGTTCAGATAATTTTTCAAGACTTGCAGAAATTTCTAATACCTCATCTTCCTCAATATTTTCAAATGAAACAATATCAGTTACTTCGGGTTTCCCATTTGTTAATGTTCCCGTCTTATCGAATATTATCGTATTAATATTACATGCTGCCTCCAATGGTTCTCCACCTTTAATAAGAATTCCATATTCAGCACCCTTTCCAGTACCAACCATCAATGATGTTGGTGTGGCTAGACCAAGTGCGCACGGACACGCAATAACAATAACAGCGGTAAATGCCATCAAAGCGAACGAGAGCGTTGCGCCCAATAAGAAATACCAAACAAGAAACGTCGTTATTGCTAAACCAATTACAATAGGCACAAAAATAGCGGAAATTCGGTCAGCAAAACCTTGGATCGGCGCCTTAGAACCCTGAGCGTCTTCAATCAATCTAATAATCTGAGCAAGTGCGGTTTCTGAACCAATACGCGTCGCAATAAATTCAAAGCTTCCTGTTTTATTTACTGTACTTCCAATAACCGAATCGCCATTCTTTTTTTCAACAGGAATACTTTCTCCTGTTATCATAGACTCATCAATTGCAGAAGATCCTTTAGTGATTTGTCCATCAACAGGAATTTTTTCACCAGGACGAACTAAAATAATATCACCATGAACAACATCTTCTATTTGTATATCTTGCGTTACTCCATTACGAATTACACGAGCGGTCTTCGCTTGTAACCCCATAAGTTTTTTAATTGCATCGCCCGTCTTTCCCTTAGTCCGAATCTCTAACCATTTACCTAAAATAACAAACGTGATAAGAAACGCAGCTGTTTCGAAATATAGTTCTGGAATTTTGCCAGCGATCCCAATAAGAGATCCAGTCTTAATAAAATAAATCACGAAATTCACCAAACTATATATAAAAGCAGTTGACGTACCAATTGCAATCAAACTATCCATATTGAATGTCTTCATCTTAAGCGAAGACCACATCCCCTTGTAAAATCCGGCGCCGACAAAGAATTGAATTGGTGCGGTAAAAATAAGGGAAATAATACCAATATACGGCAAAACCACATCCTTTCCAGGGATAACAAAGAAATCAAGAAGCATAAAATAAAGCATCGGCAAACTTAAAATAAAACTAAACCAGAACTTTTTTGAATATGACTTTATTTCTTTCTCTCGTTTTCGCCGTTCATAATCTGTATCTTTTGCATCTATCAATTCCGCTTTATAACCAGCTTTTTTAATTGCTTTTATAAGCGCTCCAGAATCAGAGAGTGATTCATCAAAAACAACCGATGCCTTTTCTGCTGCGAAATTTACATTAACTTGTTTCACGCCGGGTACTTTTTTAAGTGAGCGCTCAATAATATTTGCACATGATGAACAATGCATTCCAAACAACGATAAATTTAAACGTTTATTTTGACTAATCTCACTACTATTCACAGCATTAGGTTGAACTACTTTATTTACGCTTTCAATTCTTTCAACCGCCACATCTTTTTTATTTCCCCAAACAGACTCAAATAAACCAGCCAAAGTAGCCGTGTTACCAAGTTTTTCTACTATTTTCTGCATTTCCGGTTTATTTTCGGGAATAATAAATTCTGCCGATTTGTTATTTTTTATCTTACCCTCAAAAGAGTATTTACCAGTCTGATCCTCATAAACCTTTCCATCTGCTTCAATCTGAGATCCGAGTTTGATTTTAAATGGTTGACCATCACCAACCAGACGAGAGCGAACAGAAATAACCTCTTCATTACCTCCATTTATAGGCATCGATCCAGCAATAACCGCATCATAGCCAGCCTTTTTCACCGCGCTAATTACATCTCCTTCGCCATTTTGTTGATCATCAAGAATTAGTGTTGCATTGCCAGTGCCAACATCAATATGGATATCCGAAACACCAGACAATTCACTAAGCTCCTCTACGGTTATTTTTTCGCACGACACACAGTGCATCCCAGTGATTTTAAGAGTTATATTTTTTTTCATATACTTTAATCAACTATTTTATAATTAGTACCAACTAGACTTTGTTTAATAATATTGAGATCAAAGTCAGCAATATTAGTCACACTTGCGTTTCCAGTGCTCAAATCTATTTTGACATCTTGAATTCCTGGAATTCTTTTTATACGACTAGAAACAAGTTTTACACAAGCCTCACATGTTAATCCTTCAATTTTAAAATTTATTATATTCATATATTTATTTCACATTAATTAATCCTCGAACCACTCCCATAGCACAGGTGATTGGATACTGTCCTTTTTCTTGTGGAGTGAATTTCATCACAATTTTATTCCCTGCTTCCAATAATATCGGGTTTTCGTATAATCCACGCACCTTGATTGTAGACATACAACCCGAGCCATTTTCTTGTACATCAATTGTATATTCCACTGGAACACCAACGTTCACCTCAAATGTATTTGGTTGAATGTCATTTCTAACAGTAAAAATACTTTTTATCTGTTGTGTTCCCTCGTCGCTCTGAACAGCCACATCATTTGTCTCAGACGATGGAATAAATTTACGACCCATACTACAACCACCTCCAGACCTACTAGGACTTTGAATACTGTTTACTGGAGTCGCCTGAGATATATTTTCGTCTTTTCCTATAACATTAAATACACCAGTATACATTCCCATTCCACAAGAGAACGGAATAGCACCAGATTCTGTTGGAGTAAATTCAATCACGTTTTCTCCCTGTGCAAGATTTTTACTAATACCAAATTTTCGCATGAGGATACTTGCCGCACAGGAATAGGGACCATCTGATTCTATAACCCATCGAACAGGGATTCCCTGTCTAACAGTGAAAGAATTTGGAAAATATCCATTATTTTTTTGTTTCATTCGCACTACTTGCTGTCCGTCCACTAGCTCAACATTTTCATCCTTAATCGACAATGTTTTACCACCAATATTTATTCCTGCGAGCGTTAGGCTATTTGAGAGGTTAAAAAGCGCAAATAAAACAACAACAATTCCAGCCACCTTAAAGAATTTCTTTGCTGTTGATCCCTTTAATGTAGACGTCAACCCACCAATTGAAAGTAGTCCTGGAGCCGTACCAAGCGCGAATAATCCCATTATTATTGAACCACTCACAAAACTACCCGAAGAAACTGCATATACCTGCATTGCTTGAGTAAAGCCACACGGAAGAAAAAATGTAAGCGCTCCAACCACCATTGAATTCTTGTGGTTATATTCTGCGTTGTGCTTCTTTGAACCAAAAACTTTCGATACACTTTTTGGCATAACAAATTTCCACGAGCTGAGTCGAGGAAAAATTTCTATAAGCTGGAGTCCCACAAACAACATAACTACGCCAGCAAATAACGTTAAGAAACTTGTCACTGATGTTGATATTTTAAACACAGACCCAATTGATCCCAACAACCCACCCAATAATGCATACCCCCCAATTCGCCCCAAATTAAAATAAATATGAGGTCTGAATTTTTGTGCTGATGTAGCCTCTGGGTGTTTTTCGGCATATTTTGCAGAAATTCCCAACACTAAACCTCCAATAAGTGCCATACAAGAAGAAAATCCAGCAACAAGCCCAACTAATAACGCCACCCCAAAACCAGAATTGGTTTTTGCAAAATTAAGATTAACAAGATCAGTAATGCCGAACAATTTCAATAATTGATACACCACAAATACTACAACAATTCCCCAAAACAATTCTTTGTAATCTTTCTTGTTGTGACTGAAAAATGTTCGTTTTTCAGTCTTACCAATTGCATATCCAGCCTCTCTCACCGCATCTTCCAAATCCCTCAATTTCGGTTTTTGATCGGTATAATAAATTTCCGCAACACCCTTACGATAATTTATCTCACTCTTTTCAACATGAGGAATATTTAAAAATTTTTCCTCAAGTAATAACTCGCATGATTTACAGTGCATTCCTTTAATATCTAACTTAATTATCCTCATAAAATCGTAATAATTTTTCATTTTAGTTATTTTGATATTTAATAATTTCCGAATTACGACCATGATTTCCCTTGCATCGCACCGAACATTGTTTAGCTGATTCTCGATCTTTATATAATGTCCCACATTCTGGACAAATAAATACTCTTTCTTGTTCACCATGATCATGATCCATTACCTTTAACATAAATACCATTGAAAGTGGACATATCAAGACAAAAAGGAGCCATGATAAACTTGCAACATTAGGAATAAATAAATATATAAAAAGGACAATAATACCAATACCAATAAGAACTTTTAGATTTACACAATGTTTAATAGTTTGTAATAATTTCATTTTTTTAATTTTTGTTTCATGTTTTAAATTTATTAATCGCGCACACTAGATTCCACAACCTGCTTGTTGGCGTTGCTGTTGCGAAGAACCGCCAACATCAATACCACACCCACTTCCTCCCCCATTTTGTTGCGGTCGTTGGGTAACCCGAGATGCAATATCAGCATATCCTTTTGAACTAGAATAATTAGCTCCAAGAATTTCTTGTGGATCTACATTCTTCCAATCAATATTTTTATTTTTCATATAAGTTGCGATTGTCATATAATTATTCGGAAACCAATATGAATTTACTTCAAGTGCAGTTTTCCACATATTCTGTTCACTCACATTCTGTGAAGCCATAAGCTCAAGAAGTCCTAACATTGCCATTCCATGATTGCAATCAGGAAAATGGGTGGAGTTACCACAACATGGCCTATAAATACCCCTTGATACCTTCTCTACTAATGCTTGTTGCTCTGTGGTTAAATCAAAAAAATTATGACGACTATAATGATTCATTACATCACCTTTAGCCACCGTCCAACCACCCGTAGACGCAAAATTTTGCGCTCCTCCAAATCTAGAATCCACCATTTCTCCTGTTTCAAGAATTGTGTTCTTATTTCCAAGACCTAGCGCCCACAACAAATTAAGCAAATAACCAGAATTGCTACTAGTAATTTTTAAATCACCATTATCATCTCCGATAAGTAAATTTTTATATTCCTCGGTAAACGCCCCTCTCTGCTCATAAATTGCTTTAAACTTATCTATATCTATCACGCCAGCACCAACCAATTTTTTTCCAAGACTCCCCCACGTCACTGGAAGGATAACCCCCTGCGAAGGCAAAACCTCTTCTTCTAGTTCAGATACCACTACTGCAGCGCTCTTATTTGTTGTTAGACTCGTCTTTGCACTAAATCCATTTGTATATAGCCACACACCCGCAAGAATAATAGAAGAAATTAAAATGCTTGCAGAAAAAAGATAGTCTTTTCTTGTGGCAACTTTATATACCAACCCTTTTTCGAATGTTTGATTTCCATTTTTCATAATTTGAATTTATTAATAATATTTCGATTGTCTATACCTTATACCAACAAAACTCTTGAAATTCTTATGTCAGTGACAATCTAATTTCCAACAAATTTAATAAAAAATTAAATAAAGAATATCAAGATACCAATAACTATCATTGCAACTCCTGCCCACAATCTAACCCCATTCATATTTATCCGTTTCCATTCCTGTACCCTATCTACAATAGCTTTATCAGCTGCAATCCAAAGCACAGCCAAAAGTGGCAATATAAGAATTACATTGTAAAGCACTAAATAACCAAAACCATCATAATAGGTAACGCTATCACGAAGGAGTCCAATTACCATGAGATAAGGACCACCCATACACGGAAACTGGCAAATACCAACAAGAAACCCAAGACCTAATGCAGCAGGAAATGACGCTCGCTTCATAAGCGCCCCCATTGCACCATGAGAGATACTAGGAATCCTAAACCGAATTGGAAATCTTGGAAAAAATCGATTAAGAAGATTAATTACACCAAATATAATAAGAAGTGTTGCTCCAAGCTTTCCCATAAAATGTGGAGTATTGAATAGGTGTAATATCTTGAGAATACCAAGACCAATCAAAAGATATGCCAAAAAGATTTAAAATCTTTCTTGATTCGAGCGCTCTAATTTCGGGTTTAAACTCTCCCAGCGGCGCAGCTGGAATTATTCTTTCAGCTTTTCAAGCGGGAGATTTTTTTATTTACCTTTCAGGTCAAGTTTTTGAAGAAGTCCACCGAAATATCCAGATTAAATTTCCTTTACTTAAAGAAAGATTCCTTATTTTTCTTATAGCTCAACCAAAAATTATTACCAATCCGTCTTTGAGAGAAATAAAGAAAGCGGAAAGTTTAATCCATTCTGATGATGCTCCAATTTTGGCGGCGGCAATTAAAGAGAAACCGGACTTTTTAATTACCTGGGATAAGAAACATTTTCTGAAAAAAGAAGTTATTTCTAACGTTTCTTTCATTATCTGTACTCCAAAAGAATTCCTCCAAAAATTCTGGAAAAGAAAATAACTTCTGAAAATCTATCACATTCTATTTTTCCCAGCTAAAATTGGCGATTTTTTTGTTTTCAAAGAACTTCCCTAACTTGCGGAGCCCAAGCCGAACGCGTAAAAAATTTTATACGCTCGGCCTGAACT
>VMEM01000001.1 GCA_007375535.1 Parcubacteria group bacterium LiPW_41 | reverse complement strand
TATATAAAGGAAAGGGATATGCAGATTTTAAACGCGATCTTGGTAATAAACTTGTTGAAACATTTGGACCGTTTCAAGAAAAGAAAAAAGAGTTAAAGAAGAAAAATATTGAGGCAATTCTTGAAGAAGGAAATAAAGAAGCAAAAAAACACGCCTCGAAATCATACGAAGCCATCAAGAAAAAAGTTGGACTCATTTAATAAAAAATCCCCCGAAGGGGATTTTTTATTTCTTGCGTATTGCAACCCACAATGGAAACGCATCAATCTTTGTTTCTATTTCTGCATTGAAGTGGTCACACCGACCCCACACCAATTCTTTTGCATTCACCTCTTTCATAAATTGAACCTGTCTTACTCCAACAATATGAGAAATCTCTTCTCCTGCCTCGATATGGAGTACAATCTCATCTTTTGGTGAAAGCTTTGCGTCCTGTCGCAAATCTTGAACAGCACGTTGGAGCTCGCGCATCCATCCTTCCTCTTGAAGCTCGTGGGTCACCACAGTGTCAAGAACCACCTCCTCTTCCATGCTTGTATTAAATAACACATCTTTTACATTTACCTCATCCATCAAAATTGAAAGAAGTTCGGTTTTCCCTTCAAGGAGCTTTGATTTTACCGTAATTGACGCAAGGGGTTGTCGCACCTTTATCGCGGCCTTAGCACGCTCTGCAAGGGCAATAGAAGCGACTCTTCGAACCTCTGCCATTCCCTCAATAAGAACAGTGTTTTCTTTGTGGTCAACTTCTGGCCAATCTTCACAATGCACTGATACTTGCTTCCCCGGAAATGATTTATAAATCGCCTCGGAGAAAAATGGTGCAAATGGAGCAATAAGTTTTGAAAGTGTAAGAAGTGTAGTTCCTAATACATACGAAACCGTTTCGTAATCTTCTTTTGATTCTGGTTTTTGAAGTCGCCTTCGTGAACGGCGAATATACCAACGAGAGAGATCATCTACAAACGATTCAATCGTACGCGCTGCATCTCCAACTTCATATGCCTCCATGTGAGCGGTCACTTTTGAAACCGTTTCATTCGTTCGTTCAATAACCCAAATATCCAGAATATTTTTTATTTCTGTTTTTGTTTTTTTGTATATCACCTGCTTGTCTGCATACAAATCAAAAAAAACATAAGAATTATAAACAAGAGAAAAGAATTGACGAGATACTTTTTGTAAATCAAGTTCATCGAATTTTTTTGGTTCTCCTGGAGGATTTACCACATAGAAGTACCATCTGATAACATCGGCGCCATATTTTTGCATTACGTCCCACGGACTTACTACGTTTCCTTTTGACTTGGACATTTTTTGTCCATTTTTATCAAGGACAAGTCCCAATGAGATTACATTTTTAAATGGAGCCCCCTTCCCCAATAACACAGAAACCGCAAGAAGCGTATAAAACCATCCGCGCGTTTGATCAATTCCCTCTGAAATATAATCGGCTGGAAACGGAAGATTCTTTTTGTGTTCAAAAGGAAAGTGATATTGAGCAAATGGCATAGAGCCGGAATCAAACCACACATCAGCAACTTCTGGAATCCTCTTCATTTGTTTCTCACATTTTTCACACTTGAAAACAAACTCATCAATATATGGACGATGCAAATCGAGTTTTCCCTCTAAATCTCGTGGAATCATTCGATATGAAAGCTCTAAAATTGCACCGTTTTTTATAAAATCATCTTTATCCTTTTTTCCTTTTTCTTCCATTGCCTCCTCATCACTCCATCCCTGCATAACACTTTCAAGCATCCACAATGGATCTTCATGGCTTACAACAAGAATTGTTTTATTCTCATATTTTTCATCTATTTCTTTTATAAACGAGAACAATCTCCTTCGTACATCAACAATGCTCTCTCCATTAGGAGTCTGTTTGGTCATTTGTTCCCTAAACGAACCAAAATAATCATGATAGATTTTTGATGGTTGACCATTAAAATCACCAAAATTTATCTCTCTTAATCGCTCGTCAAAAATAATTGGTGTTTGAATGTGTTCTTTTATAATTGTCGCCGTTTCTTTTGCGCGTGTAATATCCGACGCAAAAATAAGATCAATTTCTTTCTTTTTTAATTTTGCACAAATATTTTCAATTTGTTTTTTTCCTTTTTCTGTTAAATGGCTCTTCTCCTTTTCTGGCCAACAAGAAAGGGTGTTCTCAATGTTATTTTCCGATTCTCCGTGACGAACCAAAATATATTCATTTTTTCGTGATGGAATCCTTTTTTCAAGATCTTCTACTCCACCAATAACCACTCTCTCAGAACATCCATCACATTCCCAAATTGGAAGTGGGGTGCCCCAGTATCGCTCTCGAGAAATTGCCCAGTCTTTGACTTCTTTTATCCACTCACCAAACCTTCCTGTTTTTAAATGATCAGGAATCCAATTAATAGACTCGTTTTCTTTTTTTAATTCTTCACGTAACTCACTCATTGCAATAAACCAAGAATGTCTCCCATAGTACAAAAGTGGTGTGTTGCAACGCCAACAAAATGGATACTCGTGTTTGTATTGCTCAGTTCTCAGAAGAGTGTTTTGTTCTGATAGTTTTTCAATAATCGCTGTTTCTGTTGTTTTTGTTTTCGCATACATCCCAGCAAAATATGGAACATCAGGAACAAACACACCAGTCTCAGAAACAGTGTGAACTTCTGGCAACCCAACCGCTTTTCCTAAATTATAATCATCCTCTCCATACATCACCGCGGTGTGGACTACACCAGTTCCATCTTCTGTAGTAACAAAATTTGCTGGATAAACTTTATATGTCTTTTCTTTTGCAGACCCAGAAACAAATGCAGGAATTTCGAATAGTGGTTCATATGAAACTCCGATCAAAGATTTCCCTTTTATTGTGTGTAATATCACATACTTCTCTTCAATAACAGGAAGTCGTGGTTCTGCAAGTATAAAAGTCTCTTTTTTCTTTCCCTCTCCAACCTCAATAATTGAATATGAAATATCTTCTCCAACCGCAAGCGCAATATTTCCAGGAAGTGTCCATGGAGTAGTCGTCCACGAGAGAATAAATGTTTTTTGATCTGCAACAAAATCGTTTCCAATTTTTTCTCCCTTTTTTACTTTAAACTTTATATATACCGATGTATCTTCAACTTCTTTGTACCCCTGAGCAAGTTCGTGAGAAGAAAGACCCGTTCCGCATCGAGTGCACCAAGGAACGATTTTATATCCTTTATAGAGTAATTTTTTCTTATTTATTTCTTTAAAAATACTCCACAATGACTCAATATAATTATTTTCATATGTTACATAAGGATCATCAATATCAAGCCAATATCCCATACGCTCGGTAAGTTTTTCCCACTCATCTTTGTATTTCCAAACAGACTCCTTACATTTTGCGTTAAATTCCTTGACCCCATACTCTTCAATTTCTTTTTTCGATTTAAGACCCAACTGTTTTTCAACTTCAAGCTCCACAGGAAGTCCGTGCGTATCCCATCCTCCCTTTCGCGGAACAGTATACCCCTGCATTGTTTTATATCGAGGCACCACATCTTTAAAAGAACGCGCAAGTACGTGATGAATACCCGGCCTCCCATTTGCGGTAGGTGGCCCTTCATAAAAGATGAAATCACCTTTAGACCCTTTCTTTTTTTTGAGTGTAGATTCAAAAATACGGTTTTTCTTCCAGAAATCGAGTACTTTTTCCTCAACTTCCGGCAACGAAAATTGCTCTCCTTGCTTTAACATAATATGTATTTATTCTAATAAAAATCTAGGTTTTTTTCCACTAGAATCTGGTATTGCATTAAAACCCACAAAGTAGGATATAATTTGAGTACATGTTGAATTTTTTAATTTTTATCTCGATTGGAATACTTTTTTATCTACTTTCAAAATCTGCAGACCTTGTGGTTGATTCAGTAAGAAAAATTGGCCACGCATTTAATATCCCAATAATATTTTTAGGATTTATTTTGGGTTTTTTGACCTCTCTTCCAGAACTCTCAATCGCAGTAAGTGCATCAGCAAAAAACCTGAGTGATCTTTCATTGGGAAATCTTTTGGGTGGTATCTCTGTCTTGTTTGGTCTTATACTTGGTGTCTCTATATTTTTTTCTCGCCCGATTTCAACAGATGGGAACTACAAAACAATACTTCCAATATTAGGATATTCATTTCTCCCATTCCTTCTTGGACTAAATGGAGAGATATCTTTTTTTGAAGGGGTTTTTCTTGTTGTTATGTATTTTGTTTTGGTTGTATTTTTGTTTGAAGAAATTGGACACAAAGACGTTATAAAACCAATTACCCATCATCATTCTCCGTCTAAACAAATTATTTTTTCATTGGTTGGAATTGTGTCACTTCTCATTGTTTCAAATCTTATTATCCGCCTAACCGAAACGCTTCTTGAGTCATATAATATTTCAGCATTTTTCATTGGTCTCATTCTTTTCTCTTTGGGAACAAATCTTCCAGAGATCGCTGTTTCATTTCGTTCTATAAGAAAACACGTTGCAGAGCTTTCGCTCGCGAGTATTTTTGGATCAGTTATCGCAAATCCACTTATTGTTGGAATTCTATCAATTATTCAACCAGTCCCAATTGAACAAACTGGTTCATACATTGCGCTCAGTGTTTCAACGGGAATACTTCTCCTTTTTGTCTTTCGTTTTTATGAAACCGGAAAGAAATTCTCAAAAAAAGAGGGAGCACTTCTCGTGCTCCTCTATTTGGGAATAATAGCCATTCAGATAATAGCCTCTTAATTACATTTTTTTAGGTCTAGAACAACCAAGAATTTGAAGTGTGTTTTGTAACACATAATAAGACGCCTCAACAAGAACTCTTCGAGCTCCCGCAATTTTCTTTTCTTCTCCGCTTACCTTTTCCTTTTCATAAAAATTGTGGAATGTTTTTGCACACTCGCTTGCATACTGTGTGAGATGATGAATTCCAAAATCATCCGAAACACTTTCTAAAACATCAGGAAACTCAACAAGTTTTCTTATAAGAGCTATATCCTCTTTTGTTGAGAGAAGAGAAAGATCAACTGTTGTTTGTTTTTTTGTTTTTTCAAGAATGCTCCCCGCTCTTACTAACGCATACTGCACATAAAACACAGGATTTTTTACTGATCGTTCTTTCGCAAGTCCAATATCAAAATCCATATGACTATCAGGAGAGATCATCAAAAAGAAAAAACGTGCAGCATCCATTCCCACCTCTTCCATAAGTTCCGCAAATGTAACAAATTGTCCCTTACGTTTAGACATCTTCACCTCGCTTCCCTTATCAACCAATCGAACCGCTTGCGTGATTATCACCTTTGATTCCCTAAGTCCAACGAGCTCTGCTGCAGCCTGAATTCGAGCAACATATCCATAGTGATCAGGACCAAGAATTAATATTTTCCCGGAAAATCCACGCTTTTTTGTCTCGAGATAATGTCCAGCATCTGCGAGAAAATATGTTGGTGTTTTTTCGCTAGTATAAAGCACTCTATCTTTATCATCGGCATATTCAGTTGTCTTAAGCCATACCGCGCCATCCGCCTCGTATGTTTTTCCAATTTTAGAAAACAATTCAAACGCTTTTTTTACATATCCTGCTTCATGAATATTTATTTTTTCTGATGTATATCGATCAAAGTGTATGTGTGCTTTTTTTTCAAGCGCCTCTTTGATCATCTTCAAAAAATCTTTTGCGGCACACTCCCCAACCGCTTCAAATTTATTCTTATTTTTTTCTACAAATGATGCATGAGATTCTGCCCACGCTTTCACGTACTCCCCTTTATAATAATTTTCTTCAAATGGAATAAATCCACAATTTGCCACAATAGATTTCCCAAGTGTCTGAACTTGATTTCCTGTGTCATTTACATAATATTCCCGCTCCACCGTGTGTCCTTGAGAAATGAGCACATTTGCAATTGCATCCCCTAAAAAACCACCGCGTCCATTTGCGAGAGTAAGGGGTCCTGTTGGGTTTGCAGAAACAAACTCAACCTGCATTTTTTTCTTTGTTGTTTTTATTTGCTTTTTTGTTCCGTACTTATTTTTTTGTTTTGTAATAGAGATTAGTTCTTTTGCTAGTTCTTTTTCAGAAATCCACACATTAATAAATCCAGGATGTGCTACTTCAGCACGAAAAAAAAATTTCTCTTTTCTAATTATCGAAACAATCTCCTCCGCAACCGTGAGAGGCGAGGTACGACGCACGCGCGCAAGTTTAAATGCGACGTTGGTGCTGTAATGCCCAAATTCCTCTTGATCAGGAACTGAGACCTCAATGGCTATTTCTTCAGAAATCGCCTTTTTTAGTGCCTTCACGACTTTTTCTTTCATATCTCAATTAAAACAGAGTTTGTTTTATTTATAAAGCGAATATGTTTGTGTTTGCTTTATCTTTAAAATTGTAGTATAATATGAACGTTACTTAAAAGGGGATGTTGGGCTTCGACAGAGTACCAACCTATATATGTGCAGGCGGAGCTTGTTACCTCCTAAATCTGACAACAAACAATAACTGACAACCAAAGAGTTGCAGTCCCTGCTTTTGCTTTCGCAGCATAACGGGGCACTCACCTAATTTAAGGTGGGCATCAGTACCTAATGTCTCATAGGGATCTACTGGTGTTATATATGAGGCACACACATAGTTGTTTTGAATCTTTCAACTATGATGCGTTAACAAAAGATTCACTATCGTGTTTCTTACACTAAGCTTGTAGATTGTATATTGGAAGTATTTTGGACACCGGTTCAACTCCGGTCATCTCCACAAATTAAAATACTCGCCTTTGTGGTGAGTTTTTTAATTTTTGTGGTATGAATAGGAGTTGAACAGCTGAGGAGGGGTCGGGAGGATAGCACATCCTCCCGTGGAGGAAATTATTCAAAACCGTGGGTTTTGAAAACGCAGTTCGAACAAAGTGAGAACGAGTAGTGAAATTCTCCGGTCATCTCCACAAACTAAAACAACCGATAGAGTGGTTGTTTTTTTATTTTCTCACTCCTCTTTGAATTTCTCGTTCCACTTCCCTCTTCTTAATCGTTTCTCGTTTGTCGGATTTTTTCTTACCGTGAGCAAGTGCTAATTCAATTTTTATAAACCCGTGTGAAATAAATGCTTTGAGTGGAACAAGAGAAAATCCTGACTGTATTCTTCCTACTATCTCTTGTAACTCTTTTTTTGAAAATAATAATTTTCGAGTGCGAAGCTCTTCATAATTTTCTGGAGCATTTCCTTTTTGAAATGAGTGAATTGAAGAATTTAACAAGTATACTTCCCCACCGCGCACAATCGCATGACTTCCTGATAAATCCATTCTTCCCATCTTTGCGGACTTTGCTTCGTGTCCTGTTAACACAATCCCCCCAACGAATGTTTCGGAGAGTTCATAATCAAATCGAGCTTTTTTGTTTTCCGCAATCATTGTCATTACTCACTTAAATTACCACACAATACAAAGAAAAAAAATCCGCTCACTTGAGCGGATATAATTTCTGATTCTCTTTCCTACAATAAGCCACTAAATCAACATAGTGTTTGAAACAAGTTGCAACCCCTGGCATTAATTCCAAATAGGATCTTCCCATATACTCATTCACTAGTTTATTAAAATGTCGACTTCCCAACCTTGCCTTCTCGTTTGCCATCAAGACCATACCAGGACTAATTGGGATGAGAAAATCTACACATCTAGAGCGCGTTACATCAGTAACACAGATGGGATTCTCTTCATCTCCTGTTTTTTGGGTAATCTCAAAATATCCGATGAGATATGGAGCATCTCGCCACAAAGTCCTAAAGAACAACACATCTCCTATCTGTAACACTTTTCGTAACACTCTATGACAACGCGAATATGTCCCCATCTCAAAATCTGGGTCTGGTTTTCTATACCAATCTATCCCCTCAACCTCATCAACTCTAAGTATCCGCCGAATTGGATAGTCGGTCCTCTTCCCATTAATAATTCGCATTGGCCCAGGAACAAAGACTTCTTTGGTCCAATCACTAAAGCATGGGGTTACAAACGCCCTTCTCATATTTCCTCCTTATTTATTTGTTAATACTGATTTTGTTATATTCCTTTTCTCTCCTCAATACAATCCCAACATATAGACGAAAAGAGAATGTAATTGTTTAGAGACTAAGATACACTCCATACAAAGCGAATAAACAATAATACTTTTCAAGAGACTAAATCGGTAAAGTCTCCTGAAAAGTATTATTGTTTGTGAGCGAAAAGTTATCCACAGTTCTCCGCTTGTTTGTCAATTCAAATATTGTATTATATATAAGTACCTTGAAAATTATTTATATTCTCTCTCCAAAGTATAAGGTACTTTGATTTTAAGCTTTTATTTTTAAAGCAAACAACAGTTTTTTCCCTTTATTCAAACCCCGCACAATTATTCGCGGGGTTATTTTTTTATGTAAATAAATACCCCGCGAATTGCGGGGCGTGTTTACACTTCAATGGTTCCTTTTGATGGGCAGAGAATATTGGTTTTTGTTTCATCTCTAATTAGAAAAAATTTTCCTAATTGTAAATCAAACATCGGTATATATTCTTCTTCGCTCGGGTAAGAAAAATATTTTGTTCCAAGTGATGCAAAACAACTCATTTTGTTTTTGAATGGATCAACAAGAGCATCTGAATGAAAAAATAAAGAAAGAGCTTCAACATCTGAAAGTGATTTTCTTTTTTTATCTTCAATAGAAAGTCTTGCTGACGAGATATTCGATTCAAAAAATTCAGAACCGTCGTTCACGTTAGTGATAAAATATGGCTCTTGTGATTCCGATGTGTCACTCCCTCTAAAAGGAGGATTCTCAGGAATTGATATTCCCAACAACAAACACTGTTCCTCAATAGGAAAAACTGAAGTTGGAATTATTGGAAGAAATGGATAGAAATTATTACCTAATTCTTTTATTTCTCCTTCTTGGACAGCAATCCATAATTTGTTTACTTTTTGGGCAAGAATTATCAATGCTTCTTTTGGATATCCAATCTTATCCATTTTCTGTATCATAGAATGGACTTTATCGTTAAAAACTTCATGGAACATGTGTTTCATACTAACTCTCCTTGTTTATTGATTTTTGTAGGTTCTGCTATTGTTAAAGCTCTTTTGCTACTTTTTGTCAAATGGAATTGCGTTTTTTAAAATATGTGGTACGATTGTATCATTCAGTATAAAATCAACAATCAAATAAATTCCCCTGAACTTCGTGTAATTACCGAAACGGGAGATAACCTTGGAGTCATGACTCGCGACCAAGCGCTCACTGAAGCGAAGGCTCGAGGCCTCGACCTCATAGAAATCGCCCCACAGGCAAATCCGCCCGTTGCAAAAATCATTGGTTTTGATAAATTCCGATACCAACAGGAAAAAGAAGAAAAGAAAAAACGTCTTACCCAAAAAACAAAAGACCTAAAACAAGTACGCATTACACCACGAGCTGGAAAAAATGATCTCATGGTAAAAATACGAAAAGTTGAAGAGTTTCTTGGTGAGGGGCACAAAGTAGAAATAAATCTCTTTCTTCGTGGCCGTGAAAAGGGAAACAAAGATTGGGGGTTGCAAAAATTAAATGAGTTCTTGGCAATGATAACTGTTCCACACCAGGTTACACTAGCCCCGAAACCAGGAGGAAGAGGATTTATAACCCAAGTTACGAAAAAATAAGTATATGAACAAAACAAAGAAAAGTGTCTCAAAAAGAATAAAACTAACTAAGTCAGGGAAGGTTTCGCGCCGACCAATGGCATTAGGACACTCACGAAGCAATAAGTCGGGAACACAACTTGGAAGAAAGAAGGCAAATAGAGGACTTTCACTTCCAATGTCAACAATAAAGAAATATATCTAATTTATGACAAGAGTAAAACGAGGTACCATCGCGCATAAAAAACGTGAAAAACTTCTTAAATTAACCAAGGGATATCGTTGGGGACGAAAATCAAAAGAGCGACTCGCAAAAGAAGCACTCCTTCACGGACTTTCTCGAATGTTCAGAGGAAGAAAGGAAAAGAAAAGAAACTTCCGCTCACTCTGGCAAACTAAAATAAACGCTGCCACACGAACAGAGGGAACAAAATATAGTTCATTTATTTCCGCTCTTAAAAAGAAAGATGTAAAACTTGATAGGAAGATGCTTGCAATGCTTGCGGAAGAACAACCAACAGTATTCAAGAAAATTGTAGAATTCGTAAAATAATAAATATAAAACCTCCATTTTTGGAGGTTTTATATTTTCCAACCATATTTATCAAGATCTATCTTCCCATTTTTTATCTGAACCCCTTCAGAAAGAAGTAGTTCTCTCTTTCTTTTTTGTCCCCCTCCATACCCACCAAGTCCCCCATCCATGCGCACAACTCGATGACAAGGAACCACCACTGGATGTTTATTATTGTGAAGTGCGTTCCCTGCTGCTCGACACGCGCGCTCGTTCCCTGCTAAACGGGCGATTCCTTTGTATGTTATTACTCTGCCCTTGGGAACCTTCTTTACCACCAACAAAATTTTTTCGTTGAACAACTGTTGCATATGCTTTTTTTAAGTTTAGTTTCAGTGTTGGAGAAATAAGGAATCGTGATGCATCCCTATATAAAAACCATGCATACCCTTCGTGTTTTTCACCATTGTGTGTTTCAGGAACTATCTTAATTTTAATCTCTTGTTTTTTTGTTTCAGCTAAATAATAGGTAACTGTTTTATTTATTCGCTCTTTGTTTCTTGTGTAAGAAAATTTATCTTGCACCTTAAACCATGTGCGAAAACGAAGATCTTTTTCTAAAATGCCAGTCTCTTCGTGTACCTCGCGAAGTGCCGCTTTAAAATTCGATTCCCCATCAAGTTTTCCTTTTGGAAAATTCCAATAGGGGCCCCCGTGATACAAAAGCAAAAACTTCGGACCTTCTTTTGTTTTTCTATAAATTATTATCCCCGCAGAATGTTCTGTTTTCATATTATATATGTGTGTGTTCGCTGATTATCGTTTTTGATTGGGTTTTATTTGGAAAAATAAGATGTGGAACTGTAAGTAATACAAAAGCCCCAACAAAAGAGAGCAATGATGCAACAATGAAGATTGAGGTAAACCCGAACGCAGAGGCTATAAAACCACCAAAAATCGCCGCAGCCCCAGACGCAATTCCAATAGTAGTAGAATCAAGCGACCAATCCAATGAACAATGCCCACTATCCAAGTGCTTTGAAAACATAACAGACCATGAAGGAGTATACAACCCAAACGAAAATCCTTGTAACGCCGAAACAATATAAAGTCCGGTAACAGTATCTACTGCACAATATGCGACAGCGGAAAACCCAGCCAACATCAAACTTGAAACAAGTACATAAAAGCTTGTTTTCTCATTTTGTTTTTTATCGAGTAATACCGCAACAGGAAGTTGAACAATAGACTTTATTATCAAATATACCCCAACGGAAACCCCAACGGAAAAAATATCTGCATCTTGAATATTATTAATAATAAACAATCCAAACACTGGACTAATGAGTCCCCAACCACCCAATAGAAGTAAATCGGAAAGAATAAAATGACGAATCACGCGATTTACTGTTAAATCTTTTATATCTAAAGAAATTCTTATCTTCATTACTCTTACTATACCCCATCCCCATCTATTTTCCACACAAACGAACTATCTACAAAGGACATAATAACAACAACCCCACGAGTTATTTCCCTCCTTAGAATCTTCTCAGCAAGAACACTTCTAATATTTTCTGATATTGTCTGTCTTAATGGGCGAGCACCGAATACTGGGCTATATCCAATTCGAGCAATTTCGGACAATGCAGAATCATCAACTACTAAATCAATCCCTTGAGATTCCCGCAACGTCCCCGAAACCTCTCCAATTAAAAGCTTTGCTACTTGTTTTGTCTCATCTTGTGTTAACGTCCTAAACACAATAATATCGGAAAATCGATTTATAAGTTCTGGTTTGAAATAGTCTGTAAGTTTTTTCTTTAGATCGTCTGCAATTTCTCCACTTTTTCTCCCCTTCTCAATTTCAGTTTTAATAAATTCTGAATGAGCATTTGAAGTTGCGATAATAATAGTATTTTCAAAACCAACAACCCTCCCTAAATTATCAGTAAGTCTTCCATCATCAAAGACTTGTAAAAAAAGATTTAAAATATCAGGATGTGCCTTCTCGAATTCATCAAGAAGTATAAGACTATATGGCGTTTTAGAAACCGCATCAGTAAGTGCTCCAGAACTCTCTCCGTTTGAGCTTCCAATAAAACGAGAAATACTCTGTTTGTCTTGATATTCAGACATATCAAAACGAATCATAGAATCTTGAGACCCAAATTGAATCTTTGTTAAAATTTTTGCGAGCTCGGTTTTACCAACACCAGTCGGTCCAACAAAAAGAAATGTAGCAATTGGCCCCCCTTTTCGTGAAAGTCCACTACGGTATTCTCTAAGTGATCGAGAAACCGACGATACTGCATGTGACTGATTTACTAATTTCTTATGTATCATCTCTTCCAGGTTGAGAAGTTTCTGTGCTTCATCATCCCCAGCTTTTTCAATTGGAATTCGTGTTTGTGTTTCAGCAATTTTTGTAATATCCTCTGCTTCAAGTATTTTTCTTCTTTCGTCTTTCGCTGCAATAATCGCCTGCTTCAATAAATCCAATGCACTTCCAGGAAGAAGTTTATTATGAAAATATCTATGTGCTATTTTTACTGATTGTTCAATTGCCCGAAATGTTATAAATAACTTGTACTGCTTCTCAAGCAACAGTGTTTGGTAAACAAGAAATCGTATTGCTTCTTTCTCTGAAATCTCATTAATAGTAATAGATTCAAACTGATCCAAAAAGTCAGTTCTCGCCTCTATATAAGTTTTAAATTCACGCGGGAAACTTTCCCCAACAACTGGAATTGCTTGATTTTTTATTATAGGAAGAATTACATCAATAGCATTGATGCCCCCTTTATTATTGGCAGTTCTAAAAAGATCATGAAGTTCTGGGATATGTAAAACTATATTTCCCGCCAAAATTACTTCATCTGTAATCTCTTTTAATCTTCCCACCAATACCTCTGGTGTTGAGTTTGAAATAAGGGCTGGAATATCAAGAGAAACAAGCCGCTTGTCATATAAAGGCGAAGGAACATCGTCTTTTATTAACCGGTAAGCAAGATGAGCAATCATTGATGTTTTTCCCGCTCCAGGCTCTCCAATGAGAATTGCGTTTGGTTTTCCAGGACGAGAAAGTGTGTGAATTAACACATTCATTTCTTCGTTGTGTCCAATAAGGAAACCAACCTTCTCTTGATTAGCAAGCTCTGTTAGGTCGGTGCTGAATTGATCAAGAACTGGGGTTGGTCGCGCAGTCCAAGAACGATTAATAACTCTCTTTCTAAGGTGTGTAGGATTGTGAATAAAGCCTCCTAATACAGCAGGAATCCTTCTAATTCCAAAAAACATTCTTCCCCATTTTCCAAAAATAATAGCCTCTTGTACGGTTTCTTCCTCAAGATTAAAAAGATCAAACACCTTTGCGATCGCTGAATCACCAGAAATCGAAAGTGCCACAAAGAGGTTTCTTGGATGCGTGTATTGTTCTCCAGTATCGATTGCATTTTGAAATGCCACAACAACAAGGGATTCAATATTTTTTAAATAATATTCTTTTCCTGCGCCCTCAATCAACACAGTGGACTCAATAAGTGTTTCAACTTTTTTTTGAACATCGTTGTGTTTAACACCCAAACGACGGAGCGCCTCCTGAATGTCTCGTCTCCCAAGAAGTTCCAAAAGAAGAATTAAATTAAAATTCTTTTTTAAAACCAACGCCTTCCTAAGTGAATAATTCAATATGTGATAACTTTGTGGAGAACAAGAACGCGCAACGTTTTTATCTCCTTTTTTTAATTCATAAATCGTTCGCTCTCCGTGTCGAACGTGCATTGCTCTGTCGATTATAAATAACAAGAGAAGAAGTCCAAGGCTTCGCTCTGAGGCATTCTCTGAAAGTAAGAAAAAAAATGCAGCAATTGTTGTTCCTGCATATGCAGAATAAGCAATTACTCGGACAAAAAATTCTCCGGTTGCAGAAAGAGAGAGTCTAGGTTCTTTATAGTATAGTTTTTCCATAAGAATTATTTACCAACGCAAAGCAGACAAAAAGAGAATTGGTGGAATAGCAAGCCAAATCAAGTAGACAATCGCAGCAACGGAAAAAAATATTATATAAATGACACTCGCAACAATA
Organism: Parcubacteria group bacterium LiPW_41; assembly: GCA_007375535.1. GTDB lineage: Bacteria > Patescibacteriota > Minisyncoccia > UBA6257 > GWB1-50-10 > LiPW-41. The sequence continues at coordinate 155,511 of VMEM01000001.1, read as the reverse complement.
AGACGAATAGAACGAAAAATAAATCCAATTATATACCCAATAATTGTGTAATCTTTATATAGTGGTTGAAACAAATTCTTTAGCGTCACCACTAGGGCAAGCCTTCTATCTAAGCGTTCAAATTTAGTAAGTATAAAATTTGAATAAATTCTTGCGCTTCGCACATACCAATGACGTAAGAATTCGAAAATTCTATAAATAAATCGTTCTACAAGATAAACTACCGAAAAATTCATTACAATAATTATATCCTATTTTGTGGATTTTAACTTCCCTGCCTTTTCTACTGCTTTTGGAAGTTTTTTTATACTTTCTTTAAATACAGCCATCATCGTATTTCCACGAAGTGCTGCGGCTGGATGGAGTATTGGGTATACAAAAAAATCTTTTACTCGAAATAGCTTTCCTTGATCTTTCATAATTTTTGCATCAGGAAGGAAATAGTTCATTGAAAATCTTCCAAGTGTTGCAATAAGTACTGGGTTAATTATCTCAATTTGTTTCGTCAGATATGGTTTATATAGAAGAATCTCCTCAGGAAGTGGATCTCTATTCATTGGTGGTCGTCGCTTCACAATATTGGTTATATATACATCCTCTCTTTTTAGTCCAATCTCCTCTAAAGACTTGGTGAGGAGTTGTCCAGCCCTTCCAACAAACGGCCTTCCCGTCTCATCTTCCTTTTCCCCTGGTGCCTCGCCAATAAAAAGGATTTTACAATCTATATCTCCCTCACCAAATACGAGATTTGTTGAAAGTGGAAGATTTTTATCTGACTCTATTTCTCTCCTCAAACTGTCTAATTTTTTTTGTTTTTCATTCATTGTTATAAATACCGAACTTCCTCCTCAAGCACGATCCCATATTCGTCATATACTTTTTGTTTTAATGTTTCTGCAACATTTTTTACATCATCGCTTGTTCCCCCACCAACATTAATTATGCAATTTGCATGAAAATCTGCGACACACATTCCACCACAAGAAACTTTTTTTGCATTAATCAATTCTAAAATATATCCTGCTGGTATTTTTCCATCAATAATTTTCGTTTTATCCAAACGCTCAAGAGATGACATTAGAACGTTCTTTATGTGAATATTTTTAAAATAACTTCCGGGACACCGAAGGGTTTTTTTAAATTTCTTACTTCTTATTGAGATAATATTCTTTCTTTTCTCCTGTAGCTCTTTTTTATTACCTTTTTCTAGTGCACACTCAATTCGCAGCACCACACACTTCATATGCTTTAATGCACTTTCACGATACCCAAACTCACATGCTTTGTTAGTTATCCATTTTACTTCTCCATGTACTAAGACACACACACGAGAAATTGAATTTTGTATTGATGTTCCATACGCACCCGCATTCCCAATTGTTGCACCACCAACGGTTCCCGGAATCCAAGATAACGATTCGAGTCCTTTATATCCTTTTGTTACTGTTGTAGCAATAAAATCATCAAGTGAAACACCAGCATCAACAACAAAAAGGCCTTTTTTGAAAACAGTCTTTCCTTTTGGTATTTTTATCACTAAACCAGAAACGATCGGAGAACATACAATATTACTTCCCCCTCCGAGAACAACCCAACTTACTCCATTTCTTTTTGCCCAATCAATCGCGTCAACTATCTCTTTATCGTTTTTTGGCTCACAAAAGTATTCTGCAACACTTCTTATACCAAATGTATTTAACTTAGTTAATGACTTATTTTTTTGAATTCTCACATTGTTATTGTATAACGTTAATTAAAAAACAAAAGTTTCTTTATTAACTGTTTTTTACTCCCAATCCAAAGTTCCACTCCTTATTATTGTGCGCCTACGGTTCGATTCTCTTGTGTCCTTGGCAGGAATCGCCTCTCCCTTTGGTCGAGACGCTACAATAATATAGTCGTGTTCCACTCCTTATTATTGTGCGCCTACGGTTCGATTCTCTTGTGTCCTTGGCAGGAATCGAACCTGCATCATCTCCTTCGGAGGGAGATATTGTATCCATTCAACTACAAGGACTTTTCTTCATTCTTTTGTAAAAGCCCCGCCATTATCCCTAAAACCAAGAAAAACATCAATCGTCCAGAATTTATTGTAATAAGGTAATGGTCAAAAAAACCGACAAAAAGAAGAGAGACGATCATTATATACACAAACAACGTGTCAGGTGTGTGTATTTTTCGTTTTTTATAAAAAAGTAGGGTTAAAATAGAAAACAAAAAAACAATAATACCCACCACACCGATTTCTTGTGTTATAAGTAGATAGATGTTATGAACTGGTTGATGTGTTGCCTTGTTTGTGAGTCCATACGAATCGTATCTACCTTCTTGTTCTGCACGAACCATCCCATTACCAAACCCAACACCAAACGGATAATCTGCAATCATATCAAGCGCAATATTCACATACACAACGCGCTCATTTACCGCTGAATCATTTTTTATTTCTCCACGAGAAAACACCATCCACCCAAACACCCCAAATAAAACAACAGCGAATATCATGCTCATTAAAACAATTTCACGAGCAGCGTGTTTTAATTTGTTTTTAAAAAGAACTACAACACAAGAGACAAGTGCAATTGCCGCAGCAATCCAAGCAGAACGAGAAAAAGAAAACAAGAGACCAACCAAAACAACAAACAATCCAATAATAGATAGGGACCGATGAAATATTCCGTGTTGCTTCGATGGCAAAGAAAAAAGGTATATCCACGCCACAACACCCAACACCAAAAAACCACCAAGAATATTAGGGTGTGGAAATGTCCCATACGAACGAATAAACGTAGAGCCAAAAACATCGATTCGAGCAATATTCCGAGAAAGGAGAGAAATAGTTTCTTCTCCGAAAAATCTTAGTCCGATTGATCCTTGATTAATAAATTGTAAAATCGCAATCTCTGCTTGTAAGAGAGATGAAACAGCAAGCACCTTCATTGCGTCGCGAATAGATATTATGCGCAAAGATATAGCCGTCGCAATCGATATAAAGAAAAAAATAGAAACAAGCAGATGAAGACAAAAAAATAAGGATAAAATATGTGTATCACTAACTAAAATTGATAGAGCGGAAAGTAAAAAAAACAACAACGTAGGCCACACCAACATACTTGTTTGTAAAATTTCTTTTCTTTTTTTAAAAAGCAAAAAAAGGAAAAGAATCAATATAATAATTTCCGAAAAATACAAAAAAATACTTGAAAACTCAAGCGGAAACCAGGTTTCATTTTTAGTTAATAACAAAAAAAACTTTTTGATATTAAAGGGAACCAAAAACAAAGAAGAAATTGTAACCCATCGAAGTAGTCTATCCTTGTTCATCTATATAAATAGTATAATCTCTTGGATTAATGCAGCGCAAAATACAAGAAAAATAAAAACTGAAAGAAAGAAATATATATTTTTTTGTGATTGCTTCCACCACATAAGAACGATAAATATCCCCTCAAGAGCTAAGAAGACTCCACCAATAAAACTTATTACACTAATAAAGTCACGTATACCCAAAAAAGATAGAAACAACGGAACAAGAGATGCAATCAAAAATGCTATTCTTTTTTTAAAACGAGCGTCATAGACAAGAATATCTTTTACATTTATTCCAACAATAAAATATGACGTCCACAAAACAACAACCCCCAAAACAGCAAGCGCAGACGGAATAATCCATGGAAAATTTGATATGGTTCCTATTATCCCATCACTAGCGGTATACATACGGAGCATACCAAGTGTATATATTCCATAAAGAACGGCTGGAATCCCAGTGCCCCACGCAATAATTGAATACACATCTTTTTTTTCTTTCAACGCATCAACAATTTTTTTAATACTTGGTCTCCCGGAAAATGCGAACAACAACGGACCAAATGGAAGGAAAAACTGAGAATAGGTTATTATTTCTTTGTTTATAGGTGTTGAAGAACCGTATAAAAATCCATAGAGCCCAACTATAGAAATAAGTCCAAAAATTGAAATAAGTCCAACTGTTTCAGATATTTCAATTCCCTTCATGGGAAGTAACATACCAAGAACACCAAGAAACCAAAAACAAACAACATACATCCAATAACTCCCACCAAAAAGAACAAGAAAAAATTCTGGGGCAAGAATAAGATATGCAAGACAAACCAATAATAATTCACCAACCATTAGCCACTGAATGACTCCACCAATAGGACCAAAATATTTTTTCGCTATCGAACCAAACTCCATTCCTGGATTTTTTATAACAAGTGTCGCATACATCATGTGTATTGCGGTGTATACAAGAGTAAAAAAAATAAGAAATAAAATCCCGTTTACAACTCCGATTTCATTAAAAACAAAAGGAAGCGAAAAAATACCCGCGCCAATAATAGTGCTTGCAAGTACGCCTATTAATCCAATTCTTTTTGCCGCGTTCATTTTTTATGCCGCCAACCTTCCACTAATTCCATTTTTTTCTTCTTCTTCATGAATCATAACAAGAAGTTTTTCAACTAGTTCTGCTGGATCACTTGAAAACACCACGTTTCCAAATCCACGATGAGATTTTTCTAGTAATTCTCTAATATAATCAGCGGTCCCCCCAGAGCCCTCAAGAACACCCATTGGTTTGTGATCTTCAAACCCAATAGTGAATTCATTGAGTGTCCCAACCCTTCCACAAATAGTGATAATTGCGTCAGCCGATCGAGTAAGCAATAAATTCCTTCCCGAATAATCAAATCCAGTATAGATAATCAAATCGTGATGATCTGTTGGTAAATGATACGATTTTATATGTGCAAGTTTTGATGCTGCTGGTGAAAGTCCAATAACAATACCACCCTCTGCCTTCGCTCCTTTTGCAGACCAATATGGCATTCCTGTAGTAGCCCCAGTAACCAAAACAAGTCCTCTTTTTGCTATCTCTTTTCCTACCTCTTCGGCTTTTTTTTGTGAGTCTTTTGCACAGTGTCCTGTTTCTGCGGCACCGGACACACAAAATTTATATCTTAGTGTGTGAGTAAGATGATCGAGTGGATCTTTTTTCTTTGTTGTTTTTCTTGGACGGCTCGAGATTGTTTTCTTTTTTGTATTTGGCATTGTATTTATAATATCACGACTTCCTTTTGTTGTGGGACGTGTGTTTCTATTCCGAACTCGGTGGTTATCTTTGTTGCAAGAACTTCTGAGTTTTCTAATTCTCCATGTATAACAAATATCTTCTGAGGACGTGTGCTAAACCCAGAAATCCAATGTAGTAATTGTGGTTGGTCGGCGTGTGCTGAATAACCACTAATAGCTCGTATCTTAGCTCTTACTGGCACATCTTCTTTTGCGATTCTCACTATTGTCTCACCATCAAGAATTTTTCTTCCGAGTGATTCAGCTGTTTGATATCCAACAAATATAATTGAGCTCCGTGGATCGGAAAGATACCTTTTTTCATGGTGAATTATCCTTCCTCCTTGTGACATACCAGATCCCGCAATAATAACTTTTGGTGCGGGAATATCATTAATTGCTTTTGATTCTTCGGTAGTTAAAGACAATGAGAGACCAGGAAAATTAAATATTGCATCTCCTTTTTTTATAAGACTGAGCGCTTCTTTGTTGAAGTACATTTTATTTGCGGAGTACTTTCTATATACATCAGTTAAACGGATAGCAAGTGGGCTATCAATAAACACTGGAATTCGATGTATTTTTTTATTTTCTACGAGCTCATTCAATTCATAAATCATCTCTTGTGTTCGTTCAAGCGCAAAAGCTGGAATCATTACCACTCCCCGCCTTTTTACTGTTTCCTTGATTGTTTCTTCAAGTTCATCCTTCCTCTTATCAATGTTTTCATGGGTCCTGTTTCCATATGTTGACTCAATTAATACAAAATCTGCACCATCAATTGGCTCTGTTGGGTTTATAAACGGTGCGGGCACATTTCCAAGATCCCCGGAAAATAATATTTTTTTTCCTTCAACTTCTATAAGAATAGAAGCTGACCCCAATATATGCCCCGCATCATAAAATTCAACGCGAAATGGTCCAATGTTTATATGTTTGTGATATGGAACACCCTCCCACAAATGCATTACCCTCTCAACGTCTTCTACCTCATATAATGGCGCGTGTCTCCCGGCTTCAACAAAAAGAATGTGTTCCGTATCAAGCAATAGTGCCTCCGCCATATCTTTTGTTGGTTCGGTAGAAATAATTTTTCCTCGAAATCCCTCTTTATAAAGTTTTGGTATCCTCCCAATATGATCAATATGACCATGAGTAACGAGCACAGTATTTATTTCTTCTGGATTAAAAACAAAAGGGTCGTAATTCATTTCTTCACAAAAATGAGAACCTTGAAACAACCCACAATCAATGAGAATTTTAGTATCTCCTGATTCAAGTAAATAGTTAGATCCAGTGACAGTCCCCGCCGCACCACAGAATGTTAGTTTAGCCATAATATCTCATTTATTATACAGGATTACTTGACAAAACCTCCTATATATTGATTTTTTATTAAATCTATGTTATAATTATAATATTAACAATCGGAGAGGATAAAATGTTTTCTCAAAATCGTTTTAAGAAAAAACGTGTGCGAACACTCCAATTTCGATGTGAGAGAATTTCGGTGCTTTCAAATAACAAAGTTTGTCACACTATAGAAAATTTTACTCGTTTTGCAAGCAACCTCCATGATTTTCTTTTCCTTATCCATTACAACATGGAAAAGGAATTGAATAGAAAACTCCTTTGGAGCGCAATAACTGCAAAAAATATCGAAATATTGGAATTCTCTTCTTGGAAAACTATATACTCAAATGAAGAGAATATTGGAAGTATAAAATCAAAAACCCCTCGATGAGGGGTTTATATTTTTTCTAATTCTTCTTCAAAAACTTTTCGTTCATTCCAAGACTCCTTTCTTCCTTTTTCCCAGCGAATCCATTCTTCACTTCCCTTTCCTGTCGCAATAACTACATCTCCTTTTTTTGCTTGTTTTAGTGCTTGTTTAATTGCTTCTCGCCTATCAAGAATCATTTTTAGATTTTGTTCTAAAAATCCTGATTGTAATATCCCTTTTTTCACCTCGTTCATAATTTCAAGTGGATCTTCATCAAAAGGATCTTCGTTGGTAACAATAATTTCATTACACATTTTTCCCGCAATAATACCCATTTCTATACGCTTCCACTTATCACGACCACCACCCGCAGAACCCAAAATTGCAACAAGTGCATTTGTTGGTTCAACACAATAATCTTTTCGTGCAACTGTATATACTTTTTCAAGTGAGTCTGGTGTGTGTGCATAATCCACAATCACCGAAAATGGCTTTTTTTGTATAACCTCAAGTCTTCCAGAAACCCCACGAACCTCTGAAAGGGCTTTTTGAACAGTTTCAAATGAAACATTTTGTGTTTCTGAAAATGTCGCTGCTGCTGCGGCATTTTCAAGGTTAAAGTCTGCAAAAATCCACTCATTAAATTTTGCGCGTGCTTTGTCTGATGTTATATCAACATAATCAGAAATCTTCCTTAAAAATTCGTTTTTTGAAAACCAAAATATTGAGTTTCCAAAATTATGACGCACTGCATCTGCAAACAATGCGCTTTCTTTGTCATCTTTATTTACTATAAAAATTCGTTTTTTCTTTTTTGATTGTGCAACATATTCAAAGAACGAAATTTTTGCTTTGCGGTATGCCTCATATGATCCATGAGACTCGATGTGCTCTTTTGAAAGATTTAAAAAAACCGCTGCATTCCAATCAATAAATTTATGTCTGTGTTGTACCACCCCTTGAGAGGTTACCTCAATAAACACATAGGAACATTTTGCTTTTTTTGCTTGAAATAAAAATTTTTGAATAGCCATCCTCCCTGGCATTGAATTTCCTGTTTTGTTTTTCTGTGTGTGAGCACCAACTTTTCTAATAACCGAAGAAAGAACCGCCGTTTTTTCTCCTTTTTCTTGCATAATTGCGCTCATAAGTTCCAAAGTTGTTGACTTCCCTTTCGTCCCAGTAACACCAACAACAAAAAGGTTTCTACTTGGAAACCCATAAATAATATTTCCCCAAAAAGCCCACAAATAATGATAGAAAGAAAATATTTTTTTCATGTTTATCTATTTGTTCCGATAGAACGAAGCGCATTTCTTAATCGTTCTTCAATTGTGTCTCCTTTTGCTTCTTGTGCGGTTTTACGTGCCACAGCACGAATATACCCAAGATTTACCAAAACTTCTTCTACTTCGTTACGAACGTCGTGGTTTCCGGTTGACTCAACTACCCCAAACTCTTTCATTTTTGTGTGAAGTTCTAAAATAATCCTTTCTGCTGTTTTCTTTCCAATACCAGATGCGCGCGAAAGTATATCTGCTCGTTTTTCTAAAATGATAGCAGTAAGATTCGAAACATTATCAAGATCAAGAATCCCAAGTGCTGTTTTTGGTCCAACACCAGAAACAGATATAAGCATTTCAAAAAGAAGGAGGGTCTCTTCTGTTAAAAAACCAAATATATCAAATGCATCTTCACGAACATGAATGTGTGTATATACTGTGGTTTTTCCATCAACCACACCAAGTGTATTTGTGTTTGTATAGATTTTATATCCAAGTCCGTTCACCAAAAGGACAAAAAAACCTTTCTTTTTCTCTTGTACTTCTCCAGTAATGGAATACCACATGCGATAAGTATACCCCACAATAAACAACCAATAAACCATCTACGGACTTTGACATTTTATAAAAAATACGCTTTACTTTAGCTATAGAGATATGCCAAAAACAAGTTCAGCAAAAAAAGCATTACGACAAAACAAGACAAGAAACGCACGAAATGTTTCACGAAAAAACACCCTTAAAATCGCGGTGAAGAATTTTTCTCGTTCACTTTCTACAAGTAAAGAAGAGGCAAAAACAAAACTTGCAGAAACCTATAAAACAATAGACAAGATGGCAAAGGTGAAGCTTATCAAAAAAGGAAAAGCAAACCGCATGAAATCCCGTCTCGCTAAAAAACTTAAATAATTAAAAACTCTCCAAAATGGAGAGTTTTTAATTTAACACAAAAGAAAAAAGTGCTTCTTCGTATTCAGCGTTCCCGCTTTTTATTTTTATATCAGCGCTCGCAAGACGTTCGGCGTCCTTTCCGTTTACCACATACACAAGCGTGTTAAAAAGATGTGCTGGGTCAACTTTGTTAAGAAGTGCACACTCAAGAAGAGTCATCTTTTTTTCTCGTTTTTTTTCTGAAACAATGGAACGAGCTATAGCATACACATCTTTTGTTTCTGAGGTTTGTATTATTGAAAGTAGTTTTTTTGTGTTTATTGTTTCGTTTTTTGAAAACAGGGCACACTTTTCAAGTTCGCGAACACCCGCAGCGCTTCGCAATGGAAACGACTCGATGTGCGATAAAAAAACACTCCACGCTCCACCATCAAAAAGGACACCAAATTGTTCTGCTTCTCGCCTCAAAAATATCTCGAGTTTTTTTCCATCAAGCTCTGCGTATTCGCTTGTTTTAATATCTGGACCTAAAAGGAATAAGAAGTTTTTTTTGGGTGCCTTTTCATCCGAAATAATTACCACATGTTCTTTTGTGTGTGCTTCTCTTTTTAGTAGTTCTCTCCACTCTTTTATGTCAGCCTCTCCACTTCCATATATCACTACTGTTTTTTTATCAGAAAACATTGAAGGTTGAGAAAGAAACTCTCTCGCTTCTTTCCACACCTCTTTGTTTTCATATAAATCAAAAACCTTAATATCCGCGTCTTTATTTTTTTCACGGTTTGTTGTGAGGAGTTCTTTTACTTTTACCTCCCTCCTATATACATCTTCTCCATACAGGAAAACAATCATTGCTTTTAAGATAACAAAAAAAATCGCCCGCGCATAATGCACGGGCAAATATTACTTTTTACCACCACCAGTCATTTTCACTTCGCGTACTCTCCCAGTTTGTGATATTCCACGTATGAATACGAACCTCAAACGAATTTCCGTCAAACCTGAATTCGCGAGATACACGTCCCACAATCTGACCTTTTTTGTTGTAAACGAAACCAACCAAGGTCATAGGCTGGTCTGAAAATGTGCCATCGGCACATATTTTTGTTTCTTTTCCAGGAACAACCGTGTATTCCTGCCCTTCGGTAAACCGAGAGTATTTTTTCAATACTATTTTCCCAATGCTAACCGGGCAAGTTACAACAACTCCATCACCCCGGTTATATGGGACATTAGTACGGAGACCCACAGAGATATACCCACAACCAGTGAAAACCATTGATATAAAAACGAATAATACAATTAGTCGTTTCATTTTCTCTCCTTTATTAATAATTTAATGTATGAGATAATTATACCACCAAAACAGAAAAAAATCAAGCTATTACCTACTCTGTCAAGTTAAAGAATAAATAGGTAGAATATACATATAGTTATGTTCAACAACAAACTTTTACAAGAACAACTTCAGAAAGCGCGTAGGTTTGCCGAAGAAAGTGACGCAAAACGCCGCGCAGCACAAATTGGACTTCATTATCTTGATATAGTTTCTACTCGTGTACCAACAGAATTAAAGGCAATGCAAAAAATTTCCGAAATTTCTGCGCGAAAAGCCCTTCTTGTACCACTTCACATCACCAAAACCAAAATTGTTGTTGCTGCGTTTGACCCACGTCTCCCAGAAGCACACACAATCATAGAATCTCTTAAGGCGGAGGGCTTTTCTGTTGAAATTTATGTTGTATCTCGACTAAGTCTCGAACATGGGTGGGGATACTATAAATATGTCCCAGAAGAGACAAAAGAGATTTCTGGAAAGGTTGATATAAACGAGGAAAATCTCCGTATTATTTTAGGAGAAGTAAAAACACTAAAAGACCTCGAATCACATCTTGCAAATTTTTCCAGCCCTTTTATATCTCAAATGCTTGAAATCATCCTTGCTGGAGCGATGGCTTTAAAAGCATCAGATATACACATGGAACCAGTTGATGAGACCGGCATCCTCCGTCTTCGTATCGATGGGATACTACATACAGTATTTGATAAATTTTCGTTACACGTTTACAAATCTGTAATTACAAGAATAAAACTTCTTTCAAATCTAAAACTTAATATTACTAACGAACCACAAGACGGGAGGTTCACCATAGGACTCTCAGATAGAGATATTGAGGTTCGTACTTCAATTATTCCTTCTGAATATGGGGAGACCGTTGTAATGCGTATATTAGACCCATTATCACTTAAAGTTAACCTCGAAGATCTTGGGTGGAGAAAAGACGATCTTATAATTGTTAAAGAAACAATAGACCAACCAAACGGACTTATTTTAAATACTGGTCCTACTGGATCAGGAAAAACAACAACACTCTATGCATTTTTAAAAAGTGTCAGCACACCAGAGATAAAAATAATCACCGTTGAAGACCCTATCGAATACCATCTTGATGGAGTTTCACAAACCCAAGTAAATTCAAACGCTAATTATACTTTTGCATCAGGACTCCGATCTATCTTAAGACAAGACCCAGATGTTATTCTTATTGGAGAAATCAGAGATAAAGAGACCGCAGAGATTGCACTCGAGTCCTCTCTTACTGGTCACCTTGTTTTTTCAACACTTCACACCAATGATGCTATTGGTGCAATTCCTCGTTTTCTTGATTTGGGGGCAAAACCAAATATTTTGGGGCCGGCGCTTTCACTTATTATTGCTCAACGACTTGTTCGTGTACTTTGTAAGAAGTGTAAAGAAGAAATTCCCCTTTCTAGTGGGGTGCTATCGGGAATAGATTCATTTATAAAAAATCTCTCTTCTCGTGTAGATAAATCGTTATATACCAACCCACACATGTTCTCAGCAAAAGGATGTACTGAGTGTGCTGGACTAGGATACAAGGGGCGCATCTCTATTTTTGAATTATTTGTAGTAAACGATGCAATACGTGAACTTATTTATAAAGACCCAACAGAAATGGATTTATTTAAATCAGCAAAGAACCAAGGAATGGTTACTATGCAAGAAGATGGATTCCTAAAAGTTTTACAAGGAATAACAACCATCGAAGAAGTAGAGCGAGCAACAGGTACAATCCAATGGTTAAAAGAAATCAATAAGTAATAAACAACCCCGCTCGTCCATGGACCAGCGGGGTTTTCATTCACTTATATCTGTGGGCAGCACGCCGTTAGGCTTGTTTTAAAAACTTTTCTCATATGAGCATGAGAAAAGAGCGGATGTCTCCGAGGAGTTTTCCAGCCGAAACCAAAAAGTCCTTTAAATGTTTAAGAAACGAATCCGTTTGCCCACAGGTATAAATGAACGATTGTAATCAAATACTATCACACATCCAGTATTTTGTCAATAGGGTACCTTTATCTTCTAAAGGCTTGTACATTTATATAGTGGTTTATTTTGCTTGTCAAGAGACTTTTAAGCCCTTTAAATCTCACTTTTTTGGTGTTGTCCCCTATTTAAAACATTAAATAATTAGCGTATAGTAATACTATCAATGGAACAGGAGCAGAAAATTCAAGAAACTTTTGACGGAACTTTTGACGCAACCCTTCGTCCATCACGTTGGGATGAGTATGTTGGACAAGAAACAACAAAAACAAATATTCGTTTAATTATCGATGCAGCAAAAGCACGAGGAGAGGCTCCTGATCACATGTTGTTTTATGGACAACCAGGACTTGGAAAAACAACACTTGCATATCTTGTTGCAAAAGAATTAAACACACAAATAAGATCAACATCGGGCCCCGCTCTTGAAAAAGCAGGAGATGTTGCTGCGCTTCTTACCAACCTTGAACCACATGATATTCTTTTTATTGATGAGGCGCACAGAGTAAATACAGCAATAGAAGAAATTTTATATCCAGCGATGGAATCAAGAAAAATACACCTTATTGTTGGAAAGGGACCATCTGCACGAACATTTTCTCTTGATCTTCCCCCATTCACCATTATTGCAGCAACAACGCGTGCAAACCTACTCTCTGCCCCGCTTCGATCTCGTTTTGGTGCAACATTTCGACTCGACTACTACAACGCGGAAGATATACAAAAAATTATAGAGCAATCAGCAAAAATACTTGGTATTACAATAAAAAAAGAAGCATCAGAAAAACTTGCTCACGCATCTCGCTTTACACCAAGAACCGCGAATCGATTATTAAAACGAGCAAGAGATTATGCGCAGATATACAACAATAATGCTATTGATGTAAACGCGGTATACAAAACATTGGAACTTTTTGAAATTGATGAGTTTGGATTAGATAAAACAGACAGAGAAATACTTTCAATAATTATTGAAAAGTTTAACGGCGGCCCTGTTGGATTGAAATCACTTGGTGCAGCACTCAACGAAGAACCGGGAACAATAGAAGATGTGTATGAGCCATTTCTTATTAAAATTGGCTTGCTCCACAGAACCCCTGGAGGAAGAATAGCAACGAAGCTAGCATATGAGCTTTTAGGATACAAAGAAAAAGAAGGGGGGTTATTTTAATTATGAAAGAAAAAGGCGCTTCGTTTCCAAAATCATTTGTATCCTCTTCTACTGAAGACACCATAGAATTTGGAAAAAAATTTGGTTTTTTTATAAACACACTTCCCACAACAAAGGGGGCTCGAATTGTTAGTCTTTGTGGAGACTTGGGAGCTGGGAAAACAACACTAACAAAAGGGGTTGCACTCGCTTTTGGTATAAAAAAGAAAATCACCAGTCCGACATTTGTTCTAATGAAACGCTTTCCAACAAAAACACATTATTCCACACTTGTTCATATTGATGCATATAGACTTTCCTCATTTAAGGACTTGCACTCACTAGAGATAGAAAAAATTTTAAATGATTCCCACTCAATAATTCTCATCGAGTGGATAAAAAATATTTCATCAAAAAAAATAAAACCGTTTTGTGTTGTAACCTTGAAACATAAAAAAGATAGAACAAGACTAATAACAACAAAAATAAAAAAATAATGAAAAAAGAATTTCTTCTTATTGATTCGCACGCACTCATTCACCGCGCCTTTCACGCACTTCCCCCACTCACCACACCAGATGGAAAACCAATTGGTGCAGTGTATGGCCTCACACGAGCACTTATAAAAACACTAAAAGATCACAACCCAGACTATGTTGCCGCAGCATTTGATAGACCAGAGGAAACATTTAGAAAATCAAAATTTAGTGAATACAAAGCAAATCGTCCAAAAGCTCCAGACGAACTTATTTCGCAGTTTGAAATTGCAAGAAACCTTTTTTCTGTACTCTCTATACCAGTTGTTGATAAACCGGGGTTTGAGGCAGACGACATTATTGGCACACTTGCAGAAAAATTTGCATCAGAAGATGTTCATATAACTATATTAACTGGAGACCTTGATTCTCTTCAGCTTGTCCGTGATGGCTTCATCTCAGTAAAAACACCACAAAAGGGATTGGGAGAGATGAAAGAATATACTGAAAATGGGGTTTTTGAAAAACTTGGAGTACACCCAAATAGAGTTGTGGATTATAAAGGGTTGGTTGGAGACGCATCGGATAATATACCTGGAATATCTGGTGTCGGACCAAAAACAGCTCTTAAGCTTCTCTCTCAATTCTCAACCGTCGAGGATATATTTAAAAACGAAAATCCAGCTGATCCTTTACTTAAAAAAATAATATTACAAAAAGACATCGCCCTCCTTTCAAAATATCTCGCAACAATTAAAAAAGATATAACAATCGAAAAATCTTTATCTGATTTTATATATCACCCAATAGAAGAAAATCCTAATGCAAGAACATTTTTTTCGACGCTTGGATTTAAAAATCTTCTTCCAGAGAAAATGGAGGAAGAGGAAAAAGACCAAATAAAAACATCTCCAGTGCTTTCTTATTCTGATATAGAGGATGAATCCTGTTTTTATGCTGCGTTTGATTGGAAACAAATATGCAAAGATTGTATTAAAGAAAAAATACAAATTCCAAAAAATATTTTCGACATATCAATAATGTGTTGGTTATTAGACCCAGACGCGCCAAAATCTTCATATACACAACTTGTAAAAAAATATTTAAAAAAGGATGCTGTCATACAAGATAAAGAATCTATACAACAACTTGCTTCTATTTTTATCCAAAAATTAAAAAAAGAAGAACTTTTTTCTATATACACACAATTTGAAATGCCTTTGATTCCCCTTCTAGCAAAAATGGAATATTTGGGAATTAAAACAAATAAAAGTGTATTAATTGAGTTAAAAAAGGAAATAATAGAAAAACTCTCCAATCTAGAAAAAGAAATAATAGCCCTAGCGGGAATTCAATTTAATATATCATCCCCAAAGCAGGTTGGTGAAACACTTCAAGAACTTGGTGTTTTTGGAAAAACAAAAAAAACAAAAACAGGACAAATTAAAACCGACAAAGAAACGCTTGAATCAGTTTCTTCTGCGCATCCAATTGTTGAAAAAATATTACTTTATAGAGAATATGCAAAAATCCATTCTGGTTTCGTAGAACCACTTTTGTCTATATCTTCCGATGAAATAATACACACTACATATCTACAAACAGGAACTGGAACTGGCAGATTATCCTCTGAAAAACCAAATTTACAAAATATTCCACAAGAGTCTGTTTGGTCTAAACAAATAAGGAATTCTTTTGTTTCTAGGGAAACACATACATTTCTCTCTTTTGATTATTCTCAACTTGAACTTCGCCTACTTGCCCACGAATCAAAAGACACAACCCTCATTCAGGCCTTTAATGAAAATAAAGATATACACTCAATTACCGCATCGAAAATATTCAACAAAACACCTGAGCTGGTTACAAAACAAGAGAGAAGAATAGGAAAAACACTTAATTTTGGGGTTATCTATGGAATGGGACCACGGGCTTTTTCGAAAACTAGTGGGGTAAGCATTGAAGAAGCAAAAAAATTTATGACTGAATATTTTACTTCATTTCCCGCGGTATCTGTTTGGCAGGAAAAAATAAAAGAATCTGCAAAACGTGATGGGTATGTAAAAAATGTACACGGGAGAAGACGCTTATTCTCTGAAGACCGCTTTCAAGAACTTGAGCGAGCAATAATTAATATGCCACTTCAAAGTTTTGGCGCGGATATTATGAAAAAATCAATTATTTCTGTTTCTTCTCTTATCGAGACGGAGGGCTACTCAAATACTGTGTTTCCCCTTCTTACTATCCACGACGAACTACTCCTTGAAGTAAAAAATGATATCATAAATGTAATATCCACAAAAATTAAACAATGTATGGAAGGTGTAGAACACATATCCGTGCCATTAGTTGTTGATGTAAAAGTTGGTACACTGTGGGGATCTATGGAGTCTTTTCCTAATACACATGAATAAATCTTTTATAAAATCAAAAGAAATGCGCTCTTTTTCTTTTGTTCTTGCGTGCGCATTCTTCATTCTTTGTCTTTTTTTTATCAATAATACTTTTGTTGTTTTGGGTGGTGGTCTTTTCTTCTTTTTTTGTATAGCGTGGATGTCATTTAGTGCTTTTTTAAAAATAACTAAGTTGTCTTTTGAAACAAAATTCAAAGACAAAGAAAAAGAGGCGCTCGTTGAATATTTACACGACGGGATAATTGTATATGATACAAATTTTGTTATTAAAACATTCAATAAGGCTGCTGAATCGCTTTTTGGTGTTTCAAAAGAAATTGTTTTAAACAAACAAATGGAACCCGGTCTCGCATCAACACACGAACTAAAACCACTCATACAAGTTTTATTTCCATCGCTCGCGCCTGCGGCAGTACAAAAATCAGACCCTGGGGTTTGGCCACAAATTGTAACAATTTCTCTTGATTTTCCGCGTCTCGAGCTTGAGACTGTTTTAAGCCAAGTTGTTACAGAAGATGGAGATATTATTGGTTTTTTGAAAGTTATAAAAGACAACACAAGAGAAAAAAGTGTTCTTGAGGCAAAAACAGACTTTATTAATGTAGCGGCACACCAACTTAGAACCCCCGTCACTGCACTTCACTGGGCCCTCGAAAACATTGTTGAATATAGCAAAGGGAATGAAACAATCTATCCTATAGCAAAAGAGGCGCTGTCGGTAGCAAATAGGGCAACAAAGATTACAAACGATCTACTAGATGTTTCAAAAATTGAGGAGGGCCGTTTTGGATACACATTCAAAGATTCTGATTTAATTCCGTTTTTGAAAAAAATTGCCGCTGACATGAAATCGCTCGCCGAGGCATATTCAGTGTCGATACAATTTGAAAGTTTTTCTGAATCAGTGTTTGTTTATATCGACGAAAATAGATTGAGTGCGGTATTTCTCAACCTTATAGATAATGCGATACGATATAACACAAAAAATGGAAGAATTCTAATTTCTGTGTTTCCAATTGAATCAAAACCATATATTAAAGTTGCAATCTCTGATACTGGTGTTGGTATTCCACAAGCAGATCTTCAAAAACTTTTTCAAAAACTTCATCGTGGATCAAACGTTGTGCAAATGGAACCAAATGGAAGTGGGCTCGGTCTTTATATAGCAAAAAATATTATTGAACAACACGGTGGGAAAATTGAGGTTTCCTCCGAAATAAATAGAGGAACCACATTCTCCATTTTAATTCCAACCGATAAAACACTTGTCCCACAACGAGAGGTATCAAAAGTTGGTTTTTAACTATGAAAATTCTCGGAATAGATCCTGGAACTGTGCGTGCGGGATTTGGAATCATAATAAGTGAAAATTCTTTCTTAAAACTCGCCAGTTTTGGTGTTCTATCAGAAAATAAAAAAACACAAGGTGATCGTTTGTGTTTTATTAGAAACTCTTTGATTTCTATAATAAAAAATGAAAAACCCGACCGTGCAGTTGTTGAATTATTATTTTTTTCAAAAAATCAAAAAACCGCTCTCTTAGTGTCTGAGGCAAGAGGAGTTATCATCCAAACACTTACAGAATATAAAATTCCGGTTTTAGAATTAACTCCAAATCAAATAAAAATTGCATCTACTGGAAATGGCTCTGCTTCCAAAAATGCGGTTAAAAAAATGCTCTCTTTGTTTTTAAAAACTGATCTTTCTCTTGTTTTAGATGATTCAACAGACGCGATTGCCGCAGCATTTGCTGGTTTGTCTAAAAATGGTCTTGAAAAATAGTTTTTCTGTTTTGATTTTCTTATATTATTGTAAATGAGTTGGTTGGGCACGCGGTTGACACTTTTTCTATTTTTACTATACTGATTTTCATTGTATGTAACCCATTGGGTTTTCTAGGTCGAAAACAACATACATTTTTATACAATGCGAAAATTGCAAAACGACGGCATCTTAACTGGAGAAGAGGGATTTCTAGATGAGGAGTTCGATCCAATTAAAGAAGGAATTGGAGAGGACAAATTAGATATAGAATCGTTTTCCGACGAAGATGAAGATAACCAATATTAAGAAATATTCCCCTCGTATTACCGCGAGGGGTTATTTTTCTTTATAATAATACTTATATGATACGAAAGCGCTCTATTAGTGGTTTTATAAAAAACAAAAAGAGAAAATATCCTCTTTTTTTTGCAACATTCTTTTTTGGAATCATTGCTTGTATTGTTGTTGTTTTTGTTTTTTTTATTCTTACACTACAAAAACTCCCTTCTCCAGAAAATTTTGGTGAGCGTTCAATAAATCAAACAACAAAACTATATGATAGAACTGGTAAAATATTAATTTATGAGATTCATGGTGATGAAAAAAGAACAATTGTTCCTTTTTCTGAAATACCTGAGATAGTAAAAAAAGCAACTCTCGCTGCTGAAGATAATGATTTTTATACTCAACCGGCATTTGATTTGAAGGCAATTGCTCGAGCAATGTGGAACAATATAAAATCGGGAGAGATAACTCAAGGAGGATCTACTATAACACAACAATTAGTTAAAAAAACACTTCTTTCTGATGAAAGAACCTACACAAGAAAAATAAAAGAATTAATTCTCGCAATACAACTTGAATCAAAATATTCAAAAGATGAAATTTTTGGTTTTTATTTAAATCAAATACCATATGGATCAACTGCATACGGAATCGAATCGGCATCGCAGTTGTATTTTAATAAATCAGTAAAGGATATTACAGTGAGCGAGGCGGCTCTTCTTGCTGGAATGATAAAAGCCCCTTCTTATTTTTCACCTTGGGGAAGCCACAAACAAGAATTATTCGCTCGAAGAGATTATGTTTTGTCTCGCATGGAAGATGTTGGATATATAAACAAAGAGACAGCGGAATTAGCAAAGAAAGAAAAACTTTCCTTTGCTCCCCCATCATTGGGAAAAATTATTGCTCCTCATTTTACTCTCGCAGTAAGAGATTATTTAGTGCAAAAATATGGAGAAACTCTCGTAATGAATGGTGGGTTAAAAGTTATTACAACTCTTGATGTAAAATTACAAACACTTGCTGAACAAGTAGTAAAAGATGGTGCAGAAAAAAATTCTAAAGCGTATGGAGGAACAAACGCTGCGCTTATAGC
The DNA here is from genome assembly GCA_007375535.1 of Parcubacteria group bacterium LiPW_41. GTDB lineage: Bacteria > Patescibacteriota > Minisyncoccia > UBA6257 > GWB1-50-10 > LiPW-41. Next base: position 135,986 of record VMEM01000001.1, on the reverse strand, counting down.
CCAAGATCCCAAAACCGGACAAATTTTGACACTTGTTGGTTCAAAAGATTACTTTGCAGATGCGGAACCAAAAGGTTGCGCAGCTGGAGTAAGTTGTCTTTTTGATGGAAATTTTAATGTTGCAATTCAAGGACAAAGACAACCAGGATCAGCGCTTAAACCTTTTGTCTATCTCACTGCTTTTTCTCGTGGTTTTTCTCCAAAAACTGTTTTATTTGATGTTGAAACAGAATTTGATACTCGGGGAGTACCAGAATATAGTTATCGTCCAAAAAACTTTGATGGAGAGTTTCGTGGTCCTGTTTTTATGGAACAAGCATTAGCACAATCCTTAAATGTCCCAGCAGTAAAAACACTATATCTTGTCGGTCTTGATTCGGTTATAAAAAATCTTACTTCTTTTGGAATTACCACTTTAAAGGATAAATCTCGATATGGGCTCACCCTAACACTCGGAGGAGGAGAAGTCCGTCCTATAGAGCTTGTGAAAGCATATTCGGTACTCTCACAAGAAGGAGTACTTCACGAACAAACGGTGATTTTAAAAATCGAAACATCAAATGGAGAGGTTCTTGAAGAATATAAAGATAAAAGCGAACGAGTTTTTGACGAAACATATGTAAGAGAGATAAATTCTATTTTATCAAATACTGAGTTGCGCTCGCCAATTTTTCAATCGAGTTTAGGTCTTACTTATTTTGATGGATATGATGTTGCTTTAAAAACGGGAACTACTCAGGATTATCGTGATGCTTGGGCTTTTGGATATACACCAAATCTAGTTATTGGTGTGTGGGCAGGAAATAATAATAATACCGCAATGCACAGTCAGGGAAGTAGTATTTTAGCAGCAATACCAATGTGGAATGCCTTCCTAAAAGACGCTTTAAAACAATTTGAACCTGAGTTTTTCACTAAAAACGAGTCACTACAACTTCCAGAAAAACCTATGTTAAATGGTGAATGGAGAAGTTCTTATGGAATTCACTCTCTTCTTCATTTTGTTGATAAAAATAATCCTCAAGGCCCAATTCCTACAGAACCTTGGAATGATTCACAATATCAAAATTGGGAAGATGCAGTGTCGGCGTGGGCAAAAGGTTCTGGACTTCCTTTAAAACAATTAGGCTCTTCTTATTCATTTTCTGGACCAATTGGAATCACTTATATGGAACCAAAAACAGGATCATTTCTTAGAAGTCCTCTTGTTATAAAAGGGAAAATAGTTTCTCCGAATGTTGAACTTCAACAAGTTGAGTTGTACGTAAACAAAAATAAAATACAATCATTCCCTATTTCTGGAAATGCATATGTATATTCATTTAATTATTCTGGTTCTCTTGAATCGCAAAATATTTTCGAATTAAAAGCAAAAAATGTTTCAGGAAACGAGGCTACTGCATCAACAATTATTTATCGTTCTCAGAATTAGTTTCTGATTGGCATAACAACATACACAACTTCTTGCTCCCCCTGCGATTTAATAACCGCTGGTCTTTCTGGTGTATTAATTCCAATACTCACTTCTTTTGAAGAATAGATTTTTAAACCATCTAATAAAAATCTCCAGTTAAAAACAACTGATAGTGGTTCTCCTTTAAATTTTATTGGAATTTTATAACAATTATTTCCAAGTGCAGCATCAGCTGAAGATAACTCAAGGTATTTTTTATTCTCACCTACTGTTACTGTAATATCGTTTGTTTTACCAGAAAAACTACTTGCTAGTTTTAATGCATTAATAAATTCAGTTCGTTCAATTACTATTTCATTTTCTGTTGTTTTTGGAATTATCGCTTTATATTCAGGAAAAACTCCATCTACTGCACGAGAAACCATTTCAGTTTTTTCTGTTGTAAATACTATTTGACCTTCATCGTTTTTTATCACGATTTCACCTTTTTCATTTTTTAAAATTCTGAGTAACTCTTCGGCGGTTTTAAAAGGAACTATTACTGAAGACTCTTCGAATGTTGAGGATGCCTGATTTGAGCTTATAACGCGTTCTGCAAGGCGAAAACTGTCAGTTGCAGCTACTATGAGGTGGTCACGAGAAAACTTTAAAAAAACACCGCTTATTTCTGGTCGTATTTCAGAATATTGTGTTGCAATTATCGCTTTTTCTAAAATTTCTACAAATAATTTAATATCAAGTTTTACAAAAAAATCTTTTGTTGAAAGCGTGGGAATTATAGGAAATTCTTTTACATCATGTCCTTGTACAACCGCTTCATAATTATCGGTGATAATTAAAAGATTTCCTTGTTTTTCTTCTAAGGTAATTCTATCCGAGGTAAGGTTTTTTGCCACTGAGGAAAAAATAGAAAAAGGAACTGCAACAACACCCTCTTCAATAACTTTTCCGGATATTATCTCGGTAACTGCTAATTCCAAATTTGTTGCAACAAAAACAATCTTTCCTTGAATTGTTTTAATTAATACATCTTTCAAAATTGGAAGATTAGATGAAAAACCAATTGATCTTTCAACAGCAGTTAATCCTTCTATTAAGTTATTCTTTAATATAATACATTTCATAGTAATAGTAGTAAGGGGTGTGTATAAGTGGATAAGTCTATTTTTCCTTGATTATATATATGTTTTTAGCTTTTTTATCTGTGGAGAAAATGAAGAAAGAAAAAGTGTTCTGTGGATTATTATTTCAATTTTATTTTTTTGCTTTATTAATCCACAACTTTAGATGGGTCATTTACACAGTTATCTTGGTAGTTATCAACATGTTTTAAACATTTTTTCTTTTATTAACATTATCTTTTGATTTAAATTTGGGTTTTGTGTAAGTTCTTTTGTTATTTTTTCACATGCATGTATCACTGTGGTGTGGTCTCTTTTTCCTAATTTTTCTCCAATGTGGGGATAAGAGAGTTTTAATATATCACGGAGAAGAAACATTGCGATTTGGCGCGGCTCTACAACCTCTTGTTTCCTTCCCCTATTTGTAAGATCTGCTTGAGATATTTCATAAAACTCAGCTACTGTCTTAATTATATCTTGAGCACTTATATTTTTTGGGCTTATTTGGATGGTCTCGTTTATAATTTCTTCGAGTTTCCTCTGATCAACTTTTTGTTTCTTATAATCTTCATAGAAGATAACCTTATTTAAAACACCTTCAACTTCTCGTATATTTCTTTGAACTTTTGAAGCAATATATTCTAAAACCCAATCATCGATAATTTTGTTTTGGTTTTGTGCTTTTGTTTTTAAAATTGCTAGGCGCATCTCATAATCTGGGTAGGATATATCAGCGATCATTCCACCCTCAAAACGAGATCGAAGGCGTTCTTCAAGTGTTGGTATTGCTGCTGGGGATCGATCTGACGAGATAATTATTTGTTTGTTATTTTCGTAAAGAGCGTTAAATGTATAGAAAAATTCTAATTCTGTGGCGGGTTTTCCTCCAATAAATTGAATATCATCAACGATGAGCATATCAATGTCTCGATATTTCTTTTTCATATCATCCATTCGCTTGTTTCGAACAGACCACACTACATCGTTTATAAATTTCTCTGATGTTGTATATAAAACACGTACTTTTCCGTCATATTTTTTTGTTACTTCATTCCCCGCTGCCTGGAGCAGGTGGGTTTTTCCCAACCCAACACCTCCATAAATAAACAAAGGATTATATTTTTTTCCCACATCATTAATAATCGCCTGAATTGCGGCAAAAGCGAGTTCGTTTGAAGACCCAACAATATATGTATCAAAAGAATATTTAGGGTTTAAGTTTGTTTTTTGGTTTATTGAGAGTTCTGATATAGGGTTTGCCTTTTCGTCTACAAGTTCAAGCCCACGGACAACTTCCTTTTTCTTTATTGTTGGTTGTGGTGTGGTGTGGCTTACTACTGTGTAGTTAACTTGTTTAATACTACTATCAACATTTCGAAGAGATCCTAAAATAATTTTGTGATATCTGTTTTTTACCCATTCTTTTGCAAAGTTGTTTGGAAGTGCAACCAATGCTATACCCTCTTTCTCGTCTTTTTGGATAAGTTCACTATTTTTTAACCATGTAAGAAAATTTGGACGCGATATTTGAACCTCAATTTCTCCAAGTACCGTTTTCCAAAGTTCGTTGTGATTCATAATAGTTATTTTTTGTTTAATTCCTTTCAAGAAAATAAAACAGATACTTTCTCACTCAATAATACGTGTATTATATAATCTTTCAATATTGAATAAAGTCTCGGTTTATGCTGTAACTGTGGACTTCTTGTTGATAACTCGTTTTTTTGGTTTTAAAAGGTTTTTATTGCAAAAAGAAAACCCTTGTGTTATTGTATGTTGGTAGCATAGATACATGAAGAGAACATATCAACCAAAGAAAAAAAAGAGAGCAACAACACACGGGTTTCTTGAGCGCTCAAGTACTCCTGGTGGCAAGAAGGTGCTTGCACGAAGGAGAGCACGAGGAAGAAAAAAACTCACTGTTTAATCATTATGGCGGAGGGACTCTATTTTATCCTAAAGAGAAAGACGCACAGCGAAACAAAAACGCCGTGCGTTTTCTCTATATCTAAAAAAACATTTAAAACCGCTGTTCTAAGGAATAAAATTAAGAGACAAATAAGAAGTATTTTAAGAAAAACAAAGAAAGAGCGTGAAGTGTTTTGTGTTATTCCTAAAAAAGAAATTATCGGTGCGAAATTTAAAGAAACTGAAAAAGATTTAATAAATCTTTTATAAAAACCCCCTCTTTTTAAATTTTAAAAAAACTATACCAAGAGGGATTTCTATAGTACAATGTTCCCATATGGCAGGATTATTTAATTCGTATATATATGAACCACTTTTGTCGGTTCTTTTGTTTATTTATAAATCAGTAGCGTTTTCTGATCTTGGTGTGGCTATAATACTTCTCACTGTTCTTATACGTGTTGTATTGTTCCCTTTGTTTTACAAAGGAGCAAAGGATCAAGCAATAATGCAAAAACTCCAACCACACATAAAAAAACTCCAAACAGATCACAAAGATGATAAAGAGCGACAAGCAAAAGAATTACTGGAATTATATAAAAAATATAGTTTTAATCCTTTTTTTGGAATATTTTCAGTTCTTATTCAGCTTCCAATTTTTTTCGCATTGTTTAAATTATTTGGGAGAGAATTGGGAAACATCGGGCTTGCAAGCACGATGATGTTTGGATTAATTGATTTGGGTGGTAAGGGAATCATTCTTCCTATAGTTGCTGCTGGACTACAATACATCCAAGGAAAACTCTCGCTTCCAAAAACAGTGACAACTGAGAAAGAAAACACATTTGCCTCTATGGCGAAAACTATGGTGTATGTGGGCCCAATTCTTACTGTTTTAATCTTTTCAAACCTTCCATCGGCTCTAAGTATTTATTGGATTGTTTCTTCGGTTTTTGCGATTGGACAACAAATATATATTAATAAAAAATTGCCAAAACTAGAGGATTAGTTGTATACTAGAAAACGCTATGAAAGAAGCGATTATTGAGGCAGTAAAAGAATTTGTTACTAATATTGGGTTTCCAAATGCAGAGGTTTCTCTTGATGAGGAGCGCCGCAAGGTCATTATTCTTATAGAGAATCGGTTTGTTGATGAAAATATTACTACCATTCTTCCTGCGTTTGATCACATTATCAATACCATTCTCAAAAAGAAAGGATTAATCCCCCATGTTATCGATATAAATTACTATCGAAAGGAGCGAGAGCGAATTATTGTAGATTTAGCGAAAGCCGCAGCAAAAAAAGCAATGATAACAAAACAAGAAGTTGAACTCCCTCCAATGAATGGATACGAACGAAGAATTGTTCATATGGAGATTACCACTCACCCAGAGTTAACTACTGAAAGTGTTGGGGTAGGAAAAGATAGGCACGTAATGATAAAATTTGTTCAATAAAAAATCCGCCGAAAGGCGGATTTTATTTTGTTTGTACGTGAATATGTTTTCCTGTTCCCCCAGCTTCTGAAAAAATATCCCAACATCCATCAGTTTGTTCCATACAATGATATTTGCTTTCTTTTGTGCATCTTGTACTTTTTCCTTGTCGTGTAAATGTTATAGCGCCACTCGACGGGTCTGTTGAATATAAATATTTTGGATTTGGATTTGATTCGGAGATAGGAAGTTTTTTTATGTTTTCGATTGCTGTAGTATCATAATAAACCTCACAAAACAACTTATTGCTGTCAAATAAAGTTTTTGATTGTGTAAATAATTGATCCCAACTTGTTGTTCTTGTTGGTTTTAAGTCGGCCGCGATCCCACTATAATGTGCCGAATTTGCAGAGTGTGCTCCACCAGTGAGTGATGTTATTGTAAATCCATCAGTTCTTCCGGTAAGGTTTATAAGTGAACTCAAGAGATTTACAGAGACTGTCGTGTTTGTTTTTGAGCACGCACAAGAAGAAGAACAAATATATGGAGCTTGTCCGCTTAAAAGAGAAGAAAAAACTCCATTCGCACTTGTCTCACTGTTAGGGGGACAATCACCGTTTCCATCAAAAAGGACTTTTCCGGTATTTTTAAGAAATTCTGCTTTTGCTTTTACCAAAGAGAGTGTTGTAGAGGAAATGATAGTTGTGTTTGTGTTTATTGTCGTAGAAGACACATCGTTTCCCCAAATCCAACCAGGTTTTTGTTTGTCGTTTAATATACAAGGGGTGATGTTTGAGTTTAGATCAACCATCACTGTTTCTGCTTTCTCGTCGTCATCAACTGGTTCGCGTATTGCATATATAACACAACGTTTTGTTGTAATATTCATGTCGTCTGATGCGTTTTTCGCTCCCTCGGATTTTATAAAATATGGATATGTCCACACAATGGTGTTTTCGTCTAAACCCTCATCTTCTGCGTAGTACTTTGAAGCCTCTCCAGAATTATCAGTAATATCAGCGGCGTGTCTTAAAATAACCCGTCTGAAGCCACATTTATTATCTGGTTCAATATATTCCCCATCTGGTCCTTGGGGCGCTTTTGTGTTTGTGCTTGAATCTCCAGAATAAATAGGGACACCATTAACTGCATATATATTTGTAGACGTTCCACACGAGACGGCGTTTAATTGAGTTAGTTGAGAACTTGTTGTGGTTTTTATTATATCTCCTGTTGTTGGTTCTTTTAGTTTTACAAGTTCTGGATTTATTGTATTAAGAAGAAGATAGGAGGCAAAAAGAAGTAATACCCCCCAAAGAGCATCTTGTATGATTTGTTTTCCTTCGCTTTTTGCTACAACGTTTTCTGATTTAACAATTATTAAAATCGCTCCATATACAATCATTCCTACCGCGACAATTCCAGAGATTCCCACAGCAAACTGATACAAACGTTTTATATATGTTTGTATGTCAGTGATCGGACTACAACTATCAATAGAACCGACTCCTATTTTTACGCATGGAGGCTCAAAAACAAGGTGTAAATCGCTTGTGCTTGTGGTGCTAGTTGTTTGGGCTCCAACAAACAAAGGAAAAGAAACAGTCCCTAGTATAATTAGAAACAAAAAAACAAGAGAGAATAATTTAGTTGAGCGCATAAATAAAGTTGTCATATTTGTTTATAAAATAAAGTGAAGAATATGTTGGTATTATATTTTTTGCGTCAATTTGTTTTTTTGTAAATTCTGAAATTTGAATTTGGTCTTCTATTTGGGTGTTTAAGTCGTATAAGTATAATAAGTCGTCAGTAAACATAAAGTTTGTAATCCAATCAAAGTAAGAAACCGAACTTTGAGGAACAAAACAAAAAGCAGTAGAAAGAAAAGCGGAACATTTTTCTGGTATTGTATTGTGTGTTGTTGGCAAAATTCTTTTAAAGGAAGTGTTTTCTATTGAGAAACCAGAGTTTTTTGATAGTGAAAAATATACCTCCGGTGTTGTTTTAATAGAAAAATCTAAAAGACCTGATCTTATAGTAGAAAAAAGCTTTGTTTTTAAATTGTATTGCCAAATTGATGTTGTATAACCATTTCCAAACTTTTCAACAAACAATAATTCATCTTGAGATTTTTTTATTAGATCGACATCAAGTAGTTTTATTTCTGGAATCAATGTTACGCCTTCTGAATAGTTTTTCAAACGAGAAAAAGAGGTAATATCAATTTTTCCGTTTTTATTTTGTAGTGTAATTATATCCTCATTATTTAAATCCCATATTGCATCGGCAATTGAGGGGTTGAGAGGGGATATTTTTTCGTCCATAGAAGAGAAGATACCCCATATAGCACCAGAAGCAGTTGTAAAGCGCAACAAAACAAAAGAGCCATCTTGGTTTGGGCGAACACTTATTAAATCCTTTAATGGGTTTATTTCAACCAACTCACTCTTTCCGTCGATAACTTTTTTTATTTGACCATTTTCTGTTGTGTAGAAAATTCTATTATTTTCGGCATAATACCAATAAAATTTTGCTGGGACATCAGAGATTTTTTTAAACTCACTAAAAGATGTTTTCACTGTCTCTGGTTTGTAGTTCCCGTCATCAAAAATTCCATTATCGGATTGTTCTATTAATGTTTGTTCGGTTGTGCTTGTTGGGGTGTCCTCTCCTCCAGTATCACTACTAATATCTATTACCTCAGTTGTTGTGCTTGTTGAGGTGTTTTCAATTAATTCAATAGGTGTTGAGTTTTTTGATACCACAAAATAAACAATCCAAGCAATTATTCCAAGTATAAGAGCAATAATAAAAAATTTATAAATAGATTTCATAATTAATCACTAATAAATAGTTTTGCTTGTGTTTTCTTTATTTCCAAAAGAGATTTTTTATTTTGGGCGTATCCCAAAATTGTAACAACTGAATCACTTTGGGAGCTTGGGTTTCCAGTGTTTAATGTTAATTTATTGTTTGTCCCAGTTCCCTTTTTTATACCATTAATATTCCACGAAAAAGAAAAGTCATTTAAAGATGTTGCATTAAAAAAATATGGAGTTGCAGTTATTGATATGTCTGAATTTTTTGGTGCTGTTAAGTTTTTGTATGGTATCTCAATAACTAGTCTTGGTTCAGTAATCGGTATTGATATACTCTTTTCGATCGATGTTCCATTAATTAAAACCGAAACTGAAACAAAACTTGTTCTATCGGTATTGGAAAAGACCACTAACGCCTCTTTTTGTCCTTCCCCCTTTTTTATCCGTTCTCCATTTTTTCTCCACTCAATTGTTGATTTTGAGATGTCTAATAACTTTCCGTCTTGGATGGCCTCGACAGCAAAGGATGTTTTTGTCCCATACGAAGGAATTGCCTTCCCAGTATAAGATGTTGGATAGAAATTATCTGCTTTCCACGTCACAATAAGTTCTGGATTTCCAGCATGAGAAGAGGCAAAAATACCAAAAAACAAAACAAAAAAAACAATTATATTAAGCGGCGTTCCGAAATGTTTCTTTTTCTTCATTGTGTTCTTGTATTATAGGGTTGTTTTTTGTTCTAATCGGAGATGAGGGAATTGAAAGGATGCGAGGTTTGCTGGTGTTTGAGAGTGGTATCCCGGGCGTTGGTCTTTCTAAGGTTTCCATTTTTTCCTTTGTTTCACTTGATATTTCCTTAGGTTTTAACAATTTAGTTTTGTTTGTTGTGTCTATTGTATTTATTATACCTAATTTCGCTTGTTTATTCTCTAAAAACATCACCACTATTATTGTTGCGCACATAGTTGGAAGAAATGGAAGGCCCTGAACAAGAATTGGAACTAAATACCCTTTCAATGGGTCGTTCAGAACACTCCCACCTCCCTTGTTGAGCCAGAACATTTTTATAGCTGGCCACAAAAAACCCTGTACAATCCAACCCCCAAAACCAAGAGAGATTGCATCTCCGAGAAATGCAATCCCATCAATAATCAACCCAACAACAAAACCAAGAAACATTTCCCCTTCTCCGAATTTTTTCTCTGCTTTTTGACTCATTATTATGAAAGTCCTTTTGACTCAAGAACCTGTTCAGGATTTGTGGTGACAATTTGATCTTCGGTGTATGAGGCAATTACTTTCATTGCAACATGTTTTGCTCCAGCAAAGAAAAGTCCTTCTCCAACACCAGCCTCCAAAAGAAATGAACGTTCTCCTTCGGTTAAGCTAAACGCGGTTGCTACCGCATCAATTGATCCCGGGGATTGCTTCATTAGTATCTGCATTGAAGAGTTTGTAACAATAGGTTTTCCATATTCTGATTTTAAGAAGTCCTCGACGTCCTGTGTTATTGTGGTAATTCCCAAATAATATTTACGTGCTCTTTTTACTAACCCAAAAAGGAAAGATGCAGAATCTTTGTATTTCATCATTAACCACGCCTCATCAATAATAAGGGCGCGTTGTTGGAGTTTTGATCGAACAAGATTCCACACAAAATTCAACACAATATACATTGCTATTGGGCGAAGCTCCTCTTCAAGATCTCGAATTGAAAAAACAATAAGTCTGTTTTTTATATCAACGTTTGTTGGTGCGTTGGTAAAGCCCGCATATGAACCATGAGTAAACTTATCGAGTCGTGCAGCAAGTGTCTGTCCTCCTTGTGTACTTGAAAGAATCACTTGTAGGTCTTCAAGTAATGGAGGGTTCACTCCTTTCATTGTGCCGAAATTTTCTGCTGTTATATCACGAGAAGCGTATGTTTCGGTTACGACTCTATCAAGAAGAGAATCTTCTTCTGGGGTTATTGCACCAAGCATCAATTTTAACAATCCTGTCACATTCAAAACATGAGACTTGAATACATCAGATGGCTCCTCTCCTTCTGGAATAATTGGAATATCAAAAGGATTTACATGGTTTTGAGAGGTAAGGGAGATTTTAAAATAACTTCCACCAATTGCATTTGAAAGATTTTGATATTCGTTTTCTGGGTCAATGATAATAACATTTATTCCAAGCATTAAAGAGCGAAGCACTTGGAGTTTTGTGGTGTATGATTTTCCAGCACCAGAGGTTGCAAAAATAACCTGATTTGCATTCTGAAGAGAAAATCTATCGAAGATAATCAAGCTGTTGTTGTGCATATTAACCCCATACAAAATTCCTTTTTCAGAGGATAAGTCTGGAGAGACGAACGGGAACAACGAGGATGCTGGGCTTGAATTTAGTGGTGTTGTAATCTCAAGAGAGTCAGTATTAATCGGAAGTGCTGAAGAGTTGAAACCCTCAAGTTGTTTGAAAAGTGCTGGTTTTATATACACAAGCTTACTCTCGAGAGTTGATTCTATCTTTTCTTCAAGTTTTCGAAGCTCGTCTAAAGTGTGAGCATAAAGTGTAATATATACACCAACACGAAAAAGTTTTTCTCTAGCCTGTAGTAATGAATCACGGAGTTGTTCAACATCTTCGTATGCGGTTTCAAGCATTGGGTCACGAACAAGACCTTTGTCTTGTTTGTCCCAGAGCTCAGCCTCAATGTTTGCAACCTTCTTTTTTAAATCTTTTAGGGCATATGCAGTATCCATTGGGTGAACAAAAACAGATATATCCATCATTTCCGCCATATTAATCACTGGAGAGAACCACCCACTCGAAACGTATCGAGGGTATGTATATATAAACAATGTTTTTACAAAGTAATCTCCAAGCTTGATATAATTTGCACTAACCTCAAGCCCAGATGGCGCTATAACATTTGGGAGATCCTTTGAAGAGGGAGTATATGCTTGTGGAATTGAGATTTTCATTTGTTTATTTTTTTGCTATTTGAAGATCTTTTTTTTCAATCAATTGTGGATTATACAAATTATAAAAAAGTTCTGTAAGTTCTTCGTCGTCTAGTTCTGAAACATGGAGACCAATTTGTTCTAGTCCCGCACGTACCTCAACCGCTCGGTGTTCTAATTGTTCCAATTTTGATTGGGTGGTCGCTTTTTCTTCGGCATTTTTTGATTTTTGCGAACTAAACAAAGAAGAGATAATTCCGACTGGTGAGGAATTACTCACACCCCCTTCATAAGGAACCACAACAAAAAATGTCTTTGAGATAATTGAATTTTGTTCAACAAGCGTCTTAATAAAATTTATGTATTCATCGATTTGAATTCGTAGTAATTCATTTTCTTCTTTTTCTCTTCGCTCTCTCATCTTGTCTAGATATGCGTCAACATTAACTTTTCGTGAGTGTATGAATAACTGAATGGGATAATCAACAGTATTTAAAAAATTTTGAAAACTTCCCAAGATAAGGTTTTGTTCTGCCTCAGATTTAAGGTCAAAGTTTATACCACCAACAATTAAAACTCTACGGATTCCTCCGTTTTTTAAATAAACCACCCCGTCTTTTATTTCGTTTATTTCAACAAATTTTTGTGTTGGCGAGCTTACTTCTTGCATAGTTTTATTGTACACGATTAGAAATCAACCCGTTTTGCAGCTCGTTTCTCTCCGGTGAGATAGGTGACGACTTCGTACTTACCCTTTGGTAATTTTGTTCCATCAGGAAGAGAGTCCTCTGGTTTGAAAATTTTTCCTGTTGTAATAGAGTCGGCTATTTTTTTGAATTTTTCTTGGATGCTCATCGAGCGACGCAGGGATGAAATTTTTTCGAGAGAGCTTGTATCAAGTGATGTTTCCTCCATTGCTCGTTGCCATACATATCTTCGTGGGTTCCAGTAGTAACGAAACGCAGCCCGAACAACTTTTGGGAGTTCTTGTCCGTTTATTTTTACAAACCCCAAAGCAATAGCGCTTCCAACTATTAATGCAGAGAGAATCACCCACAAAAACATTGAAAAGATATAATACAGAACAATTGAAGCAATCGCTGCTCCACCAAGAAGGAGAAATTGTTGTAAGGTAAAAAAAGATATTATTTTTGGTTTCTCCTCAATAAATTGTGGTACCTGAAAAGAGGCCATATATCTATATATTGTAATAGAAAACAAAAAAACAATCACCTCGTTTGGTGATTGTTTATTTAAGATTTATGGTGTTTCCTTGTATTATTGGGTCAATTCCATCAGGTTTTTGCTCATTTATTTGTATTTCTGGAATGAGTGTTTTTGTTTCATCCCCTTCTTTCTTTTTAAATATATTTGATATCCAAGAAGGCTTCTTTTCTTTTCCTTGTTCAGGTAGTCCTCCTTTTTCAAGAAGGGAGTTGTTTGGTGTTGTTGTTATAGTGGGGGCAATGTTTATAATCTCAGGAGTTTGAATTGTAATCAATGTTTCCGAACCCTTTATTTGTTGTTGACCCTCTTCTTTTTTTGGCGTCTCCTGAGCTGCTTCTATTGGGCGCTCCGTCATGCGATCTATTGCTCCAACGCTTATTACCTCACTTTCTGGTCCAATTTCAGGTTTAAGGCCACTTCTTATTTCGTCATAGTGTATAACTGTCTTTGGTGAAGGCTTAAGAAAAGAGAATGGATTGCTCCCCCCTTCTATTTTTGCTCTTGGTACTACTTTTTCTGTGGATTCAGACGAAGAAGGAATAAAGCGATTGAAAGGAGTTTCTGGTCGTTTTTCATCTCCTTCTGTTTGTTTGTTAAAAAAAGATGGTTCTTCGTGGATGATGAGCGGGGCATCCTCTGATGTTTCTATTTTTATTGGTGATTCCTTTGTCTCTTGAGTAAAGAAATTTGGTTTTATAATTTCCTCATTCTTTTTTATTACTTCATTAGAATCTATTGATTCTGGTTGTGAATTCCTTGCTTCATCTATTTGCTCGGCTTCTGCGATAACCTCCTCTATTGGTTTATATATTTCAACAATTTCATCCTCGTATGGAGCAAGAATGCGGTTGTATACCTCATTTGTGAGAACTTGAGCATGTTCAAAATTAAGAAAGAGCTGCTCCCCAATTTCGTGAGATAAACTACGAAGCGGAATAAATCCCATAATAGTTAAACCGACTAATTGTTCTAAAATAAGAGATTTGTCAGGATTCAAATAGTGTTCACGTTCAATACTGGCAAGCGTCTTTCTTGTTTGTTCTGCCTCAAAAACTGCGCGCAATGAAGCCGGAAAAGTTTCATATCGATTATCAATTATTTCTTCTGTGAATAATGAGTAGTCCATAGTTTAAAATCCTACTGGTCCCTTAAATTGGGAGTTAGAATAAGTGTCTTTGTTTTTTTCTCCTTTTCTGTCTCCTTTCTTCTCTTTCTTTTTTTCAATAGCGTTTTGCGTTTCCAAGAGGCTCTTGTCAAGCTCTTCAATTAACTTACCCTTTTCTTCTTGTGTTACTCCCCAACCACTGAGTTGTGACTCTGATAGATTTTCAGTTTCTTGTCGGATCTTGGTTAACTCAGCAACTTTTTTATCAAGCTCTCCGAGTTTTTGTGCGCGACTTGTGATAGCAGACTCAACACTTTTTATGTGGGTTTTTGCTGCTGAGACATTATCATCAATTTGTTTAAACTCATCACTTTTCTTTATGTCTTCGGCGGATTTCTTTGTTTTCTCTGCAAGCTCTTTTAGTTTGTTGTCTCTTTCGGTATCGAGCTTGTTGAGTTTGTCATCCATCTTGTTGAATATATCAAGGCGATTTGAGGTTCTATTTAATAAAGAATTCATTTTGCCCTCGTATTCATTTATGGTTTTGTCATATGGAGTCTTATCCTCAATGCCAAGCGCAACAGCATCATCGCGTCTGTCTTTCTCCTTCTTTAGTGCCTCAGCATATTGTTCCGCGGTCTCGAGTCTTCCTGTTTTAGCTTTAATTGCTTGTCGAGCTGCGTCAAGTTTGTTGTTGGCGAGCGTTTGTTCATCTTTTGTTTTTGCTTTTGAACGTTGTTCGAGTGCTAATTTGTGTATTTTTTCTAAATCTTCTGGGGATGTGTTTCTCAATTCGCTACGATATGCGTTTATAATTGTTTGTTGATCAAAGGCAATTGCTTTATTGTCGTCTTTTAAGTCGCCATCTTTAAATCGTGGTAACCCATCAGGTCCGCGGAGGGCGAGTTTTGCTTGTTTAATTTTAAGTTTTTTCTCGAGATCTTTTTCGAGTTCTGCTGCAGTTTTCTTTTCATCTTTTTTATCTGTTTTTGGAAACACTCCTTTTCTTACGCCTCCATAAAGTTCCTTGTAATATCCGGTTTCTTCTATTTTCTTTTGTGCTTGTTTGTCGACGGCCTTTCCTGTTTTTTCTATTGCGCCACCAAGACCACGCGCAGCTGCACCTTTTGTTTTATCCAAGGCAAATAGTTTTGTTCTCTCTCGGAGACTAAGTTTCCCTTCGTCGCCCCTTGCTTTAAGCGCATCATTTTCCCTGCTGATTGCTTCATATTCAGTTTGGTTAAGTGTGCCGCTGAGGAGTTTTTTCTCGTTGTCTTTAATTTTTGCTTGACGGTCATTATATTCAAGATGCTTTGCTTTTGCTGCCTCTCGTTTCTTTTGTGCGTCTTCACCAGTTCCTTTAAGATTTTTTCCACTGAGACCAAGACGAGACATTGCTCCACCAACAAATTTGTTTTGTGCGAACCTTGTTCCTAAGTTGGTTGCTCGGTTTTTTGCGTAGGTTTTTGCACCCTTCATCAAGCCGTCCTTTGCTTTGTTGGCCATGTCTGCCCCAGCAATACCCATAGATTTTGCAATTGTAATTGCTCCAATCATAAGAGCAGAAACAACAATCATTTGTGTTCCTTGTTGGGCTATCTTACCAAGCATCCCAGGAAGTCCCCCACCAATAGCTCCTGCAATTTTAGTTTGGTATTCAATTGTTTGTAATCTCTCAGCTGCGACGAGTGACAAATAAACAAAGAAAGATGCTGCTGGCGCAAAAAAAGTATATTGCCAGAAGTATCCCCACCATTTTCCATTCTGTGATTTAAGTGCTGGAAATACCCAGAAAAGCCATGCAAGCGGAGCAAGAACAAGAAGATATGTTAAAAAAACATAACGAACTAAAAACATTGCTGCAAGCATAAGAAGCACAATGGTAGCAAGAAGCGTAAAGAAAACAATAAAGAACAACCCAGCAATTGAGGAAAGAACCGCAACACCAAATGTTACCAAACCACTTTCTTCTTCGCTTGGGTCTGGTGGAATCGGATCGTCTGATTCTTCAAGCATAAACTTTTGAGGACCAAAAGCGTTTGCAAGGACCTCTGTTAGTCCCGTTCCAAAACCACCAGGGCTAATTCTTCCAATAAAGAAATGTGTTAGTGTGTTTGAAAAATCAATAAGAGTTCCTGCAATCAAAAAACTAAAATTAACAACAATAGCTGCGATTATAAGATTTAACAAAAGTTTTTTTGCTCCATATGATTGCACTCGGATGATGGTGGTAAAGGCCATTATAACAGTGAGAAGTACGAACCCAAGGTTTGCTATATCACGAGAGATTCTCCAACCGATGTCGGCAATGACGTTTATTTGTGGGTCGGCGACTGTCATATTCAGATCGAGTGCAAAACTAACAAATGCTGCTGCGATTGCAAAGAATATTCCAGCAATAAAGTTAAAAACATATGCAATAAGTTTAAAGATTCCAGTAACAATTCCGGAAAGTGAAAAACCAAAAATTGCATTTGAAACATTTGGAGTGAGAGCGCCAACAGCAAAAACAAACCCTAGTAAGAGACCAAGATAAATATGTTTTTTATTTTTTTGTAGTAGGGTTTTCAATTGTTGCATTGATTTAGAATGTCGCCGGACATGTATATGTTGGAGTTGCGGTGGTGCACGCTTTTATGTGTTGGTCGATTTTTGTGTTGATTTCTTCAAGTTTGTTGATTGTCTCTTGTAAACTTGCACGTGTTGTTTTTATTTTTTCTAATCCACTACTTATTTGTGTTCCAAGTGCAATGAGCTGGCTCTCTCCTAGGTTCGAGAGGTTTTGGTTTGTTGTGAGTGCGGTTTTTATTGAATTAATAAGCTTCTGAAAGTCAATTGCGCTTTCATAAACACTATTTAATGATTCTGCTGTAGTTTTTGTTGAGTTACATGGAAGATGGATTGTTGTATTGAGAACAGAAAGTACATTGTCTGATTTTTGTATTTCGCACTGTTGAACATACTGCATTCTGTCTTTTATATTTTTTATACTCTCAATATATCCAGGGAGAGTTTGGTCAAGTTGTGAAATTTGAGCGCGGACCTCTGCTGTGTCGTTTGTTATACTTGTTCGTAGTTTAGCTTTTATATCGGTTGCATTTTGATAGTCTTGCCCATAATTTTTATAATTTTGATCTCTTGTTGAGGTTCCATAGGTTTGTGGCTGACGATTGGTCCCCGATTCTGTGAGTATTGATGATCCGCCAGATGCTCCTCCTTGTTTTAATCCAATTCCCTCAAGGCCGCTCTTAACAAGACGATTAATTGCCGCGTCAAAAATTGCCGAGATGTATGGAGAAAGATCGTCAGCGTTTGTTAAGACGTCTTTGTCACTTTGGAGCGCTTGTTCTGCTTGCCCTTTTACAAGTACTGGCGGCATAGTGATTTCTTTTCTTTCACATCTTGCACCTGTTGGTGTGGCCCCAGGAACGCTGTTTCCAAATAAGTTGGCGAGCTCTTCGTCGTCAAAAGTTTTTGTTGGGTCTCTTAATAAATCAAAATCATTATCATTTGTGTAAGAGTATACATCTTTTAATATTGATGTTTTTGCTTTCGAATCGTTTTGTTCAAAGAATACTTCCCACACAGCACACGCTTCCACACCTTTAAAACCATTTCCACTTGATGCTTGCATTTGTGCTTTTTGCTCATTCTCTGTCTGAGCAGAGTATAAATTGTCCATTGCAAGGATTTCTAGTCCAAACCTATTGTTGTTTGGAGATAGTGTTTCGGTGTATCCAACCCATCCACCATTTCTAAAGTCATTACTAAAATCGCTCACATTATCTACGATTTTATCTAAAGTACAAGAAGCCTCTTCTCTGAATTGTTTTGTGGCGGGTTTTTGTAAGTTGAGTTGGAGTTTTAATGAGAGCTTTTCATCACACAACTTTCCAAGTCCAAGTTCGCGCGCGGTGTCACCTAGTGCCTCATTTGCGGATTCTTTTAGTACGTCATCAAAATTATCAATAAAACGTGGCTTTCCCTTTGCTCCATCATTAATCCATTGAATTGTATCGTCGGTGATCCTATCAAGTAAGCGTTTTTTTAGTTTTGCAAGCGCAACTTTAAATGCGGCGTCGGTAAGTGATTGGATGCAGTTTTTTACTGAGAGAATTTGTGTGTTTGTCCTTGTTTCTTTATCTTTCACTGGGTCTTCTGTGCCACCCAAAATACCACCAATCAATCCACCAACAACTGGTATACTTTCGGCTGCCTTTCCTATATAACCAAGACCATCACTAATTAGGCCCCCAACACCGCTAGCAACAAAGTCAGTGAGAGCGCCAATACCACACTCTTTCATTGGGTCTGGTGTTTCTGCTTTTGCGATTTGAATTGGAAGAATAAACTGAACAGAAACAAAAGCAATAATTATAAACGAACTTATATATGTGCTTATTTTTTTCATAATTATTGCTTAAGTATTAAAGCAAAAGAATCGACGAGTGACACCTCTTTCTCTGTGAGTTTTTCTATTTCTTGTAAAACAACCACCGATTTTAGTGGATCATCGGGATTCTCTAGAAGCATCGTTCCGAGCAACTTTCTTTTCTCGTGTATATTCAACAAGTCGATATGAAACTGTTTTGCGCTTGTTGGGACGGTTATTTCTAGAATACTTGTTATATATTCTTGTGATGCATTTATGTGTTTTTGGATTTCATCGCTTTTTTGTTCGCTAACAAAAAGCGCGGCTGCGTATACAAAACCCGTTTTTAACGAAGACTCTAGTTTTTTCTGTGCTATTTGAAGTTTTGTTAGATAGGAAGTTTTTGATTCTGGAGAATTATCTTGAGAAATACGAATATCTTTCTCTGAATACTCTTTGAATTGTATGTTTTGGGATAAATATCCTTTTACAATTGTCTCAAAGTCGAGAGCAGTAGGAAGGACGACGGGCGCACCCGTTCCTTGCCCCCCAGTGTTCATTTGGATAATTTTTTTGGTATATTCTTTTGCAGCTTCCTCGGTTATGTTGTAGGAAGGGTCAGAAATGTTTGTTGATAGTTGATTATTTTTTTTATCAAAAAATTGTGAATCAGTACGTTCTGAGCCGGTGATTGTTAAGGATTTTGCTCCTACATTTTGGTTTGAAAGCAAAAGATACGCCGAGCATGCAATGCCTGCGAGAACGACCACCAATGAGAGGATTTTTTTATTCCTCATTACTTTTCATTATACAACATTTTTGCAAGCGCCATCATGTTTTTTTTGTCTAATGTTTGAGCGCGAGCATTTTCTTTGATACCCAAAGTAAGGAGTATGGATGCTATCTCTTTTTCTGAGGTGTCTAATTCGTTCTTTTTGTCGCGTATGTTGTTATAAATCGTTTTTCGTGGTTGTGAGAATGCTATTTTTACAGTTTTTATGTAGATATCAATCTCCTTTTGTGTGTAACGATTATGTGTTACAAGTTGTATTACTGCAGAATCCACTTTTGGGGGTGGCGAGAATTGTCCACGAGAGACGCGTTTTATTATCTTCGCATCAGCGAAGGAAGATATGATCATTGAAAGAAGATTTTGTTTTGGTGGTTTTTGAACAAGTCTTTCTGCGACCTCCTTTTGTATAAGAAGTGTTATGGTGTGAGGTTTTTCTGGAAGTTCGCTGATTATCCTAAATAAAAACGAGGTGAGGTAGTATGGGATATTTCCAACAAGCGCATAGTTGTTTATTTTTTCTGATTTTGGGAGTGTTGGCAGAATTTCTCGTACATCACCACGAAAAAGCTTATTTTTTTGTGTTTTTGATGTAAGTAGTTTTTCAATATTTTCAAAAAATGTTGTATCTTTTTCTATACAATAGAGTGACGCGCCGCATTTTTGTGTTTCAGAGATGAGAAAATTAGTAAGTTCTCCATGCCCAGGTCCGATTTCAATAAGCGTGTCCCCCTTTTTTATGTTTGTGTGTAATGCAATAAATGAAAGAGTTTCTTTGTTTTTCAAAAAGTGTTGTCCGAGTTTTTGTCTCATTAAAGTATTATATTTGATTTATTGAATAATAACCAAAACGCTGGTATAGTATGGGTATTAGGTATTTATTTGAACATTTCCGCGCTTTGCGCGGATTTATCCAGAACAAAGGAAATTCCAAATATTTTGGTTTTTTTTCGGTGGTTTTTTGTGTTTTAGTTTCGTTTCTTGTAATTTTTATTAACTCATTTTTCTTTAATGGGGATTTTGAGGTTCAAAGATTTGAAAAAGGTGGAGTAATGGACGTTGTTCAGGACCCGACTATTTCTGGTTCTGTTGTCTGGGGATACTCACAAACCGAGAGCAAGGAGCCCCAGAATGAGAGTTTTGTGAGTGGGTCAAGCCAACCCAGTACAAATATTGGAACTGCGCGAGACGGAATAAAAACCTATAAAGTGCAAAAAGGAGAAACATTGCGTGGGATTGCATCGAAGTTTTCACTTTCTCTTGAGACAATAAAACTTTCAAATCCCCAGATAAAAAAGGAGGTAAAACGAGGAGATATAATAACCATACTCCCAACAAATGGATTGTTGTATTCTGTAAAACCAAGCGACTCTATTGTGTCTATATCCGAAAAATATGAGGTTTCTCAAAGTCTTATAAAACAATTCAATCCAACATATATCAGTATTTTTTCAGAGGGTGCTGGAATAATTTTTCTTCCTTATGCAACAGCAAAAGAAAAAGATGTTTTGGTAAAAAATCTTCCTGATGTTGGAAATTTCTTTTCTCTTCCTGCGGTTGGGTGGAACTGGGGAGAGCTACACAAAGATAATGCAGTTGATATAGCAAATAAATGTGGAACCGAAGTTGTTGCTTCAGCGGACGGTGTTGTTATAAAAGATGAGGTGTTTGGTGATGGGTCTTCTGGATGGAATGGTGGCTATGGAGTGTTTGCATTACTCGAACACACAAATGGAACAAAAACGCGGTATGCACATCTTGAGAAGTCTTTTGTTGATATTGGTGATGTTGTGTCTCGTGGTCAGAAAATTGGTGTAATGGGAAGCACTGGAAATGCGGAATCAGTGAATGGATGCCACGTACATTTTGAGATTGTTAGTGCAAAAAATCCATTTATACTTCGATAATTATCAGAGATATTTTTAGTTATATTACTCCCAACAGTATTTATTCGCTCTGTATTCGGTATTGAAACGCCTCAGCAAGGTGTTCTTTTTTTATTTCTTCGCACGATTCAATGTCGGCTATAGTTCTTGATACTTTTAGGATTCGGTAATAACCGCGGGTGGAAAGAATATTTCGTTCCAAAATCTTTTTTAAAAATTCTTCCGCTTCATTTGATAGTTTGGAAAATTGTTCCACATCTTTTGATCTCATTTCTGAATTTGTGTGAATAGGAAGTTTTACAGATTCAAACCGTTTTTGTTGTAACTCTCGTGCGCGCGCAACAAGCTCTCTTTGTTGTGTATCATTTTGTTCTTCTTTTGGTTTCCTTAACTCTTCAATAGGAACGCGCGGGATTGTTATGTGAATATCAAATCGATCAAGAAGTGGTCCTGATAATTTTTTTCGATATCGTAATACATCATGTGCGGTACATGTACATTCTTTTTCTGTCGATTCAAAATATCCACACGGACACGGATTCATTGCTCCAACAAGTATAAATCGTGCAGGAAATGAGAGGGCTCTTTTTGCCCGTGCGACACAAATTCTTCCTTCTTCTAGTGGTTGTCGAAGTCCTTCAAGTACATCGCGACGAAATTCTGGGAATTCATCAAGGAACAAAACGCCGCGGTGCGCCAAGCTTATTTCGCCAGCTTTTGGATTTGTTCCCCCTCCTAATATTGCTGAAGGTGACGCGGAGTGGTGTGGTGATCGAAATGGACGATTTTGAATGTAGGAATGTCCTTGAGTGAGTCCTGTAGAACTCCAAATACTTGTGATTTCAATTTGTTCTTTTAGTGTTGGTAGTGGAAGTATGCTTTGTAGTGCGTTTGCAAGCATTGTTTTTCCGGTTCCTGGGGTTCCCGTCATTAATATATTGTGACCTCCTGCTGCTGCGATAATTAGGGCGCGTTTCGCCCCTTCTTGTCCCCTTACTTCGCTCATAGTAGTTGTTTCTGGATATGTTGGTGTAATGTCGGTGTGGATTAGAGGTTCTATTTTCTCTCTATTTTCGAGATGATTAATAAGTTCATTTAGTGTTTTGACTGGATAAATAGTTATTCCATCGACAATCGCAGCCTCTTTTGCGGATTGAAACGGAAGAAAGATAGATGAAAGTCCAAGTCGCCTTACAAGGAGTGCGACATTAAGCGCGCCAGAAACGGGGCGTAGCGTTCCATCAAGAGAAAGCTCACCAACAAACAACATTTCCTTTGTGTTGAATGGTTTTATCTGCTCGCTTGCAAGTAAATAGGCGACGGCGATCGCAAGATCAAAGCGGGACCCGACTTTTTTTGTGTCTGCGGGGGCAAGATTTATTGTTATTTTTCTATTTTCTTTTGAGGGTGGTTTTATTCCAGAATTTTTAAGTGCAGAATTAACACGTTCCTTTGCTTCTGAGACCGCCTTGTCCGCGAGACCGACAATATTAAACGAATGGAGGCCGACATGTAAGTCGGCCTCCACCTCAACGAGTTCTGCCTCAATTCCCTCAAGCTCTGCGGAGAAAATTTTAGGAACACTCATGGACTATTTTTCTGCAAGTTTACATTCTTTACAGAGTGCAGATTCAGGTTCTATTGAAAGAAGTTCATAAGAGATTTGGTTTCCACATTGTTCACAAGCTCCATACAATCCTTCCTTCATTTTTTCTAGTGCGACGTCGATGTCGTGAATTGCATCTTCTTCTACTCGTTCGACACCAAGGTAATTTGCAAACTCCTCTGTTTCCTCTGTTTCGTCGTCTGTGTCATCAATATTTTCTCCGAAACTTGAATTCTTTTTCGCAGTTTTGAGGTGAGAAAGAATTCGTTTTTTCTCTTCAAGAAGTTTTACCTTCAATTCTTCTGTTTGTTCGTTTGAAAAACTCATACGTTTAAAATAACGCGTCTCACTATTAATTGCAAATTTCTCATTTGTTGATAATTCCTTTTACCATGAGGAACATAGGTATTGAGTGAAGCATTGTTTGAAAACCGTTTTCGTTGTGCTTTTCTGGAAGTGTTAACTCCTCAATTCCTAAAAGTGATATGTTTTGATCAAGGAGGAGTTGTATATAAAATTCTATTGGTCTGTGGTAGACGGTGGTTTTCTTTGTTGTGTTAAGTATATTCCACATCATTTGTTTCTCTTTTTTATAATTGCTTATTAGGAATGATGGTGGTTTATGCAAAAGAAAATCTTTTATTGGTTTGTGAATGATGCCACTGGTGAATATTGGATGAAGCACTGAGAAAATAAAAGTTCCCCCATTCTTGGTAACGCGAACAATTTCTTTTATTGTTTTTTTTGGGTTTTCTATATCCATAAAGACCATATTTGAAATGGTTGTATCAAAAGCGTTGTCTTCAAACGGTAGTTTTTCTTCGATATTTCCAACAACAAATGAGGTCCCCTCTTTTTTATATCGCTTGTTTGCGATCTCAATTAAATTTTCTGATATATCTATCCCGATTATATTAGTTCCTTCTGATGTAATTATTTTTGATAAATATCCTTGGCCACAACCAAGATCAAGGAGCGTCTTGTTTTTTATTTCTCCAATGTTTTGTATTAGCGCCTTATCGAGAATCTCATTTCTAAAAAAATCACCGCGTACGATTTTCATATCGTATTCCGCGGCGATTGAATTCCACTCTAGATGCGCGTCGCGCATAGAACTATTAGAAGCCAAGCTTCTTTGCTGCGTCCTGAGCACCCTGGTAATTTGTGCTTATAAGAAGTGTGTTATCAAACCATGTATAGCTTAGTGCGTTTCCTTTTGTTGTAAAGGAAATATATCGAGCGGCTGTGTTTCCAACCTTCCCATCTTTCCATGTTTGTTCTTTTCCTGGATCAATGATAAAGAGTGAGCGCCATTCCAAATTTGATTCTATCTTTTTTGCCTCTTCTTTTGCTTTTTCTAGCGTTTCTGTTTTTGCTTTAAGAATTATTCCTGGCCAAACACCTTTTTGATCTGTATAGGTGAACAAAGTGAAATCTTCTTCGAACAATTGAGATGAAGATGTGGTGATGAACGACGGAAGAAAGAGTGGTACAAGTTTTGATTGTCCAAGTATTTTCCCGTCTGTGCTCTTAAAGACTGTTTCTTTAAACACTGGAACTTCCACTGTTGTTCCTTTCCAAGCATCCTTTATTGCGGCTATTGTCTCCACAGCGAGAGTTGTCTCAGAGGAGAAATCTGCTGCTGTTTTAAATAAGGAGATGTGACTTCCAAGCCCTGATATAGGAGGAACTTCCACTGTTGTTGTTGCAGTCGTTGTTGCTTCTGTTATTACTTCTTGTGGAGCTGTGATCTCTTCTGTTGTCTGTTCTTCCACAACCTCTACTGTTTCACTTGAAATAAATTTAGGATAAACATAGAAATATCCGATTGCTCCCAATCCTAATACAATAAGGATTACTGCAATAATAACAAACGCACTCCCACTTTTTTGAGGAGGAAGTGGAATTACTGGAATTTCCGTGGTTTGCATTGGGTTAATAACTGGATTTACTTTCGTTTGTGGTTCCGGTGGTTTTGGAGTTGGTGGTGTTTGTGAAATTGGTGTAGCGCTTGGAACATAAGGGCGCGGGTCGCCGCCTCCCATTTCTTTCATCGAAGCAACATCAGACGCCATTGTTCGCATCGTAATTTCATTTTGCGGTGCGGGTACAAGCGGTGATTCTCCTTCGCCAGCTCCAATTACTGGTTTTTCCGACCACTGATTTTGACCCGGAAATTGATAATCTGCCATTAATTAAAGTATAGCAAACGAGTGCGGTTACAAGCAAAGCGTCGCAACAAATACCCTATAGCTTACAACTAAAAAACTAAATAAATACCGCCCCCTGTGAGGGCGGTATTTAAGAAGAAGATTATTTTATTTGTAAGTCTTTCATTGCTTTCATTGAAAGACCAATTTTCCCTTCGTCTGCACGTATTATTTTTGCAGTGATTCTGTCTCCAAGTTTTACCACGTCCTCAACTTTTTTCACAAAACCTTCTTTAAGCTCAGAAACGTGCACCATTCCATCTTGTCCTCCACCAAGATCAACAATTGCGCCAAATTCAAGAACTCTTACGATCGGACCTTCTACAATGTCCCCCACTTTATATTCTCTGGTAAGCGCCTGAACCTCATCAAATCCTTTTAATACTCCCGCATGATCTATACCAGAAACAAACACTGTTCCGTCTTCATCAATATCAATTGCAATATTTCCTCCACACTTTGCAACAATTCCGTTTATTGTTTTTCCTCCTGGTCCAATCACCAAACCAATTTTTTCTGGGTTTATTGAAAGGGTTTTAATAAGCGGTGCGTATGGAGAAAGCTCTTTTCGTGAAGTATTCAATATTTTCCCCATAACTTCGAGAATTTGAAATCGTGCTTTTTCAGCCGCATTAATTGCGTTTTCAAAAATTTCTGGATTAATACCACCAATTTTTACATCCATTTGTACTGCAGTAACTCCTTCGTCCGTTCCGGTTACTTTGAAGTCCATATCACCGTAATGATCTTCTGGACCTTGGATGTCAGTGAGTATTTTATACTCGCCTTTTTCTCCAGTCATAAGTCCGATTGCGATACCTGCAACTGGTTTCTTTATTGGAACTCCAGCATCCATGAGTGCAAGTGTTGTAGCACATGTTGTTGCCATCGATGATGATCCGTTTGAAGAAAGTGTTTCGGCAACTACGCGAATAGTATATGGAAATTCTTCTTTTGATGGGATTACCTGCTCAATTGCTTTTGAGGCGAGTGCTCCATGTCCAATTTCTCTACGCCCAAGACTTCGTGCTCTTCCAACCTCTCCAGTTGAGTACTTTGGGAAATTATAATGCAACATGAATCGCTTTTTTGTTACTCCCTCCATTGTTTCAATTAACTGCTCTTGTGAGGGGCCGGCAAGTGTTGCTACCGCAAGCACCTGAGTTTCTCCACGAATAAAAAGTCCTGAACCGTGCATGCGGGAAAGAATTTTTACATCAGCAAGAAGATCACGAATTTCATCAAATCTCCTTCCGTCTACGCGCTTTCCTTCTTTAAGTGCATAGTCATGAACGAATGCGTCAACATCTGCTTCAAAAAGAAATTCTCCATATCGTAATGCTTCGTCGGAGTTTTCTTGTGTACGAAGATACTCAAACATGTCATTCTTTAATTGTTCAACTCCACGCGTACGAAGTGCGTCTTCGATTTTTCCGCGTAAAAATGTGCGGATCATATTTTTTGCTTCATCGCTTGGTTCTGGAATCATTACATCTGCTTTTTCCTTTCCGATTTCTTTTGCGATCCCCTCTTGGAATGAAACAAGTTTTTTAATTTCTTCGTGTGAGTCAATAAACACTTTTTTGAGTGTTGCTTTTTCAATTTCTTTTCCTGAAAACTCAATCATGTTGATAAAGTCTTTTGTACCAGAAAAGAATGATGAATATGTTTTTCCATCTCCTATTTCTTTTATTTCTTGTTTTATTCCTGCAACTGGCCCCCCCCAAGGAATGTCGGAAATTAAAAGTGCGGTAGAGGCAGAGAGAAGTCCGATCTCTTCTGGATCGTTGTTCTCGTCATAGGTTAGAACGGTAATAGTAATTTGAACCTCTCTTCTAAGGCGTGCATCAAAGAGTGGGCGAATAGTTCGGTCAATAAGTCGCCCAGAAAGAATAGCATCATCAGATGGTTTTCCTTCTCTTCGAACAAAACGGCTTCCTAAGATTTTTCCTGAAGCGTAAAATCGCTCCTCGTAATCAACTGAAAGTGGAAAGTAGTCTAATGCAGTATCTTTCTTTCCCATCACGACTGTTGCAAGAACTGTGGTGTCACCAAGGCGACCAATTACCGCAGCATTTGCTTGCCCCGCAAGACGTGACACCTCGATCGTCACGGGTGTGCCTCGGAGCGTTGTTTGAAATTGTTTTTTCTCTAAATTCATACTGTGTTAGAATACTCGAAAGTTAAAAAAAAAGCGAGAGACTCGCTTTTTAATTATTTTGTTTTTTCCCTTTGCGCTTTGTTTGTCGTGTATGTATTGAAAGAAGTATTTTTGGTATATTTTCGAGTTCGATAACCCTATCAACCACTTCTTTTAGTTGTCCCGATGTTGTTTTTGAAAATCCTGCGACCTCTACCCGTTTTCCTAACCCGACCTGGAGATATTCAACAAGTGGAATGAAATCACCATCCCCTGTTACTAAAATAATTACATCAAGTGATTGGGCCATACGGATTGCGTCCACTGCCATCCCAACATCCCAGTCAGCTTTTTTTGATCCATCAGAAAAAATCTGAAGATCTTTCATTCGTAATTCAAATCCTGATTTTCGTAATGCGTCAAAAAATGATTCTTCTCCAGTATTTGGATCGCTTTTCGCAACGTACGCAACTGCACGAGCAAGCGTCCGGTTTCCTGTTAAAAATTTTACTAGTTCAGAAAAATTTACGCGGGAGTGGTAAAGATGTTTTGCTGAATGATAAATATTTTGAGCATCAATAAAAATCCCGATTCTCTGATGTAGGAATACGGGATTTTCTGTGTTTGTACTAGTATTACGCTTCGAGTTCAAGTTTCTTGGCGAGTTTATCATATTTCTTCTCATCAGTTCGCTTAAGATATTGCAAAAAACGGCGTCGCTTTCCAACCATCATAAGAAGTCCGCGACGTGAGTGATGATCTTTTGAATTTTTCTTTAGGTGATCAGCAAGTGCTTTAATTTGTTTGGTAAGAAGTCCAATCTGTACTTCTGCTGAACCGGTATCGGTGTCGTGTACCTGAAAATCTTTTATTGCTGTCTGCTTTTTCCTCTTCGTAAGCATATGATGCTATGTTACTACGAATGAGTAAATATGTCAATTTTTTGCTCATAAATCCTCCTTTTTTGGAGACTTTAGAGATTTAGTCTCTAAAAATGGAGGATTTATTCACTTTGTGTGGTGAATGGTGTGATTTACTGAGGTTATAGGTCACTTTTTGTACAAATTTTAGGATTTAGTGAGGTACAAAATTAAGGAAAGAAGCAACAAAACACAATGGTTCTTAGTTTGATTTGTCGCACAATATTTTTGGAGTACAATGATAGTAATGACTGAGGCAGAGAAAATTGTAAAAGAATATCTTGACTATCTTGAGATTGAAAAAAACCGTTCGCCAAAAACAAGAGAAAACTATGAGCGGTATCTTTCTCGTTTTTTGCGAGATCAGGAGATAAAAAATATTTCTGATATTACCGACACATCAGTGCGAGGGTTTCGAGTACAGCTTTCGCGGGAGAATACAAAAAAAGTAACCCAAAGCTATTATGTTATTGCAATTCGAAATCTTCTAAAATATTGCATCAAGCGTGGCATAAAAGCGTTATCCCCTGAAACAATCGAGCTTCCTAAAATTGCGCGAAGAGATATTGAGGTTTTGGATTATGCGGAGCTTGAGCGATTACTAAAGGCCCCCGAAGGAACATCATTGCGTATACTTCGCGATCGAGCAATTTTGGAAATGTTGTTTTCTACAGGACTTCGTGTTTCTGAGTTGTGTTCGTTGAATCGATATATTGATATTAGTCGTGGAGAGTTTTCGGTTCGAGGAAAAGGAGAAAAACTACGTGTGGTATTTATTTCTGATTCTGCAAAAAAGAATTTAAAGGAATATCTTGATAAACGTGGAGATACTGAAGAGGCACTTTTTATCTCGCTTTCAAAATCGGGAAATGTTACTGGACGAATTATCCCTCGAGCGGTACAACGACTGGTTGATTTTTATGCGCGAAAAGCGGGTATATCAAAAAAGGTTCACCCACACCAATTACGCCATTCGTTTGCTACTGATTTATTGGTTAATGGCGCCGATCTTCGTTCAGTACAAGAGATGTTGGGTCACGCAAATATTGCAACAACACAAGTATATACACATCTTACCAATAAAGAGCTTCATGAGGTTCACGAAGCATTTCACGGAAGAAAAAGAAAAAAATAATTATCGAATTCCAAATGTTGTTGGAGAAACAACAAGAAATCCAACACACACAATAAAAATTAGTATTGCATATGAAGCTATGCGATATTTTTTTTCTAATGTATTAGTGTAAGTAACTATCCAATATGCTGCTAAACACAGAGAAAAAATAAGTGAAGAAAAGTATTGCCAAATTAGCGCGTATCGAGGGATTATTGCGAAAGGAAGGAGTGTAGAAAAATATCCAAAGAGAAGAGTTGTGATTATTGTGTCTACTTTTTGTTCCCTTAATTTTTTAATAATCATATAAAACAAAGTCCAAATAATTGAAAAAAATCCAAATCCCCATAATGCTGGGTTTCCAATTAAACAAAATGGAAATGCGGGTTCGCTATAACAAAATGATCCAATCATAAAAGGCCACTCGTACCACTTACTCTCTGATTGGTTGTGTCCTTTTAGTGTTGTATATCCTGGGGTAGACCAAGAAAGTTCGCTTAATAAAAGATAAGTTTTTAATGCGAGATTTTCTGTTGGTAATAATTTGTTTGATATTTTTGGTATTGTTTCAGCAAAATCATTATTTATTGATTTTGTGAATTCATACCATTGAGCTGTGGGAAAAGAATACCACTGAATTCCAACCCAGAGGATTCCAAGGGTGAAAAATCCTACTGTTATAAACTTCCATTTTTTCCACCAGTCTATTTTTTGGAATAAAACAAAAGGAAGGAAAATAATTCCAACAAGCTTTGTTGCGAGTGCACACCCCCAAAGAATTCCTGAATAAATTCCAGAATCCTTTTGTTTTAAGAACTGCCACAAAGCAAAAAAAGAAAAGGTTAGAAAAATTCCATCAAGAAAAATAAAACGTGTTTCAATGAGAAGCGCATTTTCAAGTGTTATAAAAAAAGCAGAAAAGAGTGCAATAATATTATTTTTTGTGAGTTCTTTTATAAAAAGAAAAATAGAAAGAACCAAAAGCGTTCCAAAAAAACCACTCATTGTTCTAAGTGGTATATATGGAAAATTTGAAAACACCCGATTTTTTTCATTATATTCTACAATTATTCCTTTGTTTATAAATTCTATATAGTGTGCGTCTGATGAATATTTTTCTGGATATGCATAGAGCGGGATAGAGTATATAAATTTTCCAAGTGGTGGGTGAATATCAAAAAAGGGAGTGTGAGTGCGATAATTTCCTGCATATGTTGCATAGTGTGCCTCATCAAATACTGCTCGACTTGGGATTGGGAGTCGCCATGTATGCAAAACAATACTCAATAATAAAATTCCAAAAAGTATAAAACGAGTTTTTTTTTCTGATAATTCCATTAATTTTGTGCCGAGGAGGAGACTTGAACTCCTATGGGTTGCCCCACACGGTCCTAAGCCGTGCGCGTATACCAATTCCGCCACCTCGGCAAACACCTTTCTACTCTAGTGTGTATTTGTTTTCTTTTCAAATTTTTATAATAAAAAACACCCCAGGGTTACCAAGGGCGTTTTTTAATTTTAGAAACCAGTTGCTGTGCTGTCGATAGTGCCAACTCCAGTTACTCCTAAGAAACTTATAACAATTTTAGGAATTGCCCATGCAAAAAGTGCTACTACCATTGCGACGATTGCCCATACAATCATTGCTTGTGCCTTTTTTATTTCGTTTGGATCTCCTTTTCCGGTCAAATACTTAAACGCTGCAATGATAATAAAGATGGTTGCGAGTACAAAAAGAATTGAGACTGCAAGTTTTACAAAATCATTTACCTTTCCGATTAGTCCAGGAACGCTGCTGACACCCGTGACTCCTTGTGCCATTGCGAGTACTGGAGTAAGAAATGAAAGACCAATAATTGCTGCTCGTGAAATTTTGTTCATATATAACAGATTTGTATCAAATATGTGTTAGTATCCGACCTTTTATGTGAGAAGATTCACAATAATTCTGCGAATCGCCTCTGCAAAAAGAAGTATAACATAGCCTATAATACCGTACAATATTGTTGCTTTTGCCTTTTTTATTTCTCCCGGATCTCCTTTTGAGAGCATGAGCGTGTAAGCTGCCCACACCACTAGGACGGTGAGTATGACCCCACCAACCCACATTGCAATAACCAAAACTTTTGAAAGAATTACCCCAAAACTTGCATTTCCAAGTGGGTTTGGAAAATCAATTACTGCACCAAATGAAATAAGTGGGGCAACAAACAATATTGTTGAGAGGAGAAGTTTTTTCATAGCGTTTGTGTATTAAATATAAACCAATTATCTAGTTTGTTCCACAGTCTATTTTATTCCATGGATTGATAGATGGAGTCACATTCTCAGGAGTTGGGTTCACACCACTTGAAACACTTGAAAGGAGATGAAAAAAGAGTCCCATTATGAGCCATGCAGCCGCCGCAATAATGAACCCTATAACAGTGCTAACGAGTATTTGTTTTGCCTGCTTTACCTTGCTTGGGTTTCCTTGGGAAAGCATAAACTGGATTCCTCCCCAGGCAAAAAATACTGGAAATAATATATAAAATACAAGATCAAACATGTAGTCCATTACATTTGACGCAATAACAATGGCATCACAAAAACCACAAGGTCCTTTTGGTCCTTCGGTTGCTGTAATTGTACTACCTCCACACGATGCGTTTTGCCAAATATTTATTCCATCGAATATTGAGAGATTGGTTCGTGCTCCAAATGATATTAGAGGGGTAAGAAAAAGAAAGAATATTAATATAATTGGGAGAAATAAAGATGCTTTCATATATTGTGTATTATACCTTTATTCGTGCAAAAAGTTTATTTACCTCTGTTTGTGCTTCCCCAAGCGCATCAGATGGATTTTTAGTTCCAGAAATTACCAACTCTATCATTTCAGAGAAAATAGTTTTTATCTCTTTTGAATCAATTTGTGGGTATCCGCGTGCTACTAGTGCCTGACGAGCAAATACACTTTTTTCTGCAGAGCTAATATTCTCATTAATAAGAGAAAGGAGGGCTGGTGTTCCACCAAGTTTTTCAATATATTTTTGTGCGATAGTCTTGTCGAGTGTGGCCCGAACTAAATATGCTGCCGCAATCGGTTTTTGTTTTGATTGTTTTGTTATTGCATATCCAGAGTAAAATGGGTAAGTCATCGCTTTCGTTGCAGATTTTGGTTGTGGAATTGGTGCGACTCCAAAATTAAGATTCTGATTTTTTTCTTTAATTATTTGTGCGTCTCGTTCATATCCAATCATCATTGCAACTTGTTCTGATGCGAAGGCATCAATCGAATATGGCATTGATTGGTTCCATGTATATATTTTCGATTTTGGATCTGAAAATTTTGTATAAAATGTAAGCGCACCTTCCCCTTCTCGCCCATTAAATAATGCACGAGAAAAAGTATCGTCTACCATTTTTGTTCCTGTTCGAAGCATAAGCGAAGCAAGAATGTCTGATGCGTGTGCGACTGTCTGTTCGGTTCCTCCAAGAGCAATAGCTGATTGTTCAATTGTTCCTGTGGCGTTCTTTTTTGTGAGTTTTGGAACCATTTCTTCGAGTGACTCCCATGTTTCTGGTGGATAAACAATCCCAGCATTTCCCAAAATATCTCGATTGTAATAAAGAACGAGCGTGTCGATTGTGAATGGAAGTGCATAGACTCCGTTTTTATCCGCAAAATCATATCTCCACACTGTTTCTGGGAATGCTTGTTGGAGTTGAAGTTGTGTGATGTATTGTTCTGGTATTTGGGCAATTTTTGTTTTCATTTTTGGGACATCAGCATTTGAAACCATGATGATGTCTGGTGCATTCCCGATTGAAAATGCTTCATTGAGCGCATAAATATATGTTTCTTCGTCTGGGAAGTTTCTATATTGTATTGAGAAGTTTGGATATTCGGTCTTTAATATGTCTGCAGATTGAGAAAAGAAGTTTTTATCATTTTCTATTCCCCAAACTGAGATAGAAATTGGATTATTTTTTGGTTCATTACTATTAAGCCCTGGGAGTATTCCAATGAGAATAAGTATAAAAAGTGATATTCCAATTGCGACCGCACCAATGATAAGTGACCGAGATTTATTCATTGAATTAATTATAACGCAACACCCCACTAAATAGTTAGTGGGGTGTTTTTTATTCTCTTATCTTATAAAGCTACAATTCCCATAATCGAATCTCCTTTATCAAGATTCATCATTCGTACTCCTTGTGTAGCTCGTCCTGCAACGCGTATATCAGAGAGTTTTGTTCGAATTACTTGTCCTTTTGAAGAAAAAACAATGACTTCTTCTGCTTCAGGATCAATCACGTGTGCTGCAACTACTTTTCCTGTTTTATCTGTTGTTTTTGCGGTTCGAATTCCACTTCCACCTCTTTTTTGTACCTTATATTCTTTTATTGGTGTCTGTTTCGCATATCCATTTCCCATAATAACTAGGAATTGTGTATCCGATTTAGTTCCCTTTCCGATTATAGAAAATCCTGCAACAACATCTTTATTTTTTAAGTTTATTGCTTTGATTCCTGATGCGGTTCTTCCCATTGCGCGCACATCTTTTTCTTTAAATCGAATTGATTGCCCATTTGCTGTTACGAGAATTATTTCGTCCTCTCCAGAAGATCGGTCAGCCCACTGAAGAACGTCGTCATCCTTTAGTGTAATAGCAATAATTCCTGTTCTTCGTACGCTAGAAAAATCTTTAAAGTCTGTTTTCTTTATAATGCCATCGCGTGTTGCCATAACAAGGAATCCACTTCCTTCCCCTCGCTTTCCACCTTCAATTCCTTCGTAATTCACCACTGAGCAGATTTTTTCATTTGGTGGAAGTGTGAGGAAATTGTGTACCGACTTTCCTTTTGAGGTGCGAGAGGCAATAGGAATCTCGTATACCTTTGTTTGAAATACGCGTCCCTTATCGGTGAAGAAAAGTATATTATCGTGTGTGTTTGCGGTGATAATTTTATGGATTTGATCTTCTTCTTTTAATTCAAACCCAATAAGTCCCTTTCCACCCCTTCGTTGTGCCTTGAATACCGTTGGGGGCATTCGCTTTATATATCCATCTTGGCTTAGGGTCACAATAACCTCTTCGTTTTGAATTAAATCCTCTTCTTTAAATTCTTTTATTCCAGAAGAAACAAGTTTTGTTTTCCTTTCGCTTGGATAGGTGGTTTTGAGACCACTCAATTCATCAGTAATAATTCCAAGAATTCGTTCTTCAGATTTCAAAATCGCCTTACATTCTGCAATGAATTTTTTCTTTTCTTTTAATTCCTCCTCAATCTTAATTCTTTCGAGAGCAGCAAGCGATTGTAGGCGCATTTCAAGAATTGCATTTGCTTGAAGTTCAGAAAGTTTGAATTTCTTCATCAAATTTGTGCGCGCCTCATCTTTGTCTTTTGATTTTTTGATCGTCTCGATAATTTTATCGATTACATCGAGTGCGGTGGCGAGTCCCTCAAGAATGTGTGCGCGATCTTCTGCTTTTTTGAGGTCAAACTCCGTTCTCCTTCTTACAATAATTTTTCGGTGATCAAGATATGCAGAAAGAATATCCTTTAATGAGAAGATACGAGGTGAAATTCCATTTTCAAGTGCCAACATATTGAAATAGAAATTCTTTTGCAACTCAGTATATTGGAATAATTGATTTAATACTTTTTGTGGTGTTGCGTCGTTCTTAATTTCAACAACAATACGGAGTCCGTCTCTATCTGACTCGTCGCGAAGATCTCTAATTCCTTCAATGCGTTTTTCTTGCGCGAGTTCTGCCATCTTTGTGATGAGATCAGATTTGTTTACCTGATAAGGAATTTCTGTGATAACAATTTGGAAGCTTCCATTTTTTCGTTCCTCAACCTCTGCTACTGCGCGAATAGTCACTGATCCACGTCCTGTTGCATATGCTTCTTCGAGCGCTTTTTTATCAAAGATTACACCACCAGTTGGAAAATCAGGACCCGGAACAAACTGCATTAGATCTTTTGTTGAAGAATCGGGGTGCTTCGCGAGATGCATTGTTGCATTGATTATCTCGTGTAAATTATGAGGTGGGATTGATGTCGCCATACCAACCGCAATACCAACCGTTCCATTTAATAGAAGATGTGGAAGTTTTGCTGGAAGAAACGCAGGCTCAACGCGAGAGTTATCATAATTTTGATTCCAATCAACAGTTCCCTTTTCGATATCAGTAAGAAGCTCTGCAGAGATTTTCGTAAGTCGTGCTTCGGTATAACGCATTGCAGCAGGCGCATCTCCATCTATCGATCCCCAGTTTCCTTGTCCATCAACGAGTGTATAACGAAGAGAAAAGTCTTGTGCCATGCGAGCCATTGAGTCATAAATTGCTTGATCTCCATGTGGATGATATTTTCCCATAACCTCTCCAACGACGTTTGCAGATTTTTTAAATTTTACCGTATGGGTGAGTCCCATATCCCACATTCCCCACAATATTCTTCGTTGTACAGGCTTGAGTCCATCACGCACGTCAGGAAGAGCACGAGAAACAATAACAGACATCGCGTAACTCAAATACGACTTCTGCATTTCTTCTGTGATTTCTTGTGGTTGAATTGACTCTTCTATTATTTCAATTTTCTTTTCTTCTTTTTTCATAGATTATTGTGGTAGTTGTATTGGTTCTAATGGTTCTGGATTATTTGGTATGAAAGGCGTTTCTGATGGTGCTTTTTGTATTATTATTTCTTTCTTTTTTGATGTGTATTGCATTGCATTTTCTACTCCTTTTGAAAATCCTGTTCCTATTGAACGAAACGAATTCCATAAATTATTTGAAGTGATTTTTACTCCTTCAATTAATGTCCCTAAAAAAGAAGTTTTTTCTGTTTCTATTTGTACAACTTCAGTTGATGTTTTTTGTTCGCTTGTTTTCGGAAGTGTCGCAGTAAGATACATAACCCACAAAACAATAACAGCACACATAACAATTGTTGTTGCTCCTATCACCCACCAACGCTTTGTGTGTTCATCAGAGTGGCGAATTTTTTCGATATGACTTGTGACCACCTGTTTCATAGTTTTTCTATTACGATTGTAGCCAAACAACCTTTATGGCCTTTGGTTCTATTTCTTTTTTCTTTATAGTAAGTTTTTCTTCCGCTTTTGCTTCTCTATTTAGTTCTTTAAGAAGTGGTTGTGGTTTTTCGGTAAGCGATGGAATAACAATTCCTGGCTCGAGTTGTCTGATAAGTTTTGCAACTTTTGTGATTTCAAGAAATGGCGATCCTGCTGCTGGAACAATTGCAATATCTGCATCGGTTAACACTCCAGCGGTTTTTGGATCAAGTTCTTTATAAAGATGTCCCAACACCGCGATAGTAATATCGTCAAAAAAGATATGATATGCAGTACTCTCACATTTTGCTTTTTCGTTCCATCCACATGAATATCCATGAATTCGCACTCCCCCAATTTCATATTCTCCTTGGTGCTCAATCCAAACCGGAGATCCTTCGCCTTCTTGTGGTTCTGCGAACGTCGGTTTTACGGTATTAATTACCACTTGCGCCCCCTTAAAAGATCTCTGATTTTCAGGATCAATAAGCACTGTATAGTCTCCAGACTGGATCTTAAAATAGTTTCCTCCTTGATGCGTAATAACCATATCCATAGTAGTATAGGTCAAAAAAATGATTTTTTGAATAGTCTCTAATCTTTTTTGTTGTTTATTCTATTTTGGAATATTGCTTTTTTTTACTAAAACACGTATTCTAATGCGGTATGAATATAGTAAAGAATGGAATGCTGATGCTTGCGCAATTAGTAAAAACAGCGCCACAGCTATTCTCCCCTTTGAAGGTTGGAGACCTTGTTGAGGGAAAAATAATAGAAAAGAGTTCAAACCGTCTTCTTGTTGATCTTGGAAAGAACGGAACTGGTGTTGTATATCGTGGTGAATTGCAAAATGCACGCGATCTCGTGAAATCTGTTGAATGTGGTGGGGTGATCAATGGAAAAGTTGTTGAAATTGATAATGAAGAAGGATACGTTGAACTTTCACTTACTGAAGCAGGACGTCAAAAAGCATGGCTTGAAATTGATGAGTTAAAAGGAAAAGACGAGTCGTTTGTAGTAAAGCCAACCGGTTATAACAAAGGTGGACTTATTGTGAGTGTTCGTGGAGTTGGCGCATTTCTTCCAGTATCTCAATTATCTCAGGATCATTATCCAAAAATTGGTGTTGGAGATAGAACTGATATTGCTTCAGCACTTCAGAAGCTCGTCGGAGAAGAAATTACTGTAAAAGTAATTGATGCAAACCAACGAAATGGAAAACTCATTGTTTCAGAAAAAGAAGCGGTAGAAGTTTCTTCACGTGAGTTAGTAAAAAATTATTCAGTGGGACAAATCGTTGAGGTTATTGTTTCTGGTGTTGCTGATTTTGGAGTTTTTGTAAAATTTGTTGATAATCCAGCAGTTGAAGGATTAATTCATGTTTCAGAACTTGATTATCGAGTTGTTGAAAATCCAAAAGAGATTGTAAAAATTGATGAAGTTATCAAGGCAAAGATTACAGAAATTAAAGATGGTAAAATTTCTCTTTCTCTAAAAGTGTTAAAGGAAGATCCATGGACTACAAGCGTAGAGCGATATAAAGAAGGGGCAACTATTCGTGGTACGGTATATTTGTTTAATGCATTTGGTGCGGTAGTAAATATTGATTCGGAAACACAGGGATATGTACACGTTACTGATTTTGGAGGGGCAGACGAGATGAAAAAAGAGCTTTCACTTCAGAAGGAGTACACATTTGTTATTGATAGTATAAAAACAGAAGAAAAAAGAATTAATTTGAAATTAGTAAAAGAATAATTATTCAAATTATCCCCGCTAGTCCATGGACTAGCGGGGTTTTTCTTGTGTTTATTGTTATAATGCGATACAACAAATATATTCATTAAAAATAATTGGAGAATGTTTATGGCTGATCGATCGAAAAAAGAAAAAGCGAAACAGGTATCAAGTTTTGTGAGTTCGATTGTTATACCAACACTCATTGCGTATGAACCGTGGCAACGAGATAAATTTTGGGAGACGATGGAACAAGAGGCGTGGATCAATGCGCTTGTAAATTCTCAACAAGGAACATTTGAAGAACTTGTTGGAAGAGCAAAAGATTCGAAGTTTGTCTATCATTCATTAGATCAGGAAGAAATAGGATATTTTCCTCATAAAAGTGATGGACTTAAAAAGTATCAAGTTCGTTTATTTCTTCTCTCTGAAGGACTTAATTCGAGAGAGTCTAAAATGAAAAGAGAAATGG
Organism: Parcubacteria group bacterium LiPW_41; assembly: GCA_007375535.1. Classification (GTDB taxonomy): domain Bacteria; phylum Patescibacteriota; class Minisyncoccia; order UBA6257; family GWB1-50-10; genus LiPW-41. Next base: position 97,680 of record VMEM01000001.1, on the reverse strand, counting down.
AATCTTTAGGATACCGACATGGAACAGGGTGTGAATTACTTCACCTTGTTTTTGAAAAATGTTTTCAAGGTAACGATATTGAAGTTGTTGCAAAAGGTTCTTTTGCTAAACCAGATAAGAAAGAAGGAATAATTTCTCCTATGGCAACTTTCTGTAAAGATAAAAAAACGTATCTTTCAATTCATGATCATGGAGTGTATGGATCGCCAACCCCTCTATATTGTCTTGGTGTAAAAAATAAAACAAATTAATTCTCTCCGCCTTTTTGGCGGAGTTTCTTTTTTTGTATTTTCAGGTATAGTAAATTGCGTATTATCATTATGAAATCACTTGGAAAAAATATTATTTATGCGGTCATTTTTCTCATAATTACAGCACTTCTATTTGGTGCGATTATCGACACACAATCAAACGGACCAAAAGAAATAAGCATCAGCGATGTTGCAAAAAAAATATCGAACAATGAAGTAAAAGCAATCGTTGTACAAGAAAGCAATCTCTCTTTAGAGCTAAACGATGGAACAAAAACTGAATCAAAAAAAGAACAAGGAGTTGGATTATTGGAAACGCTTTCAAGTTATGGAATAACTTCAAGCACATTAGGAAAAATTGAAATAAAAATTGAAGATCAGGGAGGGTCAAAATATTGGATGGGGGTCCTTCTTCCAACACTTATTCCTCTTGTTATTATGGGGCTCATCTTGTGGTGGATGCTTCGTCAAGCAAAAGGAGGAGCAAACCAAGCGTTTTCATTTGGTAGAGTAAATATTCGTTTATTCTCCCCTCTAAAAGATAGGATTCTCTTTAAAGATGTTGCCGGTCTTAAGGAAGCAAAAGAAGAACTATGGGAAGTTGTTGAGTTTTTGAAGAATCCAAAAAAGTTTCATGCAATGGGAGCAAAAATTCCTCGCGGTGTGTTGCTTATGGGTTCTCCCGGAACAGGAAAGACAATGCTTGCTCGTGCAGTTGCGGGAGAATCTGATGTTCCATTTTTTCACATTTCCGCATCCGAGTTTGTTGAAATGTTTGTTGGTGTTGGAGCGTCTCGTGTTCGTGACTTGTTTCAAGTTGCAAAAAAATCTGCGCCAGCAATTATTTTTATTGATGAAATTGATGCGGTGGGTCGCGAGCGTGGAACAGGGATGGGTGGTGGACACGACGAACGTGAACAAACACTCAACCAGATTCTTGTAGAGATGGATGGATTTGAAAGAGATACAAGCGTGATTGTTGTTGCGGCAACAAATAGACCAGATGTACTTGATCAAGCACTTCTCCGTCCAGGACGTTTTGATAGACGTGTGATGCTTGATATGCCTGATATAAAAGATAGAGAAGAAATTTTAAATATTCATGCAAAAGGGAAACCACTTTCAAAAAAGGCAGATCTCCATATGGTGGCGCTCAGAACTCCAGGATTTGCAGGGGCTGAGTTAGCAAACTTGATGAATGAGGCAGCAATTCTTGCGGCACGAAACAATCGTAAGTTTATTGAACAAGAAGATTTATTAGACTCAATAGAAAAAGTGTTACTTGGTCCAGCTCGAAAGAATCGAATTATTAATGATCATGAAAAACAGGTAACTGCATATCACGAAGCTGGTCATGCAATTGTCGCTGCAATTATTAAAAATTCGGATCCAGTGCACAAGGTTTCAGTGGTAAGTCGCGGAATGGCGGGAGGATACACATTAAAACTTCCAATGGAAGAAAAACGATTAAGAACAAAATCAGATTTTGTTGGAGATATTGCAGTTTCGTTGGGAGGATATGCGGCAGAACAAGCAGTATTTAAAGATATTACTACTGGTTCATCGAGTGATATTCAACAAGCAACTGATATGGCTGAGTTATTGGTAACGAAGTATGGAATGAGTGAGAAGCTTGGTCCACGTGCATACGGAAAGGGACAAGAGATGACGTTCTTGGGACGTGGATTTGGAAATGATAAAGATTATTCTGAAACGGTTGGGACGACGATTGATGGAGAGATCAATGAATATATTCAGAAAGGACTTCAAACTGCAAAGAAAATAATGACCACATACCGCAAGGCACTTGATGGGGTTGCAGCGGCACTTATTGAAAAAGAAACACTCGAACAAGAAGAGTTTTATAAACTACTTAAAGATTTGGGGGTATCTGCTGATTCAGTAACTGCAAAATAGAAAACAAAAACATCCTAGAAAAGGATGTTTTTGTTTTTGTGTGGGCGTTGAGGGGAAATTTCACTGCTCGTCTTGCGGGCGAGACTGCGCTTTGAAACCACTCGGTTTCAATACTTCCTCCATGGGGAAACAAACGTTTCCCCAACACCCCTTCTTGTTCAATCCCCTCATACAAAAACATCATATTGAGAAATATGATGTTTTATTGTGTGGGCGTTGAGGGGATTGAACCCCCGACCTTCTCGGTGTAAACGAGACGCTCTACCACTAAGCTAAACGCCCATATTTTGTTTGTAATGCCCGTTCTGTGGGCCAGGAAGGACTCGAACCTTCGGTCGCCGAGGTATAAGCTCGGTGCTTTAGCCACTAAGCTACTGGCCCTTCCAAAACTTCTACAACAAGCATATCAGATATCTAAAAAAACTCAAGAAAAAACCCCGAATTATACGGGGTTTCCAATTTTGAATACGGTGGTGATAATATTTTTTCCTTTATTCTTTGCGGGGATGAATATATAAGCAAATTGCGCAAGATTGTTTTCTTTGTGTTTTTTCTCCTCGCCTTCGAGTGAATCAAGTGTAAATCCGATTCTCTTTTCAATTACCCTTTTACCTTCTTCAAGTGAAATTGGTAGATTAAAAAAGAAATATTCCTGTTTTTTTGAATTTTCAAAAAAATTCAACATCTTTTTCTCTGCGGTTTGAATTGCTGCCGCAAGATATTCGTCAGGTTTGAAATAAAAAGCAACAAAATCTCCCGTCTTTAATATCACCTCGTTTTCGTCATTATCAAAAAAATTCACTTTTCCTCCATTTTTATGTTCTGTATTGGTTGTACACTAGAGTCAAAGAAAACTCAAGATTTTTTTCTATCTACCGTAAAAATGAGTAAATACATATTCCACGCAGACTAAATCCCTAAGTCTGTGTGGAATATGTATTTATGAATGAAAAATTGACATATTATGCCTTCAGGGTTAGGTTGGAACTATGTCGCCATTATTATTTCGAAGTTCAATAGGTGTTGAATTTGATATCTCGTCAGTAGTACGAGAGATTTTGAGATATATGCGTGAGGACACTAGAAAAGAATATAAGATAATTATTGGAACTGATTCAATGGGGTTTCACAATAAAATGGCGGATTTTGTGACAGCGATCGTTGTGCACCGTGTGGGTAATGGCGGAAGATATTTTTGGAGAAGAACTGAGTTGGGAAAATTTTATACATTACGAGATAGAATTATCCGAGAAGTTTTGTTGTCACTTGAAATCGCAGAAACACTTTTGAAGGAGATTGAAAAAACAGAACATACATTTCCAATACCAAAATGGACATTTGAAATTCATGCAGATGTTGGAGTAAACGGTCCAACGAACGTTTTAATTCAAGAGATTGTCGGAATGATTCGGGCGTCGAATTATGAGGTTAAAACAAAACCAGAAAGCTTTGCCGCCTCACATGTTGCCGACATGTATACCTAACTGTATAATGGGGACTTATAACCAAAATGAGAGATAAAATTGTATTTGATATTGAGACAAAAAACACATTTGCCGATGTTGGTGGTCAAGAAAATATAAAGAAACTTGAAACGTCTGTCATTGGGCTCTACTCCTATAATGAGGATGCATATTATTGTTTTGATGAGACAGAGTTTGATAAGGCGGGAAAGTATTTTCAAAATGCATATATGTTGATTGGGTTTTATAGTAAGAAGTTTGATATTCCGGTCCTTGAAAAATATTACTCGTTTAATATTGCAGCAATTCAACACGTTGATATTCTTGAGGAGATTGAGAAGCGTCTTGGACGACGTATCGGATTGGGAGTGCTCGCAGAAGCAAATGTTGGGGTAGGAAAGAGCGCGCACGGGCTTGATGCAATCGATTTTTATCGAAATGGAGAAATGCAAAAACTAAAAGATTATTGTACTCAAGATGTTCGAGTAACAAAGATGGTATATGATCAAATGAAAGATCAAAAATATCTTTGGATTCCAGAAAAATTTAAACCGCAAATGACAAGACTTGAGTTTAATGATTTTGTAGAGCCAACTCCCCCACCAGCACAACTGTTTTAAAAAATATTTTATAATTAAGAAAATATGTTTAACGCAAAAAAGCACAGAGTAGTGGTTATTGTTTTCGTTTCACTTCTTATATTGGGACTCATAATGACGTATGTCCCCCTCCTTTTTGTATAGGACTTGCAAACACAATAAAATAGCGGTATAATATTTTCATACATTAATATTAATAAATATGAGGTTTGTATGAGATTTAGTTTAACTAACATCATTTCGTCGGTGTTTGTTTTTTTGTGTTGGTTTGTTGTTCTTTTTGATTTTAAAGAAGCGCGGAAGGCACACCACAAAAAAAAGTTGGATAAAATTATCTATAAATATCTTGATAAAGAAACAAATAGTGAAACTTTTGATCAGGACATAAAAAAAGTCTTTAGATTATTTTCTCTCTATATTGAAAATAAAAAGAACACTCAAGAGAAGCACTTACGCTATTTAAATCTTGGTTTGAATGAGGGTAGAATTCGACAAGCATACGCGATTACCGGTTTGGGTGTTGCGCTTGAGAGAGAAAAAATTGAAAAATCTGCAAAGATTTGTGGGATTAATTTATGTGTTTAACACTCCGCATTTGCGGAGTTTTTTATTAAACGATACTATAACCGGGTGATTATAGACGGAAGAAAAATTGCAAAAGAAATTATTGATAGATTAGTAAAGCATCCAACACCAAAGAGATTCCTTGGGGTTATTATTGTTGGAGAGAATGCTGCATCAAAGAAATTTGTGGAGCAGAAAAGGAAAATAGCAGAAGTTCTTAATATTGATTTTCGAGCCTATCAATTTGCTGAATCGATAGAAGTTGATGAATTAAGAAAAAAAATTGGAATAATTGGACATGGAAAAACGTGTGGTGGCTTGATTGTTCAGCTTCCACTTCCCTCTCATTTGGATAGAAGGCGAATAGTAAACTCTATGCCAAAAGAGAAGGATCTAGATGTATTGTCGGAGTCTGCATATGGGCAGTTCTTAACTGATCAGAGGATTCTTCCGCCGTCAGTATCCACGTTTTGTGAGGTTTTATCGCACTACCAGGTTCTTGGAAATGTTTCACATGAAACATTTGTGGTTGTGGGAAACGGTTTTTTAGTGGGAAAGCCAATTTCTGATTATTTACGATTGCAAGGAAAACAATTGGTAATTCTCGACAAAGGAGATGATTTATCAAAGATAAAAGATGCTGACGTAGTTATACTCGGAACTGGTGTTCCAAATATTGTGAATGAGGGAATGATAAAAAACGGTGTGCTCGTTATTGATTTTGGATGTTCGTTTATCGACGGGAAATTATGTGGAGATCTACTCAAACCAACAACGGATAATTTTTTCTATACGCCGACCCCAGGGGGAACCGGACCAATACTTGTGGCAAAATTATTTGAAAACTTTTATAAATGTAATAATGTTGACGAAAATGTCATTTAGTTCTATAAATTATTTATTCTTTAATTAACTAAATAAGGAGTAGAAGTGAAAAAGATTGGTTTGTTTATCGTGTTGTTGGTTACTTTCTTTTTGGTAATTTTTCCAAAAGATTCAAAAGCACAAAGTGATTTTGTGAAACAGCGTGTTGCTAACGCGACGACGGTTGGAAATAATACCTATATCAAATTGGGTTTGAAAGATAATCCAGGTAATAAAGCTTTGACGATTCTCTGGATTATAAAAAATTTTGAGGAATGCAATCCAAAACTTGAGGTTGTTAGTTGGAAGATAGAAAAACAACAATTTACACGAGATTCTTTCGAGTTTATTTTTGGAATTTTTATTCAACACAAACCAAAATACAAATTATAGGAAATAAAAAGATTAATCATTATTTTAGCAAAACCCCCGCGAATAGCGGGGACTTTTTTATTTATTCTTCTGTTTCTACTACTACTCCTTTTTTTTCTGCAACTTCTGTTGTTCTTTTTTCGATTGCTTTAAGTAATTTTTTGTCAGCCTTTAGTTTCTCTCGGATATTATCAAATCCCACTCCAAGTTTTTCATTTTCAAAACTATAACTTGCACCATTCTTTTTTACGACATCATATTTTACTGCTGTCGTTAGAACGTCTGCTTCGTATGAAATTCCCTCGCCATACATAATATCGAATTCTGCAACTCGAAATGGTGGTGCAACTTTATTTTTTACTACCTTTGCTTTTGTTCGATTTCCTACAACCGCATCCCCTTTCTTCACCTGTGCAATTCTTCGAATATCAATACGAACCGATGCGTAGAATTTTAATGCCATTCCTCCAGGGGTTGTCTCTGGGTTTCCAAATACCAACCCAATCTTCATTCGAGTTTGATTTATGAATATAACAATTGTGTTTGATTTCGCTGCAATTGCGGTAAGTTTGCGGAGCGCTTGAGACATTAAACGTGCTTGAAGTCCCATGTGCGAATCCCCCATCTCTCCTTCAATCTCTGCTCGTGGGGTGAGTGCCGCAACCGAATCGACAACAACCACATCAATAATGTTTGAGCGCACCAAACTCTCCAAAATATTTAGTGCTTCTTCTCCATTATCTGGTTGTGATATGAGAAGTTCTTTTATTTTTACTCCAATCTTTGATGCATATACTGGATCGAGTGCGTGTTCTGCGTCGATATATGCAGTTTTTCCTCCTGCCTTTTGTGCCTCTGCAACTACGTGAAGCGCAAGTGTTGTCTTTCCAGAACTTTCTGGACCAAATATTTCGATTACTCTTCCTTTTGGAAAGCCACCAACTCCAAGTGCAAGATCAAGTGAAAATGATCCCGTAGAAATTGCTTCAACTTTTTTTAATCCTCCTGCTTCGCCGAGTGTCATTATAGATCCTTCTCCAAAACGTGATTGGAGAGCCTCCATTAACGACTCTAAATCTTTTGTTCCCTCTTCTTTTTGTTTTTTTGCTGGCATAATTTTATTCGATATTTATTGGTTCGGTTGATGATTCATTTACTTTTTTCTTTGCTTCAACTTTTGGAGCCTCGTAGAAAATTTGTTTTGTTTCTTGTAGTTCTTTTCCGAGAAGTCCTTTTACCGTGAAATGAAGTGTGTTGAAGTCTGGAGTTAATTCAATTGTTTTTTCAAAATCTCCTTTTTCATTGGCGACGATTTGTTCGTCGTTGATAAATAATTCATCCGACGGATTTATTGTACCACGAATTGACAGCGTTGACGTTGTCACCTTCATTCCATCTTGAATGTCATAGAGTTCGAATTTTGGTTTTCCAAGTAGTGCAGGGATTCTGAATAATAAAAATATGAAAAAGATAATTCCAATGACTCCCCCAATAATTATTTTTATATTTAATGCTTCAACCTTAAATCTGTTTTTTGGAAGTATGTCTTTTTCTCCTGATTTTGCAACGGTTTGTGTGTGGTGTGATTTTATTATTTCCCAGAGCTCATTTCCATCAATAGAAAGAACCTCTCCAATCTTTAGCACATAGCCACGTACATATGGTGTTGATGGAAGTTTGTTAAAACGTTCTTCTAAAAGTAGTCCGAGAAATCTGTCTGAGATTCCTGTTACTTGCGAAAGTTTTTCCACTGACATATTTTTTATCCGCATTGCATCAGTGAGAAGTGCCGATATGGATTTTGTAGTAATTTCTTCCATATTTTTTATATATTTTGCTCTCTCTTTATATCACTCATTTGTCTTTTTGGATAGCTTAATCCCGCCAATCCGTGGACTGGCGGGACTCATGATTAAAACAATTAAAATGATTCGGTTGGAGGTTGGTCTGTATCAATGAGTATCTCTCTTGGTTTTGCTCCATCTCCTGGTCCGATAATTCCTCGTTCCTCCATAATGTCGAGTAGTCGAGCGGCACGGGCATACCCAACCTTTAGACGTCTTTGTAGAAGTGATGCAGAGGCTTTTCCTGCGGATCGAACCACCTCAATTGCCTCTTCAAGAAGTTCATCTCCACTTTCGTCATTTGATCCAAAGCTTTCAAATATATGAGTTGCTTCTGGCTCTGCTGCGTTTTCAATTGATGCGCCAGTTACTGATACATCGTTATTTTCAATAATGAAACGAATAACCTTTTTAATTTCTTCCTCACTAATAAATGCACCTTGTAAGCGTTTTGGTTTTTGAGAATCAGAAGATTGATATAAGAGATCTCCACGACCTAAAAGTTTTTCTGCGCCCGCAGTATCAAGTATTGTGCGTGAATCAATCTGACTTGCAACTTGAAGTGCAACGCGTGTTGTGATGTTTGCTTTAATAAGTCCGGTGATAACTTCAACAGAAGGACGCTGAGTTGATACAACCATATGAATTCCGGTTGCACGCGCCATCTGTGCGAGACGAATGATTGACCCTTCAACTTCTCGTCCATATGTTTGCATAAGATCGGCAAGTTCATCAATTACAACAAGAATGTAATACATTGGTTCGGCAGCGCTCTTGTTATAACTTTTTATATCGCGTGATCCTGCTTCGAGAAGTGTTTGATATCTTCGATCCATTTCTTGAATTACCCAGCGCAATGCGCCGATCGCTTTTTTGTTTTCGGTGACTACGGGAGCAATAAGATGTGGAAGGTTGTTATATATAGAAAGCTCAACACGTTTTGGATCGATGAGAATCAACTTCAACATGTCAGGAGAATTTCTATAAAGCAACGAAATAAGTATCGAATGAATTGCAATTGATTTTCCAGATCCAGTTGCACCAGCAACAAGCATGTGTGGCATTTTTGCAATACTTGGAAACATTGGATCTCCATTTACATTTCTTCCTAATGCAAAAGATAGTCCATCTGATTTTTGAAAGTCTGGATATAACAACAAACTTCCCAATCGAACAATTGCCGCGGATTTATTTGGGACTTCAATTCCCACTAGTGACATTCCAGGAATTGGAGCTTCAATACGAATTGGATGTGCGGCGAGCGCAAGTGCAAGATCTTGGTTGAGTGTAGTGATTTTTGCAATCTTTACGCCCTCTGCTGGTTTTAGTGTGTATCGCGTAACAGTTGGCCCAACATTGATTTCTCCCATCTCAACTGGAATACCAAAACTTTCGAGTGTTCGCTTTATAATATTTGCATTTGCGCGCAAATCCCCTATTGTTGGTTTTTCAACGTTCGAAGAAAGAAGATCAAGTGGTGGTGGTGTATAATTTTTTATTACTTTTTGTGCAGATGCTTTTGGAACCTCAAATCCAATACCTTCGGCTTCACGAATTGCGTCCTCTTCTTGTTTTCGTTTTTCTGCTCGCTCAGGTTTTTTAATCTCATCTTTTATTGGTTCTTCAATTGGAGCACCAATTGGTGTTTTTATTTCAAGCGGTGCGATAATAGGGGTTTCATCGATCTCATCATCATCTTCATTTTTGTTAAACCATGAAAATGTGTGAAGTGGTCGATTGAGTGTGACAAGAAACGAAATAACAATTCCTAAAAGCGTAATAATTATTGCTGCAACAATTCCAAATGGTTGCTCAAGCATTCCAATAAAATTTCCAACCCATCCCCCGCTCTGACTTGCAACCAAATCCATAAATCCCAAACACGAAAGAACAAATCCAATTCCTCCAATAAGTGGTAATCCGAAAAACTGTTTGTCATCAGGAGAAAGAAATGCAACACCAAGAATGATTGAAACAAATGGGAGAAGAAAGTATCCCCATCCGAATAATTTAAAAAATATTTGATAAATAAATTCTCCGACTGGGCCAGCTTGATTTGCTGATGCTAAAAGTAAAATAAGTGCAACACCAAAAAAAACAATAACAAGAACATATCGTCGGACATCAGGATGTAGATCTATTTTTGGTCCACGCGAAATTTCTTTTTGCTTCTTTGATTGGGAGACTGATTTTGTGACTTCTGATTTACTTTTCTTTTTTTGTTTCTTTTGTGCCATCTTGTTATATTAAAGATGAACTGCGGGATTTACGCAATTCCCAAACTATGCACACACTTATTGTTTCTGATATACATCTTGGTTCAAGCGTGAGTCGAGCAAACAAGCTTCTTGAACTGCTTAATACCGAAGAATATAAAACCCTGATATTAAATGGTGATATTTTTGATGATCTTGATTTTACACGACTTCAGCACGATCACTGGGAGTTGCTGTCAAAAGTAAGACAGTTGTCTGACCCAAAGTATGGGGTTGAAGTTATTTGGATTGCGGGAAACCACGATGGTGCTGCACAGATTCTTTCGCGTTTAATTGGAGTCACGGTTCGTAACGAATATATATTTGAGTGGAACAAGAAGAGATGTCTTGTTATTCACGGTCATCAATTTGATAGGTTTATGACACAAAATCCAATTGTTAGTACTATCGCCTCTTGGTTATATCTTGGAATACAGAAGCTGGACACCGAACGACAATTTATCAGTCGCTTCTTAAAGCGAGCAAGTAAGTCATGGCTTCGGGTGTCAGAAAAGGTTGCGCGTGGAGCTGTCTTATATGGACTTTTAAAGAGGGCCGATATTGTATTTTGTGGACATACTCACAAGGCGATGGAAAAGCAGTTAAGAGGAATTCACTATTATAATTCTGGTTGTTGGACTGATATTCCTTCGACATATATTTCTATTGGTCATGATAAGATAGAAATTAAGGAGGTTGAATAAACTCAAAAGCTGATGGCGCCTTACTTGTTAGCTTTCTCATTTTGGAAATATAAATAAACATTTATATTCCATCGTTTCAAAAGCTGATAGTCAAGCCAGGCCTACATAATTTTGATATGTCGCACAATATTGTTTCACGTGAAACATTTTCAGGGTGTGTTTAGTTGGTTTTATTAAAAAAATGGAAAAACCCGAAAAACCAGGAAAACCTGCTTCATTTTTTGACAATCTGATAGTCAAGCTAGGCCTACATCGTTAAAAAAATGTTTATCAACAAACATTCAAAAATGTTTCACGTGAAACATTTTTGAATAAAAAATCCCGCCAATGTTTGGCGGGCTTTGAAATTTAGGAGAATGTAGCGATTGATGCAATTAAATATTTAATAACTTCGGGCAGATAGAGCGCATCATCGATTCTTAATTTTGCTTCGGCATCTAACGACAGCCTACTTAAGTCAGACTCTGAAGACGAGAGACACTCAGTTAGTCGATTTATCCCATCTCCAACTTGTGATTTTGTGGTACCATCTGGTTCCTTGGTTTGGTATTGCTCGCCAAGAAGCGCACTTGAGCATAAACCACCAGCAATTCCGATCGACATTTGTGGAAACTTTGCGTGCAGGTCAACAACAATTTTGATAAGTTCATTATTAACATCAATGAGCTTTCCTCCGCCACCACTCATGTCAAATAAGACATGATTAATGCATTTCGAGTATTCTTCGAGGCGAGCATAGAGTGAGCGCGGTGAATTACCGACTTCATAGAACGCACTGCTTCCGACCTGGAGTATAATCTCAATATTTGGAAACTGGTCTCGGAAGCGAATAATGTGCTCAGAATCCGGCCATGCAAGGTTCAATTGAATTGCGTTAAGATTTTCAAACGTTTCTGCAATTTTGCACAACTGTTGAGAAAGCATGCGCCAATCATCTGAATTATAGTGGACCGCATTAAGGAAAAGATCATCTGAAATAAAAATCGATTTCGCATCTTCAATAAGTGGATATCGAGACGGATTTGAGGGGAGGAATCCCATCAGAGTGTTTTTGTTAACAAGAACTCCAATCATTACTTTTTTGTTAAGTGATTTAATTTTTTCTCGAATAGTCGTTTCGCCGATCTTTCGCGAAAGCAATTCATTAAGTGCAACCATTTCTGATTGCGACATAAATCCTGTGACTCCGAAATATGAACGCATCATAAAACTCCTTTTTAGATTTGTGAAAGAATAGATTAATATAAATATATTATTACTGTTTTGTCAAGTGTCGTGGTGTATACTATATATATGGAGACCACAAGAAAAAAAGTGGGAAATGATGGAGAATATTTTGCACAAAATTTTTTGAAACAAGAAAAGTGGAAAATTTTAGATACTAATGTGAGGCTTCCATGGAATGACGAAATTGATATTGTTGCGCGAGACATAGATGGCACACTTGTATTTATTGAGGTTAAAACGGTTACTGGAAATTATTTAAAACCTGAAGATCAAATGACTTCCACAAAGATAAAAAAATGTATGCGAGCGGGGGAGTGGTATGCAAATCATTTTCCAAAATTAGTTAATGAAAAAATTGGATGGCGCATTGATTGTGTCGCGTTAAGAAAAATAGGGGATACATACCAAATAAATCACTACAAACAAATAATTTCTTAAGAATTGCTAAATTTTTTTTATTTTCCTATTAAAAAATAATCCCGCTATGCGCGGGGTCTTTTTGAATATTTTCTTGAAATTGGGTGATACTTTTTGGGAAGTAATTTAATAAAAAAATGTTTTTGTTTTTGAGACATTAAACTCCAACACATCTCTTCAAATTGCAGCGTCATGTCTTCATCAGAGATTTTTCCTCGCAATAAGAATGCGTGGTGTATGCCTTCATGAAAAAGAGTTTTTGCTGCTCGCAGTGGTTTTTTTATTACATGGTCATCAATCAAGATTTTTGACCTTCCATTTTCTTTTGGGTCGTAGGTTCCGTCCAACCGACGATTATTTTTTGGGTTTCTGAGGTCTTTATACCAATAGCACTTGCACTCATATTTAATTCCAAAATGAATTACTGCAATAAAATATGCCAGAAAATTTTCCATTCTCTTCATTCTTTTTCGATTCATTTCACTATCCTTTTTAATGTTGTGTACACCATACTGCGTCTTGGTGTGTTCTGTCAAAAGTCTCCTCTTTATTAATAGAAAAAATCGATATAGAATTGGATTATTATGGAAATGAAGATTGAGGGAGCGTGCGACCCAAAATTATACGAATCATATATATATGAAGAGTGGATGAAGTCGGGATATTTTAATCCTGATAATCTCCCTGGAAACCGAAAAGAAAATTATATCGTATATATGCCATTGCCGAACGTGACGGGTTCTCTTCATATGGGGCATACGCTTGATAATACATTTCAAGATCTCGTTATTCGCTATCATCGAATGCGTGGATACAAAACATTGTGGCTTCCAGGAACTGACCATGCAGGAATTGCGACACAATATGTGGTTGAAAAACAATTAAAAAAAGAGGGGATTAATCGATTTGAATTAGGTCGGGAAAAATTTATTGAAAGAGTGTGGGAGTGGAAAAAAGAATATGGGGGAATTATTTTGTCTCAGCTTCAGAAACTTGGATGTTCTGCTGATTGGTCTCGTACACGATTTACAATGGACCCTGAATATGCTCGTGACGTTCAGGACGCATTCATTCACTATTTTGAAAAAGGACTTTTGTATCGTGGATTTCGAACAGTAAATTGGTGCACTCGATGCGGAACTAGTTTGTCTGAACTTGAACTTGAGTATAAAGAAGAGGAAACAAAATTATGGCACATCAAATATAGTGATGACGTCATTGTCGCGACAACACGTCCTGAAACAATGTTGGGAGATACTGCAATTGCGGTAAATCCAAGTGATGAGCGATATAAACACTTAATCGGAAAGAAGGTGATGCTTCCACTGATGAATCGAGAGATTCCAATTGTTGGAGATGAAATGATTGATAAAGAATTTGGAACAGGGATGGTAAAAGTTACTCCAGCTCATGACAGTGTTGATTTTGAAATTGGTGAGCGACACAAGCTTCCTATGATTCAAGTTATTGACGGGCGCGGGAGAATGACAAAAGATGCGGGGGTTTATGAAGGGAAAAAAGCAAATGAAGCACGGGAAGAGGTTGTGAAAAAACTTGAAGAAGGGGGAATGTTAGTAAAGACCGAACCATACAAACATAATGTTGCGGTATGTTATCGTTGCAATTCAGTTATTGAACCGATTCCATCAGCGCAATGGTTTTTGAAGATGAGGGAGCTTGCCGATTCTGCAATTAGCGCAGTTAAATCTGGAGATGTAAAGATTCATCCGGAGCGATTCGAAAAACCATATTTCGATTGGCTTTCAAATATCCGAGATTGGACAGTCTCTCGTCAGATCTGGTGGGGACACAGACTTCCTGTATGGTTTTGCGCGAACGACGAAAAGAAAGAAAAATTTGTTGTTACAAAAGAAAAACCGAGTGAGTGTTCATTTTGTCACTCATGTGAAATGGAGCAGGCTCCAGATGTCTTAGATACCTGGTTTTCTTCTGCGCTTTGGCCATTTGCTGGAATAAAAGAAGAAGATAAGAAAAATTATTATCCAGGAAACACTCTCATCACTGCTCGCGATATTTTAAATCTTTGGGTTGCTCGAATGATCTATTCAGGGATTGAATTTAAAAATGCAATTCCATTTAAAGACGTGTTGATTCATGGGACTATTATGACAAAAGATGGAAAGCGAATGTCAAAGAGTTTGGGGACTGGAATTGATCCACTTCAATATATAGAACAGTATGGTGCAGACGTAACTCGATTTGCGGTAGTGTGGCAGGCGACCGGACAAGATATTCGATGGGACGAAACAGCTGTCATTGGAGGGAAGAAATTTTTAAACAAAATTTGGAATGCAACAAAGTTTGTTCTAGCAAACAAAAAGGAGGGGGATGAGAAAAACGTTCCAGAAGGAAACACTGAGGCTGACAAAAAAATTCTTGAAGGAATAAAGCAATTAAAACAAGGTGTTACACAAGACATTGAAACGTTTGAGTTTTCAAAAGCACTTCATGACATTTATGAATTTTTCTGGCATTCGTTTTGTGATGAGTATATAGAGGTTGCAAAAACACAGATGCAGAACGAAGGACAGAAAGAGGGGACTCAAGAAATTTTAATGTATGCATTAAGAGAATCACTCATTATGCTTCATCCATTTATTCCTTTTATTACTGAGGTATTATGGAAAGAGGGGATAAAAGATAAGACACCTCTTATTATTCATCAATGGTAATTTCTACGGTTATTGGATATATGTTGTTGGCACTTTTTCCTACGATTGTATGGCTTCTTTTCTTTCTGCATGAAGATAAAAAACCCGCACCACCAAGACTCATTTTAAAAACATTTATATTTGGTGCCCTCATGAGTATTCCGGTACTGTTTTTTCAAACAATTTCGGAAACACTTTTTTCTTCTCAAATTTCAAGTTTTTTCTTGATGGCGATAATACTCGCAACAATTGAAGAGTTATTTAAATTTTTTGGTGCATATTTTGCAATTCACAAAGCGCCAGAATTTGAAGAGCCAGTTGATGCAATGATTTATATGGTTGTTGCCGGGCTTGGGTTCGCTACAATTGAAAATTTTTTTGTGATTGCGTCGGTAATGTTTCAATATAAATTCATTTTCGCATTTACCGCAGTTGGGGCCGCGCTTATTTTAAGATTTATTGGTGCAACATTACTACACACACTAGCCTCGGCAATTATTGGATATTTTTGGGCTAAGGGATTAGTAAGGGGAAATGTAAAAAAGTTTGTTTTTTTGGGATTAGTAATAGGAACATTTGTTCATGCGATTTTTAATTTATTAGTGTACCAGTTTCAGGAAATCAATTTTCTTATTCCAACTTTGTTCTTGATTGCAGTTTCATTTTTTGTATTTCGAGATTTTGAAAAACTGAAATAGAAATTTTTGTGTGATATAATACCTTTATATGGAGTATTTTGAAGAAAAAGAAACACAACACGAACCAGAAGATATTTTTGTTGAACTTGCAAAAGTAAAGTCTTCGCCAGCAAAAATTGTCGTTGAGAGTGATCCAAAAGCACCAGCGATGGATGAGCAAAGCGATGAGATAGAGGGACAACTTACTGTAGACGTCTATCAAGATGGAGATGATATTGTGGTCCAATCTACGGTTGCGGGAGTTTCTCCTGATGATTTGGATATTCATATAACTCCAGAATCGGTAACGGTGAAGGGTTCCCGAGAGAAGTCACAAAAAATTGAAGACAAAGACTATTTTTATCAGGAATGTTTTTGGGGAAGATTTTCTCGTTCAGTAATTTTACCTGTTGAGGTTGATCCAGAGAAATCAACTGCAATAGTAAAAAATGGAGTTCTTACTGTTCGAATGCCTCGACTCAATCGACAGAAAGGAAAAAAGGTAAAGGTTAAAGCAGACTAAAATATACCCCGCCCCTCTGAGAGGGGCGGGATTTTTATACTTATAACAAAATACGATATACTATTTATATGGAACACTTGTTTGTATATGGAACACTTGTTGATCCGGAATTATTAAAATCTGTTATCGGGCGTATGGCGATTGCTACACCAGATAAGTTGGCTGGATATCAATATAAAGACGAAGCAGTTGTTGATGGCGGAGACACATATCCTGGAATAGAAGAGTGTAGTGAGTTGTCGGTTGAGGGTGTTGTGTATGATGTCTATCCTGAAGAATTAACGCTTCTTGATCAGTATGAGGGTGGGCGATACGATAGAAAAAGAGTTCGACTCGAAAGTGATATTGATGCGTTTGTATATATTCCGACTCACGTTGATTAAAAAAATCCCCGTTTTTTGCGGGGATTTTTATTTTTACTCCTCTACTTTTTCTTCTTCTGTGTCAGCGGTGCCGTGTTCTTGCACTGCTTCAGGATTTGATTCTGCGCGAATGTCTATTTTCCATCCAGTAAGTCGGACTGCAAGGCGAACGTTTTGTCCTCCCTTTCCGATTGCGAGTGAAAGCTGGTCATCAGCAACAAGAATTTTTGCTTCGTGATATTCATTTACTTCTACGCGAGTTGCTTTTGCTGGTGAAATTGCGTGTGCAAGAAATTCTTCTGGTTTTTCTGACCACTCAATAATATCAATTTTCTCATTTCCAAGTTCGTTGGTGACTGCCATAACACGTGTCCCTCGTTGTCCTACTGCTGATCCGACTGGATCGACTCCCTCTTCTTTTGAGTACACTGCTATTTTCGTTCTGCTCCCCGCTTCTCGTGCTACACCTTTTATTTCTACTGTTCCGTCGGCAATTTCAGGAACTTCGAGTTCAAATAATTTTTGAACAAATTTTGGATGTGATCGAGAAAGCATAATACCTGGGTGACGTGGATCGTCTTGTACTGCGAGCACATAAAAACGCATACGTTCTCCTGCGCGATAGTGTTCTCCAGGGATACTTTCACTTCGGAACATTGCGCCAATTGCTCGTCCGAGATCTACAAATACATTTCCTCGGTCAAAACGTTGAATAATACCGCTTACGATTTCTCCTTGTTTGTCTGCATATTCCTCGTGTACTGATGCGCGTTCTGCGTCTCTTAGTCCTTGTAAAACAACCTGCTTTGCAGTTTGTGCTGCAATACGTCCAAAATCGGAATGTGATTCAAGAGGGAACTCAAGTTCTTCACCAACAACTGCATCTGGCTTAATCATTTTTGCCTCTTCAAGAAAAATATGTCTGTCTGGGTTATATCGTGGGAGAAGTCCTTCTTCTTCAACCTGCTCTTCTTCTCGTCGTGGTCCTCGGAATTCGTGTTTCTTTTCTTCTTTCTCTTCTTCTGGAACTTCTTCAACAATTCTTACTTCGTTTGGATCAACTACCGTTTTTACTTGTACAAATTTAATATCGCCCGTCTTCATATCAAACTGAGCCCGAACTACTTCGGTTCTCTTTCGATATTCTTTTTTATATGCTGCTGCAATTGCAGTTTCAATTGCGAGAAGCACGCGTTCTGGTTGTAGCCCTTTTTCTTTCGCTATCTGTTCAACCGCCGCACCTAACTCTTTTAGGTTCATCATATTTAGTTGTTTTTTGTTAGGCCTTTTTAAAAAATGGTCCGTCCTTTCGGGGACGGTCACATCAACCTAACAATAAAAGTATACCATATTTACTATTTTTGTGAATATTGACACATTATAATAAAGATTATATAATGTTTTTAACATTAATAACAGAAGAGGAAAAAATGAGTTTAGTTAAGAGAATTTTTGATTTCTTTTCCTCTCCAAAAAAGGAAGAAGAGAAATGGAAGCCGCCAACAAGAACAAAGGAAGAGGTTCTCAAAGAAATTAAAATTGATGAGTCAATTCTAAATTCCTTGGGGCCTTATGTTCAGACAGTTGAACAAGCTCAAACAAAAGAAAGAGCAGAAAAAAGACTTCTTGCTTGCGAAAAGGAATTCATTGAGATTCTCGAAGATTTTTTTGATAAGGCGATCGCTGAAGCGGCTACATCTGAAAAAATTAGTCTTCTTGAATTTTTTAAGGATGACGTTAATAGGTTTGAAATTATTCGTGGTAGCTTCAATGGTATTGCGCGATATCTTGATCCGGTTCATCCTCTTTGTATTGTTCCTCAAAGGATCGGGAAAAAAGGCAAAGAAATTTTATTGTGGCTTTTGTCTTTTGGTGTTGGAATTGAGAGTGTCGGAAAATCACTTGAATTAATTTCAAGGACCATCAGCACAGAAAAACGCGTTGTTGATGTAAAAATAACCAATGAAGAGATGCAAAGTTTCTTTTTGGCGCTTATTACAACGTCAGTTGGTCCAGAATATGGAAAACAGTTTCGTTTTTTACTTGATGTCTCAAGAAATCATTTTGAAAGATTAAAAGAAATAGTTGAAAATCCCCAGATATAATGGGGATTTTTTTATAGCGCCATATTTCCATTTGCTCGTAGGGCCCTGTTTTTCTTTTCTAGAAAATTTATATATGCCGCGACTGCAATCATGGTTGCATTGTCGGTGTTGTATTGAATTGATGGAGCAAAGAATCTTATGTTCAATTCTTTACATCGTTCTTCGAGTGCTGTGCGGAGTGCTTTGCTTGCTGCAACGCCACCAGAAAGAAGTAGTGAGTGTGCATTAAATTCTTTTATAGCTCGTGTTGCTTTGTGTCTTAGTACATCAATAGCTGCTTCTTGAAAACTTGCTGCCACATCATTAATATTTGCAGTTTTGTGATCTCTCATATAATAGAGTGCTGAGGTTTTGAGTCCTGAGAAACTAAATTCATAATTTTTATCGTGCATCATTGGACGAGGAAATTCTATTGCGTGAGGATTTCCTTCTTTTGCACACCGTTCGATTTCTGGACCTCCCGGGTAAGGGAGATTTAAAAGTCGGGCAACCTTATCAAATGCTTCTCCGACTGCATCGTCTCGTGTTTCTCCAAGTTTCTTTCTTTTTGTGAGTGAATCCATTCGAATAATTATTGTGTGTCCACCACTTACCACAAGTGCAATTGCGGGAAATAACTCTTTTAGTTTTGAAATTTGAAATTTGAAATTTGATTTTTCAGTTTTTTGCGAAAGCAAAAAACTGTAAAGGTGTCCCTCCATGTGATTTACTCCAATTAGTTTTGATTTTGGAAAATATTTTTTATGAATTTCTTTTGCAAAACCAACCCCAGTCCATAACGCTGGTTCGAGTCCTGGACCAACGGTTACTGCAACAATATCGATTTTCTTTTTCCCAATTTTTTCTTTTATCTGTTCAAAAAGAATTGGAAGGTTAACTAAATGTTCTCGTTTCGCCAAGTTGGGAACAACTCCGCCGAAGGGGCGATGAATGGCGATTTGAGATGTCACGAGGTTTTCTAAAACAGAAAATGTTGGACGCAAAAGTCCACCACTTGCTTCAACAAGTGAAAATGCGGTCTCATCACATGATGTCTCGATTGCCAGTATTCGCATCATTTGCATTATATTGATTTAATAAGTAAATTGTCCACTGTAATTTTTTTATTTACAGATAAGTAATTTGGGTGTTTAATCTTGGTAGAACATTTTAAGAGGTGTGATATGCCCATGTTTGATTCAAAGAATGAAAGAATAGGATTTTGGATGGTTGTTATCCCTATTGCTCTCGTGGTTGGTTTCATTGTTTATTCTATGGGAATGAGCTGCACGACTTCTCTGACTTCAAATAATTCTCTAATGGTTCCACAGTGGGTTGTTTTAGTAATTGTTTTTATCCTTTTGGTAAGTTTTATTAGTGGACTCTTGATTATAAAACTGCCCGACGAAGGAATAACCATTGTTATTGGAAAAAATAAATCCCCAAAGTAATGGGGATTTTTATTAGACAAAAAAGAATATTTATTGTATCTTGTGGGTTGTCTCCTCTTGGGGGATTTATTGTATCTATGAATCGGTTTTTAGAGATGTTAATTGGTATTCTTTCGTGGGGAACCCTCTTGGGGCTCCTTTTTCTTTCATGGAAGGTGCCGTTTGCAGTAGCGATTTTTATAGTACTTTACGATCTTTTTTGGTTCTTAAAAACGGTGTATTTATTTTTTCATCTTCGATATTCGTTTTCTCGGATGAAAAAAAATATTGCGACGAATTGGGTGGAAAAATTAAATGAAGAAAAGTGTTCTTGGGAACACATTCGGCACTTAATTGTTCTTCCGATATATAAAGAGTCATATGACGTTATTCGTGAAACAATTGTTTCATTTACTGAAATAAATTATCCAACAGAGAAAATATTTATTTTACTTGCTCCAGAAGAGCGCGGGGGAATGAAAGATGGAGCAGAAAGAGTTCGCGAAGAGTTTAAAGAAAAATTTGGTGGATTTGCAGTTGTTGAACATCCAGCAGGAATTCCCGGTGAGCTTCCAGGAAAGGGATCAAACGAAACGTTTGCAGTTCGAAAAGCAATTTCTGAGCTTGTGTTGCCATCTGGAATTCCAATAGAACATTTTCTTGTTTCGGTATTCGATATTGATACTAGACCTGGGAAGGAATATTTGGGAATACTTACACACTCATACTGTGTTGCTCCACATCCAGATCGATCGAGTTATCAGCCAATTCCTGTTTTTACAAGTAATATCCATAAAGTTCCAATATTTGCACGACTTATTGGATTCAGTTCAACGTTTTGGCAGCTCATGCAGCAAGCACGTCCTGAACAGCTGGTAACTTTTTCTTCACATAGTATGCCATTAAAGGCGCTTCAAGAAATTGGGTTTTGGCATACTGATATTGTTTCAGAAGATTCTCGCATCTTTTTCCAGTGCTTTGAGCACTATAAAGGTGATTGGCGAGTGGTTCCTCTTTTATATCCTGTATACATGGATCTTGTTGAGGGAGAGACAATTTTTCAAGCGATGAAAAATCTCTACAAACAGCAGCGACGATGGGCATGGGGGATTGAAAATATTCCATACGTATTAAAAAATTTTTGGAAGAGCAAAACAATGTCGCTCCGTAAAAAAATATTTTGGACGTTTACGTTGTTGGATGGATTTCATTCGTGGGCAACAAGTTCGTTTATTATATTTTTATTTGGTTTCCTTCCTAATGTGCTTGGCGGCGCAGTATTTCATCAGACGGTAACTTCGTATAATCTTCCAAAAATAACTGGATTTATTATTAACTTAAGTACTTTTGGAATTATAACGTCTGCGTTTTTGAGCGTTAGACTTCTTCCTCCACGGGACAACCAAAAACATAAATGGTATGAGGTAATATATTATCTTGCTCAGTGGTTTTTGATTCCTGTTACTTTTATTTTTTTCAGCGCAATCCCCGCACTTGAATCTCAAACGCGCATGATGTTAGGAGGAAAATTCAAACTCGGATTTTGGGTGACACCAAAAGGTGTTGCGCAAAAAAAATAGTTATAAAAATTTTTCTTTATCTCCTCTAAAATCAAAGTTGGTAGTTTTGAATGGTTGGGGCGATCCCATTTTTCCCCATTCTTCAAATTGTTTTTTCATTAGTTTCCATGTTTTTATATAGTGTGCATGTCGGACGGCAAATTTTGGATCCCATACTACCTCATATCCTTTGTCAAAAAAATATTGTGCCCATTCTCCATCTTCTCCTCCTGCTCCATATGCCTCATTAAAATGATGTACATTCCACAAATCTTTTCTAATAATTGCATTTGTCATTCCGAGAACCCCCATTCCTCCCTTTCGAATTTTTTTGGATTTAATGAAAAAACGAAGCTTCCATTGTAACCAATTTTTAGACCATATATATTTTTCGATAAAAGGTGAGTCTTTATAAAAAAATGTTGGACCATATACACCCGCTACACTTTTATCATCAAAATGTTTTAATCCATCAGCAAGCCATGTTTTTGTTGGAGGAAACGAGTGGGCCGAGAGAAAAACAATAAATTTTCCTTTTGCGATTGACGCGCCAAGGTTTGCCGCGTTTGGATATGAAAAATCTTTATTTAATATTGTTACAAATTGTGCATCAAATTGTTTACATATTTCTTTTGTGTCATCAATTGATTCGTTATCAATAACAATAATTTCAAAATTATTATACGTTTGATTTTTGAGAATGCGAAAAAGTTTTTCTAATTTGTCAGCCTCGTTTTTTGCTTTTATTACAATAGATGCATTCATATACTTCTTGATTTATACTACCATTATTAATACGCAATGAAAGATTTTGTGACAAATGCATACACACTTCGCGTGACTCCGTCGCGTGATTTTGATAAAACCGCACATTTGTTTACGGAGGAATTTGGACGCATTGAGGCGCGCGTGGTAAGTGGAAGAAAGCCACTTTCGAAGTTTGCTCCACATCTTGAACCGCTACAGAAAGTTACTGTTCGGCTTGCAAAGCGAAGTGGTTTCACTGTAACTGATGTATTAACTCACACACATTGCTCTCTTGTAAGAAAAAATTCAAATTTGTGGAGTGCAGGAATGCGTGCACTTTCTTTGATTTATATTTTGACACCACGAGAAGTTCGCGATGATGGATTATGGGGCCTGCTAGAAGAGATGGCGCACACAGGAAACATTTCACCAAAAGAGACTCTTGCACAATTGGGATACGACATACATCACGCGCAGTGTGATGTATGTTCAGCACCATTTGTTGTGGGATTTAATGTAAAAAATCATTCATTTATATGTTTTGAGTGTGGAGAAAAAACACCAGAGTCACATATTATTGTATTGTAGTTTTCTATCCAAATGTTTGAATTCTTGTCTTTGGGTTATAATCGATATATATGGCACTTGAGCAATTAGAAAAAGAACTTGCCGAGTCGACAAAGCAGAAAGATAGAGATCGCGAGGAACACCCAATAATAAAGTGGATACTTATATTTTTTATAACCTGTTTTTGTGTAGTAATTATTGGTGGTGGATTTCTTATTTGGTCTCTTCTTTTTAAGGAATCAAATTTTGTTGGAGTCGAACTACAGGTAGAAAAGACTATTATGCGGGGGATTCCATTTACGGTCACTGCGGTTGTCTCAAACGATCAAGACATTGCGATTTCAGAGTCAAAACTTTCACTTGTACTTCCCGATGGAATACGAGAGGTAAACACTGGGGGATCTCTTATTGCTGAACCAATTGGAATAATCCAAGGTGGGACGTCTGTAAAAAAAACTTTTTCACTTATTTCAACAAATGAAAAGGGAAGTAAGAGAGATATCGAAACAAAAATTTCATATGTGGGAGCGGGCGGTAGTCGATTTGAGCCAACAGGAACGAAATATTCAATTGAAACAAATAGTGAGCCGTTAAGTGTTGCGGTAGCACTTCCAGACTCGATTGTCCGCGGTTCGCCGTTTTCGCTTGAGTTGCAATATTCAAACTCTTCTCCAGTTGATGTAAATGATGTTTGGCTTGCTGTGGAATATCCAAATACATTCCATTTTGATAATGCGTCTCAAGATCCTGATTCATTAAATAATCGATGGAAAATTTCGAAAATAAAAAAAGGAGAAGTAGGGAGTATTGAGATAACTGGGACATATGAGGGAGATGATTCATCTCCACTTACCATCCCCGCATCTCTTGTTGTTTCTTTAGGTGATAGAGATTATGTAATTGCCTCATCAAAATCTTCAAAAGAACCACAACCATCTCCAGTAACATTAAACGTCTCAGTAAATGGTGTGCAAGATTATATTGCAAAACTTGGAGACACACTTACCTATTCAATTCAGTATGAAAATCGGACAGGTATCGCTTTAAAAGACACTATTATTTCTCTTTCCTTTTCTGGTGTAATGGCCGATACTGCAACTCTTTCTGGTGATGGGGTTATTAATAAACGTGAAAGAAGTATTGAGTGGAGTACAAAAAACGTGCCAACGTTTGCATATTTAAGCGCTGGAGCAAGCGGAGAACTTTCTGCAACGATAAAATTAAAAGATATATTTCCAATAAAAAAAGCGAGCGATAAAAATTTTTCTGTAGTTGCTCAGGCAAAATTAGAATCATCTTCGGTTCCTCCATATATGAATACGCTTAAAACTTCAGTGTCTGCGAATAAAGAGACAAAGATTGGCGGATCACTTTGGGTTGCCTCAGAACTTCGATATCGAGATCCTGATTCTGGAATTGCAAACACCGGTCCATTTCCTCCTAAAGCGGGACAACCAACGGAGTACACAATTCATTGGATACTTGAGACTGGTGCGACTGATATAAAAGATGTTGAAATTGTTGGAGAACTGGAAGGTGGCGTTCAGTTTTCTGGAACTTCAAAATCAAATATTGAAACAAAACCAGAATTTGATCCTGTTTCGGGATCAATGAAGTGGAAGATTCCACGAATTCCATCGGGGCGCGGGGTAATTAGTGATATGTTAGAAGCGACATTTCAGGTTCGCGCAACTCCGAGACAAGATCAAGTGAAACAATTTATGCCGATTATGAAAGAAACAATTGCGAAAGGAATTGATGAGTTTACCAATATGGAGTTATTAGCTCGTGATGTTGCTCTCTCAACCTCACTTCCTGACGATTCTACCGTTGGGGCAGGAGGAGGAAAAGTGGTTCAATAGTATGAAGTAGTGGGTATTATGTATAGATTTGCGAAAAACCCTCATTTTAAAAGGGTTTTTCTGAAATACTGGTCCCTCTGTGCAATATTGACTTTTTTATAATTTGGGTGTATAATATAAGCATTAACAATTAAAAAGGAACAATAATGAACGCGGCAAAATTATATTGATTTTCTTTGTATTTATTCATTTTTGTATTTATTGCTATCATTTCATATGGTATTTATTTTAATGCGACAAGCAAAGATCCATTTGAAGATAGTAAAAAAGTTTTGTATCCAACAAAAATAGTTGATATGGGAATGAGTACCGCAGGATATACCGTTCCGTGGGCAATGAGTTGTGTTGAAGAGTTTGGAAAGAAGACGTACAAAATTAATCCAAGCTATGAAGTTTTTCCAGAATCTGAAGGAACTCTCACAATGATAGTTCGCCGTTCTGAAGACGGAAAGTACCACGCTTATCCAATAGAGAAAATCGATGTTTCTTCTGGACATTGGATGAATGGTATTGATATTACGGTAAATGATTAGTTTGACCCCCCATATTATAGGGGGTCTTTTTATACTTTATACTTACGAATTTATACTTTATACTATGCCCATGGATATTTTCGAGAAAATTTCATCACTCGCAAAGCGAAGAGGGTTTATCTATCAAGGATCTGAAATCTATGGAGGGCTTGCAGGAACTTGGGATTACGGGCCACTTGGCGTTGAGCTAAAACGAAATCTCAAAAATGAATATTGGAAGACTATGGTGCAGATACGCAACGATGTGGTTGGAGTTGATGCTGCAATTGTTATGAACCCAAAGGTGTGGGAGGCATCTGGACATACTGAGTCGTTTGCTGATCCACTTTCTGAATGTAAAAAATGTCATCATCGATTTCGTGCTGACAAAATTATTCCTGAAGAAATTTTAAACTCAAATAATTTTAATATTGCGGAATACAAATGTCCTGATTGTGGTGGAGAATTAACCGAGCCAAAGCGGTTTAGTACGCTTGTGGAAACATATCTTGGGGTTATCGAAGGGGAAAAATTAAAAACATATTTACGTGGAGAAATTACACAAGGTGTGCATGTGAATTTTAAAAACGTACTTTCATCATCACGAGTGAAACTTCCTTTTGGTATTGCTCAAATTGGAAAGGCATTCCGAAATGAAATCACTCCTGGTGACTTTACTTTTCGTTCACGTGAATTCGAACAAATGGAATTACAGTTTTATGTAAAACCAAATGATGAAGAATCAATGAAGTGGTTTGAATATTGGAAGGAGGAGCGCAGAAAGTGGTACTTGTCACTTGGTATGCGCGAAGAAAATTTGCAATTTAAAGGGCATGTGAAATTAGCGCATTATGCAAAGGCTGCATTTGATATTGAATATAAAGCGCGTGATGAATGGTGGGAGATGGAAGGAATTCATCATCGGGGAACATGGGATTTGTCTCGTCATGAACAGTATTCAAAGCAGGACATGACATATTTTGATGAAGAAGCGAAAGAGCGGTACACGCCAATGGTAATTGAGACTTCAGGCGGTGTTGACCGTGCAACTCTTTTCTTCTTAATGGATGCGTATAGAGAGGAAGAAGTGAAAGAAGGAGATACGAGAATTGTTTTAAAACTTCATCCAAAACTTGCTCCAATGAAGGCAGCAGTATTTCCATTACTTGCGAACAAACCAGAATTAGTAGAAAAAGCTCGAGGTATTTACAATGAGTTGCGAAAAGAGTGGATGATTGCGTGGGATGAACGTGGGAATATTGGAAAGCGATACCGTGCACAGGACGAGGCGGGAACTCCATTTTGTTTCACAGTGGATTTTGAAACATTAGAAAACGACACTGTAACTGTTCGTGATAGAGATGCAATGACTCAAGAACGAATAAAAATTTCGGAGATTCACGATTTTATTAAAAATAAGTTGCAGTAAATAATTGTTAATAAAAACCCCACTATCAGTGGGGTTTTTTTAGTTTCCTATTGGTATATCTCTGCGCTTTGTTTGGCGAGCATGGGTCCGTTTGTTGTGTAGAAACTTTATAAATAATTTTACGCCCTTTGTCTCTTCTTTTAGTGCTTTCAGAAATTCTCCGTTTTTTATACGCTCTCTCGCAGATTTTAAAATTTCTTCTTTGCTTCTTTTCTTTTCCATAAACGCCTCTTTTTTATGTTCTTCTAATACTATATCTATAACAAATAATATTTCAATAATCTTGTTTTTTTGTGTTTAGACATTATAAGTAGTACATCATTAACATAGTGAGGTTGGTATGTCTAAAAAGATTTCAAAGAGTAAAAGAGGACTAAAGAAAAAAGGAGAGCGGTCCAGAATGGGGCAAATTTTATCAGACCACATCAAAAGTAATCCAAGGAAATTTCGGGGTGGGGTAATAATGGAAAAAAGCGGTTGTTGTGGAGCTGATATTGAGTATGGAGGTGGTGGTGTATTTGTACCAAGGTGTAGTAAGTGTGGCGGAAATCCTCATATAACAGTTGGATAAATAATTACCCCCGCAAAGCGGGGGATTTTTATCGTGTGAGCCATGGCAATTCATCTCTCTCGATGATGAGGTCTTGAATTGTTTGTGCAATTTTATTGTGTCGTCGGAGATAGTCTTTGATGATTTGTTTATGGCCTTCAATAGGTTCGCATACCATAAGGTAAAAAAGAATTTCTGTTTTGTTGGTAATTCGTTTATCTTCAAGTAGCCCAACAAGGATCCGCTCTGCTTCTTTTTTTTCTGCGGGATCACTAGTGTTTTTATATGTTTCGCCTATTTTTTCAATGATCCCTGCTTCGGTAAGACCAGATTGTTTTAATTCTTCTTCTCCGTAAAGCATGGCGGCGAGTTTGCTAAGTGAAATTTTCGTTTCCATTTGCCACCTCTTTAAATTGTGAATGATATATAAACTATGCAATATATCTAAGAAAAGTGCAAGTTTTTCAAAAAAACTAGACCCTAGTCATTAACCCTTATATACTATCTTCATGACACACGAAGTAATTCAGAAAAAACTTTCAAATGGAATTCGTTTAGTAGTTGTTCCTCAAAAAGGAAATATGGCAACAACAGTTGCGGTGCTTGTTGAAGCTGGATCAAAATATGAAGAGAAAAATTTAAATGGAATTTCTCATTTTTTGGAGCATATGTGTTTTAAAGGAACAACGAAGCGACCAAAGCCAATTACTATTGCGCGTGAACTTGAGCAACTTGGTGCAGACTATAATGCGTTTACCGCAGAAGAATATACTGGATATTATGCAAAAGTAAAAAATGAATCATTTGGTGATGCTTTAGATATTATTACTGACTTATATCTCAATCCAGTTATTGACTCTGAAGAACTTGAGCGCGAGAAAGGGGTGATTATTGAAGAAATAAATATGTATGAGGATATTGCTCCGCGAAAAGTTCCGAATGTATTTATGGAGGTTTTATATGGAGATCAACCAGCGGGAAGATCTATTGCTGGTAAAAAAGAGATAATCCAAAAAATAACACGGGAAGATTTTATTTCTTATCGATCGCAACACTATGTACCAAGCGCAACTACTATTATTGTTGCGGGTGGTGCAAACTTCAAAAACATTGATAAAAAAGTTGAAGCAATTTTTGGTGAGATGAAGAAAGGGAAAAAGGCTGACAAAAAACCTGTAACTGAACTTCAAGGAAAACCAAGAGAACTTATTTCTTTTAATAATTCAGATCAGACATATCTTATGCTAGGATTTCGGGCATTTGATATGTATGACAAACGAAGATTTACACTTCAAGTACTCGCAGACATTTTAGGTGGAGGTATGGCCTCCCGATTATTTACTCGAGTACGCGAAGAACTTGGTGCAGCATATTATATACAAGCATTTGCAAATTTATTTACTGATCATGGATATATTGCAATGTCTGCTGGGGTGAATCATGAAAAGCTCAGAGCAGTTATTTCTGCTTCACTTGAAGAATTCGGTCGCCTTAAAAAAGAATTAGTGACCAAGGAAGAACTCGATCGAGCGAAGGAACATCTTATCGGAAATTTTTATCTTTCTATCGAGACGTCTGATCAGCTTTGTATGTATTATGGAATGCAGGCACTTATGAAATCGGGAATACAGACACCAGAGGCGCTTGCAAGGAAAATACGTGCAGTGAAGGCGAGCGATGTGCAGGCATTAGCAAAAGAACTTTTCATGAATAAAACACTTAATTTAGCTTTGGTTGGTCCTTATAAGGATGTAACCTTTGGTGATATACTAAAAGTGTAATGATAGACACACGAAAACTTGAAATAGGATGGGGGACGATGTGGCGAATTGCTGCATTTATTGCCATCATTTATTTTCTTATTATTGCTCGGTCAGCGGTCGCGGTATTTCTTGTCTCTGCGGTTATTTCTCTCGGACTTGATCCTTTTGTTTCGTTTCTTGAGAAAGGAAAGATTCCTCGAATTCTTGGAACTTTTGTAGTGTTTGTATTTGGAATAATAATTCTTACGACTGCCGCATATTTTGTTGTTCCAATTTTATTAAGCGAATTTCAGAATTTTGTTTCGTATTTTAGTTCTGTTTCTTATTCATTGTTTGGGATTCAAATTCCATCGCTTCCATTTGAATCGATAAGTCAACATTGGCAAGAGGCGCTTGGAGCAATTGGTTTGTCTGGGGCATCTATTGGTTCCGCAGTAAGTTCGGTGTTTTTTCAAGGATTTCTTGTTGTTGCAACAATTGTTTCCTCTTTTTATTTAACTTATGATCCAGCAGTTTTAGAGCGCGTCATTAAAGCGTTAGTTCCTGACGCACAAGAAAAAGGAGCTCTTTCGCTGTTTAATAATTTCAAAAAGAGAATTAGGAAATGGTTTTCTGCTCAACTACTTCTTTGTTTGGTTATGGGTATTGTAGCGGGAGGGGGGATGTGGTTGCTTGGGGTTCCATATGCATTCGTAATTGGAATTCTTGCAGCAATTTTTGAACTTGTTCCTATGATTGGTCCGGTCATTGTTGGTGCTGCTGCATTCCTTATTGCAGTTTCTGAATCGTTTTCTCTTGGAATATATGCGTTGGTATTTTTTATGATATTACAACAATTAGAGAATCACATTTTTATTCCACTTGTTATGGGAAAGGCGATGCGCGTCCACCCACTTATGGTAATTCTTTCGATACTTGCTGGTGGACAGATTGCGGGGTTTGTTGGGGTTCTTTTAGCAGTTCCTATTGCAGTATTAACAGAAGAGGTGGTAACCTACGTGGGAGAGAAACGAAAATCTTTGGAGAACTAATAGTATTAAACTAGTGCTCCGAATGTTTCGGAGCATTTTAAATATATGGAAAAGAAATATTTTTACATAACAACAACATTGCCGTATGTGAATGCAAAGCCACATATGGGGCACGCACTTGAATTTGTACAGGCAGATGTCATAGCTCGATATCAAAAACTTTTAGGAAAAGAGGTATTTTTTAATACTGGCACTGATGAGCATGGACAAAAGATATATACAAAAGCAAAAGAAGCGAGAATGGACCCACAAGCATACGCAGATGAGTATGCAGAAAAATTTAAGGTGATTCTTGATAAATTAAATATTTCTAAAGACATACATTTTATCCGAACAACTGACGCACATCATAAAAAAGCGGCACAATATTTTTGGAACGTTTGTAAGGAGAAAGGGGATATTTACAAAAAAACATACAAAGTAAAATATTGCGTTGGGTGTGAGCTTGAAAAAACTGATTCCGAGTTACAAGACGGTGTGTGTCCTGATCATCCAAATCTCACGCTTGAGGATCGTGAAGAGGAAAATTATTTTTTCAAATTTTCAAATTATGAAAAGGCGCTTCTCGAATTCTATGAAAAACATCCAGATTTTGTTGTTCCAGATTTTCGATTTAATGAAATAAAAAGTTTTGTGAAAAATGGACTTTCTGATTTTAGTATTTCGAGACTTAAATCAAAAATGCCATGGGGTGTCTCGGTCCCTAATGACGAGGATCAGGTGATGTATGTGTGGTTTGATGCGCTTATAAATTATATTTCTACACTTGGATGGCCCGAGGACAAGGAACAGTTTGATAGGTATTGGGGGACAAAAGATTTGTTAAATGCTATTCAGATTGCTGGAAAAGATAATTTGAGACAGCAATCAGCGATGTGGCAGGCGATGTTGATGTCCGCTGGTGTTCCAACTTCAAAGCAAATTATTATTCATGGATTTATTGTGAGCGCGGGACAGAAGATGGCAAAATCTCTTGGAAATGTTATTGATCCTTATGAAGTAATTGAAAAATTTGGAACAGATGGATTGCGATTTTGGCTAACAAAAGAGATGAATACGTTTGAAGATGGAGATTTTACCGATGAAAAATGTGCAGAGAATTATACAAGTGGACTTTCAAATGGTCTTGGAAATTTGGTAAGTAGAACGATGAAGATGGCACAAAATGCGGGATTGAGTATACAAAAAAATGTTTCCATTCACGATGAAGTCTTTGTTAGTTATCGTGAATTGCTTGATAGATATGAAATAAAGAAGGCAGCAGAGGAGATTTGGAACAAAATTTCCATGTGTGACAAAAAGATTCAAGAGACGGAACCATTTAAGTTAATAAAAACCGATGAAGCAAAAGCAAAGGAGATACTTTCTGAATTAGTAAATGAATTGTGGGATATTGAATTGATGCTTCGCCCATTTCTTCCTGAAACCGCAGAAAAGATTCGCATTATTCTCAAAAATCCATCCGACCCAATATCACCATTGTTTCCACGAATTGGATAAAAAGAACCCCTCCTAGTGAGGGGTTTTAATTAGTTCATGTTTAATCGCGCTTGTTCTTCTTCAATTATTTTTGCAATCTTTTTATAAAGAGATGTTATTGTTTTGTTGTTTTGAATGACATAGGTTGCATTTTTTTCAATTATTTTTGCAACATTTTTTTCTGTGTCTTGTCCCGCTTCTTCAAGGAATTTTGCATATGTTATTTTTTCTTCCCCTGACTTCTCCTTCCGTTTTTTTATCCATTTGAATCTTTTGAGAAGATCTGCAGAAATTCCTATAAGTACTGAGTTTGGAAGCTTTTTAAATTCTTCTACGTCTGACGGATAGCGGATACCATTCCAAATAACGATGTTTGCGTTTTTTTGTTCTCTCATCCAATGCACCATTGCTTTACTTATCGTGTGTGCTCCAAAAGTATTCCTGATTGCAATCGGGAGTTTTTGGAGATTTTTTCGTTTTTTGGAATCTAGTTTGAGCATCCTTAAAATTTCCCCCAAAAGGTCCGAGCTTCTAAGGACCCTTGCTTGATAGAAAACCTCAAGATATTTTGCAACGGCGTCTTTTCCGGCGCCGATTTCTGCCACGATTCCGATATACAATTTTTTCTTCATGCTACTTCTCCGTATTTTGTTTTTAATGTATGCTGGCATCATACCGTTGAATATTTATGAATGCAAGCGAATTTAGTTTTAAACACTTAGACGCACACACCCACACTCATTTTCCTGCATATGATGCGGATAGAGATGTGGTTATTGAGCGGGCAAGAAGTGAGGGGATTGGGATGATCCAGATTGGGAGTAGTTTAAAGACTTCAAAAGATGCGGTTGTTCTTGCTGAAAAAAATTCTGATTGTATGTGGGCGTGCGTAGGACTTCATCCAATACACACTGGAGACTCGTTTCATGATGAAAATGAGGGTGTGGAGGAATCAGAAACCTTTGATGTAGAAGAGTTTGAAAGAATCGCAGCAAACAAAAAAGTTGTGGGAATTGGGGAGTGTGGGTTGGATTATTTTCATTTGAAAAATGAAGAAGATAAAATAGTGCAAAAAGAGGTTTTTATTCGACACATTAGTCTTGCTCATAAATTAAAGAAACCATTGATGATCCATTGTAGGGATGCGTATGGTGACCTAATTCAGATATTGCAATCAAAGAAACATTTACTTAATAGTAGGCCTGGGGTTATTCATTTCTTTTGCGGTACAACAGATGGAGCAAGAGAATTACTAAATCTCGGTTTCTATTTTACATTTGGTGGTGCAATAACATACCCAATGCGTAAAGGAGGAACTGATTATGAAGAAGTAATAAAGATGATTCCGATAGAAAAAATATTTTGCGAAACTGACGCGCCGTACGTTGCGCCAGTTCCATATCGTGGAAAAAGGAATGAGCCAATATATGTTCTTGAAGTTGAGAAAAAAATCGCAGAAATTAAAGGTGTTTCACAAGAAGGTGTTGCTTCTCAGGTTCTAAAAAATGCAAAAGAAGTTTTTGGTATATAAAAAATCCCTCGCATAAAGCGAGGGGGTGCGGGAATTCCTTCACGGCATCTGCCGCGGGTTTCTTTTGTATACCCTTCTGGTAAGGTCTCGGCGCACGCAATGTGGATATGGCGCAATGCATATCCATGTCAATGCGAATATTGCTTAATACAATGCAGGCAAGAGCAAACTATTCCTACATAATAGTGTGGGCGTTGTATGATCCTTCATTGGGGAATCACGCCCATAAACCAGACCGATAGGTCTGTCGTGTGACTGTATTATCAAACAAGGATTTTATCGTTCTACAATTACGACAGTCACGTCAGTATTTAAAAGAATCTATGCTGATTATACATAATAAGTAAAATTCATCAATAGTTGCACAATTCTCAAATACACAGTAGGGTAGAGTCAAGCACATAAACAATAAAAAAAGGAGGTTTTAATGAAAACGAACACACGAGCGGCCATCTATGACTTAGATGGAACTCTTTTAAATTCGGGTAAGGAGGGATTCATTCGTTTATGCGGTTTAGCAGAAAAAAATGGAATAAATTTAAATCCAAAGGTAAAGAGACGGCTAAAAAAAGAGTGGGGACTTCCTCCCATTGAACTCATTGCAACAGGATTTGAAATCACAAAAAAATTTGCAAGAGAAATTCATAGACAATGGGTTGAGGCAGATAAAATTGACCCAATTCCTCTAGTGAAAGGAGTTCCAGAACTTCTTCAAAGGAATATAGATAATGGGATTATTAATTTTGTTTTTACTTCTCGAAAAAAACGAAGCGCACGAAATGTTTTGAAACAATTTAATGTGATTCATTTTTTTGAAGATGTTGTGGGCACTGATGGTGGTATAGATATCCCAAGATCGGGATTTCGGAAGCCCGACCCCCGTTCTCTCAACTGTCTTTTGCAGTTTATTGAGGAAAATTATGGAATTCAAAAAAATCAAATTGCCTATATTGGTGATGAGATTGTTGATATCCAATGTGGGGTTGGTGCTGGGGTTAAAACATTTGGTGTTACCTCAGGACTCAAAAAGAAACACGAACTAAAAAATGCAGCAGAATTTGAAGTTGATATTTTCCCAACAGTTATACATATTGTTTTCTAATTATTTCCAAACTACCCCGCCCGATAAGGCGGGGTTTTTATTTTCTTTGATTTGGCATTACAATTGAATTAATTGTTTATGAAGAAATACGAGTTTTCAAAAATTGAGAAGCGATGGCAGACCGAATGGAAAAAGACGGGGATTTATGAACCGTCACTAAAATCAACAAAAACCGCAAAAAGGAAGCCATTTTATAACCTTATGATGTTTCCGTATCCATCAGCAGAGGGGCTTCATGTTGGAAACATGTATGCGTTTGTTGGGAGTGATATATATGGGAGGTTTAAGCGGATGGGTGGGTATGATGTATTTGAACCGATTGGACTCGATGGTTTCGGAATCCATTCTGAAAACTATGCAATTAAAGTGGGAACACATCCATTAAAACAATCGAAAGTTTCTGAAAAACGGTTCTATAAGCAGTTGGAGATGATTGGAAATGGATTTGCATGGAATGAACATTTGGAAACATATGATCCAGAATATTATCGTTGGACACAGTGGGTATTTATCGCAATGTGGAAGCGTGGACTTGCATACAGGAAGAAACAGGCAGTAAATTGGTGCCCGTCATGCAAAACAGTGCTTGCTGATGAACAGGTGGTTGGTGGTGCATGTGAACGGTGCTCAAGCGTGGTAATTAAAAAGGAGTTAGAACAGTGGTCATTTCGTATTACGCGCTATGCAGATCGATTATTAAAAAATCTTGATCATATTGATTGGTCAGAGCGTGTAAAAATTGCACAGCGAAATTGGATTGGAAAATCTGAAGGAGCAGAAATTAATTTTAAAATTGCAAATTCAGAGCATGTATTGAAGGTGTTTACTACTCGACCGGACACATTATTTGGAGCGACATATATGGTGGTAGCTCCGGAACACGAAATAATTTCAAAACTTAAATCTCAAATCTCAAATTATAGCGAAGTGGAGAAATATGTAAAAATTTCTAAAGAGAAAAGCGAGGAAGAGCGCGTTGAAAACAAAGAGAAGACAGGAATTGAATTGAAGGGAATTAAAGCAATCAATCCTGCAAATAAAAAAGAAATTCCTATTTTTGCTGCTGATTATGTTCTTTCTGGGTATGGAACAGGAGCAATTATGGCTGTTCCGGCTCATGATGAACGCGATTTTGATTTTGCAAAGAAATTTAAACTTCCAATTGTAGTTGTTATTTCAGATGGGAAAACAGTTGAACCACTTACTGAAGCATATATTGGAGATGGTGAGTTAATAAATTCAGGTCCTTTAAATGGATTGAGTGTTGAGGACGCAAAAAAGAAAATCACTAATTATGTTGGAGGAACGTTTACTACGCAGTTTCGTTTAAGAGATTGGATTGTTTCTCGTCAACGATATTGGAGCCCTCCAATTCCAATGATGTATTGCGAGGCGTGTGCACGTGTGGGGAAGGGAGAACAAAAGGAAATGCCTGGGTGGTATGCAGAAAAAGAAAAAAATCTTCCTGTGCTACTTCCGATGGTGAAGGAGTTTCGACCAAAAGGAAAAGATGAATCGCCACTTGCATCAGTGAAATCGTTTTATAAAGTGGGGTGTCCTGTGTGCGGTGGAGGGGCACGAAGAGAAACCGATGTATCAGATACATTTCTTGATTCTGCATGGTATTTCTTAAGGTATCCAAGTGTGCAAGACAGGAAAAGTGCTTGGAATAATGAAATAACAAAGAAATGGCTTCCAGTGCATATGTACATTGGTGGGGCAGAACATTCTGTTCTTCATTTGTTATATTCACGATTTATCACAATGGTGTTTAAGGATGCTGGGCTTATTGATTTTGAAGAGCCGTTTACTCGATTTCGTGCACATGGTCTTCTTATTAAAGAAGGCGCAAAGATGTCAAAGTCAAAAGGAAACGTAGTAAATCCCGATGAATATATAAAACGATTTGGCGCGGACACGCTTCGAACTAATTTGATGTTTTTGGCTCCGTTTGAGCAAGGTGGAGATTTTCGCGATGCGGGAATTGTTGGGGTTGCACGATTTATTGAGCGTGTGTGGAGATTGGGACAAACAGTAATAGAGCATAAGAATAAAAAGCCAACGTGTGAGCGCGCAATACATAAAGCAATAAAAAAGGTGACCGAAGACATTGAATCACTTCAATATAACACCGCGATCAGCGCACTAATGATTTGTTTAAATGAAATAGAAAATAAAGAGGTTTCCGTAGCTGAATTTCAAATGTTTCTACAGTTACTCGCTCCATTTGCTCCGCATATGACGGAGGAGTTATGGTTTGGGCTTGGAAATAAAAAATCAATTCATATTTCTGAATGGCCAGTGTATGATCCAAAGAAAATAGTTGAAGAAAACTTTGTGTTAGTTGTTCAAATAAATGGGAAAGTGCGCGCGACCATTGAGGTTCCACGTGGAATTTCTGAAAATGATGCAAAAAAGATTGCAATGAGCCAAGACGGAATAAAAAAGATGATAAACGGCATTGAAATCAAAAAAATTATCTTTGTTCCCAACCGGCTTATAAATCTTGTAATATAACTATATGAAGAATATTTTAATTATTCTCTTTGTTCTTGGTCTCATTCTTTTTGGTGCGTCTCAAATTTTTTCTGGAAAATCAAAGCCAGGAACGATTGCTTCGTTTTTTCAACCTGGATATCTCGATATGACTGGAACTGATGTTGGGCAGAAACCCGTTTCAGTAGGTCCAACTGGAGGAAATAATAATCAACCAGAAAAACCAGAGGAGCCACAAAAACCAAAAGTTGAGCCACCGCTTGGATTTGTTGAATCACAACTTTCTCCATTTTATAAACAAGTCCGCATTTCTGGGGTAAATCCACCGGATTATTTTGGAGATACTAATTCCGAAATTACAATTTCGACAGACAATTTAAAATCTCCAGTGTTAGTTACTGAATGGATTATTCGAGCAAATCTTGGAGGATCTGTTGAAATTCCTCGAGCAATTTCTGATTTTAGTCCATATGGTGTGAACAGGGAAAGCGATATTATTCTTAAACCTGGAGAATATATTCGAATGTATTCTTGGAAGAGTGCAAACGGAAAAAACTTTAGATTAAATAAGTGTATGGGTTTTTTGAATCAACAGATTTCTTTTTCTCCTTCGCTTCCTGAAGAGTGTCCATCAATTGCACAGGATAAAAGAATAATTACCTTCACCGGTGCGTGTCAGGATTTTCTTCGATCACTTCCTTCGTGTAAACTTCCTTCCGCGAATGATTTAAATAGATATACTGGGCCTAATGATGTTGAGTGTCGTAGAATTGCTGATCAGTATACATTTGGAAATTGTTATGACACCAATAGAGAGAAGCCTGATTTTTTCTCAAAAGAATGGAGAACATGGTTAAATGGAGGAATGCAATTTGATCCAAAACATGACCGCTTGATCCTTTATGATAAACAAGGTTTGGTTGTGGATGAATATATATATTAAGAAAATAAAAAACACCCCAACAAGTGTGGGGTATTTTTTATTTTCTTTCTTCGAGAGTTACTCGTCGCTCGATTTCTATTCCATTTCGAAGGACTGCAAGCGTTACCTCATCTCCAACTCCGTGGGATTCGAGAAAGTCTTGAATACTTCTCGTTTCGGTTAT
This sequence comes from Parcubacteria group bacterium LiPW_41, assembly GCA_007375535.1. Taxonomy (GTDB): domain Bacteria; phylum Patescibacteriota; class Minisyncoccia; order UBA6257; family GWB1-50-10; genus LiPW-41. The sequence continues at coordinate 59,721 of VMEM01000001.1, read as the reverse complement.
AGGGATTCCATTCCAACGAAGAAGTATATCATTTTCTTTTATTCCCGCTTTGTCTGCTGGACTTCCTGATGCGACCGCTACGTCGATTGTGTGTTCTTTTGTTATTAATGCTCCGTAGTCCACTGGCGTTTTTAGTTTTTCTTTTAGTGTTTGATTTAAAACGAGATAACGAACACCAAAAAGAGGACGTCTTATTTTTCCGTATTTTTTCAAATCTTTTATATCTCTTTTTGCGGTATTAATAGGAATTGCAAAACTTATACTCTCTGCGCTTGCAACTACTGCGGCGTTAATTCCCACAACTCTCCCATATATATTTACAAGTGGTCCTCCAGAATTTCCTGGATTTATTGCGGCATCGGTTTGTATGAGTCCGCGCATTTCTTGGACTGCTGAATTTTCATTTTCTCGCGCAGAAACTGCACGAGAAAGACCAGAGATAATCCCCATTGATACAGTGTCCTTAAAGAGACCGAGTGCATTTCCAAATGCAATTGCTGTTTGCCCAAGTTCCACTTTTGCTGAATCTCCAAGTTTTACTGCGCGTAATTTTCTCGTTGGTTGGATTCGAAGGATTGCAATATCATCTACTGGATCTTTTGCAAGAAGTTCTGCTTCATAGGTATGGTTGTCGTGTGTGGTGACAAAATACAATACTTCTTTTTCTTCTATGACGTGTCGATTCGTGAGAATTATTCCCGATCCGTCAATAATAAAACCACTTCCTCCTCCAACATCTACTAATCCCTGTGCATCTATTTTATCTTCAGGAATTTCAATGTGTGATTTTTCGTGAATCGCTTTTTGTTCTTCTTTTAACTGTTCGATCACCAAATCTTTTGGTTTTTTTAAAGTAATCGAAACCACTGAAGGCATAACCTTCTTTATTGTCCGAGTGATGGTATTATGTTCATTCCACATCTTTTATTCATTGTATCAGACATAGAAACTAAATTCATTCCGATGGTTTGGATATGAATGTATAATAAATAGAGAAAAGATATGTTTTTAAAGATTGCTCATAGAGGTGCTTCAAAAAAAGAACCAGAAAACACATTGAGATCGTTCCGCCGAGCGCTTCGGATGAATGTTTCAATGATTGAGTGTGATGCTCATTTATGTAAGACTGGCGAATTAGTGGTGATGCACGACAACACAGTAGACAGAACGACAAATGGAAAAGGGAAGATACACAACAAGACATTTGATGAACTAAGGAAATTGGATGACGGAATGGGAGAACACATTCCAAAACTTCAAGATGTTATTGAACTTATCAATCGCGAAACACGACTTAATATTGAATTGAAGGGTAGAGGAACTGGATGGGCTGTCGCCACAATGCTTCAAATGTATTATGGAATGGGATGGAGGCATAGTGATTTTGTTGTTTCCTCGTTTTCAAGGAGAGAGCTTCGTGCATTCAGAAGAATTGATACAAAAACTCCCGTTGGTTATCTTATTTATGCAAATATATTTGGTTCTATCCATTTTGCAAAAAAAATAAATGCACATTCTATTAATCCAAATATAAAACACGCAAAAAAAAGGTTCATTGATCGAGCACATAGGATAGGTCTAAAGGTATATGTATATACTGTTGATACAAAAGAGGATGCTCAAAAAATGAAGAGTTTGGGAGTTGATGGGGTGTTTTCTGACTGTCCAGACGAAATATAGTTTTTCAAAATTCGTTCTCTCAGATATACTGGAACAAGATATGTTTCGGAAAAAACGACACAAAGAGAGTCTTGGTTCTGCTGCTCGAGTTGGATTTTTTCTAGCGGTACGACAGATAAAACGTGCAAGTATTTGGACGAATGTTCTTGTGGTGTGTGTTATGGTGCTTACTTTTCTCAATCTTGTGGTGGTGAGTGGTATTCTTGTTGGGCTTATTGAGGGCGCAACACAAGCAGTGTATAAGCATTATATTGGTGATGTTTTTATAACCCCACTTAAAGAAAAAAATAACATTGAACGAAGCGCAATTATAATGAACACCATTCGAAATATTCCTGGTGTTGAAGCAGTTTCTGGGCGATATTTAGGTTCGGGAACCGTTGAAGCTGATTATAAAAAGGCAAAAAAGAATGCAAACGACAAGGGAAATGAGGTAAGTACTCTGTTTGCTGGAATAGATCCAGTTGATGAGGATAAGGTTACTGAATTGTCGAAACTAATTATTGAAGGCGAATACTTAAATCGAAGTGATTATGATCAGGTAATTGTTGGTGGAATGCTTCTAAAAAAATATTTAGATTTTGATTCTACAACATTTCCTGCGCTTGCTGATGTGAATATTGGAGACAAAATTCGTATAACAATAAATGGAAATGTGCGCGAAGTTTGGGTTAAGGGGATTACGAAGAGTAAAGTGGATGAAATTGATCGACGTATATTTTTTGTCGATTCACAATTTCGTGGACTTGCAGGCAGAGATGATTATAACTTGGGTGAGATTTCTATAAAGGCGAAACAGGGATTTTCTCCGTCTGTTATAAAGCAAGCACTTCTTGCAAATAATTTTGATGAATATGCAGTAATAAAAGCAGGAAACGAAGCAGAACCAAAATTTATTCAAGACTTAAGAAATACATTTTCTATGCTTGGCACTGCGATTAGCTCTATTGGGTTGGTTGTTGCTGCAATAACAATTTTTATCGTCATTTTTATTAATGCGGTTACAAGAAGGAAGTTTATTGGGATATTGAAAGGAATAGGAATTCGTCCAGCTACTATCGAATGGGCGTATATCTTTCAAGCATTTTTTTATGCGATTGCAGGAACTCTCATAGGATTGGTATTAGTGTTTGGGTTTTTAAAACCGTATTTTGATGCGAACCCAATAAACTTCCCGTTTAGTGATGGGATATTGGTAGCTACTGCGAGTGGGACAATTATAAGAATCGCAGTGTTGTTTTTAGCAACACTTGTTGCGGGATATATTCCAGTAAAAATTATAACCAGACAAAACACACTTGATGCGATATTAAATCGATAACTATGATACAAGCAAGAAAAATCATAAAAAAATTCAAAAGTGGAAACTCAGAGCTCACCGTTTTAAAAGGAGTTGATTTTGATGTTGACGACGGAGAATTTATTTCAATCATTGGGCGTTCGGGTTCTGGAAAAAGTACTCTTATGTATCAGTTGAGTCTTCTTGATCGACCAACGTCAGGAACCATTGAGATTGGAGGGAAGAACACAGACATATTAACTGATAGGGAGCGGACCATATTACGACTATTTCAACTTGGATATGTGTTTCAAGATTATGCACTTATTCCAGAATTGAATGCGATTGAAAATGTAATGATTCCACTTTTGGAACAAGGAATAAATAAAATTGACGCAAGAAAAATATCAGCAAGAGTGTTAGAGCGCGTTGAACTAAAAGAAAAGTTTAATAATCTTCCCAATCAGCTTTCCGGAGGAGAACAACAACGTGTTTCTATTGCTCGTGCAATGGGACACAATCCGAAAATATTATTTGCTGACGAACCAACAGCAAATCTTGATAATGACACGTCTATTTCTATTTTGAAAACATTTAAAGAATTGCACGCAGATGGGCAAACAATAATTATGGTTACCCACGAACCAGAATATGTGCAGTATACTGATCGAGTAATAACACTGTTTGATGGAAATATTGTGAAAAATGAAAAAAATTAAAAACACCACTTTGTATGGTGTTTTTTGTTTGTGGAGGGGGAGGGAATTGAACAAAATTTCGCAGACGAAATTTTCTGACACCTTGCGGTTTCAGTACTTCCACCACGGGAAAACTTCCGTTTTCCCGACCCCTTTCCCGTTTAAATCTCTCCGAATATAAAACAATACACATGAAGTGTATTGTTTTGATATTAGCGGAGGGGGAGAGATTTGAACTCTCGAGGGGCTTTCACCCCTGCACGATTTCGAGTCGTGTGCCTTCGACCACTCAGCCACCCCTCCTATGTGCCCTTGGAGAGAATCGAACTCCCATCTTCGCCTTAGGACGGCACTGTTCTATCCGTTGAACTACAAGGGCTTCTGTCTATTTATAGATTAATCTTAGATTAGAGTAAAGATTTGTATTTTTTTATGTCTCAGGTATTATGTGATTATGTTTGATCACTTCAGCTTTGGCATGGACAAATTGAAGAAGGAGGATAAAAAAGAAGTATATAAACGCTTTGAAAAAACAGAGGCAGATCTCGGGAGGAAATTAAAGAATGATGAGACGCCAGATATGATTGCGTTGGAGCTGGAAAAAGCCGATGGAGGAAAAAAGAAGCATTGGTTTATGAAGGCTAAAGAGCTTCCACTCAATGACGGATATGTGAAGCTTGCAGATATGCTTGAGGCGGTTGCAAAACATCCTGATGTTTCACTTACTGAAGCGGTGAAAGAATTGAAAAAAGAAAAGAAGGAAAAATAATATAAGGGCGATTAGCTCAGCTGGTTAGAGCGTTACATTGACATTGTAAAGGTCACAGGTTCGAGTCCTGTATCGCCCACATAGATAAAAACAATGCACTATTTCTAAAGCAAATGCGTTGTTTTTATATCTTGTGATATACAGGACTCGAACTGGGAAAGGGGTCGGGGAAACGGGAGTTTCCCAGTGGCGGAGCGCACGAACCGCTGGGTTCGTGGGAGTCTCATTCTGATGAGACGACGTTCGATTCCTTATCGCCCACAAAATTTTTGGACATGGATGACTTCTGTGGTACAATTGAATAGTGAGCACCCAAAAAAATATGAGAGAACGTGTGATAGCCCTGAGAAAAAAGGGTTATTCATTTCTGCAAATTAATAGAGCACTTGGTTCCAACATTCCAAAAAGTACGATTTCATTTTGGTTAAAAGGTATAGAACTTTCAAATCTTCAAAAACAAAAATTAGAAACAAAACGAGTAAAAGATTTGAAGGTGGCGAGACAGAAAGCACTGGAAGTAAAAAAAGAGAAAAGAAAAAAATACCTAGAAAATTTATTAAATGAAAATAAGTGGGTTATTGGTGAATTAAACGACAAAAAAACAAAAAAAATTACTCTTGCTATGCTTTATTTAGCTGAGGGATCTAAAACAAAAAAGGGGAGTATTACCATTGGCAACTCTGATCCATTAATTATTAAATTATTTCTAAATCTTTTAAGGAGTTGTTATGAGGTTGACGAGAGTAAGTTTAGGTGTACCCTACAGTGTAGGGATGATCAAAACATCGAAAAGTTGGAAATTTTTTGGTCGAAGCTGACTAATATTCCTTTATCTTGTTTTTATAAAGCGCGAGTTGATCCTCGTTCTATTAATAAAAAATCACGAAAAATGAATTATAAAGGCGTGTGTCGAATAGATTATTTTTCTGCTAATATTTTTAATGAATTTTTAGTTATCTTTGAAATATTAAGAAAAAATATGGGCCTATAATTCAATGGTAGAATAAGCGCATGGCATGCGCTAAGTCGGGGTTCGACTCCCCGTAGGTCCACAAAAACAATGAGCATCTGTGCAATCCCAGTAGGTCATTTTACTTTTTTAGGGTTTTACACCTGATAGAACACCACAACCTATTTCGTTGGCTAAATTCACAGGTTCTTCTATTATTGAATAATGAAACAAAAGTTTGATCAGTTTCCAATGTTTCCTCCTAATATTGAAAAAGAAGTTCAAGTAAAGAAACTCATGGAAAAATCTGGATTAGGAAAATATTCAGAAGAAGAAAAAAATGAGTTTGATTTGTGGAAACAAAAACTTCCCGTTTCAAGTATTGAAGGCCCACTTAGGGAGAAAAATGTAGAAGATATTTGGGCCTTACTACCAAATGTTCCAAATTATACAAAAGACCAAGTTGGTTTTTTTGTCGAGACAAAAGAAAATTTATTGGTGAATACTATTTTTGAAGAGTTTGTTAGGAAAAAAAATCAATATGAATTAGCAGTTGAAAAAGTTGGCGACTCTGTTTTCTTTTTTTCTGTTGGGGCGCGTACTCATGGTGTTGGTAAAAAGAATAATGGATTTTTTTATGCGCACTCGCATCCAGATTTTCTTGATGCGTTTGAGCTTGATAAAGAAAAGCAAGAAAATCTTCCTATTCTTTTTAATAAAGGAGTTTTGCCGAGTGAGGGAGATCTTCAGATATTTTTAAGTGAAAACCAAATAAATGAGAGTGTTAGTGGAAAAAATAGAGAAAGAATATATTCGAAAAATGGATGGATTGAGATGAATCGGTGCGGGGATGTAGATCCAAAAAAAATCCCGTTTAAGTTGCAAAAATATAGAGATGCCTATTTTGATTTGTTTAGTGGAAAAAATGAGTTGGGATTTACAACCATTGAGGAGACAAAAGAATACTTTAAAAATAATTTCCAGTTTGATTTAGAATATCATGAGTTTGAGAGCGAAAATAATATATAATAATATGCTCGTTTTTCTTCGAAACTTTATTCGTAAATTTAGAAAATCATTAACTGATTATGAGCCGTTGGTGCGTATTAAGATTTCTCGATCAGCGTTACTTCATAATTATGAGGTGTTTTCAAATATACAATCTGATATAAAGATTGCTCCAGTGTTAAAAAGTAATGCGTATGGACATGGATTAATTCCTGTTGCAAAAATTCTTGACGAAAAAAGCGTCCCATTTTTTGTCGTTGATTCATACTATGAGGCACTTATGCTTCGCAATGAAAATATTAAAACACCAATACTAGTGATAGGATATTCATTTTTATCAAATATTATAAAAAATACCGATAAAAATATTATTTTTACACTTTCTACTCCACATCAAGTACGAGAAATTGCTGAAACATTAAAACAACCACAAATATTTCATATTAAGTGTGATACCGGCATGAATCGGCAAGGAATTCGATATGAAGATATTGATTATGTCATTTCTCTTATTCAATCAAATAAAAACATCAATATCGATGGAGTCTGTTCTCATCTTGCTGATGCTGATGTTGAAAATTCCTTACATGTAGAGAGACAAAAGACTATTTGGAACACCGTTGTTCCAATATTTCGTTCGAAGTTTAATGCTATTCGCTATTTCCATATCAGCGCGACAGCGGGAACTCAATATATAAAGCAATTTGATGCAAATGTTGTTCGTCTTGGGATTGGTTTATATGGGTTTGATCCGGTTCCTGAAAGGAAATTAAACCTCATTCCTGCGCTTGAGATGTTTTCGGTGGTTGTAGGAATTAAAACAATAAAACGAGGTGATTTTGTCGGATATAATGCAACATTTTCCGCCAATCAAGAAATGAAAATCGCAATAATTCCTGTTGGATATTTTGAGGGTATTGATCGTCGACTTTCTAACTCTGGTACAATTTATATTCAAAATATCGTTTGCTCAATTATTGGGAGGGTGAGTATGAATATGGTGAGTGTTGATGTGTCTTCAGTTTTCAATATAAAAGAGGAAGACGAGGTCTGTGTGATAAGTAAGGAGTTATCAAATAAAAACTCTGTCACTTCTATAGCGGGTTTGTGTGGAACGATCCCTTATGAGATTCTCGTTAGAATTCCTGAACGGCTAAGAAGGGAGGTGATTGATTAATAGTTCTCAATTATACTAATAACAATGAAGCAGCCAAACACTGATGGATACATTGATCTTGGTCGTGTGGAGTTTATGGCAAAGTTGGAGCCAATAATGTCTCCAAAAGAACTTGAGGCAATTGAGACTGCGTATATTCTTTCAAAATATGGACATCGTGGCCAAGAGAGAGACGACGGGACCCGATATTTTGAACATCCAAAATCAGTTGCTCATATTTTAATAGAAGAATTGAAGGTGAATGATGCGCAGACAATTATTATGGCATTGTTACACGACGTGCTAGAGGATTCACACATCCTTTCTCCGTATCGAATTGAGTTAAATTTTGGAAAGGAAGTAGTTATTGGATTGAAACTTCTTACAAAGAAACCAAAAGAAGGTTATTTCAAGCGACTTTCAATATATGGAGACAACAAAACAATTTTAGTGAAGTTGTGTGATCGATTACATAATCTTCGAACATTGAAAAACTGCACAAGAGAAAAACAAAAAACTCAGATTGAGGAGACGCGCAATCATTTATTACCACTTGTTTCATTGCTCACAAAACGATTACCTAAAAAGGATAAGTGGCGCGGAGAATATTTGCATAAACAGATTGATGCGATCTGTGAGTTGTATAAATAAAAACATCCCACAATTGTGGGGTGTTTTTTATAAAGTTTTATCGAGCGCGCAAATTTATCTTTTTTCCTGCTTTCTTCGAATGTTTCTTTTTTGCAAGTTTATTTTTCTTATTCATATTATATGGTGAAATGATACGCTAAAACAATTTTTTATTCAAATCGGTATATAAATATCTTTGATCCAAGTTTCCCTTGTCGCTCCTTTATTACATACATTGTTTCATATTCTTTTTTTGAGAAGGGAAAATCAAATGAGAGGAGTTTTGTGTTGTGAAGTTCTTTTTCAAATTTTGGAAGCAAAAGATCCATAACGCTTGGAAATAAATAGGTTATCACTACTGTTGCATTTGCAATTGGTATCTTAAAGAAATTTTTTCGTCGTATTGTTATATTTGGAAATCGAAGTGAAGAAATTTTTGCAATTATATAGGGGAATAATGCCTTTTCAATTCCTATGAATTGAGCATCAGAATATTTTTTCGCTAATATTTTTAGTATTCGTGCATCTCCACACCCAAGATCATACACAACATCTCCTTTATTTATGTCAGCATGTTCCACAAGTGACGGAATTGCGTCATGTGGGATTGGGATGAATGGAGCATGATTCTTTTTAAACAAGAGTCGCCAAAGTGAATAAATGACTCCAGTAATAACTAGGAGTGTGATAATGAGAAAGAAAAATGTTATGTATTGCACCTAGCAATTATATATCGCATGAATGAGCTTACAAGTTAGTGATTCTCCTCTCGTTCTGCTGAACTCGAGACCTACGTTCTCAAATAATGACTGCGGGTCGCACAATGTGCGACACTGCTATTTTCTAAGCTCGCTTCGCTCACTAAGAAAATAGGGAGCCTGCGGTTCGAATCCACACATCAAAAACATAAAAAGTACACCAAGTGGTGTACTTTTTATGTTGGCGGAAGGTGGAGGATTCGAACCTCCGATGCCTTTCGGCATACCGCATTTCAAGTGCGGCGCATTCGACCACTCTGCCAACCTTCCAACTGGATTAGAATATCAGACAATTTAATTTTTGTGTAGTAGGTGGTACTATAATAGAAATTATGAAGATTTTTACTAAAGGTGTAGCAATTTCATTAGGTATTATTGTTCTCTCGCTACTTGTTGGGGTTTATTTTTACCCAGTACTTCCCGACGAGATTGCGTCGCACTGGGGGGCGATGGGGGAAGTAAATGGATACATGTCGAAGTTGTGGGGTATTTTATTTGTTCCAATTATCTTACTTGTATTACTCATAATTCTTGTTGCAGTACCCCATTTTGATCCAAAAAAAGAGGTGATTGAAAAGATGAGGGGAATATATGATGCGTTTCTTGTTCTTCTCTGTTCATTCTTTTTTCTCCTTCAACTATTTATCATCGGAACAAATCTTGTAGCGTGGATTGATCCCGCTCGTGTGTTTCCGTTTCTCTTTGGCTTCTTGTTTATTGGATTGGGATTCCTTATTGAACGGGTAAAACAGAATTGGACTATGGGTATTCGAAATCCATGGACACTTTCAAGTGAAATGGTTTGGGATAAAACGCATAAACTCGGAGGGAAAGTATTTAAAATTATAGGGGTTGTTGCATGTCTTGGTGTTGTATTTCCCACTGTCTCATTTCTTGTGTTTCTTATTCCACTCATTTTCGGAATTATAGGACTTTTTGTTTATTCATATCAGTTGTTTAAGAAAGAAAAAAAAGAAGCAAAATAAAAATACCGCCAGTCCAAGGACTGGCGGTATTGTTTTGTGTTTGGTTTATTCACTGGTAGGTCGACGTTGGATTTCTTCTCCTCCGGCACTCTCGTGCCTCCTCCGAAGCCTTGGTTTCTCGCTTTCGTTCATTTTACTCACTCTTCCCATTCGGGCGCTCGAATATCCTTCGAATCCCTTGATGAATAAATTCTACAACACCCATGAAGGGTGTTGTAGAATTTGTGCCCAGAGTGGGATTCGAACCCACAAGACCGTTGGGTCACAACATTTTAAGTGTTGCGCGTATACCGTTCCGCCATCTGGGCAGTCTTTATGTTTTTACCTCTATGTGTTGGTTGTAATGAGTGGCAATTTGGACAAAGAATACGAAGGTTCTCTATTCTGTTGTCGTTTCTTCTTCCATTTATATGATCGAGCTCAAGAGGAATCCTACCATCTTTTGATTTTTTTGCCCACCCACAGTGTTCACAATACTCAGATTTTAATTTTTCTGCAAATAACCTTTTTTTTAATTTAAAACTTTGGAAATTACTATTTTCTACCAAAATTTCTGATAAAGGGATTCTTGGCTTCCCTAGTCCCTTCTTTCCTTTGTTCCACGCTTGACCTTTGAAATGGCTAGTATCGATTTTAAATTCTTTTGAGTATTTTTTTATTTGGCTATAATTTCCTCCCGCCTCCTTTAATCCCAACTTTTTTAAAACCTGTCGATTGCTTGTTGAAGAATTAATTGCTTCTTCGAGTTGTTTTTGAGTCCACTTTCTCTTCGACATATATAAAAATTATATCTTATATTAGGATGACGCGTAAAGCGTGATAGTATTATGTGTTTACCAAGTATTAGTTTCTTGAATAAATTGAATATTTATCGTACACTCTGTTATGTGGGTGGAGGCGTGGCTGAGCGGTCGAAAGCGGCTTCCTGCTAAGAAGTCGAGGGGGGAACTCCTCCGAAGGTTCGAATCCTTCCGCCTCCGCACCCAGTTTGGTCCCATCGTCTAACGGTTAGGACATCGCCCTTTCACGGCGGAAATAGGGGTTCGATTCCCCTTGGGACTACTGATTAAAAAAATTTTTAGATTTTTTTAATTATCCCAAAACGAAACAATTTCTTGTTTCGTGTGGGGAAACGAAGGGCGGAGCGATGTGTATTCAGTAGAATACACCGTGAGCCCAGGCTTGAAACAATCACGAGCGACGGCGAGTGATTAGTTGAAAGGATTCCCCTTGGGACTACATATTAAAAAATGTACATTTTTTAATTATTTCAAAGCGAAGCAACTTTCGAAGGTATTTTCCCATTATTATGACCCCCAAAAAAGTAGAACAAAAAAATCCAGAACGAAGACCGCCAATAGCGGTTATTATGGGTCATGTTGATCATGGAAAAACAACATTACTTGATTATATTCGAAGTACCAATGTTGCACTTCGTGAGGCGGGAGGAATTACTCAATCAATCGGTGCATACGAAATTGAACACGCGGGACAAAAAATAACTTTTATTGATACACCAGGACATGAAGCATTTTCAAAGATGCGCGCTCGTGGAGCACGTGTTGCTGATTTAGCAATTTTAGTTGTAGCAGCAGATGATGGCGTAAAACCACAAACAAAAGATGCATTGAAATATATTCTTGCTGAAAAAGTTCCATTTGTTGTTGCTATAAACAAAATAGATAAACCTGGTGCAGATATTGATAAAGCAATTAATGATTTAATGCAATTAGGGGTGTATCTTGAGGGACGAGGAGGGGATGTTTCATGGCATGCAATTTCTGCAAAAACAGGGGAGGGTGTTTCCGATCTACTTGATCTTTTACTTCTTGCATCAGAACTTGAAGATATCCATTGTACGGGAGATCATGTTTCGTCAGGCGTTGTCATTTCGGTAAAATCGGATGCGAAACGTGGTGTGATGACGAGTGTAATTGTAAAAAATGGATCACTTGAGCAAGGAGCTATGATTGCAACCCATACTGCAATTGGAAAAGTAAAAATACTTGAAAACTATTTAGGAAAAACTGCAAAAGAAATAATTCCAAGTGCACCGGCAATTGTATTTGGATTTGAAAATTCTCCAAAAGTGGGTGAGGTATTTTGTGCACATAGAGACGAGAAAGTACTCCGTACATCATTAGAACAATTTGAACGAGAACAGCACGAGGTGACAAAAAGTTTGATTGCAGAAGATGATGTATCAAAAAGGGTTCCGTTGTTCTTGAAAGCAGATGAGCTTGGATCGCTTGAGGTATTAAAAGATACTATTGAATCACTTGTTACTACACTTCCGATTATTATTATAAAAGCTTCTGTTGGTTCAATTACTGAAAATGATACAAAGGATGCAGAGGGGATGAAAGCAACTATCATTGGGTTTCACACAAAAATTGATAAAGCAGCTCAAAACATGCGTGAGACAAAAAAAATAAATATTATTACTTCAGATATTATTTATGAACTTGTTGATGCACTTACTGAATATGCAAAAACCGCAATTGAAAAAGAAAAGAGAACACTTGAAATTCTTGGAGTGTTTGGACAACCAAAAGGAAAAGAGCGAGTGATTGGTGGAAAAGTGTTGTGTGGTCCAATATTGAGAAATGAATCATTTGAAGTGTGGCATGGAACGAGAAAAACGGGAGAGGGAAGAATTCTCAATCTTCAATCAAATAAAAAGGATGTTGCAGAAGCAGAGAAGGACATGGAGGTGGGAATGCTTGTAGAGTGTGAATCAGATATACGAATTGGAAATCATCTAGTGTTTCTAGACTAATTTATTTAATTCAAAATATGCGGCCATTTAGAGATCTAAAACTATCGTCATTAATCACGGAAGAATTGGGAAAAATGTTTTCTCGTGATTTTAATTTTGAGGGAGCCTTAGTAACAATAATGGAGACTGAAGTTGAAAAGGATTTATTGCATGCGAATGTAAAGCTTGGTATCATTCCGTATGAAAAGAGTTTGGAGGTATATAAAATAGTTTCAAGAGCGGCGAGTGATATTAGGTTTAAACTCCTAAAAAAGCTCAATATAAAGCCGATGCCATATTTGAAATTTGAAATTGTAGAACCAGAGAAGTCTGAAGATTCGAAATAAAAAAGTATAATAATGGCCGCGTAGCCAAGTGGTAAGGCAGAGGTCTGCAAAACCTCTATACATGAGTTCGATTCTCATCGCGGCCTCAAAATAAACCGCACATTACTGTGCGGTTTATACTATAATAAATATATTATGGAGCCAGTACAAAAAGTAGAACGAAAAGAATTGTTGTGGCGCGCCGCTGAACACGAACATCGCGAAAAGGAAATTGGATGGTATGTTATCATCAGTCTCGTCGCAATCGTCTTCTTTGTTGTTTCTTTGTGGCAAAAAAACTTTTTATTTGCTGTTTTTATTCTTACTGCAACTGGTTTACTTTTTTCTTTTTCTCGTCGACGTCCTATTATTTATGAATTTCGTTTGGATAAACAAGGACTTTGGATCGGAAAGAAAATATATCCATATGAAAAACTTATTGCATTTTCTGTTCGAGAGCGTATGAACCAACTCCATGAATTGGTGATTCATCAGAGAGGAAACACAAAACCACATATTCATATCCCTATCGATGTTATAACACTAAAGTCAGTTCGCCCATATCTTGCGGAATATCTTCCTGAAATTGAACACGAAGAAACTGCAGGGAGTATTCTCGCAGACTTTATTGGTTTTTAAGTGTATGAAGAAAATTATTTTTTTGATTATTGTTTGTATTTGCATAATACTTTTATTTATTTTTTCATCAGTTTTTAAAAAAACAGAGGAGCCAAAAACGACATTTAAGGGGCCAGTTGGGCCACCATCGGTTCGTGGTCCGTACGGCCCACCTCCTACCCAATAAAAACTGGATTTTTTTTGTATTCTAGTGTTAAATAGAAATAGTTTTGCGGGCATGGTTTAGTGGTAGAACACGACCTTGCCAAGGTTGAGACAGGAGTTCGATTCTCCTTGCCCGCACAACATACAAGTGTATGTTACGCCCTCGTCGTTCAATGGATAGGACGCGAGATTGCGGATCTCGTAATTGAGGTTCGAGTCCTCACGAGGGCACAAATACAAAATATCGCTCGAAGAGCGATTTTTTGTATTTGTATTTTTAGGACTCGAAGGGTATCCGAGCGCGCGAATGCGAAAAGCGAATCCGAGCTTGTCGAGGATGAGCGGAAGCGAGGAACCCAGGATTCCAAAGGAGGAGCGAAAGCGACGGGTGAGGAAAGTCCTCACGAGGGCACAAATACAAAATATCGCTCGAAGAGCGATTTTTTGTATTTGTATTTTAGGACTCGAAGGGTATCCGAGCGCACACAATAATAGATTAAATTAGTTTGTTATTGTGTATTTTGTTAGAATAAACATAGTATGCAAAATGTAGTTCGTTTTATTATTACTTTGCTTTTTGTCGGACTCATTGTTATTGGTGTTGTGTTTTTTAGCATTATTGCGGTAGTACCCAAAGACAAACTTACAAAAATAAAGAATAAAGATTTTTCATCAACTCAAACAACGGAAAAAAAGAGTTTGTTTGATTTGTCATTTTTTGCACCAATTAAGGCCCTTATTAGTGGAAACAATTCGGAAGAAGTAAATTCATATGTTCCTCCAACCTCAGATGGAGAGCCTATACAAACATATCCAACAAATATTCCTCAACCACAAGCTTCGGTTCCATTACCAAAAGGAGAGTTGCCAAATGGAGTAGTAAAAATGACGGTTAATGAAAAAGGTTTTTCTCCAAAAATATTTTCAGTGAAAGAGGGGGAACAGGTGGTGTTTGTACTTGAAAATAGTGGGAAAAAGTCACATTCCTTTGCATTTAAAGACCAGTTGTTTTCCCCGGTTAATATCAGTTTGGGCCCTAACGAATCAAGAGGAATTCAGTTTTATGCGGTCCGAAAGGGGGAATTTGTGTTTCGATGTGATCTTCCAGGACATGAGGACGCGGGAGAGATTGGCACAATGATAATTGAGTAAAAAACAGCCCAATTTGAATATTGGGCTGTTTTTTTATATAGTGCTCATATGAACTTAATTCCGACAGTTATTGAAAAATCAAATTATGGCGAGCGCGCCTATGATATTTACTCTCGTCTTTTAAAAGAGCGCATTGTCTTCTTAGGTGGGCCGATTGATGACACGGTAGCAAACAGTGTTATTGCACAGTTCCTTTTTCTTGATCATGAAGATCCAAAAAAAGAAATTCAGTTTTATCTCAATACTCCTGGGGGATCAGTGCATGCGGGGCTTGCGATTTATGACACGATGCAACACGTGAAATCACCTGTTTCAACTATTTGTGTGGGGATTGCGGCATCAATGGGGTCTGTGCTTCTTGCGGCGGGAGCAAAAGGAAAACGATTTGCATTACCAAATTCTGAAATAATGATTCATCAGCCAATGAGTGGAGTAGAGGGGCAGGCATCAGACATTGAAATTTCTGCAAAGCATATCTTGCGTATCAAGGAGCGAATCAATCAGATTCTCGCAAAACACACGGGACAGAAATATGAAAAAATTGAGGAAGATGCTGACCGTGATTTCTGGTTGAGCGCTGACGAGGCAAAGCGGTATGGGATTGTGGATGAGATTATAAAAACAAAAAAATAGAAATAGGATTTAGTAACTAGAGTTTAGGATTAAAAAATCTCGCAGTAAGCGGGATTTTTTTAATCAAAAAAGCGTGATAGTATGGGTAGATATGAAAGGCGTTGTAAAAGTATCAACGGATAAGTCAGCAATTGAAGAATTGCTTACCCGTTCAGTTGACTCAATATATCCAACAAGGGGAGCACTCGAGAAAGTGTTATTTTCAGGAAAAAAGATTCGTTTGTATTTAGGAATTGACCCAACGAGTCCACATTTACATTTAGGACATGCAGAGAATTTAATTATGCTCCGCAGGTTTCAGGATTTAGGACATGAGGTGTTTGTACTTTTTGGTGATTTTACTGGAAGAATCGGAGATCCAACTGACAAGCTCGCTGCACGCGTTTCACTCACTAGTGCGCAAGTAAAAGAAAATTTAAAAACATTTAAAACTCAAGCATCAAAAGTGTTGCGGTTTTCTGGTCAAAATGCAGCACAGGTAAAATTCAATGCAAAGTGGTTATCAAAATTAACATTTGAAGAGGTTATAGAATTTTCTTCTCATTTCACCGTTCAACAAATGATTGAACGGAGTATGTTTCAGGAGCGTTTGCAAGCAGGGAAGCCAATTCATTTGCATGAATTTTTTTATCCATTAATGCAAGGATACGATTCATATGCAATGGATGTTGATTTGGAAATTGGTGGCACTGATCAAACATTTAATATGCTTGTAGGACGTGACGTACAGCGAATATATCGAAATAAAGAAAAATTTGTTATCACTAATCGTTTACTCGAAGATCCTGCAACAGGAAAGAAAATGAGTAAAACCGAAGGGACGCTTATCAATCTTGATGATGTTCCAACTGCGATGTTTGGAAAGATGATGGCAGCACCTGACGAACTTATTGTTCCAATTGCGGAGCTTGCAACACTCATTCCACAAAAAAATGTTGAGGAAATAAAAATTGCACTAAAGAAAGGAATAAATCCTCGGGATATAAAATTGTATGTTGCAGAAGAATTGGTGAAATTGTATCACTCAACAAAAGCAGCAACTGAGGCGCGTGAAGAGTTTGTTCGAGTGTTTTCAAAGAAAGAGCGCCCAGAAGATGCGCCAAAATTAAAAATCACAAAGACACTTCCACTTATTGATTTACTTATTGAGGCGGGAGTTGAGAGTAGGGGTGAGGCACGACGTCTCATTATTCAAGGAGCAATAAAAATAAATGATGAGCAAAAGAAGGATGAGAAGGAAATGATAGCGACAAAAAAAGGGGATATTCTCCGTATTGGTAAACACCGTTTTTTTGAAATTGTATAAATTTAATAGTGTATAGCACTTCGTGCAGCTACGTTCGTTCGGAAAATAAATTTCTTCGTATTCATTTTCCTCTCTTCACTTGCTATAGCACTTCGTGCAGCTGCACTCGTTCGGAAATGAATATACTTTGCATATTCATTTCGCTCTCTCCGTTTGCTATAAAGCTTTGCTTGTAACTGCATTTCATTCGGAAATGTACACATAGTGTCCATTTCCTCATTCCATTTGCTATAAAGCTTCGCTTTTATCTTCACTTCGTTCGGAAATGAATATACTTTGCATATTCATTTCGCTCTCTCCGTTTGCTATAATTTACATATGGAGAAAAAAATTCTCATCTTAATCATTCTTGCACTCGTCATTGGATTGGTTGTTGGCGCGGTAGGGGGGTATTATTGGGGCAACACCAAAGGAACAAAAAATTTACGTGATGTAATAAGTTTAGTATTTCCAGAACCACCAAAAGAAATTTTTGCAGTATCGGGGTTGGTAAAAGAGGCGGTGGGTGCAAGACTTATTATTGAAACAGCAGATTTTAGTGACTATCTTCCACATGCCGACGGAACGCCAGCAAAAAAGATAGATCGAGAAGTGTTTGTTAGTGGAGAAACAAAAATTACTGCATTGTATCCCGCTTCGATTGATTCTAAGGGAAATATGAAACAAGAGACGTTGGACGTGAATGCAATAAAGGCAGGAATGATGGTGACGGTGAAAAGTAAGTCAAACATCAGAGACGCAAAAACAATAGAAGCGACTGAGTTAGAGGCAATTCAGTACTAAAAAAAACCACCTAATAAAAGGTGGTTTTTTAATGTTAAAATATATGCTACTATTTTGAAATTGTGGAAGCTATGAGCGATCAAAAAGAAGTTTTAATGAAGCGCCTTTGTGAGCACGTTGAGTATATTCGTGGGCGAATTCAAGAAGAAAAGAGCAAGGTAGAGTCCCGAACCCAGAAAGACAGTGAGATTCTTAAACTTCGTTCTGGTGATCAACTTGTCCAGTTTAATATTCGACAACAACGAAGGGAGCGTATTGATGAGTTGAATGAATTAAATAGGTCATTTTATTTTGCTCGATGTGAGTTAACAATAGATGATGGAGCACCATTTATTTGTTATTTTGCGAAATTTCATTTTATCGAGGAGGGTATTAGTTCTTGGGTTTCTCCAATAGCATCAATTCGATTTGAACCACCAGGAAATGTAAGTTATACATTGCCAAGCGGGGAGATGATAAAGGCATCAATGCTTTCGGTTGAGCACTATACTATCGTTGATGGGCGTGTTTTATATTTTTCCCGTGAAACTATCGAAACCCCGAAACAACTTATTTATCAGGAAAAAATTACAAAAAGAAAAAGCAGTTTTTCGCTTGTTGAGATTGTAGAAAAAATGGAAAAGCGACAAGATGCGATTATACGTGCGAATTACAAGTGTTCTACGCTTATCTCTGGTCCGGCAGGTTCCGGAAAAACTACGCTCGCTTTTCATCGCGTTGCGTATCTTGCACTTGCTCCAAATACTGCGCCAATGTTTCCTGGAAATTCAATTGTCATTTTTATTCAAGATGTTGGCACAAAGAAATATTTCTCAAGTCTTTTGCCGGAACTTGGAATTCGGAATGTCCTCATTACTACATTTTCTAGTTGGGCATTTAATATATTGAAAATAAAGGAATATAAATATATCGATCGATTTGGAAAAAATGAAAAGGAAAAAGATCTCTTTGAATACGAAAAGCTTTCGGTGCTTAGGCTTGGGGAATACGGTGTTTATAAAAAAAATCCATTTCTCTTACTTACAGAAATTTATAAAAAAAATCTTTCAAAAAAAATGTATGGTCTGTTTTTAGAACAAAAGAGAGCCCGGTTTCTTGATCGTTTTGATCTAACTATTTTGTTGGGTTCATATCTGAATAAGTGTTCAATTAACGATAGAGAAAGAATATTAAAAGTCTTGTATTCCCTCATTGTTGTTGATGAGTTTCAAAACTATCTTCCTGAGCAATTAAAAATCTTAAAAAGTTTTTTAAGCGTTAAAACAAGCGCGATGGTGTATATTGGGGATTATTCACAACAGGTTCGCATCGGCACTATCCGTTCGTGGAATGAGATACAAGAGGTTATTCCCGAAGAGGCGAATTTTATACTTGGTAAAACATATCGAAATACTGGAAGTATTTTAAATTATATAAAAGATCTTGGTTTTTCCATGGATATTCCTGATTATGTTGAAATAGGGGAGTCGGTAGAAGAATTCTTTGGATCGGAAGATGAACAAATACAACGTCTTGAAGGTGTGATAAAAAATTTGGGAGAGCAGACGCTTGGGGTACTTTATACCGATGAAAAATTATTGAATGTATTGTTGCAAAAATTTGGTGAGGATGGGCGAATCCATATTCTTTCATTTGTTCAATCGCAAGGATTGGAATTTGATGTGGTATGTATTATTGGAGTTAATAGAAGCATGTTTGACTGTGCTCACATTTGTGAAAACGAGGAACGTGTTAAAGAGTTAAAGAAAATAAAAAAGGATGGGTTATATATTGCACTTACGCGCGCAATTTCAAAGCTTTATGTTTTTGGAAAAGAGGGATTCCCAGAATTATCTTGATGTGTCAATATAGATACAATAATGATTGAAGTCGCTAAAAAATTAAAGAAAGAGGTGTCTGGTCTTTCTTGTGCTAAAAACATAAAATGTTTTTTGCTCTATGGTTCTATTTTGAACAAAGAGAGTGTGAATGATTTTGATGCGGTGGTTATTGTAGAAAAAATCGATAAAAATATCAGAGAATTGTTTAGATTACTTGCTACGAAACACAAAAAACTTGATATTAATTTATATACACAAGACGAGGTAGAAAATAATCTTTCGTATTTTACGAGAGAGTTTAAGCTTGAATATTTGGCTGATGGGTTATGCATTATTGGAATCAACATCTTTAAAGAGAAATTTTCCGAAGTAACAAGATTTGAGTATGAGCAGAGCATGTTAATTCGATCAATTGAAAGATTGCAAATAGTCAGGCAAAATTTTTTTCTGAATACACTTTCATCGCAAGACAAGCGCGCATATATTGAAAAATATTTTCTTCGTATATCAAGAAATATATTAATATTACAAGGAATTGGCGATAATGCTTTTGTTAACAATTTAAAAAAAGAAGATGTTGAAAGGAATATGCGCGTTCTCGGAACTCCAAGTCTACCACCAAATATTTTTAGTAGAGAAATGGATATTGACGTCTTTTACGAGATATTTGATTCAACTATTAGTTGGGGATTAATGAAGTGTAAAAGGGACTTTGATTCAAAATATAAGCAAATATGAAGCAGATTCATTTTTTAAATGGCAAACTTGTTTCTGAGGATGGCTTATTGATTTCTCCTAGAGATCTAGGTTTTACCCGTAGTTTTGGAGTTTTTGATTATCTGAGAACATATAATTCAAAACCATTTATGCTTGAAAGGCATCTGCAACGGTTGTTAAAGTCGGCGGAATTAATAAATTTGAAACATAGATATGATTTGCCTCAGTTAATTTCTATTGTAAAAACCACACTTGAAAAAAATACATGGAGTGGGGAGAAGGCGATTAAAATCATTCTTTCTGGTGGGGTATCGGATTCGCTGAAGCAGACATCAAGTACATCACTTATCGTTACTATTGATACATTAAAAATGAAAGATGAAGAAATTTATAAAACAGGCGTGAAGGCTAATTTAATCAATTTTGTAAGACATATCCCTCAGGCAAAGACAACGAATTATATTGAGGCAATACGACAAAACCAAAGTAGTATTCGTGACGACGCTTTTGAGCTTTTTTATTGTACGGATGGGTGGGTTCATGAAGGTATGACGAGTAATATATTTATTATAAAAGGTAAAAAAATATACACACCAAAAGATAATGTGCTTTTTGGTGTCACGAGAAGCATCTTTTTAGAAGAACTAAGGGACAAATTCGATGTTAGTGAGAAAAACATTGATGTTAATTTTTTACTAGATGCCGATGAAGTCTTTATCACGAGTTCCGGAAAAGAAGTTGTTCCAGTTGTTGTTGTAAATAACAAAAAAATTGGAAATGGAAATGTGGGAGAGACTACTGCGAGGGCAATGCAACAATTTCACGAATTTACCAATTGGTATTGTGTAACCCACGATTGACTATGAAGAGTAATGGTTGGTTATTTTTATCAGGAGGGGGCAATGAGGTTAAAACCGCAGAAATTGATTCGGTATTTTTGAGTAGACTTGAAGAAAAGAAAATTCTTTATATTCCTATTGCAAAAAATGTAGACCAGAATGGATATAAAAAAAGTGCAACTTGGCTTGCAAATAAATTGAACAATCAGAGCGCTGAATTTGTTGAGATTGTTTTATTTACCAATCTAAAAAACGCAGTTAACCTAGGGGAGTTCTCGGCGATTTATATTGCAGGAGGAAACACCTATAAACTACTTCATAAAATAAAAAAATATGATTTTTTACAAAAAATCATTAAATATGTTCACGAGGGTGGCGTTGTGTATGGAGCAAGTGCTGGCGCAGTCTTGATGGGAGTTGATATATCAACGTATATCGAAAATAAATATTTGGAAGAGAACAAGAAGAATAATTACTTGTCTACAGCTGGAATGAACCTTGTTGGAGAATATTCAATTCTTACACACTTTAAGGAGGAAGATAAAGATAAAATAGGTGATTATTTTTGTCGAAACAACAATCCAGTTTTAGCGATTCCCGAGGGCGTTGCAGTTATTATAAAAAATGGTTTTGCAGAAGTTATTGGGGGGGATATTTTAATTTTTCAGAAGGGACAGAGGGAAAGGTTTGTGCGAGCTGGTGCAGATTTTATGATATAATGGTTGAAATATGGATATTGCACCAATAATCAATGGAATAAAGTTTAAAGCAAGAGTAGTTTGTTTGGTGAGAACCCCTCGCGGTTTTTTATTTGAGAAAAGTGATCACGATTATATTTTTGTTATCGGGGGAAAAGTTTCTATAGAGGAAACAATTGAGGCTGCGGTACGAAGAGAATTAATGGAGGAAATTGGTATGAATGTGGGGTCTATGTCATTGCGCGCTATTGTTGAGAATTTGTATGGCGCAGATCAAAACAAGGTGCATGAAATTTGTTTTGTTTTTGATATAGTTGATGTATTTGAAGGCAAAATCCCTGAAGGCTTTCTTGAGGTTTCTTTAGAAGATTTACACAAATATGAAATCCAACCTGAATCAATTGTTAAAATTCTAACAAATAAAAATGGCGCGTTTGAATATATTTTGGTTAACGAATGGAAAAAGTAGGGAAGATTAAGAAAGAAATGCTCTTTGCGGGTCATCTAGATGAGATTGATGACTTAAAGAAGTATGGGAGAGACGCTCCGCTTATTGAAAACGAAAAGAATAGAAATGATCTGGAAAAGATCGTCGATGCGATAGTGTCTAGAATTGAAAAAGCGGATAAAGGGGCAGTTTTGCTTATTTCTTCATCAAAAATTCGGGCAATAGAGACTGCACATTTAGTTGGAGGTGAGCTGAAAAGACGTTTGGGGGAAAAAATAAAAATCAGGTACTCCTCTGACGAAGGGTTGCGTGCCCCTGATCAAGGAGAATTGATTTTACCGGAGGATTACACATCTGGCTCTTTTTTTGAGGGTTTGAAAATTGCTTCAAGCATCTTTTATGAGGAATCTCTTAATCCTTCGAATAAAAATCTTCACTATAAATTTGGAGATCCACTTCTCCAGGAAAATGGAGAATTTAAATATCCACTTCTTTCTAAGTGTTTTAAATCAAGTGGTGAAACATATGCTGAGTCGCTTTCAAGGATTTTAAAGTTGGTTGAAAAAATGGCGCAAAAAGTTGGAAAATTGGATTCTTCAACGGAAGTAGTTCTTGTTGCTCATGGATTTACTTATCAAATTTTAAGGGGTTTAAGTGTTCTTGCTGAGCAAATAAAAAACGGAGAAGTCACACTAAAAACTGGCGACATTCCTTCTAGACTATCGGAAATATACGAAAAACGTACTGGTGAACTTAGGGATTCAATGTGTGTTCCGCTTGATATAACAAATCTTGGTGACAAGGAACTTCTTGATGTGTTAGAGAAAGAAATCAATTTTCTTGATAATAAAAACACCAACTAAAATCCCCACGAGAGTGGGGATTTTTATAGCAAGATATATAATTACAAATATGTCTTTGAACAAAAAGAAGAATCCGGTATGTGTGATTTGGTGGCGAGATGCTGCATATTCATATGACAAACAATTTCCAAATGAAATGCCACCAATGCAGGTAACAACTGGCTTTATTGTTTCGGCAAAAAAGAATTTTACCAATATAGCTACAAATGTGAACTATAATCCAAAATCAAACTCATTGTGGCCCGTTGACGGGTTCGTAATTCCAGAAAAGGCAATAATAAAATTTAAAAAAATAGGATGGCTAAATTAAAACAAAATAAAATTGTTGAGATTAATTGGCGTGATGCAGTTATTTACTCAGCGACGAATAGAGAGGGAAATATGAGATTGGCTCCAACTTTGATGTGTACGCGTGGTATTTTGTTTTTAGAAAATAGAGAAGGAGTTGTAATAAAAAATCCACATTCAATTTATAGAGAAACTGGGGAGCGTTCAAAAAAAGAGATCGAGAAAAAAGCGACATTTCTCTTTATCCCACATGGAATGATTAAAAAAATAAATTCTGTTCCATCAATCAAAAAGTAATACAGATATGGAACATGTACATACTAAAAAAATTTAAAACATTTACTATTGGGGCATCAGATAGTAAGGAAATAAACAAAATAAAAGTTGCACTACGTTTTATTGAAAATAATGCGGTGCGCTCTTTTTCGTCAGTTAAATTAATTAGGAGTATTATTGTTCGTCCAACTGGTTCGTATGACAATATGCTTTTTCCAGAGGAAGGAATATATGTGTGTGAGCCAAAGACAATTCTTGAATCATCAGGTGTGTATCTTGCTTCATTATTCATTCATGAGGGAGCGCATATGTTTCAATGGAAGCAAGGAAGAAAATATATTGGAGATAGTGCAGAGCGAGATGCGTACAAAGTTCAGAGGAATTTTCTAAAAAAATTTGGAGATGCAAGTGAGGTGGAGTGGTTAGACAAGTGTCTTGAAGAGCAATGGTGGAAAAATAACAAAGGAATAAAAAAAGAAACAAATTTTGTTCAGAGTGATCAAAAGCTTATAAGGTTTTGTAAGAGATATATCGAAGGAAAATTATAAAAAAATAATCCCGCTAGTCCATGGACTGGCGGGATTTGAATATTATTACAAGCTACTTCATCAGTATCATCTTTTTGGTTTGGACAAATTGTCCATTACCAATATTGATTTGGTAGATGTACATACCGGATGAAAGGTGAGAGGCGTTGAATTGAACAGAGTGTTCGCCGACAGATTTTTCCTCATTCACCAATGTCGCAACCTCTCTTCCAAGAACATCGAATACTTTCAGAGTTACAAACGAAGATTTTGAAAGGTGAAATGTGATTGTTGTGCTTGGGTTGAATGGATTGGGATAGTTCTGAGAAAGGTAATAACTGATTGGAATAGTGAACTTATCCTTAACATCGGTGATTGTGCTATCTTCGAAATCTTCTATTACCGAAGTTATTCCATTAAGCGGCAAATCTGCAAATACAAGATAATCAATTTGAACAACAGTTATTTTGAAATTTCCACTAATCCGCAAATATATACAATCAACCGAATCAACTCCAATATCATTAATTGAAATTGGATATGTAGTCCAGATATCTCTATCAATATTTACAATATTTTTGAGGTTTGTTTTTGTCCCATTATTTTCAAATGCAATATCCAATAATGGACTTTCAACCCCAAGATTTGGTTTTGAATGGGAATATTTAAAACTATATTGAAGATAATTGGATCTTTTTATGCGTGTCTTTAGATTTTTTTTGAATATCGCATAATATTCTCTGTCATTTGCAACATTTGGACTATTTCTATTTACTTCAAAAAACTGAGAGAACTTTCCATGAAATGGATCATTGACAAACCATGTCTTGGCAAGTGTTACGCCAGGAGCATATTCTACCAATCTCCATCCGTTGACTTGGGTTAGTGTGTCCAACCCAGATCCTGTTTGTGCCTCAATCCTATTTATAGTAAGGAAGAGCGCGAACAGTGTTACGAGTACTACGAAAAATGTACGTTTCATTTTGCACCTTCCTTATTTGTTAATGTGTAATTACATTATACCACCAAACCACTAAAAAATCAATAGCAATATCAATTTGTCAAGTACGCTTATTTTTAGTTTTAAAACCCTAGTCCTTTTGTTCTAACTACTATTTTCCAATTTGCTATAGCACTTCGTGCGGCTGCACTTGCTTCGGAATACATACACTTTGCGTACACATTCCTCGCTGCGTTTGCTATACTAATAGTAATGAAACAGAGATATATTTCACTTGTTTTATCCGTTGTCGTATTATTTTTGTCTGCAGGAATTTTGATTGTGCGTGGACAACAGGATCCATTTGGTCCAGATGCTCCATTTCCTGGGGGCCTAAAAAGTAAACCAGTTGATACAGGCAATACGGGGCAAGAAAAACCTGGAGACCTTAATTTAAAGACTTTGAGATTTGGATTAAACACTGATCCGGGCGCAACAAATGTAACATTGAGTGGAAAAATCGTAAATGCTTCGAGTAATAATTTTATTGATCTTAATGATTTAAGTTTAGGGATCAATATTCAGAATGGGAGTGGTCCGGTTTCAATCTCTGCATTTGGTCCTTTTAGGCTTTACACAAAGGGACTTCAACTTCCAATTGATAGTGGGACGACTCCAGCCCCTGGAACGATTTATTATGATTCTACTGGAGATGGAAAAGTAAAGTTGTATAACAAAAAAGGATGGACTGACATCGGAACGGGAAGTGGGACGGGAGGAACAAACTTTTGGGTTAAGGGAACGGGAACAGAAATTTATTATGATGGAGGAGATGTGTATGTTGGTTCTATTGATAGTATTCCTGTGAAATATTATCGAACGGGGACCATTATTTCTTTTAATAATAATCCAAAACAGTATTCTTTAATTAAGAAGGTTTTAGCAGAAAGAGCACGTCCTCAAAACATATTAAAATGTGATACAAACCCAAGTTATTTTGAATGTCCAAATCCATATGTACCACAAGCGGGGGATAATAATACGTTGGGCGCCTTAGGATATGATGAGGGTTATAGTTGTGATAAATATCCTGGATATTCATTAGAAGGAGTGAATTGTGTTACATATAAATCGTGTGGAAGTATTGATAATATGACGTGTATCGATAAATCGGTACCAGCAGATTCTGTGTATGATGAGTTTATACTTACGAGACAAGGGGCGTCCTCTGGAAAACTTGTAGCGGGAAAGATCGTTTTTTCTCCTTCTGGCGTTATTCGTACTACAGAGGTTGGTAGTGCATATAATGGGCCAGCACAAAATCAAGTGCAGGATCTTGGAGAACACAGCTTCTGTGCTCTTGGTAAGATGTTACATGACGGAAGCAATGGCGGATATTGTGATGTCTATTATAATGCTGGAGATGGTAGGTGGAAGATGAGTTGGGGAAAGTGGGGGAGTGGTGGAATTGCTTGTAGAGCAAACTGTTTCTAAACTTTAAAATCTCCCATAAAAAGGGAGATTTTGTTTTTTGTTATAGCGTGAAATTTGTAACTGCGTTTGTTTCAGAAATGAATACACTTAGTGTATTCATTTCCTCGCTACACTTGCTATAGCGCTTCGTGCAGCTACGCTCGCTCGGAAAATGTATACTTCGCATTCATTTTCCTCACTGCGCTTGCTATAATAAATACAAATGAATCCAAAGCGACTTTTTGGTTTTTTACTCCTCGCGTCCATTTTTATTTTTGTTGGAATTTTTCTTTATTCAGCAAACAATAGTGATGCACAAGCGAAGCCAAATAAGCCAAGAATAACATCACTCGTTCCTATTTCTGCGTGTCGCATTGATGTAAATTTTTCGGAAGATAGTGTGGCCTCTTCTTTTGATAAAAGAGTAAGTTCAAACTCGTTTACGCAGATTTCAGGACTCTCATGTAGTTCTCCAACGTGTACACTAACCCACTCAATTACAGGACTTGAAAAGAAAAAATCTTATACAGTTTCATTACGAGCAAATTCTAGTTTTGGAAGTTCTGATTGGAGTGATCAGGTTTCCACTACAACACTAGATATAAAAGCTCCATCAGTCCCTGCGAATATAAAACAAACTTGGGAATCTGGCACTGCAAAAATTGTTTGGGATGCGTCTTCAGGAATGACGCCGTTGTTTAGTGGATATCGCGTCTATGAGGCGAAAGATGGAACTAAAATACCAAAAGCAATAAATCTTCTTTCTTCTCCAGTTTATTGGGGAGCACCATCTTCGACGCTGCCATATTATTTTAATATTAAAGCATATGAAATTGGGGACTCTTGTCCTCTTGGAACAGTTACATTGACCGATGATGGTGGTGCTGCATTTTCTAATGCTTCTGAAACACTTATTATTCCTCCAACACCACAGAATGTAAGTCCGACATTGACTCCGATTGGATCAACCGGGGAATGGAAACTTAAATTGTCGTGGGATACTTCATCTGAGGCAACAAGTTACATTGCTGAACTTTCGTTGTTTTCAAATTTTTCTTCGGTATTTGCGTCTAGTACAGGAAGTGACACAAATTACAATGTGAGTCAGCAGTTTTCTGGCGGTCAGAAAATTTATTATCGAGTTTTCGCAAAAACAGACAATAATGGAGTAATTGGAACATCAAAATATGCAGAAGGTTCAGTGGTCACTGGAATACCCGCGCCTGAAGAGCTCACTATCACTAAAAATTTATTTAATCGAGTGACCGGCACACCATCGCCTGTTCCTCTCACCTTTACATGGGTTGATACCGCAAATAATTTTCCTCGATATGTAGTAATTGAAAAATCGACGGATGGTGGATCAACGTATACAGAATTAGGGAGACACACTGTTTTGGAAGTTGGAGATGTTCCTGAATTGACTGCATCTGTTCCTATTGGTTCGACCTATCTTTTTAGGGCGTATGTCGAAGATAAAATATCAAAAAAGAAATCTGATCTTTATTCAAACGTCGTTTCAGCAAATCTTGTTCCAATTGTAAAGAAGTTTACTCTAGATGGAGAGGGCTGGATGCAAACTGGTGGTTGGTTGAAGGTGAATAGTGCATATATTACGGAGGAAAAAGTAAATTCAAGTTGTATTGAGGGGACTGATTGTAAATATAAACTTGGTGGTGGAGCATGGAATCCATTATTTGGATGGCTTTCGTTTGAGGTTGTTGATTCTGCTAAGTGTCCAACTGGTGGGTGTGCTGTATATGATGAGGCAACCGGCCAGATTAGTGGGTGGGCACGATTTTTGTTTGAAAATCCAAACGCACCGGGGTGGGACGGATGGGTAAATTTACGAGGGGCGACACAAGATGGTTCATTTAAATATGGACTCTGTTTTGGAAATAGTGAGACAAAAGCAATTCCTTATACAAATCCAGAAACGGGCTTAACAACAACCTATCAAACTGGAGAGACGTGTAAAAAGAATGGAAGTGCAATTAATAATAAACTAAAGGGTATTATTTGGGGCGGACCCACTGTTGGTGGATGGATTGTATTTGAAGATTCTACACCTCCATCACTTTCCATAAAGAAATCTCCAGATGCAATCAGTTATGCACCACGTGAAAGAGTAACACTATGGGTTGTTCCTGGTCAGAATGTAAGTTGGTCCACAACTCTTGGGACGGTTTCTCCAGATTCGAATATTGCAACGACGACATTCACCGCTCCTGATATGACTGATGTGGGGACCGCAATTGTTTTTGCTTCTTCGACTACAGAAAAAGCGAGCACTACGCTTTCAATAACAAAAAATCCATATCAATTTTATTGCACACCAGACAAGGGCTCGATCAATGTGGAGTGGATTAAGGAGTGGAGTGATCCAAATTATGGAACATATGCAAACCATATGTTGATCTTGGAATATTCAACAACAACATCTCCTGGCGGTCCTTGGAAGTCGATAAAGAATCCAAGTATTGGAAGTGGTGTGTACACGCATAATTCACTTTCAACATCTACATCTTACTACTATCGTCTTTCTGCAGGATATCCAACGCCAAGCAAGGTGTACTATATGTACACTTCTGGGTGTAAGCCTGATGCTCCAGTTGCTGAAAATCCATCACGACTTAGAGTATATGCGCAAAATCTCACTACGTTGCTTTTGAATTGGAAAGACAACGCAACGTCAAGCACAAACTACACGTTCCAAGTTGAGCGAATAAAACTTACCCCCGCAACAACAACACAGTTTGGTGTTACAACTACACAAGCAAAAGTTACTTCACAAACCATCCCACTTACATGGAAAAATATTACTACGAGTACTCCATTTGATATTTGGCTTGAGAGAAGTAGTTCGACAGTGAATCGATTTAGAAATGAAGATAAGGCAAGCGAAATATATCCAGGGTGTTCGACGGACGCAGCAAAAGGAGATCCAGCATGTGTTGCAAATAGGACATTTCACAATACTCGACCGGTAGTAGTTACTTCAACAAATCCAAAGAAATTTACTGGTGTTACATCTTCTGTTTATCTCAGTGATAACGTGGGACGTGAGGGAGAGGGAACAACATTCTTTTATCGAATTCGTGCATGTTCATCAATTGTTCCAAAATATACAGAGTGTCTTGGGTCCGAGTGTAGTGTGAATGATCAATATCGTCCAAAACCAGCGTGTTCACTATTTAATGCCTCATCAACTGATGGGAAACTTGTCGCGACTACAACGCCGCCATTGCCAGTCATAAAGGCAACATCGACAAGACCTGTGAAAACACTTGCATCGAACCATTGGAATTATGATTATTCGCCATACAAAACAACCTTAACATGGACCGATGATTCGGTGCGCGAAACAGGGACTATTATTCAACGTAACGGACTTACCGCGGTTAAAAGAGGTAACGCCATTTCATTTGAAAATATTGATTTAGCAACCACAACGTTGAATCCTGATGTTGTTAAATTTGGGGGCTCCTCGACGAGAGGTGGTACATTAAGTTGGGAGGATAACACATTAGAAGCGGGAGAAATATATACATACAAAATTGTTCCTTATTATGAAACCACCGATCCAATAACTGGAAAGTTTGTTCGTGTAATTTCGATAGATGAGGCACCATCGGTTGAGGTGCGAACTGCGTATCGTGTGATTATTGGTGTTGATGGTGATGGGGCAGGTTTTGGATATGTTACTGAAAATTTGAAAAATTTGAATACGAGGACGGGAAAGGTTATTGCAGATTACGAGCCGGAGGAACAAGCACAAATTGAATGGAATTATATGCCACCCGACACTACCAGCGAAAAGAATGCGTTCTTTAATACGTGGAATGGTGTTTCGGGATGTACAACACAAAATCCATGTAACACGCCAAGACTCGGAAAAATATATGCAAATGCAGAATTTTTGAAGTGGTGTTATAACTTTACTGCTGATGTTGGAGGTGACGGATGTGGAAGCGTCAGTATTAAATCATATACAGCTTGTCAATCTCCGCATACTGGTGGCGCATATCAACGTGATACACAAATAGTTGTAGACCATTCAGATGATACTAACGCCTGTTATTTCACAAACTGGAGTGGATCGTGTAGTGGTACAAGTGACACGTGCACAGTTACTATAAACCAAAATAGTCTCTCGGCTATAGCAAATTTTGGGAAATATTGTTTCGATTATGATGTGAGTGTTTCCCCGAGTGTTTGTGCGACCCCTACAGTTAGTGGTGGAACGGCGTGTCCTGTGCAATATTCTGGTGGCGCATATCAAAAAGGAAGTAGTCTCACTGCTGGATATAAAGACAAATTGTCTACTTGTAATTTCAGTACGTGGGTTGGATCTCCGAATGTTGGATATCTTCAATCTGACATGTCTGCTCAAGCACGGTTCACTACTACAACCGCTTCATCATCAAGTTCAAGTGCACATCTTGGAGGAATCAAATTATCTCAATTTGGAGATCAAAAATCAGTTGTTGAGAGTCTGCGTGTAAAAATAAGTAAATTACTTGTAGGGGATGGAACGAGTAAAAAATCATCGCCGGTGAGCTCATTTACTGCGAGTGTGTATGATGCGATTGCTTCATTTGCCTCAGAAATCAAAAACATGATTGGGGGAATATTCTCTGCGGGTGCTGCGTATAATGCAAATGAAGATTATTTTGTGATTGCAAATGTAAATCCAGTAACTCAGCCGTCGTTTAAAGATGACAAGTTAGAGCCAGACACAGTATATTATTATCGTGTGGGTTTAAAGAATCCAAGTGATCCAACAAAAATAAAGTGGTCAATGGCTGATGGATCGGGAAAGACACTTCCAAATACTGCTGTAAATACCACTGAAAAATCTCCTGTTTGTGTTCGAAACAGTTATTGTGACTTTTCGCTTACGAAGTGGGTTGGGCCGGATATTCTCGGGCTTACCAAAAAAGAGTCTTCTGAAAAACAATGCAAAGAAAATAGTGATTGTATAAATGTGGGACGAAAGAGGCAGACAACAGAGGAACAATAAAGAAAGGGGTCAGTTATTAGCAACTTGGGTTTAGGAATTCCGCCAGTCTATGGACTGGCGGTGTTTTTATGTGCGCGCTCCAACGAGAACAATAATTTTTCCTGCTCCTTTTTCTTTTAATTTTTTTACTGCATTTTTTATTGTTGCTCCTGTTGTATAAACATCATCTATGAGTATTATTGGAAGTCCTTGTATTGTAGTTGGTATATCTGCAGAAAAGGCATTATTTAAATTTATGTTACGCTCCTTTTGTGTATGTGTTTTTGTTTGGGGCAACTCATATTTAATTCGTTTTAGTATTTTTGGTGCATAGATAAGTTGTGGAATACACGAATGAATCTCTTTTGCGAGAAGCGCCGATTGATTGAATCCGCGTTCTCGCTCTCTACGTGAAGCAAGGGGAATTGGTGTGAGTAAAGTTTTTGAAAGATCGAATGGGATTTCCTGTATGACACTGTTTAGTGTCTGTAACATCATATGTGCGACGGGAATTGCTGCTGATCTTATATAAAGGAATTTTAGATGTTGAAT
This sequence comes from Parcubacteria group bacterium LiPW_41, assembly GCA_007375535.1. GTDB lineage: Bacteria > Patescibacteriota > Minisyncoccia > UBA6257 > GWB1-50-10 > LiPW-41. Next base: position 27,624 of record VMEM01000001.1, on the reverse strand, counting down.
AAGTATTTCTGTAGGACGATTTGAATATAGTTGTGATGCACAGAGGAGAAAATTTGTCCGGTGACAGATTGAATGAAGTGTTGGAATTCTTTTCCCACATTCAGGACAGGAAAATCCAGAAAGCGGAGTGTATCCCCTTATGCATGAATCACAGATTGCTTCATATTTTTCATTGTTCGTTGCTATATTACAAATTACACATCGTGGAGGAAACAACGAACTTTTGAGTATTTCACTTGGGTGTGGTGTCACATATTTATTGTATCTCAATACTCAAAAAAGTATGGTAAAATAAGCACAGTGATTGACTTTTGGATAAAATCTTTTTTCTCTGATGTAAAAAACTCGCTTTCTTCAGCGCGAGTTCTTGGTATTGATATTGGGACTACTTCAATAAAACTTGTTGAGGTGGGAAAACGGGGAGATTCTTTGGCGCTTGAAAACTATGGATTACTCGAAACGAAAGATTATTTAAGTAGGGGAAATGCAGCAATTCAAACAAGTGCACTGAAGATATCAGAACGAGATATTTCACAGTTGCTTTCAAAATTATTAAAAGAGGTGAATCCAAAAACAAAAAATGCTATTGTGTCGATTCCTGTTTATAATGCATTTTTTGTAACAATTGATATGCCAACACTTCCACCAAACGAAGCTGCGGCGGCATTAAAATTTCAAGTGAAACAATATGTTCCACTTCCAATGGATCAGGTGAACATCGAGTGGTTGAAAATGGACTCATTTCAAAATGAAAGGGGACAGGATATGTCCCGATATCTTATTGTTGCTGTACCGCTTACGGTTATTAATACGACAAAGAAAATATTTGAAAGTGTTGGGATTACATTGCGAGCACTAGAAGTGGAACATCAGTCCCTCATTCGGTCGCTCTTGTCTCCGACAGATCCGATTGTTCAAGTTGTTGATATAGGTGGAGAATCAACTGGAATTTATATTATTGAAGGTGGAATTTCTAAGCGTTCCACTCAAGTTGATTCGGGGGGGTCCTCGCTCACGAAGTCGCTTGCTCGCTCGTTAAGCATTTCCCCACTTCGTGCAGAAGAGTTAAAAAAACATAAAGGACTTCTTGGTTCTGGGGGAGAGTATGAAATTTCGCAGGCGCTTTACCCGTTTCTCGATGTTATTTTTAATGAGTGCGTAAGGGTAAGAAATGAGTTTGAGAGAACAAGTAAAAAGAAGGTTTCAGAAATAGTTCTCGTTGGTGGTGGTGCCAATCTAGCGGGGATTGATCAATATGTAAAAGATGCGACAGGACTTTTAGTAAAAACAACAGATTCGTTGCGACACTTTGTTTTGCCTGCGGAAATTGAGCCGATTCGAAAACAAGTTGGGAGAACTTTTGCATCTGCTTCTGGGCTTGCATTACGATTCTTTGTGTAGAAGGTGTAGATAGTGTCCATTTCCTCATTCCATTTGTTATAGCACTTCGTGCAGCTACACTCATTCGGAATATACATACTTCGTCTGCATATTCCTCATTACGTTTGCTATAAAGCTTTGCTTTTAGCTGCACTTGCTTCGGAAATAGAAATGAAGACATTTCCATTTCTCTCGCTGCGTTTGCTATAAAGCTTCGCTTGTAACCGCATTTCATTCGGAAATGTACACATAGTGTCCATTTCCTCATTCCATTTGTTATAAAGCTTTGCTTTTAGCTGCACTTGCTTCGGAAATAGAAATGAAGACATTTCCATTTCTCTCGCTGCGTTTGCTATAATAATACTAATGGAACAAAGAGATCCACAAACTGCGCTCGCGGATCAGTTCATTGTTGACACCCCCTCAGTTGGGCTTCCTTGGAAACTTATGGTGTTTTCCATTGTTTTGTTTATTTTTTCATTATTCATTTTTGCTGGTGTGAAGTTTGGATATGCATCATATCTCAACAAGAGACAAGAAACTTTGAAGACAGAAATAACAGCTCTTGCAAAAAAAATAAATCCAGACGACCAGACAAAATATGTAAATTTTTATTCCCAGACGTTAAATTTAAAGAAGGTTCTTGATAGACATCAATTTTCTGGAAATATTTTTAAATTTTTAGAAGAGAAAACTGCAACAAATGTATATTACACAAATGCGTCATATGCCGCAGATGGGGGATCGTTAAAGATCCAAGGCGTTGCGGCGACGTCTGAAGCATTAGTTCAACAACTTTCTGTGTTTGATTCTGCTCCAGAATTAAAAAGTGCAGTATTGACACAAATGCGTTTCAAAGAGGCAAATAAAGTCAGTTTTGAGATTGAGTTTGTATTTAGAGATAATTTCTTTGTAACACCAGCATTATAAATTATGAGAGCATCATCAAAACGAGTATTAAGTATAGGAATTGCAGCAATATTTTTAATTGGTGTGCTTGTTGTGTATGGGTCACTTATTCGACCAACATATACCGAAATTGAAAAGAAGCGCGCTGAGATAAGCGTTGCAGAAAATCTTTTTAATAATCAAAAAAATGCGACAGAACAGGTAAACAAGGCTTTTGTTGAAATGAAAAATGCTACAAAAGTTCGTGAGGCAATTTCACAGGCATTACCTGTCGGTCCAAATATGACTCAAGCACTTCATCAAGTTGAATCAGTCATTCGTTCGAATAAAGTAACCATTGATGCCCTCACTATTAAGGCAACAGCAGCAGAGGCAAACAAGCAAATTCTTGCGAAGCGATTGGGGAAGCTCGATCTCAATTTCTCTGTTTCAGGACCTTATGAGTCTATTCGTGACTTTTTGCGTGCTCTTGAAACAAATGTTCGCGTAACTAACATTAATAATTTTGAGCTTTCAACCGCATCAGAGATGGGAAGTGGTTCAACGCAGTTCACACTTCAATTAGTCGCACAAATGTATTATCAAGAAGAATAATTATGGCAATAATGATTGAACAGGAGAATAAGCCGAAAAACTGGGTTCTTATAGGAGGAGTCGGAATTTTTGTGATTATCTTATTTGTGAGTGCGTATTATTTATTTTTCAAAAATCCACAAGTAATAGAAGAATTAACTGTTTCACCAGATCAGAAGCAAGTTGAGGTGCTTTCACAAATTAAGCCCGATTATACAAAGTTAGTTGAGCAATTAAATAAGTTCTACAAAAAAGGAGAAGAACAAAAAATTAATACGCCACAACTAGGAAGACAAAATCCATTTCAACAATTATAAAACAAAAAACAACACCGCTCGTATATCTACTAGCGGTGTTGTTTGAGTGATATAATAAAAGTATGTTAGATCAGCAACTCATAGAAGAACTCATAAAACGTGGAGTTATTCAAAAAATTCCTGGAGAAAAAGTCATACAAGAGGCGGCACTTTCTGGTGGAAGTGCAGAGGAAATTTTATATGAGAAAAAGCTCGCGAAAGAAGAAGATGTAGTAAAAATAAAAAGTGAGTTGTTGAAAGCGCCATATAGAAAGGTAGACGTGAACTCTGTTGATGAGAAACTCTTTAGTATTATTTCTCGAGATATGGTGCTCACTTATCGAGTTATCCCTATTGAACGAACTCCAAATATGCTTGTTGTTGGAATGTTTCATCCAAATAACATAAAAGCACAAGACGCACTAAAATTTATCGCAAAACAACAAGGAGTGAGTTTGGGCGTTTATCTTGTAACGTTAAGTGATATTGGGGCATTACTCACGCGATATTCTCCATTTAAGAAAGAAATTGAGGCGGCATTGATTGAAATGGGAGATTTGAAATCAGAAAATTCTGCAATTGATCTAGAAGAATCAGGGAAAGGAGAAGAGGCGCCAATTATAAAAATTGTTGCATCAACACTCCGTCAAGCAGTTGAAATTGGTGCGTCTGATGTTCATATTGAGCCGCAACGAAGAAGTTTGCGTATTCGCTTTCGTCTTGATGGTGCACTTGTTGAAGCAATTTCACTTCCTCCAACACTCATTCAACCAATAACTTCTCGTGTGAAAGTTCTTTCGCGTTTGAAACTTGATGAAACTCGCGTTCCACAAGACGGAAGATTCAGAACAAACTTTTTAGGAAGAGAAATTGACTATCGTGTTGCAACATTTCCAACTCCAGGAGGTGAAAAAATTGCGATTCGCGTGCTTGATCCAAAAACAGGGCTTCGTGGCCTTGATCAATTAGGGATTGGTGGATACAACGCAAAGATATTTGAAGAGGCTCTTGCAAGACCATATGGAATGATTCTTATCAGTGGTCCAACAGGATCAGGAAAATCAACAACGCTGTATGCGGTGCTTTCTCGTCTTAATCGTGAGTCGGTAAACATTGTGACACTCGAAGATCCAGTTGAATACTTTATGGAAGGAATAAATCAATCTCAAGTTCGTCCAGAAATTGGATATACATTTGCTTCTGGTCTTCGTCAGATTCTCCGTCAAGATCCTGATGTTATCATGGTTGGAGAAATTCGAGACTCTGAGACGTCTGGTCTTGCAGTAAATGCTGCACTTACGGGACATGTAATGCTTTCTACAATTCACACTAATAATTCACTTGGTGTTATTCCACGTTTAATTGATCTTGGTGTTCAACCGTTTCTCCTTTCTTCTGCATTAAATCTTATGGTTGCACAGCGTTTGGTTCTTCGTTTGTGTCCTGATTGTAGGATTTCAGAAAAAGCTGATAAAGAAATGGAAAAGCTTATTGATGAAAACCTTGAGTTATTACCAAAAGAAGCTAGAGATGAGGTTTCATTTTCAAAGCCATATACCATTTTTAGAAACGGCAACGATAGAGAGTGTAAGAAGTGTAAGGGAAAGGGGACAACAGGAAGAATCGCATTGTATGAGATTTTCCGAATGACTCGAGAGCTTGGAGATATAATAAGCAAAGGATTCACATCTGGTGCATTGTGGGATGAGGCGAGGCGGCAGGGTATTGTAACATTGCGACAAGATGGAATAATAAAAGTCTTAGAAGGAAAAATTGGAATTGAAGAGGTATTGAAAGAAACAACATAAAAAAATAATCCCGCTAGTCTATACACTAGCGGGATTATTTTTTGGTCTGTAAGAAATAAGGTATAATACAGATAATGGATTATAAAGAGAAGTTAAATGAGTTGCTACTTACTACCGTGCGACAAAATGCGTCTGACCTCCACATTGGAGTTGGTCGACGTCCTTCAATTCGTGTAGATAGTGTTCTTGTCCCTCTTGCCAAAGAGGCGATCCTTACAAAAGAAGATGCTGAAGGGTTGGTATTTTCTTTGCTTTCTCCTGACCAAAAAGATAGATTTTTGAAACTAAAGCAGTTAGATTTTTCATATAATTTTGAAGATAAGGCACGTTTCCGTGTAAACACATATATTCAGCGTGGATTTATGGCGGCCGCACTTCGCGTAATTCCTTCACAGATAAAAACACTTGAGGAGTTAAATATGCCTCCAATTTTGCATGATTTTGCAAAACTAACACAAGGTTTTGTGCTTGTGGTGGGTCCTGCGGGACATGGAAAATCGACCTCGCTCGCCGCAATTCTTGATGAGATAAACCATTCAAGAACTGATCACATAATTACCGTTGAAGACCCAATTGAATATCTCTTTGCTCAGGACCGATGTATTATTTCGCAACGTGAAGTTGGTCAGGATACAACATCATTTCATGATGCACTTCGTGCAATTTTACGTCAGGATCCTGATGTTTTGATGGTTGGAGAAATGCGTGATCCGGAGACGATTGCGACTGCGATGACTGCGTCTGAAACTGGTCACCTTGTTTTTTCAACGCTTCACACTAATTCTGCATCACAAACAATAGATCGTATTATTGATTCATTTCCTCCAGAACAACAGGGTCAGGTGGTATCCCAACTTGCTTCTACGCTTGTGGCAATTGTTTCACAGCGTCTTATTCCTCGTCTTGGTGGAGGAAGAATTCCCGCAACAGAAATAATGCTTACAAATTCTGCAGTGAAGAACTTGATTCGTGAGAAAAAGATATATCAAATCGATTTGGTTATTGAGACCAGCGTGCAAGAGGGAATGATGTCGTTGAATCGTTCTCTTGTTAACTTAGTAAAGAGAAAAGAAATTTCACTTGAAGAGGCAGAAGCTCACTCTTTGAATCCTGCTGAGCTAAGGTTGCTACTAGAAAGAAACTAATTAAGTTGTTGGTGGTATAATTATTATTGAAGATGAAGTTCAACTATAAAGCTCGAACTAAAGAGGGGGATCTACAGGTTGGAAACGTTGAAGCAAGCTCACGTGAGGCAGCAGTAAATGTGTTGCTTACTCATGGGTTGTTTGTGCTTTCGGTTGAATATGTGAAAGAAAATTCGATCATGAGCCGTCTGTCGAGTTTTTTTGAGCGTGTAAAAACTGCAGACTTGATGGTATTTACTCGTCAGTTTGCTACTCTCTTAGCTTCTCAGGTTCCTTTGAGTGATAGTTTGGCTAATTTATATAAACAAACGACAAATCCTATCTTAAGACAAGTTATTTATGATGTGGGGAATGACGTTTCTGCAGGATTTTCTCTTTCTCAGGCGCTTGAACGTCATCAGGGAGTTTTTTCAGAGTTTTATATTAACATGGTGCGCGCCGCTGAAGTGACAGGACGCTTGTCTGAGGTTCTTGATTTTTTGGCTGATTATCTTGAAAAACAATCAGCACTTATTGGAAAGGTAAAAAACGCACTTTATTATCCTGCGTTTGTTATTGCATTGTTCATTGGAGTGGTAATTGTTATGGTGACAATGGTTCTTCCACAAATCGCTCCAATATTTGAAGAGACAAAAACAGATCTTCCAATGTTTACCACCCTAATGCTTCAAAGTGGAAAATTACTTGCTGATTGGTGGTGGGCGTTCATTATCATTTTGGTGGTAGTGGTGTTTATGATCATTGATTATTTTTCTACAAAAGAAGGAAAGGCAGTACTTGATGAATTAACGCTTCGCGCTCCAATAGTTGGAAAATTATTTCGAAAATTATATATTGCACGATTTTCCGAGTCCGCGCGCGTGCTTATAAAAGGAGGACTCACTATACCGCAAGCAATTGAAATCTCCTCTCGAACAATCGGAAATTCTGTTTACAAAGAATTACTCCATAGAGCGGCCGATGAGGTACGAAAAGGAAAATTGTTGTCGCAAGCACTTGGGGAGATGGAAGAATTTCCTCCACTTGTTTCCCAGCTTGTTGCGGTTGGTGAATCTACCGGAAGACTTGAGTTTCTTTTAGAGAAAGTGAACATGTTCTACACCCGTCAGGTGGAGGATACGGTTGATAATTTAGTAAACCTAATACAGCCAATCTTAATGGTGGGAATTGGTATCATGGTTGCAATTTTGTTTGCTGCAATCTTAATTCCACTCTACAGTGTTTCTCAATCATTGGGTGCAAGTTAGTTGATGTGGTATACTTAATTTATAAACAAAAAAAGTCGAAATTTTTTTAATATACAATGAAACAAAATAAAGGGTTTACCCTTATTGAAATGTTGGTCGTAGTCGGAATGATTGGTGTGCTTGCTGCGGCAGTATTGACCGCACTTGGTCCATCACGTCAAAAAGCTCGAGATACACGTGTTATTTCTGGTTTGAATCAAATTGCAGCAATTGCTGAGACCGGATTTAATGGGAATACATATCCAGCTGACTTGGCTGCTATTAAGGCACTTACTGGTGGCACAACTGCTGTTGATGATGTGAAGGCTATTGCAGGAAGTGATCCAACATATACAATTGGTGCTGCAAATAGCGCAACATTTGCTATTTCCTCAGTTCTTCCAAGTGGAGGAAATTATTGTGTTGATAGTAGTGGAAAGAGAAAGGCATCTTCAACTTCGGTGAGTGGTGCTTGCAACTAAATTTATGAAAATAAGAGGTGGGTTTACACTTATAGAAATGTTAGTGGTGGTAGCCGTAATTGGCTTACTTTCTTCTGTGTTGCTCACCTCTCTTGGCCCCGCGCGAGACAAGGCGCGGGATTCGCGTATAATTCAGGAAGTTAATCAGGTTCGTTCACTCGCTGAAACCATATATAATGGAAATTATAATGCACTGCCTATAGTTGAGGGAGTGACGGCTATTGAAACTATTTCTAATGAAGAATTAAAAAAACTTGCGAAAGACATTCAAGCGTTTGGAGGAGAGTTGGTTGTTCGACGTCCACAAACTGCAGCTACAACATATATTGCTTATTCAAAAGTAAATGTAAAAGTAGGAGCAGAACCAAATCTTATGACAAACTACTATTGTGTTGATTCTCGTGGAAATGCTGGATATACTACCACAGAGCCAGTAAATACCTATCGATGTAATTTTTAAATTATGATGTTTTTGATAAGTTTAATACTTTTTGTATTTGGTCTCCTTTTTGGGAGTTTTTTTAATGTAGTAACAATCAGATATAACCCCGAAAAAGAAGCATTGATGAGCCCTCATATTATAAACGGTAGGTCGCGATGCCCTTCCTGCTCTCAAACACTTCAATGGTTTGATCTTTTTCCTTTGTTCAGTTTTTTGTTTTTAAAAGGAAAATGCAGGGTGTGTAGCAACTCAATTTCTAAACAATATCCGATTGTAGAGTTTCTAACAGGATGCATTTTTTTGGGTGTTCCACTTTTTATAAATTATTTTTTTGGATTTTCAAATAGTGTGTTTTTCTCTCTTTCTGCTCCATGGTGGCAGTATGCAATTTCATTGTTGTGGATTGTGGTGTTTTGTATATTTCTTTTGATGGTAATTATTGATTTGAAGCATTTTATAATTCCAAATGGGCTTAATTTGTTATTGGGTGTTGTTGGTGTTTTATATACTGGTTTGATTTTTTTTGTGCGAGATGATTTGCCTTTGTTCTACAATTCTTTCATTCGTCACTATGCGATGATTTTTTCGCCTACTGAAAACTTTTTGTATGGGCACTTATTTGGATTTCTTGCGGGTGGATTGTTTTTTATTCTTTTGGTTCTTTTTACTCTTGGGCGAGGAATTGGAATAGGGGATGTGAAACTTGCTCTTGCGTTGGGGGTTCTTCTTGGGTGGCCAGATATTATTCTTGCCACAATGCTCTCATTTATGATTGGAGGAATTGTAAGTGGTGGGCTTGTTCTTATTCAAAAGAAACACCTAAAAGAAAAGGTTCCTTTCGCTCCTTTCTTTATTGTTGGGGTGCTTCTTGTAATATTTTTTGGATACGATTTACTAAGGCTTTATTTTTCTCTTTTTGGTTTGTAATATTCTCTCCTTTCTTTTTAGGGTATAATAATAGAAATGAAATCTCGAAAGCCAAAGGAAAAACAACATAGTGGTGGTTTTTCGGTTATTGAGATGCTTGTGGTAGTTGGAATTATTGGTATTCTTTCTGGAACTCTTCTTGGGTTTAATAGATCATCAGAAAAAACAATTGCCCTTGCGACCGAACAGCAACGTGTTATGAGTATATTAGCTCGTGCACGCTCGCTTGCTGTTCAACGATATACTGGTGGTTCTGAGGTTTATACATGTGGAATTCTTGTAAATCTTTCTGGTGGTTCTATCTCTACGCTCGCGGTAACGAGAGCAAAAAGCGAAAAAATAACAACCTGCCCATCGAATGCGGTTGGTGCTACTGCGGTGTTAACAAATCAAACTATTGAATCACGCCTTCTTGAAAAAGGAGTTACTATAAAAAGTGGGCCATCGTTTATATATTTTTCTTCTCCGTTTCTTGAGACCACCTTTTCTCCTGATACGGGCGCTTCGGGGATTATTACACTTCAAGTCGCTGGAGTTCCCAATGAACCACAGATTGAGGTCACCGCTGGAGGATCGATAATGCAAAAAGTAAATTAATATGAATCTTTTAAAGAAAAATTCAGGGAGCGTTCTTATTGAAGCGATGGTTGGTTTATCTCTCATTGTTATGAGTTTCAGTGGTATTGTTGCGCTTGTTTCTCGTGGATTTCAATTAAATGTTGATGCATTAAATAAATTTGTTGCAACAAATCTTGCTACTGAAGGAATAGAAATAATGAAAAACGCACTTGATACTGATTTGTATAAAGCAACGAATGGGTGGGATGGAACAAACAGAGTAAAAAAAGGAATGTATGAAGTTGATTATTCGTGTGATGTCGTTGATGAATTTCCTTGTGTCTATTTCCCAACTGGGGGAAGGAGTCCCCGTTTTTTAAAGCGGTCTGATAGCGGAGTATATTCATATGAGGAGGGAACGATAGAGACCCCGTTTAAGAGGAGTGTTGTGGTTGACGTGCAGGGAGATGCGGTTGTGATATATTCGATTGTTCGGTGGGATAACCGTGGAACAGAAGAGGAGGTGCAAATTTCTAATACGTTTATGAATTGGAGAAAGAATCCATCATAGTAATATGAAGAAAAATATTTTAGAAAACAAAAAAGGATTTACTGTTATTGAGCTTCTTGTGGCGTCTGCAATTTTTGTTATTTTTCTCGCGGTTGCAGTTGGGTCGTTTACTCGCATTCTTCAGGTACAGCGAACGCTTGCACGTCGAATTGTTATAACAAGTGCACTCGGAACTGCAATAGAGACAATATCGCGTGAAGTGCGTGTTGGGTATGATTTTCCAATAGTTCAGCACAATCAGCCGATGGGATCATTAGCGTTTAAGAGTTTTGCTACTCATGACATAGAGAATCCTGTTGATGTTACCTATTCGTTTGATGGAGACAAGATAGTAAGAACGGCCGCACAATCGACACAAATAACGCCAACGGATGTAGTAATAAAAAATGCAACATTTATTGTTAATCAGAAGGATAAGTGTCAGCCGTGGAGAATCACAATAGTTATTTCAGCAGTTCCAAAAGGTGTTGGTATGGATAAACCGGAGGAAGCAATAAATGTGCAGACCACAGTTACGTCGCGAATACTCCCTATTGATATGAAGGGGGACCCTTATCAATGCAAATCAATGTAAGAAAAAAAGAAGGACAGGTTATGATTTTAAGCACTGTACTTATCGGTGGTGCACTTCTTTCTGCAACCGCAATTGCAGGGTTTGTATTATTTTTTCAAATTAGACAAGCAGGAGACGCAGGGCAAACAGCTGCAGCTTTTTATGCAGCAGATACTGGTATAGAAAATGCGATATATTGCTATTATAGAGAAAATCACGAAGGTAATGATATTGATACATACTGTGATAAATCAGCGGATACGCAGATGTTGGGAAAAACGAATGATGATTGTAGCAATCCAGCACAGTGTAAGTCGCTTGCATCATCAAAAGCAGAGCTTTCTTGCTTTGTAGATCCTACTGATAAAACAAAAATAGATTCTTGCAAGCCACAACCAGGAGTAGAGGATACAGTAAAAGGAATTTTTATCCTTTCAAAAGGAACTACGGTTCGGGCAGAAAGAGTGCTTGATTATACAATCATCACTGCTTCGGGTAACTAATATGGAGAAAAAAGAGCTATACGACCGCATAGAAAAACTTCGAAAGACCATAGAGTATCATCAGTCGCGATACTATACTTTTGATGACCCTGAAATTTCAGACGCGGCGTTTGATGCTCTAAAGGAAGAACTTGAAGGATTAGAAAAAAAACATCCGAATATTACCTCAGAAAATTCCCCAACTCATCGTATTGGCGGTGTTCCTCTTGAAAAATTTACAAAGGTAAAACATGAGTATCCAATGCTCTCCCTCCAAGATGCATTTGATGAAGATGAGATGAAGGAGTGGGTTGAAAAGCTTTCAAATTTCCTCAAAATCACAAAAGAATCATTGGAAAAAAAGGAATATTATTGTGAATTAAAAATCGATGGACTTGCTATAGAACTCATTTATAAAAAGGGATTCCTTGTATGTGCATCTACTCGGGGTGATGGAAAGATTGGAGAAGATGTAACTCAAAATATTTCAACAATTAAGTCTATTCCACAAAAACTAATGCAGTTGGGAACTATTCAAATTCCAGATGAGCTTATTGTGAGGGGTGAAATATTTCTTACCAAAAAAGAATTAGAGCGAGTAAATGCTGAACAAAAGAAGAATGGATTAAAGATATATGCAAACACAAGAAATCTTGCAGCAGGCTCTCTTAGACAGCTTGATCCAAAAATCACTGCGTCAAGGAAATTAGAGTCATTTCAGTATGATATTGTAGGGGACGCAGAGAAGCAGTTTTCTACACACGAAGAAAAACACAAAGCACTTGCTTCGTGGGGTTTTACTACAAACAAACATAACGTGTGTGCAAAAGATATAAATGAGGTCATAAAAATAAGAAATAATTGGGAGCAAAAACGAGAAAAATTAGAATACGAAATTGACGGAATTGTAGTTCTTTTAAACGATGCGCGGCTGTTTGATTCTTTGGGAATAATTGGAAAAATACCACGTGGAGCAATTGCATACAAATTTACACCTCGGGAAGCAACAACAATAATTGAAAACATTAGAATACAAGTCGGTAGGACTGGTGTTCTTACCCCGGTTGCAGATCTAAAACCTGTATCTGTCGGAGGAACAATAATAACGCATGCAACACTTCACAATGCGGATGAAATAGAACGTTTGGGATTAAAGATTGGAGATACTGTGGTGATAAGTAGGGCGGGAGATGTTATACCGAAGATAATACGCGTGATAAAGGAACTTCGAACAGGAAAAGAGCGGGTGTTTTCTATGCCTAAACTATGTCCGATTGATGGATCAAAAGTTGTTATGAATGGTGTATTTCATCAATGTTCAAATGAACGGTGTGGTGCGAGACATAAAGAATCTTTGTATCATTTTGTTTCTCGATATGCGCTTAATATGCGTGGACTGGGGGCAAAGATTATTGATAGATTCCTTGATGAGGGACTCATCGTTGATGCGGGAGATATCTTTTCTATTACTGAGGGAGATATAAAGGTATTAGAACGATTTGGGGAAAAATCTGCAGAAAATATTATAAAAGAAATTAACCAAAAGAAGGTAGTTCAGCAAGCTCGTTTTATTTTTGCGCTTGGTATTATTCATGTTGGGGAAGAAACGGCTCGAGTGATTAGTGAGCGATTTCCTGTGTCTTCTATATTAGAGCTCATAAAAAAATATCCGAAAATAAAAAAAGAAGAGTGGGAGGAAATTCAAGATGTTGGACCGAAGGTCTCTGAGAGTATTATTAAGTGGTTTCAAAGCGAAAAAAATATTGCATTATTACAAAAATTTCATAAATATGGTGTTTCCATCATTCCTTCTAAAAAGAAAGTTGGAAAGTTCACATCGAAAACTTTTGTAATAACTGGGACCCTTGAGGGGCTCTCACGAGACAGAGCGAAGGAAATAATAAATATGTTCGGTGGAACTATTTCTGAGTCTGTCTCTCGAAACACAACATTCGTTATAGTTGGGGAAAATCCTGGGTCAAAATTAAAGAGGGCCAATGAGTTAAACATCCCAATTCTTTCAGAAAAGGAATTTCTTAAACTTATTAAATAAAAAACTGCTAAGTCCAAGAACTTAGCAGTTTTTTATTTAATGGCATCGATATCTTTGTCGTATTGGTCTGCCTTTGTTACCACTGGTTCTCCATACCAGAAGCGGTAGGTGTACCAACGACCTCCAGCATAGTACATTGCGGCCGCACAGCGTTCTCTTAGTTTTGTTTTTTCGGCTGGAATTTGATTCCCATAATTAATACATGCGGATGTATTCATTAAGTCGGCTATATATACACCAGTTGCGGTAAATGCATCTGAATTGTTCCATGGGTTAGGAGGGGAGCTTTTAGTTACTGCAGAAATCTTTGCCTCATACATCTTCCATGTCGATGGAATGAATTGAGCTGGTCCCATTGCTCCTCCGTATGCACCATGTTGGTTTGCGCAGGAAACTTTTACTTTTTCTGGATCAACACCAAGTCGTTTTGTGAGCTCGAGGAAATATGGAATGTCGCGTGTTGGATGCATTGCTTTCTGATAAGTACACTGCCCAACGTTTTTTCCAAGTAATGATTCTCGGTTTAGTATTGCAAGAATAAGTGAGGCACGCACACCTGATGCGCCCTCTGCTATTTTTGCAAGGTTGTATGCCTTTTCGAATGTTAGTTCTCCACCGCCCAGCAATTCGAATATTCTACTTCGTATTTGAGCAGCACTTTCTTGTGTCTTTTTTAATATTTTCTGATATTCAGATTCTTTTCCTTTGGTATCTTTTAATAGGGTATTTTTTTGTGTTTTTGTACTTTGTGCGGCTTTTTGTTGAGCAAGTTGTATTGCTTTCAAATTTTCCACATCCTGCTTCTCATCTGATAGTTGTTGTTTCTGTTCTAGAAGTTCTTGGCGAAGCTTCTTCGTTTCTTCGAGTTTTGATTTTACTCCCTCCTGCATTAACACAATATCGTTCAAGTTCCCAAAAAAATCGGAAAGCTTTTCATGTGAAAGGAGAATGTTAAACATACGTTCTTGATCCGACTCGTGGAGCATTTGTATTCCTTTTGCGAGAGCTTCTCTGTTCCCATCTATCTTGTTCTCGGTATTGTTTATGTTTTTCTGTGTTTCGGTTATTTCTTGTCCGAGTTTTGCTATATTCAAATTTATTCCTTTTATTTGCAAGGTTATTTTGTTTATCTTTGCATTAAGTGTCGATATTTCTCCCGACAAACTTTTTCCCTGTTTCTGGTATTCAGAAATTTTCTTTTGATTATCTTCGATTTCTTTTTCGAGCTCCGCAAGTTGGCGTTCGAGTTCTGCACGCTCTGTTTGTTTATCAACAATCTGTGATTGTTGAGCGGTTATTGAATCATCTCCTTCTGCGCGTACATTTGCTTTTGGAGATATAACAAAAAGACCAACAAGAATGATGATCGTTATATATATCCAAACGGTGTACAATCTGCGCTTCATTTCTATTAATTAAGTATATCGTTAAATCTCGTGCAAACAAAATCCTTACTAGACATATAAACATCTAATGGAAAACACTTCTTTCTCTATATAAAACTCCTATTCTGGTTGGTTTGTTACTTTCTCTTCGATCACATCCTGAATTACTTCCTTTGTCTCTTCTTCTGATTTTTCTCCAATTGTTACCACAACCTGATCCGGGTCTGCATGTAATATTTTCACATTTTTTGGAACAGAAAGATCCTTTATGTGAACTTTTGGTGTTTTTTCTGTAAGTGTTGAAAGTTTAACAATAATTGATTCTGGGACATTTTTAGGAAGAGCCTCAATTTCAACCTCGTCTATGAGTTTTATAATTGGAAGTCCGTCTTTTGTTGCTGGTGATTCTCCCTCATATACTATTGGAATATATGTATGAATTTTTTCATCCATTCGAATCGCGTGGAGGCCAATCGAAAGAGGCATCCGTTCATATGGGTTTTCTATTACATCTGTGATAAGCACATTAATTGGTGCCTCTTTATCAATTATTAACTCAACAACTCCATGTGTTCCTGCAAGTTTATTAATCCGCGCAAATTCTTTTATGTCGATTGAGAGATGTCTGTTTTCTATGTGATTTCCAAAAAGTTCTGCTGGAATTTGTCCTGTCGTGCGTAGTTTTTTCACTCCCTTTCCCACTACCGTTCTTGTAATACAATGTAGCTTCATACGGTCATTATACCTCATTGGCTATATCTTTGGGTTGGTGTTGCGTTGTGTCATTTTCTTCATTAGAGTGTGTATATGACTCATATTTCCGAAAAAGAAATTGAACATCTCGCAGATTTATCCCGTATTGGACTTCAAAAAGAAGAAAAAGAAGCACTTGTCTCAGATTTAGAGGGTATCTTGTCTTATTTTGACGAATTAAAAGAGGTAAACACTGATGCAATTCTTCCAAAGACGGGTGGATCACTTACGGTAAATGAATTGAGGGATGATAGAAATGGTGAATTGCGAGTTGAAAAAGATCTTGTAATTCAATCATTTCCTGATCGAGAGGGGAATTTATTGAAAGTGCCACCAGTATTTGAAAAATAATATGGATATCAAAAACCTAACAATACAAGAATTTCACGATGCGTTGTGTGCAAAAGAATTTTCTGCGCGCGAAGCAATGGATGAAAGTTACAAAGCGATAGAAGAAAACAAGGATTTGAATGCATTTATTTCTTTTACAAAAGAGGATGCAATCCGTTCTGCGGATACAATAGACGCAATGATCGCGCGCGGCGAAAATGTGCCGTTGCTTGGTGGAGTTCCAATTGCCCTGAAAGATAACATGCTCTTGAAGGGGTCGGTTACTACCGCTGGATCAAAAATATTAAGTGAGTATGTTGCAAGTTATGATGGGTGGGTTGCTGAGAAATTAAAAGGACTTAACGCAACAATTGTTGGAAAAACAAATATGGATGAGTTTGCTATGGGTTCTTCAAACGAAAATTCCGCATTTGGTCCAGTGAAAAATCCTCATAATAAAACCTGTGTTTCCGGTGGTTCGTCTGGTGGGTCTGCGGTTTCGGTTGCGTGTGGTGCAACACTTGGATCATTCGGATCGGACACCGGTGGGTCAATCAGGCAGCCTGCGGCCTTGTGTGGTGTAGTGGGAATGAAACCAACATATGGAGCGGTGTCTCGTTTTGGAATTGTTGCAATGGCATCGAGTCTTGATCAAATTGGACCATTTTCAAAAACCGTTTCTGACTCAGAAATTCTTTTTAATGCAATTCGTGGAAAAGATTTACACGACGCGACTACTTTTGAGAAAAAAGAATTGAGATCAAAACCGATAGGGGAAGAAAGGAAAATGGTTATTGGAATTCCGAAAGAATATTTTATTGAAGGAATTGATCCATATGTTTCGAAATATATAAGTGATGCAATAGAGAGGTTAAAAAAGCTTGGTTTTTCATTTAAAGAAATTTCGTTACCACACACAAAATACGCATTGTCGACATATTACATAATTATGCCAGCAGAGGTTTCAACAAACTTGGCGCGTCTTGATGGCGTTCGGTATTTGGGAGTGAGTGAGATTAAAAAAGATGTAGAGAACCTTAAAGATCTATATATAAAAACGCGAGGCGTTGGATTTGGAAAGGAATCACGACGAAGAATTTTGCTTGGAACGTTTGTACTTTCGTCTGGATATTACGATGCATATTATTCAAAAGCACAGAAGGTAAGAACGCTTATATCTCAAGATTTTGCAAAAGCGTTTGATGAAGTTGATGTTATATTAACACCAACTACACCAACTCCAGCATTCAAGCTTGGAGAGAAGACAAATGATCCACTTTCTATGTATCTTTCGGATATTTTCACTATTCCAGTGAACCTTGCAGGACTTCCAGGAATCTCAATTCCAGTAAAAAAGTTTGCTGTGGGGAGTGGGGAATTACCGGTGAACTTTCAGCTTATTGGGAAACATTTTCATGAGGCAGATTTGTTTGCGGTAGGAAAGGAGTACGAAAAAGAATAAAAATATCGCCCCTAGTAAGGGGCGATATTTTTGTCTGCGCGGTGGAAGGCAATTGCCACTCCGACTAATTGCTCGCCGTCGCTCGCAATTGTCTACGGGCCCGCCCTCGCGGTGTTCGTTACTACTCACACAACGCTCCGGGCTTCAATTCCCTACGCGAGCCAAGCAGTTGGCTCGCTTCCACCAACAAACAAAAAAACATTCTTACGAATGTTTTTTGTCTGCGCGGTGGAAGGGAATTGAACCCTCGACCTCTGCCGTGACAGGGCAGCGCTCTAACCAGCTGAGCTACCACCGCAATTATTAGAACAAACCTATTGTATCATTCCTTTTTTGCATTCGCAAATCTTTTTTGATTTTGGACGGACAACAACAATTCGCTTCTTCCACCCAGTAAGGAATACGTCTATTGGTATTTCCCTTTTTATTTGTTCTCGTTTCCGAGCAATTGGATCGTGGATAGTGATGTGTGATTTATTTTTTGATGTGACAACAACTAGGTGTCCTGAATTCTTTGGATTAAAGTTTTTATGAATCGAGGCAATGATCGGTCCGTTCTTTAAATATTCATTCATTTTATTAAATGAAATGTTTGCGTCTATATCTCTCCAGTCGTAGCGTTCTCCTTTGAATCCTTCATGTTTTGCAATATTTACAATTCCTGAGTGTATCCATCCAAGTTCTTTATTATGTGCTCCAATAGAAACCCCATAATCAATAAGTTTATCGATTGATGTTTTTTTATTTTTTTTGTAATGATCAAGGACCATTGCAAGTGAAGCAACTCCGCATGCACGTATTTTCCATCCCTTTTTTGTTACATCAAGGAATTGTGAATATTGAGGAACTTTTTTCATTATTAGAATCGTTTAACTAAATTGATTTTATAATTTTTCTCTTTTTCCAATTCTTCAATTGTTTCTACGATTACTCCGTGTGGTTCCTTATGTGCTTGTGCGTGGATAATTTTATTGTTTCCTAGATAGATACCAACATGTCCAATATATAATTCTCTTCCACCAAAAAATGAATCACGATAATATCCGCGTACTCCACGCATAAATAAAAGATCGCCGACTTCTAGTTCTGATCCAAGCGTTATTTCTTTTCCTTTTTCGTCTCCTGCTTGTAAGATGCTGCTTCGTGGTAGATCGATTCCTATTGAAGAAAAAACAAATTGTACAAATGATGAACAATCGAAAACCTCTCCTTCTTCTGCTTCGTGTGCTCCAAAAACATATGGTTTTCCAATTTGTTTTTTGGCAATTTCAATAATTTGAAGTTTTTGTTGTTCTGTCATATATATTGAGAATACTAGAGATTTGTATTTAATGGAATTTCTAAATAAAAAACACCAATGGTGTTTCCTACTAGTAGCAGGGGTGGGGGTCCTCCTCACCCGTCGCTTTCGCTCCTCCTTCGGAGCCCGAGTTTTTCGCTGCCGTTCGTTCCACTCACTTTTCGCGTTCGCGCGCTCAAATACTCTTCGACCCCAAAAAAGAAAAACCAATTTTCAAGTAGCAGGGGTGGGGGTCGAACCCACGACCTTGGGCTTATGAGTCCCACGCTCTAACCAGCTGAGCTACCCTGCCGTTTATTCATTTATATATTATTTTACTTAATTCGCCAAGTTTATACCAAATTATTGCCTTGATTCGCTATCCTAGTCCTCAAAAATAGAAAAAACCATTTAATGGTTTTTGTCTTGTTGCGGGAGTTGGATTCCTCTCGACTAATTGCTCGCCGTCGCTCGCAATTGTTTCGAGCCCGGGCTCGCGGTGCTCGTTACTACTCGCACAACGCTCCGCCCTTCGAACCAACTTATAAACCAAGCAGTTGGTTTATAACCACAACTTGTTGCGGGAGTTGGATTCGAACCAACGGCCTTCAGGTTATGAGCCTGACGAGCAACCACCGCTCTCTCCCGCAGATGCATAGTACCAGAATGGATAGACCTCTGCAAGAAACTTTTCTCTCTCGATATTTCGGGATATAATGGGAAGAATAGATTATATGAGCGTTGAACAACTACGAATTGAAGCAATAAAGGAAATAAAAGAAGCATCAACACAGGAGGCGTGTGAGAAAGTGCGGATAAAATACTTAGGACGAAAAGAGGGGAAGCTTATTGAGGTTTTAAAGTCTCTTAAGGATATGTCGGTAGAAGAAAAGAGGACCATTGGAACAGCGGCAAACGAATTGCACCAACTTCTTGAACACGAACTTGAAGAAAAGATAGAAAAAATAAAAAGGAGCGAAGAGGAGAAAAAAAATAGATTTGATGTAACAAAACCAGGAAAGAGAATTGCTTCTGGTCATCTTCACCCACTTACAAAAGTAGATAAAGAAGTTCGAACTATATTTTCGTCATTGAACTTTACTATTGTCGAGGGTCCAGAGCTTGAGAAAGAGACATATAATTTTGATAAATTGAATATTCCTGCGGGACATTCTGCGCGAGATATGTGGGATACGTTATGGGTGAAAAAAGAAGGGACAAATGGATTGCTTATGCGGACACACACAAGTCCTGTGCAAGCGCGTTATATGGAATCACACAACCCGCCATTTCAAATTATTGTTCCTGGACGCTGTTTTCGATATGAAGCAACTGATGCTTCACATGAGATAAATTTCTATCAAATTGAGGGATTGATGGTTGGTCCAGATATTACGCTCGCGAATTTAAAATTTATCATTGAGACATTTTTCAAAAAATTCTTTAAACAAAAAATTGAATTTCGTTATCGTCCAAGTTATTTCCCGTTTGTTGAACCAGGAATTGAGGTAGACATTCGTCTTAAGGGGGGGAAGTGGTTGGAAGTTATGGGTGCTGGAATGGTACACCGAAATGTATTTGATGGGGTGAAATACAATCATACCCAAGTTCAGGGATTTGCATTTGGTATGGGGCTTGATCGTCTTGCGATGATAAAGTATGGAGTTCCCGATATTCGATTGTTTTATTCAGGTGACGTCCGATTTACAAAAAATTTCAGATAATATATATGAAACTTTCATTTCCAGTTCTAAAAACTTTTTTGCCAGAAATCAAAACTAAATCACAGGTTATTGATTTACTTTCGATGTATGCGTTTGAAGCAGAAGATGCTGGGGGAGCGCTTATTGAGGTAAAGCTTCCACCAAATCGATATTCTGATGCGGGTTCCTACATTGGAATTGCAAAAGAACTTTCTGCGATTTTGAATTCAAAAAAAGTAAAAGAAGTTAAACTTCTTGAATCAAAAGTTACAAAAACACCAAAGCAATTTAGTGTGAGAGCTGAAAACAAAGAATTTTGTCCTCGCTACTGTGCGCAATATTTTGATGAGTTGATGATTAAGGAATCACCAAAATGGCTCAAAGATGCACTTGTTTCTGCAGGAATGCGCCCAATAAATAATGTGGTTGATGTAATGAACTATGTAATGATGGAAACGGGGCAACCAATGCATGCGTTTGATTATGATCTTCTGTCTCCGAAGAAAAAACCCGTTATCAACATACGTAGCGCAAAGAAGGGAGAAGAATTGGTTTCTCTTGATGCGATTCGTTATTCACTCGATCCATCAATTGGACTCATTGCTGATAGTGAGAAACCTCTTGTTATTGCAGGAATAAAAGGTGGTATTGGGTGTGAGGTTTCTTCAAATACCCGAAGGATTATTGTAGAAGCAGCGAATTTCAACCCAGTATCAATTTATAAAACAACAAAAAAAATAAATCTTTCGACAGATGCATCACAACGATTTGTTCATACACTTAGCATTGAACTACCTGCAATTGCACTTTCACGTGCCGCATTTTTATTGAAGGAAATCGCAAAAGCAAAAGTAGGGGATAGATTTGACTCTCTTACGCATAAAATTCAGAAGAAAATTCTTGCATTTGATATTTCAAAATGTAATGAGTTACTTGGAACGAAGCTCTCAGAAAAAGAGGCGGCAACATGTTTGGTTCGACTTGGATTTAAAAATACAAAAAAGAATTTATGGGAAGTTCCAGCACTTCGCACTGATATTGAGACTCCAGAGGATTTAGCGGAGGAGGTCGCTCGTATTGTCGGGTACCAAAATATTCCTGTAGTGGCTCCAAGGACATCTCTACTTTCTCCAGAAGAAAATCAGAGTGTTATCGCAAAAGAAAAAATTCGTGGGATATTGCGGGCGTTTGGGTGTAATGAGGTGTACAATCACTCGTTTATTTCTCGTGATGTGCTTGAGCTTGGGCTTACGTATCAAGGTGAGGCAATTTCACTTATAAATCCACCAAGCGCAGAGTCACAATATCTTCGTCCATCGTTATTGTTAGGACTCTCAAAAAATGTTGAAGATAATTTTAGATTTTATGATGAAGTTCGCGCGTTTGAAGTTGGGGATGTATTTATAAAAACAGAGAAGGGTGAGTATTCTGAATCTCTTCACGCAGGAATTGTTATTGGAAGAAAGAATGGAGAAACATTCTCTGAAATAAAAGGAATTACAGATTTTATATTAAAAGGAATGGGTATTTCTGATTTTAAAATGGCTGAAGTTAAATCAAAATCACAAACATTCTTTTTTGAGAAAGCGTTGCAAATTGAATCGGGGAAAAAGATAATTGGGTTCCTTGGTTTTAATCGATCGAACGTATCATTTATTGAGTTAGATTTAAATGCACTTCTTTCTGTACAAGGGGGATCGTTTGGATATAGAGAGATTGAAAAGTTTCCATCGGTAGTTCGGGATGTCTCGATGTTCACCAATCTTGATGTCCGCATTGGAGAGCTTATCGAAGAGATAATCCTTTCGAACTCACTTATAAAAGATGTTGATTTACTTGATGAATATGTTGATGAAAAGTGGGCTAACTTGCAGAGCATAACACTTCGAATTATTTTTCAGTCAGAGGAGAGAACCTTAAAAGGGGAAGAAGTTGATGAGATAATGAAAGAAATAATTCAGATTTTACAGAAACGATTTGGAGTAAAGATGAGATAATAAAATCCCGCTAGTCCATGGACTAGCGGGATTTATTCAAAGTGGATTTCTTTTTCAAATTGAATGAGGCGTTCTTTTAGTGCTGAATTTTCGGAGAGTGTTGGGTTTGATTTAAGTGTTTTGTATGCGAGTGTTCGGGCCTCTTTTACTAGGTCTGGATTTTGAATTGCTTTCATTGCAATGTCAGGCATTCCTGTTTGTGAGGTTCCCAAAAATTCTCCAGGTCCACGTAGACGAAGATCATATTCTGCAAGTTCAAATCCATTTTTTGCCTCGACTATTGCTTTTAATCGTTTTTTTGTTGCGTCGGAATTTCCTTGAGAAAATAGAAAACAATATGACTGATGTTCTGCTCGTCCTACTCGTCCCCTAAATTGGTGAAGTTGTGCAAGTCCAAATCGATCGGCCCCCTCAATCATCATTATGGTTGCATTAGGAATGTCGACACCCACCTCAACCACTGAAGTTGCAATAAGAATTTGTATCTCATTTTTTGCAAATGATTTCATTATCTGTTCTTTTTCTTTTGGTGTGAGTTTCCCGTGTACCATTCCTACGGCGAACTCTTTGAAAACGTGTTTTGAGAGTTTTTCATATTCTTCCGTTACCGTTTTTATGGAGAGCATTTGCTCTTCACGCGCAGAGAGTGGTCCTTCAGTTTCAGTTGGTTTGATGCGAGGGCAGATAACGAATGCTTGTCTTCCTTTTTTTATTTCTGCTCGAATTTGATTGTATGCGGTTGTTCGCTCTGTGTCTGGAATTGCTTTTGTAATAATTGGTTTCCTATTTTTTGGGAGTTCGGTAATGAGCGAGATATCCAAATCTCCAAACAAGGTGAGTGAGAGCGTTCGGGGGATTGGTGTTGCGGTCATTGAAAGAAAATGTGGCGCAAATGTTTTTTCACGTTCAAGTGTTGCTCGTTGTTCAACCCCAAATCTGTGTTGCTCATCAACAATGACGAGTGCGAGGTGTTTGAATGTTATTCCTTTTTGGATAAGTGCATGTGTGCCGATAATAATTGATGCCGATCCATTTTCAATTGCTTTTTTTGCTTCAGATTTTGTGAGTATAGATTCAAGATCTGAATCATATCGCATACGCGCTTCGCTTCCTGTGAGCAAAAGAATGTTTACCTCCTGTTCTTTGAAAAGTGTTGTGAGTGTTCGGTAATGTTGCTGGGCGAGAATTTCGGTTGGTGCCATAAGCACGGACTGAAATCCTGATTTAGATGTTGCAAGTGCTGCAATTCCCGCGATAACTGTTTTTCCCGAACCAACATCTCCCTCGAGAAGTCGATTCATTGGGAATTCGCGTTCTATATCTTTAATGATTTCCCACAATGATCGTTTTTGTGATTCAGTAAGTTCAAAGGGAAGTGTTTCAAGAAGAGATTTAATAAAAGAAATATCGGTTTGAATTGAGTGTGCCTTTTTTGCGGCAATTTTCATTCGTTCTCTTAGTGTTACGATTTGGAGTAAAAACAAATCTTCAAATGCAAAGCGACGTTTTGCAGAAAGTGCGTCCTCGATTGTGTCTGGGAAGTGAACTGTTTGTATTGCAGTTTGGACGTCGGGAAGCTCAAGTGTTTTTTGTATTGAGTTTGGAATAATATCAGGAATATCAATTTCTTCTTTGAGTGCTGGCTGGATGAGAAAGCGGATGCCTTTTGAAGTGAGGCCTTTTGTTTCTTTATAGATAGGGATAATGCGTCCAGTGTGCCTTGTCTCGTGATTCATGTGTTCACTTACAAGTTCATAGGTGGGATTTGATAGATATATTTCTCCTGTCTTCTTTGATTGAGTTACTTTCCCCGCAAAATTGGCACGACGGCCTGGGGCTAAGATATTTTTTATGTATGGCTGATTGAACCACGTTGCTCGAATGGTGCCGGTGGTATCTTGAAGCTCTGCTTCAACTAAATACAAATTTCTTTTCCACGTGTTGCGTGATTGGATTGAAAGCACCTCCGCTGTTATAGTTGCTTCCTGATTTGGAATGAGATCTTCAATGGTGTAAATTTTTGAAAAATCTTCATATCGGATTGGAATATAGAGAAGTAAATCTTTTACTGTTTCTATTCCTAGTTTTTTTAGCTTTGGAAGAAAACGTGTTTGTATGCCTCGGATGTCAGACAAGTTTTTACTTCTTGAGGTCATATCGCGCATATTATACTTCTTTTTTCGACCTTTTTAAATATTAGTAATTCACGTGTATAATATATTTATTATGGAGATAACGATGCGGACTATTGAGAAGATGTATGCGCGTGAAATACTTGATTCGCGTGGCGTTCCAACAGTTGAAGTTGAACTAACAATCAGTGGTGGATTTATTGGGAGGGCTTCCGTTCCTTCTGGAGCATCAACAGGAAGTTACGAGGCGCATGAATTGAGAGACGGAGATAATAAGCGATATAACGGAAAGGGGGTTTTGAATTGCATTCATTCCATCAATAGTGAGTTACGACTTGCACTCGTAGGAAGAGAATGGAACCAGGGGACACTTGATAAAACATTATGTGCGCTTGATGGTACCGAACAAAAAGAACGATTGGGTGCAAATGCCATTCTTGGTGTTTCTCTTGCGTTTGCTCATGCTTCGGCACTTGCACATGGAATTCCATTATTTGAATACTTTAATGAGATTGCACCATTTTATAGCGAGAAGAAAATGCCAATTCCAATGATGAATGTGTTGAATGGAGGAAAGCATTCGATGCAATCAACTGATATACAGGAATTTATGATTGTTCCAAATGGAATTCGTACATACAGAGAATCGTTGCGTTGCGGATCAGAAATATTTTATGCATTAAAATCAATTCTTGCAGAAAAGGGGTTTTCAACTGCTGTGGGAGACGAGGGGGGATTCTCGGTCTCACTTCCTTCAAATGAAGAGGCATTGCGACTTCTTGTTTTAGCGATTGAGCGCGCGGGTTACGTTTCAGGAAAAGATGTTTCACTTGCAATCGATGTTGCGGCGTCTGAATTATTCTCAAATACTATTTATACGTTTGATTCTGAAAAGAAATCGTTTACGAGCGCAGAGTTAATTGAACTTTATTCAGAATGGAAAAAGAAGTATCCACTTATTTCAATTGAAGATGGACTTGCAGAAGATGATTGGGATGGGTATGAGGCATTTACAAAGAAGATGGGGCAAGAGATACAAATTGTTGGAGATGATTTATTTGTCACCAACGAGAAGCGTTTAAAAAGAGGAATAGAAAAGAAAGTAGCAAATGCAATACTTATAAAATTGAATCAGATCGGAACAGTTACTGAGACATTTGAAACAATTCGTGTCGCGCGGGATGCTGGATATAAAATTATTATTTCTCATCGTTCTGGGGAAACAGAGGATACAACTATTGCGGATCTTGCGGTAGGAATTGGAGCTGACTTCATAAAAACAGGATCGCTTTCGCGTAGTGAACGTGTTGCAAAATATAACCAGCTACTTCGCATTGAAGAGGTGTTGTAGTGTCTCAAAAAACAGCATATAAATTGACTAAATCAAAGATTTGGTTTATTATAGTTTCATCATTCACAACTTAAAAAGGAGAGAAAATGAATTCAAAAAATAATGTCACTTGGTTAATTCTTGGTGCGATTGTTTTCGGATTTTTGTATTTATTTCTAACATACAAAACACCATACCAGCAGGCGTGTGATTTGGAGAAAGAGATAAAAAGCGAAATGAAGGATATAGAAAAGGGCGGAATTCAATGGATAAGATTGGATAGTTCCTCGATTGGAAAGATTGAAAAAAATGATCTTCTATTTATTGAAGAATCTTTTGTTTTGGTTGATTCGGCGAACACTGACAGTGTCGGTGTTTATTCTCCTCAAGGACTCTTTGATTTTTCGAAGCAAGACCTAATTATTGCAAAGAGTTTTTTGTTTAAGAAGGGAACGTTTGAATACGAATATGCAAAGCGGGGGATTCTTCTTGAAGAAACACAAAAAATAAAAAAGGTACTTGAAGATGAAATGGAAGCGAAAAAAAAGAGAGGGGGTGAGAAATGAAATATGGTTTTTGGGGACAGGAAGGTCTAGATAAAAAAGTTTTTTACGTATATCATCTTCTTATTTTATTCTGCTGTTTTGTACTTGGGGGAACGTTATATGCTTTGAATCTCAAGAATTATGACATGTTGAGCTTTGGATCACTTCCTTCAACTACATTACTTGGTGGTATTTCATTGATTTTTTTAGGAAGCCTTCTTTCTTTGTCTTACTTTCTCGTTAGACAAAAAAGGAAAATTTTCTTTAGATTTTTTATGATTCTAACATTTGGTGGAATGTTCTTTGCAGTTCCAGGTACACTTATGATGTATGTCGTGTGTTTAGTCTTAAGATCTTAATATATTACTCCCGCTATTGCGGGAGTTTTTATTTTTTAAGATGCATTATCTCCAAATTGTTGTTTCTTAATAAATAATTCTATTTGTTTTGTGTGGGCAAAAAATATATTTTCTGGAAGTGAATTGAGCGGAAACCAGCGCCATTCGGAACAATATTCCGGTTCCATGATCTTAACCTCACCAGAAAAGTTTTCAGCAATAAACCCTACTTGAATATAGTGACGCACATTGTCGGGGCCGTTGTCATTCACAATATTAGTAAATGAAAAATTTGTACATTCGAGAGAGGTTTCTTCTTTGAGCTCTCGAGCAGCAGCATCAATCATATTTTCTTTCATCTCCAAGTGTCCGCCAGGGAGACCCCACATACCTTCACCGCCGCTGCCTTTGCGTTTACCGAATAACAATTTCCCGTCTCTAATAACAAAAATGTTTATTCCTATAGGAAATGTTGGGCGATCTGACATGAACAAATTATAACATCAAATATATTTAAAGCTTGTCTATAAGTTGTTTTGTTGGTAGATTAAGAACGATATGGCTGATGTACAAAATGTAAATAAAATAGTTATGGAGGTTCGTGCGGGAGCGGGGGGAGACGAGGCATCATTATTTGCTGGTGACTTGGTGCGTATGTATCAAAAATATGCCCTTAAAAAAGGATGGAATTTTTCTATTGTTGATGCATCAGAATCAGGCGCAAAAGGATATAAAACACTCGTTGCCGAAATTAAAGGGCAAGGAGCATATGAAGCATTTAAAAACGAATCAGGAGTGCATCGAGTACAACGCGTTCCATCAACAGAAAGGCAGGGAAGAATTCACACTTCTACTGCGTCAGTTGCGGTGCTTCCAATTGTTGAAGCGAAAGCGGTTGAGGTTCGTGATGGAGATTTAGAGGTAACATTTTGTCGTGCGGGTGGTCCAGGAGGGCAGAACGTGAA
>VMEM01000006.1 GCA_007375535.1 Parcubacteria group bacterium LiPW_41 | reverse complement strand
GGTTATTGTTATCAATCCAACTGAGACACTACAGAAGTCGCGCGATTCACAGCGTATTTCCGATCTTGCAACAATGAAGTCAGCATTCGGAATGTATCTTACTACTACTTCTAGTCCTCAGCTTGATGGAACGGGTGGAACAATAAATGACAAATGTGACGGGGGAACGGGAGCAAATGAAGAACTTTGGGTAAGCGTGCCAACTGCGGTAGCAACAATTTCGGATGCAACACCACCATCAGGATGGACACAAGCGGGAACATCATGGCAGCAATCAGCAACAGTAGCAGCATCAACCGTTACCGATGGAACTGGTTGGATTCCTGTAAACTTCAATGGAATAATTGGCGGATCTCCAATTTCGAATCTTCCACTTGATCCTACAAATACAATTGGAACTGTTTCTGCGGTAACAAATGCTGATCTCATGTATCGTTACGCATGTAAGAAATCTCCATTAACGTATGAGATTGACGCAAAACTTGAAAGTACTGAATATACCACTAACGACAACCGTGGTTCAAAAGACGGAGGAAACAATGCGACGTTATATGAAGTGGGAACTGATTTAACAATTCTTCCTTCAACAAACGATTTTTAAATTAATGAATTTTAAACAACCCGCCCCTCATAAATGGCGGGTTTGTTTTTTCCCCAAGTCTTTAGTTGTGGGTTGTATCTGGTCAGTTATACTTATATATAGATGCACATTACCGATGCGAAATTAAAAGAACTTCTTCTCGCTTCTGAGGTGGTAACCGAGGAGGCTTTTTTGCGTGCACAAGAAGAGTCATTTCGTTCTGGTCAGTCACTTATTAATGTCTTGATTGGAAGAGGAGACATTACCGAAGATTATTTAGGGGAGCTATTGGAACCCTATTTTTCTGTTCCAATAATTAATTTGCTTGGAGTAGTAATTCCAAAAGATATAATCGAATTGATTCCTGAAACATATGCAAAAACAAACAGTATCGTTGCGTATGAATTTGATAAAACAAAAAAGATAGTGCGTGTTGCTACTACTGATCCAAAAAATTATGAGGTTATTGAGTATCTTCGTGCAAAGTTAGGAATGTGGATTGAGGTTCATTTTACTACTTCACAAAGTTTGCGATTTGCACTCAAACAATATAAAAAACAAATTGGGGGAACATTTGCGAAGGTTGTTTCTGAAAATGTTGAAAATTTTCTTTCCATTTCAGGAACAGCAGACCTTGCAAAGCTTGCAGAGACGGTTTCAATTACTTCAATTCTTGATGCAATCTTGAATCATGCGGTTTCTCTTAATGCTTCGGATATTCATTTTGAGCCTCTTGCAAAAAAAGAGATTTTAGTTCGTTTTCGTGTTGATGGAGTATTGCAAGAAGTTTTGAGTTTAAATGAAATTATTGAACCGATTCTTGTGGCGCGCGTAAAGATTCTTGCTAATCTTCAGATTGATGAACATAGAATTCCACAAGATGGAAGGTTCAAGTTTGAAACTGAAATTGGGTCGGGAATTGATGTTCGTGTTAATGTGATGCCTGTTATGTATGGAGAGAAAGTTGAAATGCGTCTACTTAAAAATTCTGCGCGACCACTGTCTCTAGAAGATCTTGGGCTTTCGGAGGGTGCAACAAAAATATTTGAAGAACAAATTCAAAAACCTCATGGAATGATTTTGGTGACTGGACCAACTGGGCATGGAAAGACAACAACGCTTTATGCGGTGCTCCAGATTTTAAATACATCAAAAGTAAATATAACCACCATAGAAGATCCTATTGAATACTCAGTTCCTGGTATCAATCAGACACAAGTGAATGTAAAAGCGGGTGTGACGTTTGCAAATGGACTTCGTGCGCTTTTAAGACAGAATCCAGATATTATCATGATTGGAGAAATTCGTGACGATGAGACAGTAGAGATTTCAGTGCATGCAGCACTTACCGGACATTTAGTGCTTTCGTCTTTACATACCAATGATGCAACGTCGGCAATTCCGCGTCTTATTGATATGCACGCAGCTCCGTTTTTACTTTCTTCGACAATTAATGTTGTGGTTGCTCAAAGACTTGTAAGGAAGATTTGTACCTCATGTGTTGAGTCGTACAAAGTTTCGAAGGAAGTTCAAACAATGATGAGTGAACAGATTAAATCAATAAAAGGAAAGAAAGCAAAAGTTCCAACATCACTTTATCGAGGAAAAGGATGTGGTGTTTGTGCGGGCTCTGGTTTCGCTGGACAAATTGGTGTGTTTGAAATATTTCCAATTTCAGACGCAATTCGTCCTTTGATTATTAAGAATGCTCCATCGAGTGAAATACGTAATGTCGCCATTAAAGAAGGAATGGTGACGATGTTTGAAGATGGTTTAAAGAAAGCACAACAAGGGATAACGTCTATAGAAGAAGTATTCAGGACAATTAGCGAATAAAAATATGCCAATTTGGAAATACGAAGCAACAACAAAAAGGGGTACCCAGAAATTGGGAGAATATGATGCGCCGACAAAGGCGGACGTAGTATTATTTCTTGAAAAAAAAGGATACATTCCCGTGAAGATAATGGGGGATGAATCTAATGAAAAAAACACAAAAAGAAATCTCAATTCAATAACTTTATTTGAGCGAGTAACTACATTGGATAAAATCTTGCTTGTTCGAAACCTTGGTGCAACAGTGCGCGCAGGACTTGATCTTGTTGAATCTCTTAATATTTTAATTTCCGATACAACAAAGAAATTAATGAAAGAGATACTTGTTCGAGCAAAGACGAATTTAGAAAATGGGAGAAATCTTTCTGATACATTTCAGAGTTATCCTAAAATTTTTCCACCAATTTTTGTTGGACTACTTCGTGCTGGAGAAGCATCAGGAAAACTTGATGAAACTCTTTCTGAATTGAATCGACACATGGCTCGTGAATACAACCTTGTTCGACGTGTTCGTGGAGCTCTTGCGTATCCAGTGCTTTTATTAAGTGCATCACTTGGTGTTGTGTTTCTTCTTCTTGTTTTTGTTCTTCCTCGATTAATGAAAACTCTTACTCAAGGAGGAGCTCAAATTCCGGTAATAACAAGGATACTTTTAGATATTAGTTCTGTACTTGCTTGGAGTCCAATTCTTGATATTGCAATTATTGCTGGAATTATCTGGTTTTTTGTAGTGTTTCGAAAAACCGATATTGGAAGGCGAAGTATTACTCGTTTTGCGTTTAAGGTGCCTGTCCTTCGCGAGTTATTAAGAAAAATTGCGCTTGTTCGATTTACTCGAACGCTTGCAAGTTTGATTAATGCTGGGATGCCGATTATTGAATCATTACATCTCGCTGCTCGATCGGTGGGAAATATTATGTATGAGAAGGCGATTGAGAAGGTGATTGAAGAAATAAAAAATGGAATTCCATTTTCAGAATCATTAGCAAAACACCCTGATCTGTTTCCTCGGTTTCTTACTAGTTTGATTGTTGTTGGAGAGAAAACTGGAACATTGGAACATATTTTGACAACGTTTGCTGATTTTTATGATGAGGAGGTTGATAATGCATTAAAAGAGATGACAACACTTCTTGAACCATTATTACTACTATTTATGGGATTGGTGATTGGTGTCATTGCGCTTTCAATTCTTCTTCCAATCTATCAATTAGTTGGGAAGTTCCGTTAATAGATTATGAAAAATAAAAAAAGCGGATTTTCACTGTTAGAGCTCTTACTTACTATTGCAGTTATTGCAGTTATAGGAGCAATAGGTTCTGGGTTTTATATTCAATTTTCTCGTGGTATAGAATTGGATGAAACAGCAAAAGCAATTGTTGCTGATTTAAAATTGGCGCGCGAAAATGCACTTGCAGGAAAAAATCAAATGAAGTGGGGAATCCGATTTACAAATGCTTCGCAGGATTATTATGAATTATTTAGTACTCCAACGGTGTACGGTGGCGTATCAAGCACTATTGTATCAACAACATATTTAAATTCTGTTATTTCGTTTGACACTCCGACATCTTCCACTTCACTTGATGTTGTGTTTAGCAAAATTTCAGGAAATACCACATCTACATCTATTGTGCTTCGTCGTGATACGCTTACCAAATCAATTAATGTCGCGACATCTGGACTTATTTATCAATGAGAAATAATAGATCAGGACAATTACTCATAGAAATCATTATTGCTGTTGCAGCCGGGGTTGGGCTTTTGGCACTTGGTTCACAACTTGTGTATGTTGGGTTAAGAAGCAACCAATCAACAGGAGCGGAAAATACTGCACTAGGGCTCGCTGAAGAGACACTTACTGCAGTTGAGAGTATCGTTACTGAGAAATGGCAGAACATTTATTTACTCACGAAGTCTGACACCGCTTCGCCATATTATCCGCAAAAATCAGGGGGAAAGTGGATTGTTGCTACCGGAACAGAAGTGGTGAGTATAAGTAATGATTCCTATTCACGATCGTTTACTATTCAAAATATTTGCAGGAGCACTTCAACGCGAAATATAACTGGAGTTACCGATACATCTGGTGCCGGTACAACGTGTACTACAAGTGGGGGGGTGTTTGATCCAGCGACAGAGCAGGTTACTGTGACTGTAGCTACCACCTCGACTGCTCCAACGGTAATAAAAGGATTCATATCACGCTGGAGAAATAAGACATGTGCACAGGGGTCTTGGATGTCGACTTCGACTGCAACGGGTACTTGTCCAGTAACAACATATAGCTCAAAAACAAATATCAATGCAACAACAACGCTAACGATTTGTAGTGGGTGTTAGTCTTCACAATTTATTTTCTATGCGTAATACTTACTACAACATATAAAAACCATTAATAATGATTACTTCTAAATCTCTCTATCACACCAACATTGCTATATTGTTTGATGAATCAAAATTTAAAGCACCTGATAATAGTCAGTTTGCAAGTGTTTTTAGTGGAATCGAAGCGACAGGAATTCGTTTTATTGATAACCCTGTTATGAATTCAAAAGTTCTTGTTGTTCCTCATTTTGAATCACGTATTATCCTCGAAGGGCATCGCGTACGAATTGAAGATGAATCGAAACGTGAATTACAGGTTTCAATGCTTCCATACCAACTTCACAAAATTAAGGAGGCGCTTTTTGATACTATTCCGATTGTTGCCTATGGATTCAATTTTGATATTTATTATCGATTCAACACATTGGTTCCGATAAAAGAAATTTATTCATCAATGTTTAAAATGGGGAAGTCAGAAACAAGAGATGTTTTAGATGTTGGTATTCAATTTACTCTAGATAATCAAAAAGAAAAATATAAAGAGGTTTGGTTTACAAAGGTTGTTTCTCCTTTGGAGCTTGGGGTCCACATAAATCGTCATTTTGATAGCAAAAAATTTCCTGAGATTGAAGAGTTAAAAGATCAACTTATTAAGACATACGAAGAGGCTGATTCAATAATTAAATCATTCAAATTTAACGTATAAATCTCCCCAGTTGTAGGTTGTTAGTCGTTGTCTATAGGTTATAATAAGTATAGATGTCCATTCGTGAAGCGAACGTTCGTTTTGAATATAAGAAAAGAGGAGTTGCTGCCGCACTCTTATTTTCTATATTTGAGTTTGCTCTTTCTGCATTTCTTTCAATAACTATCGCAAGTCATATCATATTTCCTGAACAGGCAGAGGCTGCGGCTGGAGTTTCAAAGAAGCTTGCATATCAGGGACGTTTAACGGATACAAGTGGAAATCCACTTTCTGGAACTTATTACTTTTGTGTCTCTATTTATGATGCAAGTTCGGCGGGTACCAAAGTATGGCCAACAGGAACGCCAACCTCGATATCAGCAACGGTATCAAGCGGGGTCTTTAATATTGGTATTGGAGATTCTGATGTTCTCGGATTTGATTTTTCATCAAATGATACAACCTATCTGAATGTTGAAGTTGCCTCATCAAATGGAACATGTGGCTCGGCTCCATTTGAGTCACTCACTCCTCGACAAAGAATTGATGCAACCGCATATGCGCGTGTTGCCGCAGATGTATATGGTGATGCGCTCAGAACTTCGGCGACAAAAGTGCAGGTGGGAACAGGAACGGGTGCCGCAACTCCTATTTGGATGAGTTTGGATTGGCGCAATGTGTCTGACACTATTGGTGGTGCATGTCCTTCTGGATCATTCAATGGCGCGATCTGGTATAACTCTTCGATAACAAGAGCATTGATGTGTAAAACGTCAACAATTGTTGCACTTGATAATGCATCAGAAGTTGCTGGAATAAAAGAACAAAGCTCGGGAAGTACAATCACTTCAGGTACAATCAATTTTTCAGGATCAAATAATATAACGATCAGTCAAACGGGAAGTACGTTGCAATTTTCAGTTCCATCGCAATCGGTACAAACACAAAATCTTCACAATATAACATTGTCAGGAAATACTGCGGGTGTCATGGCGCAGATTTCTTCGGGAACATTATCTCTTGCTGGAGGAAATAATATTACGCTTTCACAAAATGGAAATGCAGTGACTATTATTGGTCCAACTGGGGGTGGGGGCGGTGTTGCAATTGGGGGTGGGGTATCAACGGCAACAAGTGGAACAATTGTATTTTCTAATGCAAATGGAGTTTCATTTGGTCTTAACGGACAGACGATGACTGCGAGTGTAAATGCTGGAGGTGGTGGGGCTGCACCAAATTTAAATGTGTGGGCAAACAATTTTGGTTCACAAACTGGACCACTTGCAGGAACGGCAAATATGTCACTGCTATTATTTCCACTTGATCCATATAATGGGGTGTTTCCTGGAAACATGACAGTGAATACAATGGCAATTGGTATTTCTGGTTCACTTACCGCAACCGCCTCATCTTCCTCACATACTCATCGTGTTAGTATTGGAATTTATACGTTGAATGGTCAGTCACTTTCACTATTAAATAGTGCATCAACCTCATTTGGTACTGGAGCGGGATGGACAGGAAATTCTGCAATGTATCATGGGCCACGTCGACTTACACTTCATTCATCACAGTGGAGTGTTGCGCCAACCTTTTCTCAAACTCAGTACTGGGTAGGACTATGGATGCGTAGTTCGAACCTTGCTGTGCCGATGTCTATTTCAGGATTTAGGTGGATTACCTCGCTCAACTCTGGACAGATTGGTGTGAGTAATACTAATTCAACAACATACCGTGCTGGGTTCCCTGGGGTTGGGGTATATTCGGTAACGTTTTCAACTGCGATGCCTGCGAGTGTTGCGTTTTCTCAACTTCGTGTAGGTGGTCAGGCAAATGCGGGAGTAATTCCATACATCATTTTTAATAATGTTGGAGAATAACAATATGGAAATAAAATCAGTAGAACTTCATAAAGAGCAAGGAGGAATTCATTCGGAACATTCAATTCCACGAGTTATTCAGGGAAACACATACAAAGATCTTTCCACTATTATTGTTATTCCAACACGAGGGATTGTGCATGCAAAGGCTGTTTCTTCGTGGTGGGCACTGATTCAACCAATGAATCAGAAGTGTACGAAAGTGTTTGCGGTGGGCATGGAAGTTGGTGAGGCATATAACAATATGATTGAGCAGATTCTTGCAAATGAAGAACTTTCAAAATGGAAATACATTTTAACACTTGAAGAAGACAATCTTCCGCCTCCCGATGGATTGTTACGACTCTATGAGAATGCAGAGGAATATGATGTGATTGGGGGACTTTATTGGACGAAGGGAGAGGAGGGGCAACCGATGATTTATGGAGAGGGGAAGGAGGGAGATTTACACTTTCGACCACAACCACCGAGTAAAGATATTCAAGAATGTGATGGATTGGGAATGGGATTTACACTTTTTAAAACAAAAATTTTTAAAGATGAGAGAATAGAGAAGCCCTGGTTTAAAACTTGCCAAGAGTTTAGTCCAGAAAAAGGAGCAAAAATGTATACACAAGATCTTTATTTTTTTGAGCATATTCGAAAACTTGGGTATAAAGTCGCTTGTGACACACGGGTGAAAGTCGGACATTTAGATGTAAACACTGATATTGTATGGTAAACAAAAAAAATGGAATTTTTATTATTGTCGCAATTGTATTAATTTGTGGTGCATTTATTTTAGGTGCATCATCGAATGAAAAATTTATTGAAACACCAAGTGGAGTTGTAAGCGAAAAAACTTCGACATTTTTAAATCCAACTCTTGTTGCTGGTCTTGATAAACATTTTATTATTAACTTTCAACCACTTAGGAAAAAATTTGAAGAAATACAGAAAAAATATTCACAACACACTTATATTTATTTTTTATATCTAAATAATGCTGCGTGGGTTGGTATAAATGAGCGAGAATTGTTTGCATCTGCAAGTACGGTAAAAGTTCCACTTGCGATGACGGTATATAAGGCAGTTGAGAGTGGAAAAATAAAAATGAGTGATATGTATACACTTGATGAGTTAAATTTAAATTCACGATTTGGAGAATTATATAAAAAGGGATCTGGGAATACATTTACATTGGAGCAATTGATGGAGTATATGCTTCATGATTCTGACAATACTGCAACAAATGCAATTTCAAAGGCACTTGAGCGAATTGGAATAACTGATCCATTTACTGAAGTATATTCAGAAATGGGATGGGAATTTGCTGAAATTGGAAAGCAAAGTGATTTTGGAAAAATTAATGTGAAGACATTAGCGAATATGTTTTTGTCTCTTTATAATGCGACATATATAAATTCTGAAAACTCAAATAATATTTTAAAATTGCTTTCCGAAACTCCTTTTAACGAAAAAATTCGATCGGGTGTTCCTGAGCATATCAGTGTTTCGCATAAAATTGGAGTTGCGGCAGGAGTTGATACATTTGCTGATTGCGGAATTGTGTACGCGCCACAGCGACACTATATCTTGTGTCTTGCATCAAATGGAAGTGACGAAGAGGGGGCAAAAAGTTTTATGACTGAAATCTCAAAAATGGCGTATGAATATGTAATAAATAATTAACAATGAAACTTGATATTGCGTGTGGACAAAACAAGAGAGAAGGATTTAAAGGGGTTGATATAATTTCTGGTCCAGGAGTAGATTTTGTTTGGGATTTAGAACAATTTCCTTGGGAGCCGTTTAAAGATAATTCAATAGAAGAGGTGCATATTTCGCACTACGCAGAGCATACAAAGGATCTAATGAAATTTATGAATGAAGTATGGAGAATCTGTGAAAATGGTGCAAAAGTGACCATTTTGGGGCCTTATTACACTTCGATTCGTGCGTGGCAGGACCCGACACACACACGGGCACTTTCGGAGGCAACGTGGCAGTATTTTAGTAAAGATTGGAGAGTGATGAATAAACTTGATCATTACCCAATACATTCAGATTTTTCGGTGGAAAAAATTATGGCGTTTTTTAACCCTCCATGGGATAAGAAAAGCGACGAAGCAAAGCAATTTGCGCAAATGCACTATTTTAATGCTGTTTCTGATATTCTCGTTGAATTAAAGGTAGTAAAATAAGATTATGGAAGATAAGACACGAATTAAAAAAATAGTGGAGTACGGCGGCCTCGCAATTGGCGTTGCAATCATAATTCTTACTGTATTATATGGTTCGCTATTCAAGTTGCCCGAAAAAACAATTGAGATTAAAAATTCTACACCCGAATCCTCGGTTTCATTGAAGGAGGCGATAGCGATTCCTCATGAATCAATAACGGTAGAAGCACCGGTAATTGATTATAAAGGAGAAAAAGTTGAGGCAAAAAACATTGAAAAGCTTCCTGAGAGTAAAATTTTTCAGACATTTTCATACGATTCGACGAAAGGAAAAGTTATTGATTTAACTGGAACATGTACTGATGTGTATTACACAATTGTAGTATTTGATGCGCGAGATGACTACAAAAAAAATCCGACATCGGCAAAAATAAATAGTGCACATGAATGTCCTGAGGGTGGAAGAATAAAAGAGAGTATTGATCTTTCTACGTTTGGAATTGATTCGGGAGAATATTATATTTTTGTCGCTGATCAAGGGAGTAAGGGCTCATGGTACAATCCACGCTAACATTTTTTATATATGAATATTAAAAAAAATATTTTATTAATAACAACAATAGTCGTCCTATTTCTCTTGGTATTCTTTCTAACTCATTATTAGGGAGACAAAGCAGCACTGATTGGTATGCAATGAAACTTGCAGATGGCAATACATTTTATGGTCATATTAGTCGAATTACTTCAGATGAAATTGTTATGGAGGACGTGTATTCAATTGAATTAACCGAAAACAAAGCAGAAATTTCTGGAAGTCAGAATTTTCAATTGCAGACCCCGCCACAAAAGATTTATAACTTAGTGCATCGAGGAACGAACTTAACAAACAAAACAGACAATCAAATGACAGTTAATCGAGCGTCGGTTATGTTTTGGGAACGGTTGGCGAAGGATGCACAGGTTGTTTCTCTTATTGAAAAAGCAAAAGAACAGAAGTAGTTGGCGTCTTTTAATACAAAATATATATGAGAACAAAACAGACATATGTGACGGTGGTATTTCTTATATGTCTTTTTTTTGGTTTTTCGTTTAACGAAACGTTTGCGCTTCCTCCAAATAGCGCAATTCCTTATTCTCCCTATGATACTGAATCCAATGTTTCGGTGACGCCACAATTTCAAATGCTTGGCGCTGATCCTGAGGGGAACAATCTTTCTTATAAAGTAACAATCTATTCAAGTAGTGGGTGCTCAACAAATGTTGTTCAAACGAATGATCAGGCGGTGAGTTCTACTGGTTGGACCGGACAAAATACTACATGTACCAATCCACCGACTTCTTGTTATACAAATGGTTCGTCAGCATATTACACAGTACAAAGTACACTTTCGGGAAATACACAATATTGGTGGAAGGTTTCAGTAAAAGACCCCGATCAATCAAATACTTTCTTTGATTCTACATCTTGTTATTCATTTACTACTGGAAATGCTCCACCTTCATCCAATCCATATATAAGTTCGGCAAGTTATGAAATTCATGCGTCACGACCTATGTCGATTGTAGGGAGTGCGAGTTCAACAAATTATAGAAATAGAAGTGCGGGGGGGCAACTTGCAACAGGAATCATAACAAATACAAAAGCTGTATATTCGGGAATATTGTATTGGTTATATGGTATTTTTACTCCTCTTTATGACACGATTCATTTCAGGTGGCGTAATGACGATGGAAATGAATCTGCGGCCACCTTTGCGGTAAGTGAAGATGGTGACTATTTAAATATCCCAAGTCAAACAAAAAAACGTCTTCGATTTCTCATTTCAAATGAAGGTTGGACTAGGGGAAATGCTCCACAATTCACACTTGAGGTTGCACAAACTGCCACCTGCTCTTCGGGAACATATAGTGCGGTGCCAACTGTTCCAACGGGACATTGGGTTGTTACTTCGACAACTTATTTAAGTGATGCATCTGCCACAACAAATGTAAGTGGTGGACTAACTGATGAAAACGCAACATTTGTTGCTGGCCAGGTAAAAACAACAGGAAATACGACTGGAGCGATTACGCTTTCATCAAGTAATTTCACTGAAGTAGAGTTTTCAATAGCAGCAACTGCTAATGCGACACCCGGTGCCTCTTACTGTTTTCGAGTTACTAATAACGGAAGTACGACAAATATGAATTATACGCGATATGCTCGCGCAACAGTTCAAGCGGGACTTCCTGCAACTGGAGAACTTACTTCAATTGTGTTTGATACACAAGTTGCTGATGGAGCAACGTTTAACTCAATAATGTGGAAGGGAACCGAAGGAAGTGGACGTGTAAAGTTTCAGCTAGCAACAGCAAATAGTGAGGCGGGACCTTGGAATTATATTGGGTCAGACGGAACAACATGTGGATCATCATTCTGGTATGATACCGGACTTTCAGGATCTGGAGGTGGTCCTGGGAAGCCAACTGAAATTTTATGTGCAAAAGACTATCATACAAATCAGAGATACTTCAGATATAAAATTCAAATTTGTTCGGCGAGTGATTGTTCGAGTGCAGGAAGCACAAGTCCAGCTGTTGATGATATAATTGTGAACTGGTCGCCATAAGGAATAGACTTGATGAGGGTGTAGGGTTTAATAGTTAGTAAAAAATTATGTATCAAAGAATATACAAAAGTGGAAAAAATAAAATTCGTCATTCGCATGATGGATTTAGTTTGCTTGAACTTTTGATATATATTGCAATCCTTGCGATTGTTATGGTAATTCTTGCTGCGTCATTTACTGCTATAAATAAGGGAAGAGGGAAGTCTGAAGCACAGATTGAAGTGAATTCAAATATACGATTTGTATTAGAGCGAATTGGGCAAGATATTCGTTCTGCAAGCTCAATCTCTGTTCCTGCTTCTGGTGCTACTTCGACGTCTCTTACGACAACCGTTTCAGGAACCCAGATCGCATACTGTTTGATAAGCGGAATATTAAGAAGACAAATTGGCGGTACGTGTTCTGCATCTTCAGAGGCAATAAGCTCTCAAAACGTTTCAATAACAAATCTTGTGTTCACTCGACTTGAAAATGCAAATACAATAACAGGGAAGACCGCAATAAGCGTTGAAGTTGCAGTTGGAATGAGTTATGCAGGAACAAGTCCTGACTGGCAATATTCTGGAAGCAAGAAAACAACGTTCATGATGTATTAATTAAGTAACTAATAACAGACGATAAATGACCTACAACGAATTTAAAATACGATTAAAAAAAATTAATCAGACCACAAGAAATGGGGTAGCAACACTTCCTACTATTATTGCGCTCGGAGTGCTTGTTCTTGCAATTGGGATTGGAATTTCGACTGCTAGCCTTTCTGAACTTTTTACCTCTGAGGGGCAGTCGCAATCACAAAAAGCATTAAGCTATGCTGAAGCGGGAGCACGAGAAGCGATGAGAAGAATTGCAGTTAACAAAACCTATTCGTGTGTATCGCAAAATTGCTATAGCATTCCTTTTATAAGTAATGGATGTTCGTCGAATGATGCGTGTGCCTATATTTCTGTGAGTTCAAACAGTGGATCATCGGTTGACCCAAAGGTGGTAACTTCGACTGGATATGCAGGTCTATACGCGCGAACGCTTCGCATCACACTTGAATTTGATGCTTCGGATAATGGTCAAATCTCTTCTTCAACGTGGGCAGAAATTACTAATTAGTTCCAATTATAACGATTGCATCATATTCGGAATTCTCTTCAAGAATAGATTCGGTAACTGAATATCTACCTCTTACTACACTGAACAACTCTTTTAGTGATTCAGGGAATATTTTTTTAGATGTCTCTTTAATTTGAATAACCGTTGTTGGTTCTAATTTTTTTGCATTTCCAGTAAAGGAAACCTTAAATCCAGAAGTACTTATTAATTTTGCAAGTTCTCCAGCTTTTCCAGGAATTCCAGTGCTATTGAGAACTGCTAGAGAAAGAAGTGTTTTGTTTTCCACGATTTTTTCTTCCTCTGTTGTAGTTGAAATGGTAGTTTCGGTTGTTGTAGAGATATTTATTGGTATATCCAAATTTTCAAGAGAAAGCTTTTGTCTTGCTGCTTCAAGTGCTTGCATTTTTATCTGGAGGTCTTTTGTTTGGGATTCTTGTTCGGAGATGAGCGCCGCATCAATAGATTTTGTAATAAAAAGGGCGGAAAAAACAAAAGCACCAATAATAACTAATATTACAAACACAGTTATCGACGGATATATATATTTTTTAATATTTTTGTTCATAGTGTTTATTCTCGTTCCCGTGTATATAAAGAACCACTCAGTGATATGCTAGATATATTGTTCCAATCTGAGGTAGATTGAGATTGAAGCGATGCTGAAGAGATACTAACAAAATAGGGAAGTGATTCAACTGCACTTAAAAATTTTGTAAGTGAATTTACATTTCCTTGAAGAGAAAGCGAAAAAGGAATTACTGAGATTTTTGTTCCATCAGGAATTGTCATAAACAGTGTTGGAGTTCCAAATTGTTTAACAATCTGGAGTCCGTGTGTGTTTGCAATAAGTTCTATTGAATTGATAGTACTTAAGATATCATCGGAATATGGAAACGCATCAATTATCGTGGTGTCGGTTGTTTTTATTTCTTCAAATTGTTTTCGTAGTTCTGAGATTGTCTCTCCGCGTCTTTCAAGTGAACGAATAAGGCGCTGGTTTTCTTGGAGCGTTGTTTGGATTTTTTCTATTCTTATTCGAAGAAATACTATAATCCCAATAGAGATACTTAAGAGTATCAAAAAAAAGATTGAAAGTTTGATGATATAAGAAATAAGTACTTTTCTATTGAGCATAATGTGAAAGTAAATAAAGCTCTGGTTCCTTTAGTGATAGAGTTATCGAAAATGGAATATCTCCCGTTTTATCAAGATTTGAAAGTGGGAGCGTGATATTAGAAAAAATGGAAGATGTTTCAAGTGTTGATCGGAATCCACTTAGTATTGGTCGACTTGCAGCAACGCCAGCTATTGAAAATTGTCCGTTATATGCAGGAAGAGAAATGGTGTGGATAGTGACGCCTTGAGGAACTAATTTTGTTAGAGACTCAATAACAAGACTCCAACGAGGGGATTTGGTTAATATTGCATCACTCACATCAAGATAGTTGTTAAGGCGTATTGCGCGTGTTTCGAACTCAGCGGCTCCTTCTGGTGCTGGGGTGCTATTCACTTGTGTAAATCTATTCGTTGCTGTGTTTTGAATTTGAACCATGATAAGCCATGCTCCGATATATGCAACAACAAAGAATATCATTACTGCAACAGAAATATTTAATATAAATGTGGCAAATGCTTTTGCTTTTTCAAGTTCGTATGCCTCTTCGGTTCCAACGGGGATTAGGCTTACCTCAGTATCTGTGTTTCTTGGAAGTGCGCCACGGAGTGCTGCGCCCGCAACCGCGCACATATCTCCAGAGATTAATTCTTTTGCGGTGTTTGAAAATTGCTCTCCAAGACGAATAGTTTTTATTTCACGTATTTTTGGTCTGACCCCATATTCAACTTCAAAAAAGTCAGAAATTCGTTCAATTTCTTCTTTTATATTTCCTCCACCATCAAAAAATATTTTTGGGAGAGTTCTCACGAATCTGAGCGCTCCATTTTGTACTATCATGAGCGCGGTATCAGTTGTTTCTTGAATTGCAAAAAGTTCTGGCGTCTCACTTATTTGAAGAATTCTTGCGATACTTAGTGGGTGTGTTTCGATAGCGATTACATGAAGTTTAAGTTTAACCAGAAGAGAATTGTATGCATCAATTTTTTCCTTATTTCCTGCAACAAGTATTTGTTCGATAGTATTATCGCGAATTCCTTTAATTTCTTCCCAGTCAACATATATCTGATCTTTTTGGAGTGGAAGTTGAAACTCAGATGCAATACGCATACTTTCTTCTCGTTTTTCTAGAGAAATATTTTTAGGAAAAGAAAATGTTTTATAAAAACCCAACGATGCGGGAAGTGAAACAACTACATAGCGAATTCTTTTTTTTGATTTTTTAAGTACTGCGCGAATTGCTTGTAAAAGAGCCGGCTCATTCGTAATTACTCCTTCGGTAATAACCCCTTTTTCTAGGGCCTCCTCTCCAAAATATTCTAAATTATAAATTTCAGTTTTTTCGTGTGATGTACGAAAAAGAGCAACACGAACATGTGTGTCACTAATCTCAATTCCAGCAATAGATTCCTCTCTTGTTAAGAGTCTTACCAGATCCATTA
The DNA here is from genome assembly GCA_007375535.1 of Parcubacteria group bacterium LiPW_41. GTDB lineage: Bacteria > Patescibacteriota > Minisyncoccia > UBA6257 > GWB1-50-10 > LiPW-41. Next base: position 40,266 of record VMEM01000006.1, on the reverse strand, counting down.
CTATTAATTGTAGCAGAAATTAGAAGGAAAAATGAGAGAGAAAGATGAGAATTCCTATACAAATTGCACCCAATACACAAAGCACTACTATCCCAGCGGAAATATCTTTAATTTTTCCAACGACTGGATCATGTTCCGGTTGTATCTTGTTAAGTGTATCTTCAAATGTGGTGTTTATTGTTTCTGCGGTAAGAACTAATGTAATTGCTACAATAAACATACTCATTTCTAAGTAGGAGAATCCAAATATTCCCATTACAACAATTACAAGAATTCCGATAATAACTTGAATTCTAAAGTTTTTTTCTTCTTTCCATACAAAACAAAGACCATCGAATGCATGACTAAAACTCTCTATGAATTGCCTCATTATTCATATACTATCACAAAAGTGAATATATGTGGTATACTGATTTTGTAATGGCAATTTCGATTTTTGTCTCAATTCTTATAGTGCTTGTCCTTACCCTCATTATTATTGTGGGAAGTAGGCCTGTGGAGAAAAAAATTCGAAAGTAGTCAGATAATACCGAATTTATGCCCTCCACAAAAATGGAGGGTTTTTGCTTTTTAACAACTAAATAAATGGAGTAGTTATGGAACGCACTGACGATAATACCCCAACGACTTCTCAAGAAGAGAAAAAAGAAGTCAATAATGTTCATGAAGAACAAGAAAAGTCAGACTTTGGTACACCCGAAGAGTGGCCTATAGATGCGCGCTACATGCGTGTCTATATGTAATCAAAAACCCCCGCATAACGGGGGTATTTTTTAATTATTTATATTTTGGAAAACGTAATTCAGGAGGTTCGTTTGATATACCGAATGCGTTTATAGTGTCTCCACTGCGCAGACCACCGACAAACACTGATGATCCAATCGAAAGTATTTCCTTTCCATCGGGAAATTGTGTTGAATCATTAAATATCACTTTTAGTGTTTCATCTTCTGTTTCAATGGACATATCAGAACTGTTCAATGTCCGAATTATTCCGTGAGTAAGTGGTCGTTGTTTTCTAAACTCAGGACCTTCATGCATTTGAAGTCGTACAAAATTGCTATCACGAATTTGTTTTGTAACATTTTTTGGTCCGATAGATGAAAGGAAAATCCCTCCAAGAACTGTTGAAACGCCAATGACGCCTAATGTTATGATAGCTGGTGTTCGATATCCAAATGAAAATTTTCTAAACAATATTTCTACAATAATAAGTGCAATAAATACGCCAAGTATAATAAGCCATGGAAGATTAATAAGGAAATGAAACAGTCCCGGTACTCCAAAAACGGGGAGGTGCATCATTCCTGTTTCTTTGAGTGACAAGGTGAGTATGATAATTACGAATATAGCAAAAAAAATGATGGTGCAGGCAAGTATAAGTGTCAGTATTCCACGAAGCACAAAAGGCCACCGTGGTTTCATTATGACTTCACGTTCGTGAATCTTTTTTAATATTGTTTCTTTTATATGTGTCATAGATATTTTTTTAATTCTTTCTTTGCTCGACTTAATCGTACTCCCACCGTTGTCTTTGGTATTCGCAAAATTTCAGCAATTTCTTCATATGAGAGTTCTTCGTAGTAGAAGAGAAGGAGAATTTCGCGGTATTTTGGGGAAAGTTTTTTGAGTGCTCTATCCATTAACTCTCTCGTTTCTTTTTTCTCGAGATCGCTTTCGGGTGTATCGTTGGAAAACGGATGAGGTATTAATGTATCAACTTCAAAATCAAGAAAGGGAAGTGGATCGCGAGCGTGTCTTCGGATGTGATTTATAAACTCATTGTGTGCAATGCGGTAAATCCATGATGAGAATTTTCGATTTGCATCAAAGCTTTGAATATTTTGATATGATTTGATAAAAATTTCTTGGACGGCATCTTCGATATCGTCATCGTATACCAAAAAGCGCATTCCATAGCGTTTCAGTTTTATCTCGTATCGATCAATTAATAATCCGAGAGCATCTGTATTTCCTTGCTGGATTCGAGCGGCAATAATTTCGTCGCTTAGTTCTGGATTTTGCTCCACCATATTACTACACTATACACCCATATTTTCTTACAAAAAAATCGAACATTGACTCTTAGTGTGCTCAAGAATACCATGTGAATATCTTTAAAATTAGTGGAGGAACAATGATAACGGAATTTTTTGCTGTTACGAGAACGTCGATTTATCAGATAATCTATGACGAAAAAACAGGGGTGGTGACCTTAGAAAAGGTGTATTTGAAAGGCAAAAGCGCAATTCTTGTTGGTTTCAAAATGAGTCCAAAATGGAGTCAGGTGGTTATTGGAAGAAGTATATTTTGGGATGATTGGAACAGCTCTCCAATTGCTGGATTGTTTGCAACTTTTGAAGAGGCAAAGGAGTGTATTGAGAGTGAAAATCCTATTGATAGCGATGCGCGTTGGGAAACACAAACAAGAGCTATTTTGGATTCAATTGGAGATACTCATCCAGTATTTAAAATTCTTCCTGCGTCGTAAGCTATATTAAAATCAGAATTCCCCACATTTGTGGGGAATTTTATTTGAACTTTATTTTTGTCTGGTGTATCTTGATACCAGTAAATTAAAACAAGTGGGAGTGTAATATGGATAAGAAATTTCCAATTATTGCAATTTCTTCACCGTCGGGTGGGGGAAAGAGTTGTATTGTAAAAAAAGTCTTAGAATCAAATAAAAAACTTCAATTTTCAATTTCTGCGACCACACGATCAAAACGACCAAGTGAAACTCATGGCCTTGAGTATTTTTTTATTTCTCTTGATGAGTTTAAGGAAAGACTTGCAAATGGGGAATTTATTGAACATGAAGAGGTTTACAAGGGGAAGCTTTATGGAACTCTTTTTTCTGAGATTGATAGAATTGTGAATAATGGAAAAATTCCGCTATTTGAGCTTGATGTATTCGGTGCGCTTGCTCTCAAAAAGAAATTTCCTGATTGTTCTCATATCATTTTCGTTCATCCTGGAGAACCAATTTTAAAAGTACTTGAGGAGCGTCTCCGAAGTAGAGGCACTGAGAGTGAAGAAGAGATTCAGCGAAGAATGGAGAAGGCAAAAATTGAAATTGCGTCTATGTCTGAATTCGATTTCTGTATTTTAAACCGAAATGGAAATCTTAAGCGAGCGATTCGCGCCACAGAAAAAATTATTCATTCAATTATTGAATATTACTAAAACCCCGCCTTTTGGCGGGTTTTTTAATTGGTTTTTTATATTTATATAAATAGAAGTAACAGTAGAAAAATGATCATGAAGCAGGCAAAAAAGCCAATGGTTTTCAGAAAGAAAGAAACTGCTTCTTGTTTATGATTTTCTGTGTAGAGATTGAATGGTTGATAGAAAAATAAAAATCCCATAAGTGACACCGATAGCACTAAAAGACTTAACATCACTATCGGAGCGAAAATACTATCTTCTTTTGGTGCTAATGATGATGTAAGACTTATTATAGAAACAATGGTGGCAATATAAGTAATTGCCGCTAATGCGTTTAGAAAGGGCTTTTTCATAGTTGTATTATATGTTAGTTAAGAAATACCTCCAATCTTAAAATTGTATTGAGGGGGTGTATCTGTTATATAATAACCATATGAAAAATTTTAATAAGGCTCTTGTTGTATTAGCTTTATTCTTACTCGTGTTTCCCGGTGCACTATTTGCTGCGGAATTTCGAGCGGGAGAGCAGTCGTCTTTTACCTCCCAAGAGAAAACAGAGGGGAATCTTTATATGGCTGGCGGAACTGTTATTAGTGCAGGAAGTATAGAAAAAGATCTTCTTGTTGCTGGTGGTACAGCTCTTATATCTGGGCCGGTTGCAGGTGATTTATTTGCAGTAGGAGGTAATGTAACAGTTTCAAGTCAGATTCTTGGAGACGTGCGCATAGGTGGTGGAACTATCATAATAACTGGTGATATTGCGGGTGACGCCGTTATAGGTGGGGGACAAATAACCTTGTCTGGTAAATCAGTGGGTGGAGATGTCGCGATTGCTGGTGGAACGGTGAGAGTGGATTCCGAAGTTAAAGGTAAGGCAAAAATTGCTGGTGGAAAAATTTATATCAATGCACCTATCGATGGCAATGTAGACATCAAGGCTGAAAATCTTACTTTGGGTCCAAACGCAAACATAAAAGGAAACCTCAAATATGAAGCAACAAAACCCGTTACTATTGAGGAGGGAGGAAAAGTTAGCGGAGAAACGTCTTTCACCGAAATAAAAAGAAACAAAGGAGGGAGAAAAGACACAAATGGAGTATTTGGTTTTTTTGATTTCGCACTTCTTACTAAATTTGTGACATTATTAGTTTCATCCCTTGTTATTGGACTTATTTTCACTAAATATAGTAAAGAGCTTGTGGAAAAGGCAACAGCAAATCCTCTTAAAGAGTTGGGACGAGGAATTGTGACTCTCATTGTTCTTCCGATACTTTCAATCATTCTCCTTGTTACTATTATTGGAATTCCCTTTGGAATAATTGGATTGCTTTCGTTTATTATCCTCTTTGTTTTTGCATCAATACTAACCCCACTATTTTTGGGTTCTCTTGTTTATAGGTGGATTAGCAAATCAGAATATATTGTTAACTGGAAAACTATTTTACTTGGAGTGGTGATTTATATGCTTCTTGGTTTAATACCTTTTATGGGTTGGATAATAATATGCGTTTCTGCTGCTATAACTCTTGGTGCTATGTTAAATATAAAATGGCAGGTGGCAAAAGAGTGGAAATAGAAAACTAAAAAAAACATAAAAAAGAACACATCTTCATGTGTTCTTTTTTATGCTGCGGGACTAGGAATCGAACCTAGATTGACGGATTCAAAGTCCGCTGTCCTACCGTTAGACGATCCCGCAATATTCACACAAATGGGATATCCATGCATCAACTTTCCGATATAAATTTGTACTTTTACGTAGATTTATTCGAATAAGCCCATGGTAATTTTCTCCCACATTCTTTCGTGTTGTTTTTGGTTGATGCTTTTTAAAATATACATGGATATCGTCTTTTTTGCAATTAATAATATTGGTCCAAAAAATGAGAGATTTTTCTAAATCTCCAGTTTTATGTATGTATAAATCAAAAGCAAAATCACTAGATTTTAAGTTTAAATATTTTTTTGACCATTCAAGAAAGAGTCTGATCATTTTTTGATCAGAATTAGAGAAACGCATTGTTGAAGATGGGTTGTTTTCTTTTTGTTTTGATCCCTCTGCCCAATAAAGGAGAATTCCAGAAATCCAAAAAGGATCTTTTATAATATTTGGTATGTCTTTTTTTGCCTCAATAAATATTTTCTTAGTATTTTGAATGCGTATATCTTTTCTTGCTAAAGCGCCACGAAGTTGCGCTTGTTTTTTTCGCTCGGTTAGTCGTTGTTTCTGTTTTTTAGATAAGTTGACCGACTGAAGCCATGCCGCCAGTGTTGATTTTGCAACAGGGATTTTTTTGAGTATCTCAGAATAGGAAAGGCCACTTTTTCTCAAAGTTACCACTTTTTCTTTTATTGAGTTATTATATGTCATGAAATCGAACAAAGATTATATGTCAATTATATAATATTGGTGTTCGATTTCAAGCTTTCAATGATCGCAACTTCAAGTGGAATAATAGGAAATTTACTATATTTCATCTGACCGTGGGCTTCAATGAGTGCTTTGAGAAGTTCAATGTGTTTGTCTGTAAAATATTTTGATTGCTCTTCAAGTTTCTCGAGGTGGTCGTTCATAACCTCGTTTGCAAATACTGTTTTCATTTCTGGGTTGTAATGAAGTACAGCAATTCTGCGGATGTGTTGAATAAGATCTTTGGTGAATTGCACGATATTTGTTCCTGTTTCATACAGAGAAGAAAGAGAAGAGAGTGCAGATGGTAAATCATTTTTTAATACGGTCGCGGAAAATTTCCAAATTTTATCAAATCCAACTTTCCCCACCATTGATTCAACATTTTCAAGTGTTATTTTTCCTGCGGTAAATGATGCAAGTTGATCCAAGAGAGATTCTGCATCGCGGAAACTTCCCTCAGCGGTTGCTGCAATGAGTTCGAGGGCTTCGCTATCAATAGAAATAGATTCTTCTTTTATAATATGCGAAAGTTTTTTTCCGATTACTGCAAGTGATGCTTGTTTGAAATAAAACTGTTGTGCGCGTGAAAGAATAGTTGCGGGGACTTTGTCGGATTCGGTAGTTGCGAGAATAATAATTACATACTCAGGAGGTTCCTCAAGAGATTTTAATAATGCGTTCCACGCGTCTTTGGTGAGTTGGTGTGCTTCATCAATAATAAAAACTCGGTGAGATGCTGAAGTTGGAACAACACGAATCGTTTCTTTTAGATTTCGCATTTCATCAATTCCACGATTTGATGCTGCGTCAATCTCAATAACGTCCATCGAACGTCCGTCATCAATGTCTTTACAAAACTGACAATGATTACATGGCTCTCCCTTTTCTTTGAATTTAGTATCTTTTGCACGGGTTTCGCAATTTGCAATTTTTGCGATAAGTCGTGCCGTTGTTGTTTTTCCGGTTCCTCGAGGACCCGCGAATAAATATGCGTGTGCAAGTTTGTCTTGTCGCGCTGCTTCTCGAAGCGTTTTTTGAATTGGTTCCTGACCCAAAAGATCCTCAAAAGAGGATGGGCGGTAGGTTCTATAAAACGCTCGTGACATAGGAACATTATATAGTGCAAAATTCAAAGCGCAAAGTGCAAAAGTGAGACACATTTTTTATTTTTGTGATTAAACTTTTAGCTTTTTTACGGTATACTACATATATATGGAAGAAATGAAGATAAAAAGCTCATCATTTAAAGATGGTGAGATGATTCCGACAAAATATACCTGTGATGGAGAGGATACAAATCCCTTGCTTGAGATACGACACGTACCTGACAATGCAAAGAGTTTAGCACTTATTATTGATGATCCTGATGCAACCCGTGGGGTTCCGTGGGATCATTGGTTGATGTGGAATATTCCACCACGCTCACAATATATTCAGGAGGGTGTTGTTCCTTCTGGTGCGGTGCAAGGGACTGGAAGTAATGGAAAGATAAAATATATGGGACCGTGCCCAGTAAAAGGAAAAGATCCACATCATTATATATTTTCGTTATACGCACTTGATTGTGAATTAGAACTTCCTGAGGGAGCAAAAAAAGATGAGTTATTGCGAGCAATGGAGGGACATATCATCTCAAAAGCTGAATTGGTTGGAATGTATGGGAGATAAAATTAATTTCGAATGACGAATTTCTAATTTCGAATATATGAAACAGCCGAAGAATGATTCTAAATATATTTGGACTTCTCATGCATGGGAGAAGATGCAACAGTATGGAATTTCTGATCAAAGAGTGAGAAGAATTGTTCGATTTCCAAAACGCACCGAAGAGGGGGTTCTTGATGGAGCAATTGCGGCAATGCAACCTGCGGGGAAACAAGAGATGTGGGTGATGTACGTCCTTTTTGATGAAAATCAAAAAGGAATTTCGAATGACGAATTTCGAAATCCTAAACAAGAGAAAAAGAAAGAGAGGCCACTTGATAATATGCAGTCGTTTTTAGGGAGTACAGGAAAGAGATTTAAAATAATTACGGTATGGAGATATCCCGGGGTAAGTCCCATACGGGATGCAATTCCAGAGGATGTGTTATCAGAAATACGAAGTCTTATATAAAAATCCCGCATTAATATTCATGCGGGATTTTGAAATCTTGGTTTCGCTTTTTGAAGAAGTTTTTTATAATTTCAACATATTTGTTTTGTGAGAGTACTTTCTTTTGAGGGATTTCCTTTTCTAGATCGTTGTGGCACGATCTACATAATTCGATCTGTCCACCTCCACCTCCAAAAAAACGTTTTGGAAGTATGTGATGCTTTGTTTTTTGATGTTCAATATTAATATCGGAATATTCATTCAAGCACGCGGGGCAGATAGTTTCATACGCCCACTTTCCCATAAAGACTCCGCCATTAGGTTAATTTGTAATATTTGTACGGAAACATACCGATCCAGAAAAACCACATATAAAAAAGTGTTCTTTCAAGTTTTTTTGTAGAAATAAACATTTCGCCACGTGATATCTTTTTAAATAGTTTCTTTCTATACCATAGTTCGCTGATACCGAGACCGATAGCAAGGTATAGAAATAATCCAAAAAAAGCGATCCACAATCCTACTTCCATAACAACTCCTTTTGTTTTTTTGTTTTTTTCTATATTATTTGTAAGTAAATGTACGTTTGTACAATACTATAAAAATATGAAACTGTCTATAGGCATTGTTGGTATGCCGAATGTTGGGAAGTCAACACTATTTACCATTCTCACCAAGCAAAATGTAACAGTTGCAAATTATCCTTTTGCAACCATTGATCCAAATGTGGGAGTTGTTCCTGTCCCTGATGAGCGACTTGATGTACTTACGAAATTATCAAAATCAAAAAAAACAGTTCCCGCTGTTGTTGAGTTTTATGATATTGCAGGACTTGTGAAAGATGCACACAAAGGTGAGGGATTGGGAAATCAATTTTTGGCGAATATACGAGAATGTAAAGCAATCATACAAGTGCTTCGCTGTTTTAAGGATTCTGACATTATTCACGTAGAACAAACAACTGATCCAGTTCGTGATTTGGATATTATTGTGACAGAGCTTATTTTTAAAGATCTCGATACGGTTACCAAACGACTCAGTAAGTGTGAGAAAGAGGTGCGCACAGGAGACAAGCAAGCACTAAAAGATATTGAAATATTACAAGCGGTTAAAAAAACACTTGAAAGTGGAGGACTTACACGAGCGTTTGCTCATGAAACAATTATGAAAGATCTTTCGCTTCTTACCGCAAAAGAACAAATGTTTCTTTTGAATGGAGAGGAAGAGGATGTTCCTTTGGAATTGAAAGAGAAAATATCAGAACTTGGTGGACAATACATCGTTATGAATCTTGGTTTTACCGAAGACGTGTCTCCAATAATAGTAAAGGCATATGAAATTTTAAATCTTATCAGTTTTCTTACTACGGGAGAGGACGAGACTAGAGCATGGACAATTGAGCGTGGCGCGAAGGCTCCAGAAGCAGCAGGAACAATTCATACTGATTTTGAACATAAATTTATAAGAGCTGAAGTCGTTAATTATTCAAAGTTTGTTGAAGCGGGTGGGTGGAGCCAAGCAAAGCAAAAAGGTTGGTTCCGTTTGGAAGGAAAAGATTATATTGTTCAAGATGGAGATGTTATAGAAATTCGTCACGGTTAATTGCGGTATACTGAAAGAAGTAGAGTTAGACTTATTCATATGTACGAATTAAAACTCGATCACTACCAAGGTCCACTCGATAAGTTATTAGAACTTATTGAATCAAAAAAAATGGAAATCAGCACTATTGCGCTTGCAAGTGTTACGGCTGATTTTTTACAATATCTTGAAGGATTTAAAATTGATTTTGGAATTGATGAAAAAGTGGTTGATGAACAAGTGCAGTATAATGCACCACTTGAACTTCTTGCTGATTTTCTCGTCGTTGCATCAAGGTTGTTATTGATTAAGTCAAAAACACTTCTTCCGTCGCTTGAGTTAACTCAAGAGGAACAAGAAGAGATACAAGATCTTGAGGTTCGACTGAAGTTGTATCAGGAATTCAAAAAAACACAGGAATATATTCGTGCACAGTGGAGCGAAATGCCAAAAATGTACACTCGTGAGTTTATGCTTTCTGCTCCTACAATATTTTATCCACCATCGCAGGTTGGTCCAAATGAGTTATTGGGGGCGATATTAAAAATTTCTGGAGCACTTGAGGTTGCAATGACTCCTAAGGTTAGAGTAAAAAATCAAATTCTCAATTTGCGCACAAAAATTGAAGAAGTTATAGCAAAACTTACAAACGCACCCAAAAATCTTCGTGAACTTCATGGTGAGGGAAGTAAAACAGAACTTGTAGTGTTGTTTTTAGCAATACTTCATCTTATTAAACAGCAGATCGTGAGAGTAGAGCAGGGAGATCATTTTAGTGAAATTACGATTGCGAAGATGGGTGAGTTAAAGGTAGAATAATATAAAGTATGGAACTTTCAGCAAAACTTGAAGCATTGTTATTTTTCTTTGGTGAGCCAATTGAATTAACAACAATTGCTCGAATGCTTGGCATTTCTTTAGAAGAGTGTGAGGCAGTGGTGTCACATTACGAGCAGATACTTATTTCATCAAATGAGAGAGGGCTCATTGTTTTAAGAAGGGGTAGCTCAATACAACTTGCAACAAAGCCAGAGTTAAAGGAAATTGGCGAGGCCATTGTTAAAGATGAATTTCGTGAGTCGCTTACTCCCGCGGCACTCGAAACACTTGCTCTTGTTTCTTATCTTGGTCCAGTAACTCGGGCGACTGTTGATTATATACGTGGGGTAAATTCAAGTTATTCCATACGGAACCTTTCAATGCGTGGACTTGTGGAGCGCGGAGAAGAGAAGGGCGCTTCGTTTCGATATGCTCCAACACAAGAATTTTTAAAGCATATTGGTATCTCGAACATAAAAATGCTCCCAGAATACGATCGATATCACACACTTCTTGAGACGTTTGCTCGCACAATGGAGGAGACGCCAGTTTTGGAAAAAGAAGAAAAAGTGTCCGAGACGCCGTTTGACGAACCTGCAAAGGAAATAACTCAGTAATTTCATGAAATCACATGTTCAGTTTTTCTTACTTATTTGTCTCCTTATTGTTTCGGTTGTAGTTTCTAATTTTTTTGTTAAAGACGAAAAAAAAGATGAAGTAAATAAAAGTCAGGAAGAAATAGTGCTTTCAGAAAAAAAAGAACAAAAAAAATATCCAACGAGAGATTGGAATATTTCGGACCCTGTTATCAATGGGGAAGGAGCAATGGTTTACTCTCTTGATTCTAATTTTTCTTATTTGAATTATCAGACATATAAAAAATGGCCAATTGCATCAATTACAAAACTTCTTACAACAGTTGTTCTTATTGAAGATATTGGTATTCAAAAGAAAATACCGATTTCAAAAGTTGCACTTGAAACCGAAGGGTTGTCTGGTGAATTCAAAAGCGGTGAAGTGTATTCTGGGCAAGATTTAATTACTATTTTATTGTTAGCATCATCAAATGATGCTGCAACAGCAATTGAAGAAGTTGCAGGTGGACGTGTGGCATTTGTTTCGTTATTAAATAAAAAAGCAATAGAGATTGGAATGAATGATACATTTCTTGAGGATGCTTCCGGAATTTCTCCTAAAAATGTTTCAACGCCAAATGATCTTATAAAACTTGCTCGGTATATTGCAGAGAAACATCCAGAAATTTTGAGTCTAACTCGTTTGCAGAGTTTTTTTGCTCAAGCGACAAATAGTTCTGAAAGCAGAATTGTTTACAATGTAAATCCTTTTATAAAAGACTTCTCTTTTCTTGGTGGAAAAACAGGGACATCTCCTGAGGCGAGAGAGAATATACTTGGTTTTTTCACGTTTCGCGGGGAACGTGTTGTTTGTATAATTTTAGGAAGTTATGATAGGGTAAACACAAAGGAAAAATTGTTTGATTGGATTCAGTCGGCATATCCTGAGGAGAAAAAATAATTACGACTATGGTAGCATTTGAAGCAATTCGTGTTCTTATATTATTTGCCCTTTCGTTTGTGGTGGCTCTTATGATTACTCCGATTGTTTTAAGGATTTTGATGAAATTTGGAATAAAAAAGAAAAATATTCGGGATGCAGAAACTGCCCCAGTGTTTCATCAATTTCATAAAAATAAAGGGGAAACTCCAACTATGGGAGGCGTTATTATCTGGGGTACGGTTATACTATTAGCATTATTATTTTTTATTTTTGGAGAATTATTTGGTGGATTTGCAAATTATTTTAACTTCATTAGTAGATCAGAAACATATCTTCCACTTGGGTATCTTCTATTCGCAGCAATTGTTGGTTTGATTGATGATTTTTTGGGTGTTTTGCGTATTGGTCCTAAGGGTGGGGGGCTCAGTATGAGGCATAAAATTCTCATGTACACTGTCGTTTCTGCTGTTGGTGCGTGGTGGTTTTATTTCCGTCTCGGATGGAATTCGATTTATATTCCTTTTCTCGGTGATGTAATTATTGGTTGGTGGTATATTCCATTATTTATGTTTGTTATTATTGCTTCTGCATTTTCAACAAATGAAACTGATGGACTTGATGGACTTGCTGGTGGAACATTATTCTTTATTTTTGGGGCGTTTACCGTTATTGCATTTACTATTAAGCATTTTGATCTTGCAGCGATGAACGCGGTAATTTTAGGTGCGCTTCTTGCGTTTCTTTGGTTTAATATTTATCCCGCTCGGTTTTTTATGGGGGACACTGGTTCGATGTCGCTAGGAATCACCGTTGGTGCAATGGCGATGCTCACCAATAGCGTTTTCTTTCTTCCATTCTTTGGATCAATTCTTGTGTTTGAATCGATAACTGTGATCATCCAAATGTTAAGTAAAAAGATACGAAAAAAGAAAATTTTTCTTTCTACGCCAATACATCATCATTTTGAAGCTCTCGGATGGCCAGAAACACAAATTACAATGCGTTTTTGGTTTATTACCGCAGTAACCACTACTGTTGGTCTTGCGTTGTTTTTCATCGCTCGGTTTATATAAAAACTCAATCAGATATAATAAATATACATGGCTGTTCTCATAAAAAATGGCTTAGTATATGATGGTCTCGGAAATATTCCAGAACAGAGGGACGTTCTTATTCGTGGAGAGCGTATTACGAAAATTGGAAACTTGTCTCGTTCCCATGGGGATGAGGTTATTGATGCTGGTGGGATGATTGTTACACCTGGGTGTATTGATATTACTACACATTCTGACCATCACTATTCTTTATTTTATGAACCAAATCAACAAGATTTTGTTTCTCAGGGTATAACTTCAATAGTTGGAGGAAATTGTGGTGTGTCTCTTGCTCCACTTTTTGGGGTTCCTCCTGATATTGCAGCGGAATGGGGCAGCAATGTGGGTATAAATGTAAGTTGGAAAACAATGAGAGATTTTCTTCTTTACATAAAAAATAAACCACTTGGTGTAAATTTTGGAACTTTAGTTGGATATACTGGGTTGAGAAAGGGAATTACGAAAAATATGTTTCGTGATCTTACTGATGGAGAAATACATTCGATTGAAAGAATGGTGGAAGTATCAATTCATGAGGGAGCACTTGGTGTCTCTTTTGGGTTGGGACATATCCATGGAGTGAAAACTCCATTTTATGAAATTGAGCATATTGCGCGGGCGGTGACGCGCCGTGGTGGTGTTTGTGCCATTCATATGCGGGACATGAAAGAGGGAGTAATGGAGTCCGTTCGTGAATGTATTGAGATTTCTGAACACACACAGGCAAACATGCATATTAGTCATATGCAACCAATAAAGAAGTATGGAAAGCAATATGCAGAAGCTTTGTTGCATATTTCAAATCATGCAAATACTGCTCATGTTCATTTTGATGTGAATACATTTGAAACAATCCCACTTCTCATTTATGAATTACTTCCAGAATGGGCACAAGATGAGTCATTTGATCGAATGTATCAAGGCATAAAGTCAAATGCATTTTCCTCACGTATTATTGATTTTTTGAAAAAGAACGCAGCACGGGATTATGTAATAAGTCATATACCAGATAAAGCGTTAAAGTTTCTTGAGGGAAAATCAATTCGAGAACTTTCAATGCGAGAAAATAAATCATATGAGTCTATGATTATTCAGTTGATGATCATAACGCGGTTTAGAGCAACAGTGGGTGCAAAGTCAGTTGATACGCAATTATTGCAAGACGCAATAAATAGTTCCCAATCAATTATTTCCTCAAACAGTGCTGCGTTTGGGAAAAAGGAATTTAAACAACATCAAGGAATAAGTACCATTCCTGAATTCTTTTCTCTTGTACAGAAAAAGAAAATTATTCCATTTGAGAAGGCAGTTGAAAAGGTGACAAGTATTCCCGCAAAAAAGTTTGGAATTAAAAATAGAGGATCTATAGTTGAGGGAAATTATGCTGATATTGTTATTTGGTCTGAAAATAAACCCGTTGACACTTTCGTAAATGGAACACATTTTTGGAGCCAGGAAAAGGAAATCTGCGGTGTTCGAAGCGGTATGGTTATCAAATCAACAGTAAAATGATTAAAAAGATACGAATTCCTAAAAGTTCATCTCCTGATTTTGTTTTTCTTGGATTCCTTATTGTTATTATTATTTTTGGTTTAGTAATACTAACGAGTGCGTCTTCTGATTTAGCAAAAACAGAAACGGGGGATAGTATGTATTTTCTTAAACATCAAATAACAAATGGGTTATCTGTTGGGATAATTGGATTCCTTATTGGATATTTTTTGTATTATAGAGTGTGGGAAAAAATTTCAATTCCACTTCTTGTTCTTGGAATTATATTATTGTGTTTGGTATTTACTCCGTTGGTTGATGTACAAAAAGGTGGCGCTCGTTGGGTTGATTTTAAAGTCTTTAAGTTCCAACCCGGTGAGTTCATTAAGTTAGCATTTCTTGTTTACTTATCTGCGTGGGTTGGAAAAAATCAAGAACGAAGTAAAAGTTTTATTAGTGGTTTTATTCCCTTTTCACTTCTTGTTGGTGCGGTGATGATTTTGCTTATATTGCAACCAGCAACTTCAACAGCTGCACTTGTGTTTTTTTCTTCTCTTATTACTTATTTTATTGCGGGAGCAAAACCAAAGTTTTTTATTGGAATGATTCTTATTGGGGTTGTTTCTTTGGGTGTTCTCATTTTTGGGGTAAAAAATGAGAGTGGAGAAAATTATCGATTGAAGCGTGTTACAACTTTTTTGCATCCAGAAAGTGATCCACTTGGGAAGGGTTGGCATATAAATCAGGCCCTCAATGCAATTGGATCTGGAGGAGTGTTTGGGGTTGGATTTGGAAAATCTACTTCAAAACTTCATTTTCTCCCTGAACCAATTGGGGATTCTATCTTTGCTGTTATTGCAGAGGAACTTGGATTTATTGGGGCAATTGGATTTCTTATTTTTTTCTTAGCGTTTCTTTGGCGTGGGTTTAGAATTGCTACTCGTGCCCCAGATAGTTTTGGAAAATATTTAGTTGTTGGGTTTATGAGTATATTGGGACTTCAGACATTTGTTAATATTGCTGCAATCTCTGGGGTTATTCCTTTAACTGGTGTTCCGCTACCGTTTGTGAGTTATGGAGGAACAGCTCTTGCTGTATTTCTTACTATGGCAGGAATTATTGCAAATGTATCAAAATATAAACGATAACTATGAGAGAAAATAAAAAAATAAGAATAGGAATTACTGGAGGTGGAACAGGTGGACATATTTATCCATTACTTTCAGTATGCGACGCGCTTTCAAAAAAACGCGGTCCTTATGACGATACAGTTGTTACGTTTCATTATTTTGGAAATCCCGGAATTTATTTGAATGAATTTGAATTCAGAAATATTCGTGTTCATCCAATAATTGGAAGTAGATTGAGGCGATATGCTTCTATTCAAAATATTTTTGATGTACCAAAATTTTTTATTAGTATATTCCAAGCACTTTTTTCTTTACTCTTGGTAATGCCTGATGTACTTTTTTCAAAAGGGGGACCAGGATCAATTCCTGTTGTTATTGCCGCTTGGTTTTATAGAATTCCTATTGTTATTCATGAGTCAGATGCAGTTCCTGGACTTTCAAACAAAATTTCTTCAAAATTTGCTGATAAGATTTGTGTTGCATTTTCTGAATCGAAAGAATTCTTTAATGAAAAAAAAGTAGTTATTACTGGAAATCCAATTCGTGATGAATTTATAAAGAACAGGATGTCAAAAGAAGGAGCAAAAAATTTTTGGAGAATGGATGAACACATCCCATTAGCATTAGTTCTTGGTGGGTCTCAGGGGTCACAACGAATAAATTCATTTATAACAGAGAATTTGGTGGAATTACTTAAAGATGTACAAGTTTTACATCAAGTGGGCCAAGGTAATTATCAAGAAATTGAAATGTCTATGCGCGAGATAATGGCGCTTGTACCTCGAGAACTTCATAGTAGATATAGAGCGATTGCATATATGAGTGTTGAAGAAATGAAACACGCAATGACCGCTGCTGATGTTATTATTTCTCGTGCAGGTTCTGGTGCAATTTTTGAGATAGCATCATTTAAGACGCCATCAATTCTCATTCCTCTTGAAGAATCTGCGGGAGATCATCAGAGGGTTAATGCATTCTCATATTCAAAAACTGGATATGCTTTTGTACTTGAGGAAGCTAATATGACACTTCATACACTTCAGTCAAGAATTCATACTCTCATTTCCTCAGATTTTAAACCAAAAAATGGAGAAGAAGTGATTAACACCTTCTTTGTTCCTCAGTCTGCAGTTCGAATTGCTGAAGAGGTAAATGGGCTCGTAAAAGCGTGACGGAGGCTCAAAAATGAGGTATAATGGGGCATATGAGTGTTCGTGTACGTTTTGCACCATCGCCGACAGGATTTCTACATATTGGGGGTGTTAGAACAGCGCTATTTAACTGGCTTTTCGCTAAAAAAGAGGGTGGAAAGTTTATTTTGCGTATTGAAGATACAGACAAAGAGCGTTCAGAAAAGCGCTTTGAAGACGATATTATTAAAAACCTTGAATGGTTTGGAATATATTCCGATGAGCCAATTTGGCGTCAAAGTGAACGTACGGAAACCTACAAAAACTATCTTTTGAAGCTTATCGAAGAAGGAAAAGCATATTGTTGCACGTGTTCCGAAGAAGATCTTGAGGCGGAATATCAAGCGCAAATGAGTCAGGGATTGGTACCGAAGTATAGCGGGCGATGTCGTTCTCGCGCAAAAGATATCGAAGAGCAAAAGAAAATGGCGCTTAGTTCTGTTATTAGAATTAAAATGCCAGAAGAAACAGTTGTATTTAATGATGTAATTCGTGGAAAGGTTAGTTTCGAGACAAAATTATTTGGTGATATCATTATTGCAAAAAATCTTTTAGAGCCTCTTTATAATTTTGCAGTAGTAATTGACGATCATGAAACAAAAATTACCCATGTCATCCGTGGAGAGGAGCATTTACCAAATACTCCAAAGCAAGTTGTGATTCAGGATTTGCTTGGTTTCCCACACGTTCAGTATGGGCACTTGCCACTTATCTTAGATGCAAACAAAAAGAAACTTTCAAAGAGGTTTATTCAAGACGCATTGAATAAATATCGTGAAGAGGGATATCTTCCTTCTGCGGTTTTGAATTTTCTTGTTTTGTTGGGTTGGCATCCAGAAAATGATCGAGAAATATTAACTGTCGAAGAGATGAAAAAAGAATTTTCTCTCAAACGAGTTCAAAAAGCTGGTGCAGTATACAATACTGAAAAACTTGATTGGCTGAATGCTATGCACATACGAATGGTTCCACTTCCTGATCTTGTTGAACAAGTACTCACATTCATTCCTGAAGAATGGAAATCCAACAAGGAAAAACTTTCTCGAGCAGTTGAGCTTGCTCGGGAGCGAATGAAAAAATTAAGCGATTTTAGAATTGAGGCGCGTCCATTTTTTGAGATTATTTCATATGATTCTCAACTTCTTATGTGGAAAGATCTGCCACTTTCGGAATCAAAGAAGCATTTAGAAGAAATTTTGACCATTCTCAGAAAAGGGGGAGATAGTGCTACGCAAATAATGGAGTATGCAACAAAGGAAGGAAAGGGAAATGTATTGTGGCCACTTCGTGTTGCGCTTTCTGGACTTCAAAATTCACCTGGACCAATTGAACTTTTAACGGTACTTGGATCTAGTGAAGCCGAAAAGAGGATAGAAATTGCGATTCAAAAAATTTCTTAATATGAAAAAAACGCTTAGATTATGTATCGCGAGCGTAGCCGTTGTTGTCTTTTTTCTTTTTAATAGTGTCTTTGCGCAGTCTTCTCCGTTTTCTTTTTTTTCTAATGCGCTTGGTGATTTAGAAAAAAATATTCAAGAAAAAAGTAGTGAGCTCGAAAAAATAAAAGAACAAAGAGATCTTTTGCAGCGCTCACTTGATGCGGTAAGTGAGGTTGGAAATTCATTAAAAAAAGATATTCAAGTTTACAATACAAGTATTAATCAATTGAATCTTTCTATAAAATCAAGTTCGGTTCATATTGAAAAGCTTGATATGGAAATTGGTGTTTTAGGCAGTGATATTCGTAATATCGCCAATGAAATCGAGACAAAGAGAATAGCTATTGGAAGATTAGTAGGGGAGTTACAACAGGCAGATAGTGAGTCATTTATTGAGCGATTGTTAAAGAGTGAATCCTTGAGTGATAGTATCGAAAAAATTGAAACTATTAAAACACTTAATTCTGCTTTGTCAACTAATATAAAAGATTTACAATCATTACAAGTTGAATACAAAGATAAGCTTCAATTAACAAAACAAAAGAAAGGACAAAAAGAAACACAAAAAGAGACGTTACAATCTTTGCAACAAATAACTGCGGAACAAAAAGCAGAAAAACAAAAAATTCTTGAGGTTACAAAATCACAAGAGCAACTGTATGCAAAACAACTTGAAGAACTTGATAAGAAGCAGGAAGAAATTGGAAATGCAATTGCTGCAGTAGAAGACAAGCTGCGCTCTGGATTCAACCCAAATCTTTTACCAATTCAACGATTTGGAGTTTTGGATTTTCCAGTTGAGTCACCATATGTAACGCAGTGTTATGGAAAGACTCCTTCAGCACAGAAATTGTACAAAACAAAATCGCATAACGGAGTTGATTTTGGAACACCAGTTGGAACTCCCATTCTTGCAGTTGAATCAGGAAAAATTGTAAAGGTAGGGAATAACGATCGAGGAAAAACTCGATGGACAAAATATCAATATGGAAAATATGTTGTTATAAAACATGACAATAATCTTGCCACCATTTATGCCCATCTTTCTTCGCAGTCAGTAAAAGAGGGAGATCGAGTGGAAAAAGGAATGATAATAGGATATTCGGGTAATACTGGTTATTCATTTGGGCCACATTTACATTTTGGTGTTTTGTGGGCCCCTACGTTACAATATAAAGTAATACCACCAGCAGCTGGAGTTGTGCCGATTGGTGTCACCATTGATCCGGCAACATATCTTCCGTCTCTTGTTGGATATCCACATGGGAGAGATTCTGGATGCAAATAAAATTATATATGAAAAAAATAATTCTATGTAACGCAATGGTAACACTTTTGTTTTTGAGTTCCTTTTTTGTTTCAAACAATGTAAATGCTCAAACAACAAGTTCGACGAATCCGCTTGAGATAATTTTAAAAAGTTTTCTTCCTGAGCCAGTAAAAGAAGTATTTGATATTGCTGACCAAGCAAAAAAGAAAATGGAATCAAAGTTTGGAGTTGATATTGAAAAAATGGCCACAGGACAGGCACTGCCAGGCGTCAATGCAGGATCTTCGCAGAAAATAACACCAGAATACACAATGAACCTATTGGAACGGGTCTCAGGGCTTATCGGCAGCACAAATCCTGCTGATGCGCCAGATTTTGTTGGGCGCGCGACAGACATAGTGAGACAATTTATTAAATATATTTTCGAAATTATGCGAAAGATTATTGAGATGGTATAAGATAGAGTTGTTGTAGAAAATAAAATCTGTCATTGCAATGACAGATTTTTTGTTTATCCGGTACTGTCGCAAACTATCCTTTTACGACTAAATAAATCTCGTCGTAAAAGGATTAAGCATGTATTTGTGACATTAGTAATTACATACTAATGTCGCAAAAGGTATATTGTGCGACATATCTAAACGTCAGAATACTAGTGTTTTTCACACTTCCCCTCGGGTTTTCCAACACTTATTTAAATATGGTTTTCCACCTATGATCCACTTTGTTTGTGGTATTTATTTTACTTTCTATCTTTAAAATAATTTCTATAGAAAATTTGTTTTCAAAAAATAATTTAATGTTCTTATTTTTATGTTAATTCATTATTTGTGGTACTCCCCCGCATTTCCATGAAATAACACATTAAGGTACTATTTGTCTAAAATAAAAGCCCCGCATTGCGCGGGGTAATTGTTATTTGTATGTGAATGGAATTTTTTTTGTCACTTGGAAGTGTCCTTTGTATGCCGATATTCCTTCACACAATGTTATTTTGCCTTTACCGAGTACGTCGTCGTTTGCTGCAGAGTTAAGGTGTTCTTTTGCGTGTTCTTTTGCTTTTGTAATACTATCTGCCTGGAATGTATGAACAAAAATATCTTTTTTTCGTCCCGAGATAGTTGTCTTTCCTTCCGGTTCTTTGACACCAGGTTTTTTTAGTGGGTACCTAAGTTTGTAATACATTGAACCTCCTATCCAATGATTTGACCGTTTTTTGTCAGTTTTGGATTTACTATATTTCCAATTTTTTGATGTTTCTCAATTAACCTGTCCCTTTCTTTAAATGCAGTTTGATCATCTTGCGCATTCACTCTTTTATCCACATTTTCAAGTGAATTATTTCTGTAGAGATCAGCGCGTAAAAAGTATTTTGGGATATCAACATCAACAGCTATCATGAAGCCTCCGATTTAGTGATTTAATGTGCTAGGTGATACTAATATAATTGTCTATTTGTGTCAATACAAGCAAGAGAAAAACACTGATACAATTGGATAATATGGATGACTTCAAAACTCCGGATGAATTTAAAGATGCATGTGGATATACTCTAGAAAACGATGTGTGGTATCCCCGAGTGACAAAAATTGTTGAGATTAAAGCGAAGCCAGCACTCTATTATTTTTATGCAAAGATGCCCAATTATCGTGCGGCGGAACAGGTAAAAGAACAGTCAGCAGTAGAAGGAACAATGATTCATGAGGCGGCTGAGGCAATTCTTATGGGGCAGAAGCCAGTTATTCCCTACTCTATTACCCCATCAATGGCAGCGTTTGCAGAGTATCTTCTTGATAATAATATTGAGGTTGATCCAAAACATGTTGAGGTTCGACTTAAAAGTGATGAACATAAATATGCGGGAACGCTTGATGCAATTGCGCGTATTGGAGGAAAGCTTGGAATACTGGACATTAAGACTTCGCAAGAGATTTATCGGGATTATAATATTCAAACCTCCGCATATTTTTATGCAATGAAAGAATTATTTCCAGAACTCTCTACCCGTTGGATATTACGAATCGATCAGAGTCGACTTTGTATGAATTGTGGTGCAGCGCTCCGTGCAAAAGGTGGGCGTGAGCAGGTAAAAATTAAATGGGATGACCCCTTTATGCGTTCGTGTAAACATGAGTTTGGCCCACTCGTTGGATATATTGAACTAAAGGAACTTCATAATGTTGAAAACGATTTTGAAGCATTTCTCGGCGCAAAACGTTTGTGGGAATGGGAACATGAGGAGTGGTTAAAAAAAATTGGATATTTAAAATAAAAAAATCTCCCCATTTGGGGAGAATATTGTTATTTGAGATTTCCGCCGTTATATCTGAGTTCGTAGAGCATCCCTCCGGTTCTTTTTGAAATCATTTCTTCACCTGAGAAGAAATGGAGTGGTCCATGTACCGAATTCATATAGCTAAACTCTTCATCAGAAAATGTTTGTGGTCCTCTGAATGGTTTTTTCTCCTCAACATTCAGAAGTGCTTTTTTAAGGAACGCAGTGATCTCTGGTTTGATTTCTTTTGCTTTTATAAAAATTCTTCCTTGGTAATTCATTCCCCACACTGGTTTCCCTTTAAAATACACAACCTCTCTACCCATAAATGCAGTGGATCCATCATATTTATCGATATACTCCCAGTCTCCATATCGAATGATTATTTTTATTGAACCAGTTTTGAGATTTTTTATTACCTCTGTGTCTTTGTGGATATTTGCATACCCCCTCTTTTTTGCATACACAATAAATTCCGTTAGTCTCATTATCGAAGCCTCTCTCTTTATTTAGTTTTTAAGAATATAAACATACAATTTTAATAGATTTATGTCAATAAGTGTTCTTTGCACTCTGGTATTATTGAATATATGAACGACGTGAATCATGAATATTGGCCAAAGGTAGGAATTGCAGTAATGATCCTAAAAGACGATAGGGTTTTAATGGGAAAACGAAAGGGTGCACATGGTGCAGGAGATTTGTCGTTCCCTGGGGGAAAAATGGAGCATATGGAATCGTTTGAGGATTGTGCGCGTCGTGAGGTAAAGGAAGAGGCAGGAATAGAGATAAAAAACATTCGATTTTTGCGTCTATTGAATCTCAAGGGATACCCACCAAAACATTTTGTTGATATTGGACTTGTTGCTGATTGGGCATCTGGGGAGCCAACAATTATGGAACCAGAAAAATGTGAAGGATGGGAATGGTATCCGCTTGATGCGATCCCAATGGAACGATTGTTTTATCGATTAGACACATTTTTTGAGGCGTATAAAACTGGAAAAAACTTTTTTGATGAATAAAATAAATCCCCTCTTTTGAGGGGTTTATATTTTGTGTTTGTCGTCTGAATCAATAAATGTAACTCCGTATTTTTCAGAGAGTTCTTTATATTTTGATTTTAATTTTTCTCTTCCCATATTTGTGTATCTTGATCCCTCAATAGTTATCTCTTTTTCTTTTGCGAAGCGAAATGTTTCTTCTGCTAGTTTTGATCCGTAACCCTTTCCTTGCTCAGATTCTTTCACTGACATAAATGATATCCAATAAGTATTTTCTCTGTAGGGGCTTTTTTCTAGCTCACAAATTCCAACAATTTCTTTATTGGTGCGTACTATAGGATAGAACATTTTTCGATTATGAATTCCTCGATCCACAAATTTTCTTATATCAAAATACTGGAAGTCTCCCCCATCTTTTATATCTAAAAACTTTTTTCCTTTTGGAATGCTCCCGTCTTGATAAATAATTTTATGTAATTCGTCCGCAGAAAGCGTTTCTGTGATAATGGATTTAATTTCCTTTTTTTCTGGATGAAATTGGTTATACTCCATACAATAATTTTATTTACCGTGATTCATTAATATTTTTTGAGTCAGCGTTCCATGGATATTTTTCAATTAAATCCTTTGATATTATTTTTGCACGAATTGTTTGTTGATTATCTAGGTGTGCCTTTGCTAATCGATGCACGCCATCTATGATGAGCCACCTCTCATTCTCTTTGGTAATTAATATCGGGTAGCTCATATCAACATTCTCCACTCGTTTCCGTTGGTTGGCGCTTCCTGGAGCTTTGTTAATGACGTCCCATGGAGTTAGATTCCAACTTTCTCCATCCTTTCCCCATAGAGGGAGATCAAAATTCCATATTAGATCTTTGATTTCAAATTCCACAACAGGGATATCTAATGACCCCAACTTTTCTGCGTCGCAGTACATTTCATAACCCACTTCTCGTAAAGCTTTTGGAATTTTACTGTCCATGACACTTCTTGATCTTTAACCCCTATCCGCAGGAATCAAATCTCTTCTAATGGATATATATCCAGTGCGACTTCTTCGTAAGGATGCACCTTCTTTATGGCTGCAATAACGTCTTTTACAAGACTACGGTCGCAAACAAATTCAATTCGTTCTTCTTGGACCGATTCCGGTTTTCCAACTTCGCCTATGGCTGGATGTGCACCTTCTTCTGGTTTGAATCTGCCAATACCTTTTGAAGAAAAACTGCAGTAAGTATAGTTTCCGATCTTCCCTGCACCAGCTTTTCCAATCGTTTCGCGGACTATATTCGTATGCGATTCTGGTACAAATACCACGATTTTTACATTTTTCGATTGATTCATATTTTTATTTTATCAATTCCTACGCACCGTGGCACTTCTTGTACTTTTTTCCTGATCCGCAGTAACAAGGATCATTTCTTCCAATGTCTTTTGCATCAGTTGGAGGAATAACTTTTCGTGCTGGCTTGTTGAAATTTATATTTGATATATCCATTTCAAATATTGGAAATATTGAATTAAATATTATTTGTTCAAATGCACGGAGTAGTCGTTCAAAGAGGATGTGTGCCTCACGGCGATACTCAACGATTGGTTCATGTTGGCCATATGCTCGCAAGTTTACTGTATCGCGAAGAGATTCCAAATGTTCCAAGTGTTCAATCCACAATGTATCAAGAATCCTTACGAGTTGTTGTGCGATGATGAGTGCTCGCTCATTTTCAATTGTTTCGGGAACTTTTGATCGAAGTGTTTTTGCTTCCTCGAGCTTTTTGATATCTTCTTCGTCGAGATTCTCTGTACTGTGTTTAATTGCAGATTCATAATTGTGTAAAAATGAATCGAGAAGGTCACAAACCATTGGAAGAATGGTATTATTCTCCCCTGCTTTCAATATGTTTGTTCTGCGTCCGTAGAGGGCGCCACGTTGTTTGTTTAATACATCATCGAATTCAAGAAGATGTTTTCTGAGGTCAAAATTATTTCCTTCAACTTTTTGTTGAGCCTGGTTTACCGCTTTTGAAATAATCTTTGATTCAATCGGAACATCATCAGGAAGATTCATCATTTGCATTACTGACCCAATTCGATCGCCTCCGAATATGCGCATCAAGTCGTCCTCAACAGAAAGGAAGAATTGTGACGATCCCGGATCTCCTTGTCGCCCTGCGCGCCCACGAAGCTGATTATCAATTCGGCGTGCTTCGTGTCTCTCGGTTCCAATTACATGAAGTCCACCAAGTTCTTTTACTTTTTCTGCAAGCTCTTTATTAAATGGAATACCCCCAAGAATAATATCAACTCCACGTCCTGCCATATTGGTTGCAACAGTTACTGCTCCAAGTTTTCCTGCTTGAGCGATGATTGCTCCTTCTCGTTCATTGTTTTTTGCATTCAAAACCTCATGAGTGATTCCCTCCTCCATAAGATATCGAGAAATATCTTCGTTGTTAGAAATAGATGTTGTACCAATAAGAACTGGTTGTCCTTTCTCGTGTCGTACGCGGACTTCCTTTGCTATTGCTCGATATTTCGCATCTTTTGTCTTGTAGATGACATCATCATAATTAATGCGAATAGTAGGTTTATTTGGTGGAACAGAAATAACTCCAAGTTTGTATGTCTTATGAAATTCTTCTGCAGAAGTTTGTGCAGTACCAGTCATTCCTGCAATTTTCTTATAAAGTCTGAAATAATTCTGAAGTGTGATTTGTGCGTAGGTTCGATTTTCTTCTTTCACAAGAACTCCTTCTTTTGCTTCAATTGCTTGATGAAGTCCCCCAGAATATCTTCGTCCTTGCATCATTCGTCCGGTAAATTCATCAACTATACAAATTTCTCCGTTACGAACAACGTACTCTTTGTCTTTATGAAATAATGCGCGAGCGCGAACACTCTCTTGAAGAAAATGAACAAGCCGTGCATTTTCTGGGGTATACATATTTTCAATACCCATTTCACGTTCAACTTTTTCAATTCCTGATTCCAAAATTGAAACAGTTTTCAGTTTTTCATCAATTAAATAATCTTCTTCGGGTACTAACCGTTCTGCAATGCGTGCAAATGTTTTATAGTATCCACTTGATTCACTATCAGACCCCGCAATAATGAGAGGGTTTCGCGCTTCATCAATTAAAATCGAATCAACCTCATCAATAATGGCGAAGTTGTATTCACGTTGAACTCTTTCTGAAAGCGTGGAGACAAGGTTGTCGCGCAAATAATCAAATCCGAATTCGTGGTTTGTTCCATAGGTAATATCTGCTTCATATGCTTCTCGTCGAGAAATTGGACGCAAAAATTTTTCAACAACGCGGAAACTTCCCAGTTCATCACGTTCTTTATCTGCTTCAGTTCCTTCATATGATGGATCATACATAAATGCGTTATCATGGACTATACAAGAAGTTGAAAGTCCAAGTGCATGGTAGATTTGTCCCATCCAAATTGCATCACGTTGAGCGAGGTAGTCATTCACGGTAACCACGTGCACTCCCTTACCTCCGAGTGCATTAAGAAATACCGCTGAAGTTGCAGTGAGTGTTTTTCCTTCTCCTGTTAACATTTCGGTAATTTTTCCTTCATGAAGCACAATTCCACCGATGAGCTGAACGTCATAGTGTCGTTGTTTTAATTTTCGTTTTGCTGCTTCGCGAGTGAGTGCAAATGCACGAGGAAGTGCTGAATCAAGTGCTCTTTCAATATCATCAGATGACTGAATTGTTTCCCTTAGCTTTTGAGCTGATTCTAATAATTCAACGTCTGAAAGTTTTTCAATAACAGCCTCAAGTGCAGAAATTTCAGCAACGCGTTCACGTAACTCTTTTGTTTCATCCGTTTTAAATAGTTTTGAAAAAAGTGACATAAATGTGTAAGACAAAACGGTATTAGGATTCGAGGGCGACTACGGTGGTGACCTCCATTTTAACAATGTTGTTGAGCGAGTGCGCAATCCGTAGTCGCCCGCGCCGCCCAATACCGCTATGGGTATATAGTACCACATCGTTTCCCCAAGGCAATATCTTAAAAATAGAGGAAAATATAGTTCTAGTCTCAATAATTAAGGCTTGCATTTTTAAGAGATGTATGCTACAATGCAAGTGTTGAGTGAGTGAATTTACTAGTGCCTCTCAAGGGCATAAGGAAATTCTTCCATTTCCCACCCCGCGCAAGCGGGGTGGGTTTTTTGCATCCTATTTTTCAATTAAAAAATGAGAGAATTGTTCCTCATAATTGAGTGAAAAATGAAATTCAAGTTCTTCATCGCTCACTACTACCCTGCCCCTGGTTTGTTTTTGGTTGATATAATTTGAAAGTCTTTTTGTTGCGATTGGTCGTGCAATATACTGTTCGATATAATTTCCAATTCGTCCATCGAGAATGGATTCAATATATTTTTTTATTTTACTTGGATGTCTTAGTGTTTCTTTCGCGTGTTCAATATTTAGAGGTGAGATGTTTGCCCATTTATTCATTTCAATAAAATCATTGAAAGAATTCCCATTAATAAAAATAGGAATCATGTGTCTATATAATTCGTATCTATAGTAATTATGTGGCTCTTTCTCATAAGTACTTGGTGTAACAATGTGATTGAAGCAGAATTTATTTGGACTACTTGCTTCAAGATCATCAAGTCTTCGAATTCGCAATAATGAAAAAAGTGCGCTTGCAAAATAGCGTGCAGTAAAAATTCTTCCTTTCTTTACTCCGAGAATAATATCAAAGTCTGATGACGAACGAATTGCACCGAATGAGATTGACCCACTTACTGCGGCAAAATCAATGAAGGGAATGTGGTGAAACCATTGTGCGCCACGAAGCAGACGTTCCCATTTTTTATCTAAATTAAAATCTTGTGTGGTTCGTGATTCTAAAAGTGCTATGCGTTCCCTTGTTGTATAAAAACCATCTTTGAATGCTATGTCACCTTTTTTGTTTAAGACGCTTAACACATCCAATATGTCTGTGATTGTTATTTTATTACTTATTGGCGCACGAGTTTTTATCTCCATTAAAGAAGTTGCTCGTCCCATCGTTGCATAAAACGAAATGAATTCAAGAACCTTTTGTTTTAAATCACTACTCATCTCTTTCTGGTGTTATGAGAGTTAGAGGTTCTACCCCAGTGTTTGTTCCGGTAATTCTTAATACATCCTTATCAATTTTCCCCAACTCTTTCGAGGCCTTGTTATAGTGATTTACTGTTGTCTCTAGTGATTTCCCTAATGACTGCATAAATTGATCGTGTGCACCTATATGTTTTCCAAGTTCTTCAACACGTTTTCGAATTTCTTTTGCAGATTCTTCAATTTGCATTGCTTTAAGTCCTTGAAGTACTGTCTGGAGGTATGCAAGGAATGATGTTGGTGAAACGATAATTACCTTGTACTTCCCTGCTGCGCGCTGGATCAAGCTCTCAGTATTTTCATCTTTTAATGCTCCAATTTTATTAATGAGTAAATCATAATAAATTGCCTCGTGTGGAATAAACATAAATGCAAATTCCATTGTATTTTGCTCTGGTCTAATATATTTCGATGTTTCTTCGATTCGTTTTTTTAAATCTCCAATAAATGTTTTTTCAAGACGTGCGCGTTCTACCTCGTCTCGTTCTTCAACAAGACGATTATAGTTTTCGAGTGAAAACTTTGAATCAATAGGAATAATTTTATCTTTAACAAACACTACCGCATCAACAATAAGTTCTTTTCCTTCGTCATCCCGTCCCATATGATATTGCATCTCGTAGCTTCCAGGAGGGAGAACATTTTTCAGAAGTGTTTCAAGATAGTACTCTCCAACAATTCCGCGTTGTTTTGGGTTTTTTAAAATATCTTGAAGCGATTGTAGTTGGTCGGCAAACCCTACTACTTGTCTGTTTGTTTCATCAAGTTTTGCAAGTCGATCAGTTACATCTTTAATAATTTTATGTGACTCGCCATATTGTGTTTGCATAAACCGAGAAGATTCATGAAGTCGTGAATCAATTGCCCGAGAAAGTTCTTGGATTTGGTTTTGTAATAACAACAACGAAGAGTTGTCTTCTTTTTGTTGTGGTTTTTTTAACAATCGAATGATAAAAACAAAGGCAACGCCTACCGCGATGACCAAGACAATGCATATTGAAATTACTAGTACTATTGCGCTCATTAGTTATTTGAAAGTAACACGGCGATGATGACAAACACCATCAATGCAAGAAACGCATTTCCGGCCGCAAAGAGGTACGAAAGAAATCGTTCGCGATTCCAAAATTCATACATAAGCACCCCATTCATTCCGAGTATGGTAAATCCCAAAAGCCAAATCCCCCACATACTGTTTTTTTCACCAAATACGCTCACTCCCTTTAATTGATCAAATTTTATAATTATTGATTCAGAAAGTGCTCCGTAGTTTGTGATGGTTATAAAAAGTGAAACAATCGAAAATGCGACACTTAATAGAATAAGTGCGGTATAGATTTTATGGTGTTTGAAAAACGGTAGATACTTAACCATTGGGTATATTATAGCCCACAACAGAAATAATTTTAAGTTCTAAATTTCAAATTTTAAATGAGTGAAAAAATGAATAAGTTTTCTAATAAATAAAAAAAGAACCCACTCACGATTTCGTGGTGGGTTTGCGCAACCAATAAAAGACAAAACAGAGAAATGTGTATATAAGCGGTTTAAATAAAAGGATAAATCCAATGATTGGATAATCAAATATATTGTTTACCCCATGGTTTGCGATGCGAGCAAGTAGTTGCATTGCATCTTTTGAAAGCCATGAAGCATCAAAATATATTCCAAATGAAACCCAATATGTACTCCATTTTCCAAGAAAAACATATTCTTCGGTATTTACTACCTTGTTTCTCTCATTTACCAAAGAATCGATTTTTCCATTATATGAAGTAATTGCCCCACTTTCTTTTGCTTCTACAAGGGTTTCAAATTGATCCCAGATATGAGCAACTTTAGCGCTCACGATGAACTGATCGGTAATGAACCAGACGGGCGCACCGATCAAACAGATGAGAACTAGTATACGAACGAATTTTCTTGCGTTCATTTCTCTTTTCCTTATTTAATTTTTAAGTGTTTATATTATATCATACTATATTGACAAAGTCAATAGTAAGTGCTATAATTGGCTTACATTAACAATTAGGAGTTTGAAATGGTAAAGATTGTAACAAAAATAGGATTTCTTGAGCGCCGAATGACAGAGAGAGATTGGACAGCGGCACAGATCGACTTAGCTATTATTGATGGAGAAATTGGTCAAGCCCCATTGGAAGATTTAAAAAATGGCTTGGAAGTTCCTTGTGGGGTTGTTAAGGTTGATGACGCAGTTATTTATACTGATTTTATTGTTGCGACTCTTGCTGCTGCCGGTTGGAATGCTTCGGGAAAATATAGGAAATTTTCAGACGGCAAAATTGATTTAAATGTTTTTGTAACATTTTGAAAAATTCTTTTTTTTAAAAAACAATTAGGAGTTCAAAGATGTTAAAAGAAATATTGATTGCCGAATTATTGATTCCGATAGGGCTTTGTCACTAATTCGGCGAAAATAAAAGCCAACCCCTTCTCTATGGAGGGGTTTACTATTTGCTTATATTGACAAGGTTATTTATATATAGCAAAATAATATCAACATTAAAAAGGAGAAAAAATGGCCAGACCAGTATTGATAACTGATATTTTATCAAAGCGATTGACTGAGTCCGAGAAAGATCGAGTTGATGAAATCATAGAAAAAATTAATGCTGAATTAGAAGCATCAGAAGAGCTAAGATGTTCTTTTGTTTTGGAGCATGAAAGTAAAAATGTATGTCTTGCTGTTGCGGCATGGTTTAAAAGTACCAAGAATCTTCACGACCAGATTGGTTGGCGAGTGAAACTTATATTGAGTGACTTGGTTACTCGCCGGATAGAAATTTCAGCGTTTTAATTTATTGATCCCCTCTTAAATGAGGGGTTTACTATTTTCAGACATTTTGTATACTAATTCAGTTATATATGCGCGGGTGGCGAAATTGGTAGACGCACTACCTTGAGGTGGTAGCGCCGCAAGGCTTGGAGGTTCAAATCCTCTCCCGCGCACATAAAACAAAAAAGAGCGAAAGCTCTTTTTTATTATGAAGCGGGAGGAGCAAAACAATTTTTTGTTTTGCGATAGAATTTGAAGCCCGGAGCGTTGTGCATTCAGCAGAATGCACCGCGAGGGCCGGCCTGAAGGTAATCACGAGCGACGGCGAGTGATTAACCGGAATGGCAAATCCTCTCCCGCGCACTAATCAAGAAAATAAAATTCCCGACAATAATAGTCGGGAATAATGTGATGATTTAGAAACCGAAATATTTTGTTATTGCAGCAGCAAAAAGAAGAAAAAAAGTTATCATCCAGAATGATTTTCTTACGCCATTTTCAGTAAAAAATTCGACAAGAGATGTAAGTAGACCAATAACAAGGCCAAGTATTAATATTACAAAGGACATTCTTCCTCCAAAATGTTATGTTCCAATTTTAGCACATAAGATTGAAAATGTCAATGTAATAATGATCCCCGCTAGTCCATGGACTGGCGGGGTTTTATTAATGTGTTTTTTCTTTAAATTGTGGAAGGTTTGCCCATGTATAGAAGTTTCGGTAAAAAACTCCACAAAGCTCTGATTGATTCATGCCAAACAGTGCAAATCCCGAGATTGTAATCATCACTATTAAGGCTAATCCAATTGGAAACAAAAAATGAGAAAAAGAAATTATTAAACCAATCATTGCAATACAATAGTGACAAATAAAGATTCGATATCCGATATCATCGGTTTGAATTTCCCAATTCATAATTCCTCCAATAAGTTATTCTTCGACTGGTCCTGGAAGTATTTCGTGTAATTTTCCATCAGTAACTCCAAGTACTTCGAGTCCTGATTGTAACGGTCTTTTTTCATTGAAATATTTTGCAACCAGTGCATCTCCGCTTTCATCGTTTTGAATTGCGATGGAATCAATTTCATTAATGATAAAATCCCCAGATATTTTTAGATTTGAGAACGGACCTGTTTCGGTTACTTTTAGAGTCAATGGTTTTTCTTCTGTTACTTCTGCGATATATCGTCCACCCATCCCAGTTATTTGAATGACAAGTAGACTTCCTTTGCTCGTTTTGTAGCTCATCTTTCCTCCTAAAGATTATTAAAGAATTGTGTCTATTATTGAACAGTTTCCCCGTTATTACAACCCTTCTCTATAATGATTTTTGTGGGCTCATTCCCCTTTCCGTAGAAGTATCCCAAACAGAAGAAAAAGACGCTTATAAGGGCAATTATGAGCCAAAAAAGAGCCTTTTTCAGCCACTGCGGAGGCTGGTGTTCGTCAGGCATTGTTGACAGGTTATGCATATCTGGATTATTATATATCGGTTAAGAAGTTATGGCACATACCAAAGCGAAAGGATCTACCAAATTAGGACGAGAGTCCGAATCTAAACGTCTCGGCGTGAAGCGTTTTGATGGACAAATTGTAAAAGCAGGCGAAGTTTTAGTTCGCCAACGTGGAACAAAATATCATCCAGGAACAAATGTTCTTCGTGGTGGTGATGACACACTTTATGCAAAGGTTCCAGGAACAATAAAGTTTTCAAGTAAACAGAAGGTGAACTTCGATCGATCAAAGAAAAGAGTTTCAGTAATAAACGTAAAATAATAAAAAATCCCCCGCAGGGGGATTTTTGTTTTTATTGTTTTTTTACTTCAACAACAATTTCTGTAGTAACTCCTTCTCCGAGGTCTATCATCACTTTGTGTTCTCCAAGTGATTTGATTGGGTGATCAAGAATCGCTTTTGATTCTTCTGCTCCATATTTTACAAGATCTTTTTCTATATCTTTTGTAGTTACCGAACCAAACAATTCCCCCTTTTCTCCTGCTTTAAGCGAAAAATGAAGTTTTACATTTTTCATTGATTCACCAATTTTTTTTAATGATTGCACTTTTCGTATGTGTGCATCATTTTTTTCTGATTGTTCTTTAGTAACCTTGTTTATCACTCCAGATGTTGCTTGTGCGCCAAAGCCCTTGAGGATGAGAAAATTTCGTGCGTATCCATCATTTATTTCTTTCACTTCTCCTTTCCTTCCTACTCCTTTTACATCTTTCAAAAAAATTATTTTCATGATTAGTTTATTTGTTTTCCTATGACGTCCAACGCTTTTTCAAGTTGTGGGTCTTTTTTTTGTTCGATATCTTTTTCTGTCATTTTTACTTTTATATCTGGATCAATTCCTGTTTTATCAATTTTTGTTTTCTTTGGAGTGAACCAATGTGCAATCGTCACCTTTAATTTTGATCCATCTTTTAAATCAACAACTTCCTGTACACTTCCCTTTCCAAATGTTTTTTCTCCAACAAGAGTTACTCCGCGGATATCGCGAATTGCTCCCGCAAGAATTTCTGCTGCGGATGCACTTCCTTCATTTACCAATACCACAAGTGGAATATCCTTTAACACACCACTTCCACGAGCAACGCGGACCACCTCCTCTCCTGTTCTTGTTTTTTCGATGACCACTGTTTTTCCTGATTCTAAGAACCATCCCCCGAGATCAACTGCAACCTCAAGAAATCCTCCCGGATTATTTCTTAGATCAAGAATAATTCCGTCTGCATTTTGATCTGCGGCTTCATTTATTTTTTCTTGAAAAATTTGTGGAACATTAGCATTGAAATTATACAAATGCATATGTGCGATCTTCTTTCCATTTGAGGTGGTCTTCATTTCGAGATCAAGTGTTGGAACCTGAACGATTGCACGTGTTATGGTGAATTCTTTCGGTTCTTTAAATGAATCACGGAAAATAAGAAGACGAACCTTTGTTCCTGGTTCTCCTCGAATTATTTTTACTGCGCTCTCGGTAGACATATTTGTTGTGGTGGTGTTGTCTATCCGAAGTATTTTATCAAGCGGAAGTAGTCCTGCTTTTTCTGCTGGATTTCCTTTGAGTGGAGTTACAATGGTTACTATTCCATTACGAAGCCCGATCTCTGCACCAATACCACCAAATGCACCAGAAAGATCTTCGTCAAACTTCTTTGCGTCTGATGGGTCAAAGAAATCAGAATAAGGGTCCTCAAGAGATGCAACCATTCCGCGAATTGCACCATAGAGCATTGAGTCGTCTTTTATTGCGCTTGAGTCAACATATTTATTTTGGACCACATCAACTGATTCCCAAAATAAAGAAAAATCAGATTTTATAAGCGATCGCGGGTCTGATATTACCACCGATCGTTTGTTTCCATATGAGTACCCAACAAAGAGTGAGGCACAAATAATTATTAAAATGAGTAATGCACCAAGAGAGATTTTCCATTTATTATTCCACATATTATCTCTAATTAAATCAGAGTTCCTGGTTGTATGCAAAAAAACACCCCGCGTAGGGGGTGGGTTTAACTATTACGTCTTTTTGAGAAAAAGACGCTTCATTCCTAATGTTATTACTGGTGTGAGCATAAATGGTATTGCAATGAGTCCTGATCCTAGAAATATTCCAAATGGGACACTTACCAATATGCTTAAATTAAACAACGCAGAAAGTTTTTTTTCATCAAATACAGAATTTTGAGAAAAAAGTGTAAGTATAATTCCAAGTAACGCAGATATTCCTAACACTATGTATGTATATATCTCGTTATTAAAACACCAATGAATGATGAAGTTTATGAGAAGTAACACAATGAGAAGTACCATGAATACAATAAATCCGTAGGTATTTTTTTCTACCGCTTCATCGTATTCTTCATCGAGGGAATGTCCCGCATTGTAGCCAATAATTGCAAGAAACAAAACATCGAGAATTCTTGGATAATTAATTATTTCTCCAAATATGATTATTGGATTGAATCGGAAAACTGAAAAAATGATACCGATAATACCCAAGGTGAGAGCAAATCGTTTTGCATCGTTCATTATTTCCTCCAAGCTTTGTTAATGATGGAGAAACTATAAGTATTTTCTATATATCTGTCAATTTTCTATTTTGTAATAGTTTGGGCCAAATGGAGTGAGTTCTGATTCAAATAATGAAAGTTCTATTGGGTGGAACGATTCGGTAAATGGAGTAAAAATTGGTTCAAGACGTTCACGAGTGCGTGGATTGAATCGTGCGAGTGTTACATGTCCATTAAAATTTGGATAATTATCTCGTTCCCATTGAACCCCGTTTCTATAGAGGTTTGCTTCAAGGGAAAGTTTTATAAATTCCAGTTCTTTTGATGTTTCTCGCGCGAGAGACGCCCATACCATCTTTTTTTCGTATGATGGCGGACCGTAGTCAATTGATTGAAAACGTATCGAAAGTGATTCTGGTATTGTTACTCCCCTCATTGATTCAAGTATTGGGTTTATCATCATATCATCCTGATCACCAAGAAAAGAAATAGTAATATGGAGATTTTCATGAGAAACAACCCGTGCCTCGAGCGGAATTTTTTTCACAATGGAAGACAACGCCACATCAATAGAGTCCCGTGTCGCCATAGGTAGTTCGAACGCTACGAACAACCTTTTCATACCATAAATAATAGCATAGAATAATGGAAATGCCGCTTGATGAGAATTATTTGAAGTTATTAAAAGAGCGGAGCAAGGAGAGTCACGTATATAGAGAGTATCAACTTACCGGACTTGAGGTCGCTGAAATGCTTGGAGACAGGACGCACAAGGCACTCTATATGAAGCTCGCAAAGCAGTATGGGGCAAGTGCACTGCTTTCGGTTGCAAGAAGAATTTATGATCAAAAGGAAGTAAAAAATAAAGGGGCGTATTTTATGAAGGTTTTTTTCTCTGAATTTGGGAAACCAACCAAACAAAAGAAAATCAATGAATCAAAAAGAAGTAAGACCAATAGTAACAGTAGCGGAAAGCAAAGACGAAGCGTTTCTTCGAAAGAAAACCGTCTCATTTAATTTTGATAAGTATACAGAAAAGGAGTTAAAAGAGTTGATTAAGGTGATGCGAGAGACAATGAAGCGCGCAAATGGCGTTGGACTTTCTGCAAACCAGATTGGTATAAACGAGCGTTTTTTTGTTGCTGAGGCACCGGATAGCCAAGGAAAGCAAAAATTTTATGCAATATTCAATCCGGTGATTACGAAATTTTCTGAAGAACTTTCAACAATTGAAGAAGGATGTTTGAGTGTTCCAGAAATGTATGGCCCAACTCCCCGTGCATATCGAGTCACTCTTGAGGGGCAAGACATAAAAGGAAAGAAAATAAAATTAAAAGCGTGGGGACTTCTTGCTCGAATATTCCAACACGAGGTAGACCATCTTGATGGACACTTGTTTATTGATCGAACGAAGAACGCACGAAAAATCCAAATAAAAAAATAGTAAGCATGTCATATATTTTCTTTGGGACTCCCGAGTTTGCAGAAATAGTATTGAAACATCTTATTGATGCGGGACATATTCCTGCTGCAGTTGTATGTAATCCTGATCGACCTGTAGGGCGAAAAAAAATTATTACTCCCCCGCCAGTAAAGCGATATATTAGTGAATTACCTGAATCAAAGAAAAGTTCGATACAAATATTCCAACCAGAAAAATTAATCGAGATAGAATCAACACTTAAAGAAATGAGTGTTGATTTATTTGTTGTCGCTGCATATGCAAAAATAATTCCACAATCGATTCTCGATATTCCAAAATATGGAACGGTGGGCGTCCATCCATCATTACTTCCAAAATTGCGTGGCTCATCCCCTATTCAATCGGCAATTTTGTTTGGCGAAAAAGAAACAGGTGTTTCATTATATTTTGTCGACAAAGACATTGATCACGGACCAGTGATAGAAGAAAAAGTATTGAAAGGATTTGATTTGAATACTATATCGTTTGTAGAGCTTCACGATGTGCTTGCTCATCTTGGTGGTGCAATGCTTGCAGAGATTATTGCGCGACTTATGAATGGAAAGGAAAAAGGCGTCGAGCAAAATCATTCAGAGGTGACATTTACCAAAAAATTTATCTCAGCTGACGGGTTTGTTGATCATAATGATCTTCAACTCGCGATGCAGGGAGAAAAAGAACGAGCAGAGAAAATTGATCGAATGGTTCGTGCGCTTAATCCAGAACCAGGAGTCTATACGCTCGTGAATGAGAAGCGAATGAAGTTGCTCAAAACCGCAATTATAGATGGGAATTTGAAGCTTCAACGTATTCAAATGGAGGGTGGAGTTCCGCAAGATATGCACTACTAGAATTGACAAAATAATATTTTTATTATATTGTTAAGTCACTAGTATGAATAGGAAAGAACAAGGATTTCATGGGTTTGGTATTGCACCAGCTATCATGGAAATTCTTACAAAATTGAATTTTATTACTCCAACACCAATTCAAGAACAGGCTATCGCCTCTCTTTTACAAGGAAAGGATGTAATGGGTATTGCCCAAACAGGAACAGGAAAAACGCTTGCGTTTGGTATTCCGCTTATTCAGAATGCAATTCAGAAGAAAGGAACATCTCTTGTTATTGCCCCAACACGTGAACTTGCACTTCAAATTGATGAGGCAATTTCTGCAATTGGAAAACCACTTGGAATAAAGACTGCAGTGTTAATTGGTGGTGAACCAATTGGAAAACAGATACGACAACTTTCTCGCAATCCTAATATCATTATCGGAACTCCAGGAAGAATTGTTGACCATACCGAGCAACGAACCGTTTCATTGCAGCATGTAAAAATTCTTGTACTTGATGAAGCAGACAGAATGCTTGATATGGGATTTGCTCCTCAGTTAAAACGAATTCATGCATTACTTCCTAAGGAACGACAAACAATGTTGTTTTCGGCAACAATGCCTGAATCAATTGTTTCAATTGCACGAATGTATCTATCACTTCCAATACGTGTTGAAGTTGCGCCACAAGGAAGTACTGCAAAGGATGTTACACAGGAAGTATTTTTCGTACCACATGAAGACAAACCGCGTCTTCTTGAAAAAGTTCTTCAAGAATATCAGGGTTCGGTTCTTGTGTTTGCTCGAACAAAACATGGCGCAAGGAAGATTGCACTTATGGTGCGTGGATTTGGAAATCCCGCAACAGAGATTCATTCAAATCGTTCACTCAATCAAAGAAAAGAAGCGTTGCAAGGATTTAAAAATGGAACCTATCGCGTGCTTGTTGCAACCGATATCGCTGCACGTGGTATTGATGTAAAAAATATTGAGTTGGTTATTAATTATGATCTTCCAGAGAACGCAGAAGATTATGTTCACCGAATTGGAAGAACGGGACGTGCGGGTGAAGTTGGACGTGCAATTTCTTTTGCGCGACCAGATGAGAAAAGAGATATTCGAGTAATTGAACAACTTATCTCTCGAGAACTTCCTGTGTCAAAACTTCCAGAATTACCTACCGCACATCCACTTCATAGAATTGAACAACGAGAGGAACGACGTCCATCTTTTTCTCGTTCTCGCGGACCATCACGAGGTCATTTTCAAGACGAAAGACCACGACGCTCGTTTGGCACTCCACGGTCACGTACAGGACAGGGATCATCACGTCCACGACCATTTTCAAGTGATCGCAAACCAACAACTTCTGTTCCATCAAGAAACGGAGGAAGCGGTCGGTCGTCAGCACCTTCAAGAAATGGGGTACGACGTCGATTTAGACCTTAAGTAAATTTAGAGCTCGACTACTGAGTCAACGAGAATAACTGTCTCGTTGATTTTTTTGCCAATAACTTTTACACGTGCTCCTTGTTCAAAAGATGGAACACACCGATCGTCACCGCCTCCACAACGCCAGTCGGAAAAATCTAAAAGCACCGAGAGTGCTGGCTTCCCTTGTTCTTCATGAATAAGAATCCATTCGTTATCTTTTTCCACGATATTTCCCACGCGTTCAAATTGACTGCTTGTTGTGTCTTGTTTTGGCATATCACCACAGATGACGTCGGTGATTTTCCATAATGCATTTTCACGAACCAAAGATACTTTCACATCTTTTACAATGGTATCAAAATATTCGCGTACACCAACCTCTGCGTTGGTATCATTTACAAGTATTGGAATTATTTCAAACCCTATTGGAAAATCTTGCGCACAGACAACTGGATCGTATCCTCCACTAGAAAACGAAGAAACAATTGAATCAATCTTGGTCTTAAACTCTTTTGAAAGTTCGCTAGCATTTTGATATGAACTATCAGAAATTGTAAATTCACCATTAAACCATGCGGTATAGAATGATGAGACGGTTTTTTCTGGAGTGGTTATTGCAGTATTTGATGCAATAAGAAACATAAGTCCTACAAGCACTATTATCCCAAAAATGCCTGCAATTACTGTTTTCTTCATAAATATAAGTATACTCTGGTGATTATCTTAAATACAATTTAAAACCCCCTTAATGGGGATTTTTAATTATTGAAGGAATTGTCCGTCTGGTGCATTCTTTCCTCGGCCTGGTATCGTTGTTTCTTCAATACCAGAGGCTGTTGGGGTCTTATTCATATAAATACATCCACTGTCTTGCTGATTCCTAAGTCCATATCCACTTCGCATCATTTGTGATCCATACATGTGACGGGATCCACGGAATCCATCACCATCAATCATTCCCTTTAGTTCTCCAATTTTTACTCCACCCATAAACACTGCCCAAAGTATTAAAATTGCCAAAACCCAGCGAACTATGTGGCACCCTTTATGCATATGCATTCCCTGGTTTCCACACATCATCTTTCCTCCCTTGCAGAAAGAACAACATGATTCTTGATTATTATTTTTTTCTTCGTTCATATCTATAATACGTGGTATATATCTAAAATATTACATCTTTGGTTTCTTAATAACCTGTACTACTTTTCCATTAATCATATAGTTGTCGCTTTCGTGAATATATATCGGTGGAAAATCTTGGTTTGAATCTGACATGAGAATTATTTGCTTGTTTTCATTGTCTCGATAGTATCGCTTTATATTAGCCATTCCATCGATGATAGAGAGCACAATATCTCCATTTTTTGGATTTCGATCGTTGGTATCTACAATTACGTAATCCCCATCCTCAATTTTTTTCTTTTCAATTGTTGCCTTGTTCATACTTGGACCCTTTACGCGGAGTGCAAAAAGTACGTGAGAGGTTGGCCTTGGTCGAACAAGAGATTCTGATATTCGGAGAAAGCCTTCAATGTTCCCTTCAGTGAACACGTCGGCATACATAGTTGCTGGTCCAGCGCTCACATATCCAAGAATTGGGATGCTGAGTAGGGTTCCTTGTTTCTTGTTCGTTCCCTTCTTCCAGTTGTCTCGTGTGTTTTTTATTATTCCTTTTGCTTTATCAATATTTAGAAGTCCCCGCTTCTCAAGTTGTTCCATGTGGTGCTTTATTTTTTGAGGAGAAGTTTCACCAATGAATGCACCAATCTCACGCAAAGAAAATGATGCGAGGTTTTTAATTTTTGCGAGCTCCAATAATTTTTCTTGTATTGTGTGCATATGTTTATATGTAGATTATAGCACATTACCATAATTCTTGACACTGTGGACAACTATTACTCCAGAATCCTACTTCTCACACAAAATCTTCATACTACATACATTCTCATCAAGAATAAATAAAAAATAGCAATTAACTGTGAACTCGGCACCAATAGTGCCTCAAACAGCACAGTTAATTGTATTTGTTTTGGATTTATTCTTTCTTGAATGTATTAGTAGTATTCCGACGTATGTGTGAGAAGTAGGATTCTTT
>VMEM01000005.1 GCA_007375535.1 Parcubacteria group bacterium LiPW_41 | reverse complement strand
TCAAACAGCACAGTTAATTGTATTTGTTTTGGATTTATTCTTTCTTGAATGTATTAGTAGTATTCCGACGTATGTGTGAGAAGTAGGATTCTTTCGTCTTGGGGGTGCAGAAAAGATTTTTGTTGGGGGTTAGTCAAAAATGAAAAAGGCAGTGATTGTGGCTCCGATCCAACTCACTGTAGATAGTGCTCCACTTATAAAGAGTGCTACCCTCTCCCCTTTTTGGAGTGAAGAAAAGGATCGTGTTTTTGCGATATGAGAAAGACTTCCGATTACAAATCCGTTGCCAACGAGAATTGCAACGAATATCATTTTCAAGATGAAAATTGGGCTTTTAATAAGAAAATTACGGGCGGGATAGAATAGAAAAAATCCCGTTATTATAAGTGCTGTCAGTCCAATCCATGTTAATATATGAAACAACTCAACCCTTGATGGGTTGAGCGTTTCTTTCTTTCCACGAAGCCACAACAGCGCATCGTGATCAGCTGAGACGATTACGCATCCTGAAAATATCAATGAAATAATATGTACCCAAAACATTTTATTGTGTTGCGAGTGCTCCTACCTTCATTGTCTCAAGTGTTGTTTCCATTTTTTCTTTTCCACCATGTTTTGCTACAAAGAGTTCGGTTCCGTCTTTTCCACATGTTTTTAACACTGCCTCACTTCCTCCTGGGTGTTTATCAATAAATAGCGTCACATCGTATACATTGCCTCGGACTATGGTGTAACAACTTGTTTCTGAATTATGTGATGCTACATCAGCCACAGTAAACATTTTTGTTCTATCCACTTCTTGTTTTGTAGTTTGTGGGAGTTCGTTGGTGTAGCTTGGTGGTGTTTGAGACGTGAAATACCAAACCCCTCCCCCGATAATGGCTACAATTGCAATTCCTAAAATAATTTTTTTCATCTAATAATTATACAATTCTCGTATGTTTTTTATTTCATATAAAAACCCCCATTTTGGGGGTTTCATTTTTTGTATGATTTTTTTGCTTTGAATGTTGTGTCACTGATAAAATGGTTGAGAAAACCAAGTCCTGCTGCAATAAGCGCCCAAGCCTCAGCACCAGAGAAATCTAATTCTTGTGTAATTCTTTTATAAATCTGTCTAATGAGATTCTCGCGGTATGCATTAAAAAGTTGAGGATATTTTTGGCTTTCAACAAGTGCTTTCACTGGTATGCCGTGATATTTTGCTGCATTGGAATTTAGCTGAGCGAGATTCGGTTTTTTACTCAAGTTAAATTGTTTGGTAAATTCAGCTAGAATTTTTTTGATTTTGTTGTTTATTCTTTTCTTTTTTAGCTTTTCTTCAAGCAAAAGAAGAGTCATAAAGAGATATGTGTCTGAATATGGGATTTTCATTTATTCCTCCGAATAGTTTTTAATGATGATTAGACAATACCGCTTTTAGTGTAGAGCGTCCAGTCTTACCAATTAAGTGTGGTAATAGCAAGTTGAACAGTGGTTGCAAATGATACCCACGCAAGATATGGAATGTTCACGAGTGCCACCCAACGAGCTCGTGGCCAGATTGCTTTCATTGCCCAAATAAGTGTTCCGAGGACCAAAAGAATATCAATTGATGCGAGAAAATTATTTTTCAATCCAAATTGAATTGGGGTGAATAAAACATTAAATAATGCGTTGAGAAAAAAGGGAAGAAAAATCCCTGTTTTGTATTGCTTCTTTATGTATTTAAATAATACAAATCCGAATGAAATGATTATTATTACATACAAGACTGTCCATACTGGCCCAAAGATCCACGATGGTGGTGCCCATGATGGTTTTAGTAGCTCGCTGTAATACACATAGTTTTCCATATATCTATTATAAGACATTAGTTTCCCAATTGATGGAGGTCCGACCTCCATCAAATGAGATTGACTTTGTGATGATTTATTGGTATTTTATGTACAACATTAATAACTTAATTGGAGAGTCAGATGGGCAGAAAATTGGATTACCGAGATGTTTTTTACGACATTTCCGAAGAAGTTGAGATAATTCTTCAAGCACCTCACATCAAACTGTTTCCCAAAAAAGGATTGCATGTTGCAGTATATGGGAAGTCAGATGTTCCAGTGATAAACGCAGTTTTTGGTAAATGTGATTTTAGCGATGAATCAATCAATCGTGCTGCCGCGATTAGAAATCTCAAGCGCGGATGGAAAAGAAAGAATTCTGGAGGTAGCGATATAATTGCTGGCGTGGCTATTGGTCGTGAGCACATTGTTTCTGTATATGGGCTTGATCCAATGGAAAATTCTGCGGTGGCGATTCTCCTCCTCGCATGTATTGAAAATACTGATAGAGATTACGTGATGCGCCCAAAGATGGTGCAACGCATGCATTGTCAAAAAGAAGCAAAAGCACTTGCCGAATACCGCAAGAGTATGATGGCAGTGAGTTTTCTTCCTGAGCTAATGGCGAATCTTTTTGCTGACATAAAAAAGATGAAACACATCCAGAAACAAAGGCATACTGGCTTTGTCATTAAAGTGTATGAAAGAGAGTTTGGACAGTGTATTTCTCAGACACACATTGGATTGCTAAGAACTGATGTAATTGATGAACTTGCTATGAACGCTCACGGGAACGCATGTTGGCTTCTTTCAAATCCCCACGCAATCACTTCTGCTGAGCGTGATCAAATATATGCAGGTGCTATTTTGGGACGAAGACACATAGTTTCTATTGATGGACTTGATCCAAATGATAACTCATGTCTTTCAATATTTGTTCTTTCTGTGTTGGAAAATGACGATGAAGATTTCGAATCAAGAAAGTTTTACATTGAACGTGCTATGTGTTTGCACGAAATGTATTCATTTGTCATGTTTCTGATTAAAGAATGCAATCGAATTGATATAAAAGCAGGATTCGAATGGGTCCTCCCAATGTTGGAGATGAAAACTTAACCCCCTCTTGGGGGTTTTTATTTTGGCTGCGGGACCTGGATTCGAACCAAGATTGACGGATTCAGAGTCCGCTGTCCTACCATTAGACGATCCCGCATTTGCCAAACAATAATACAAAAAAATCGATATAAATTCAACTAAAATATGGTTTTGTTATAATCCACATTGACCAACTGACACTTCCACACTATTCTGAAGGCAGAAAATTACCATTATAAAAAGGAGCTCATATGGAACGAAAAGAACGACTACGAGAGGTTCAAGTGGTTCTTTGGAGGACATTTTTCCTCAATCTTTTGACCTGTATTATAAAAATTGTGCTTGGATTATTCACTGGAATTCTTGCAATTACCGCCGACGGTATTCACTCACTTGGTGACTCGCTTTCTAACGTAGCAGGCATGCTTGCAATTCGACTTGCGCGGAAAGACCCTGATGAAAAATATTCATACGGATATGACAAGTTTGAAGCAATTGCGACGCTTATTATTGCTGGCATTATCTCAATCACCTTCTTTGAAGTAACAAAAGCAGGAATTGAAAAATTAATTCATCCGCAAGCAATTGTTTTACAGCCCTTTGTGCTTGTGATAATGCTTGCCTCTATTGTTATTAATCTTTTCATTGTGTGGTGTGAAGGTGGTGCTGGACGAAGGTTAAAGAGCGAACTGCTTATTGCAGATTCATCAGAAACAAAAAGCGACATATTTGTTTCGCTTGCGGTTATGGCGGGAATCTATTTTATCGGACAAGGTGTTTTGTGGCTCGATGGAGTTATTACACTTGCTATTGCCTTTCTTATTCTCCGCATCATTATTGGAATCATTCGATCAACTACAAAAGTATTATGTGATGCCCAA
This sequence comes from Parcubacteria group bacterium LiPW_41, assembly GCA_007375535.1. Lineage (GTDB taxonomy): Bacteria > Patescibacteriota > Minisyncoccia > UBA6257 > GWB1-50-10 > LiPW-41. The sequence continues at coordinate 69,274 of VMEM01000005.1, read as the reverse complement.
GTGATTGATCCAGAAAAGATTGTGAGTGTAGTGATGACTATTCCTGAAGTAAAATTTTGTCATGCAGTGCGAACGCGAGGACGCGAAAATGGATTCTATGCCGATTTTCATATTGGCGTTGATTGCTTGATGAGTGTCGAGGAGGCGCATGACAAGATAAGTCACAAGGTGAAGCAGACAATTCGGCAGGCATTTCCCGATATGAAGGCAGCACATATTCATATCGAACCAGACAATCAAGCCGGACGAGAACGCAGAAACAGCGTGTTTCGAAAGACAGATCCGTATGGAATACGAAAATAATAAACCCCGCTAGTCTTATAGACTGGCGGGGTATTTTATATCTGTGCGAGTACCGCATTTGAATATGCGGGATCTCCGGTAACTTCTTTTTCAATTTCAAATGATGGTGGAAGATCAACTGAATCATTTTCTTCTGTGAGTTCAACCTCAAGAAGAATAAGTCCATCGTGAGATTTGAAAATATCGAGTTCAAAATATTGAGAGTTCCAAACAAAACAGTGACGCTTTTTGAAAATAGTGATAGTCCCCTGTTTCTGACTTTTTTGTAAGTCGGCAAATTGTGTTGGACTAATTTTGCTTTCTCGTTCGTACCGTGTTGCGGTGTTATCGCCCGGTGATTTTATTGTATGAGAATAGATTGCACTTCCATCACTTGCAATTCGTTTGCGAATTCGTGTTTCGTCTGTCCCTTCAATATATATCTGCTCAATTTTTGCGGTGTGCAAATTAGAAAGGTTGTTAAGGAATGATTCGGGAACTGATTTTACAAGAAATTTTCTTTCAATTTCTATTGGAACCGGAATCCCAATGATTCGTGCGATTGTAGAAGTTGCGCGACGAAGCTTGAGATTAAATCCCTCTCCACTAACTGGATTGTCGATTATTTTAAGATGAGGATGACCAACCCAAGCCTCTTTTGTTTTTTCATCAAGCACAATTGCTTCTTCTGGTGTTTCGCGACGGGCTTCATTGTTTGCGGTCGTATAAAACTCACGTGCGCCGTTTGCTGCGGTTACTAAATGAATAACTCCATCGAAGCTATCGCGCAACTCACTTAAGGTGTAGTGTTCTTCTTCAATCATTGCTTCAAAATAATTTCTTTCCATATATGCAGCACCATCCATTGGACCTCGGTCATAAAGGATGACTATTGGTTCGTTAAATAGTTTTGCAAGATTCCAAAAGTGAGTTCTATTTGAAAGTTGCATTCGAAGCATTTCTTTTTGAATATCTCTGTATTTCTTTGGGTTCTTTCCTGCAATAAGTCCGATATCACGGATTCCTCCTCCAATCACTATGGTAGCGGTTTCTGGGGCTATAAAGACTCTAAAACCACGATCCATTAGCCACGATTGTATCTTGCTTAATGCGGTTGTTTTTCCTCCACACGGTCCTCCGGTGAGGACGATTTCGTGAATCGCTTTCATATAATATTCCTCCGTTTTAAGTTTCTGGCCTCACTATACCAATATTAGGATAGAAAATACAAGTTATTTGTATTTAAAAACCGCTAGTCTATGGACTAGCGGATTTAATTTAGTTTTCCATGCGCCACGGATATAGTTTCAATACTGACACTATTCGTTTAGTGAACTCAGGAACAAGAAGATCAAAAAATATATAGCGTTCTGACCTTTCCAGTGGAATTAAGATGAACATACCTTTATCAAATGGTGATGTATCCCCTGCAAGAAATTGTGCTTCCTCACTTTCAAATGCAATTCGGCATTTTGCTTCCTCGCGTATTTCATCCTTTGAAGTGAGTGAGTCTGGATATTGCGAGAGCATTTGTAAGAAATTTTTCACTTCATATTCCATTGCGTTATTACTTACGAAGGAGTTGAATTCAGTAATAATTTTTTGATTTGGTTTTAGCTCACTCAATAGCTCTTCCCAATCAAAAAATAACAAACTTTCTTCCAGCTCTCTAATTCCATTTGCAAGATTCTTTATCATCGCAATATATGCAAAAAAAACATTGTCTCCCAATCTGCGTCTTTTTATGTATGAACGATTGAATGTGATGATCCAAGAGACTCGTACATTTTGTTTGTTAAATATGTTGATGATCTGGGGAATCTGTTTTTGAATCAGATCAATTTCTGTGGTGAGTGGAACAAAGGTTCCTCCCTGTTTTTTCATTCGCGTTTCCAAACCAAGCCCGCTACACCATTGGAGTAGAATTTCCACAGGCTTCCCGTTTAGGATGCATTCGTTTATGTATTCATCGACCCACTCATCAATTTTCTTGTTTTGAATTATGTTTCTGTTGAGAAGGCGTAGATCCCCCATTATTTTTTGGGTTTGTTGAAGTCTCATGACTTTTCTCCTTTTTATTTGTGAAAGAACTTTTTTCTTTATCAGATTAAAAGCCAGCCCGACCTTGAACTTTAGTTGGCTTATTTTATTTCTTTTTAATTTTCTTTTTTTGTAGCTCATGGGTCTTGGACGGGACTTGCACCCGCAACCAATGCCTTCACAAAGCATCGCTCTTCTATTGAGCTACCAAGACCATATACGTGGAGAGAATCTCTCTCCACAAAAATGTGTGGCCCCATGCCACCAAGACTAAGTCCTTGCACGGTCATTGTGACCTCCTTTAATCAAAGAACTGTTTGTCTTTTGTTGCGGGTAGACAAATGAATACCCCCTCCAAGTACGGAGGGGGTTAGCTTTATGTGAATTAGAAGTACATTAAGACAACCCTTTCCGTGCTTGGATAGAGTTGTGACTATGGAGACGATTGATAATGGTGCGATATCCCCCACCTTTTCCATTTAACCACTTAGAGACACGAGCTACTGTTCTGGAGCTTAGACCAGTTTTTTGTTCGATTTCAGAATACGGAACATTTTTAGTTAAAAGTTCTGCAGTTTTAAATCGGTTTGAGAATTCTTTAATCTCTTTTTCGGTCATTAAGTCACGCAAAAAACGCTGTGCTTCATCTGGTGTCTTAAGGGCAAGCACGGCTTGTATCAATCTGGTGTTTTCTGCGTCTTTCCATTGCATATGAGCAAGTGTATCAAAGTAAAGCGCTTTAGTCAAGTACAGCATGTTGATCTCCTTTATTATAAAAAAGACGCGCAAAATGCGCGTCGTTGATTATTATTCTACCGGTTTAAAGAACATACGTTTCCAAGATTCATAGTTTGATTGAATGAATTGGAAATGTTCATGCTTTTGAAACTTTTCAAATACCAATGTATACAGCTTTTCGATTTCTTCACTGGTAATAATCGCATCATCGGTTGTGGAAAAGCGCAATAAATATCCATTTAGATTGAATATATTATCACCAATAACTGAGAGTGAAACATCCTCATCCTCCAAGTGTCGCACAAGAAAATCAAAACGTTTTTCTTTTGGGATAAGGCGGATGTATGCGTATAAGCCATCTGAAATGCCTAATTGGTTCAAAATCTCATCTTGAATTTCTGTTTCACAAAGTTTGAATTTTGACCTGAAAAAATAATCAATATCATTGGTACATGCGCTCAGAAATGCAGAACGAAGGTCTTCAGATAATGACCTCCAGAATATTGAAAAACGATCAGAAAACCCTTCGGATTCTGATGTGATGATGGAGTATATTGTATTCCAACCTATTGTACGAATGAATTCATCAAAATCGTTATAGTTTGCATGAGCATCAAATATTGCTCTCCTTAGTGTTGCTGGGATTTCTTTTAATGTCCCATATTTCATATCATCGAAAAATAATTCGATGATTTCGTAAGGATCGCGTTCAAGTTCTCTTATTATGTTATCATCCCACATTAGAGTGAGTGCTTTTGCAAGTGTAAATGTTTTGTCGATCTCTTCCAAAATTATTGGAATAACCTTTTCCCATTCTTTGGGGTTTCTTTCAAGAAGACGATACCACACCGCTTTGTCCAAACTTTGATTCAATGAATATACTTCATCTACAAACCGTTCTGCAAAATCGATTTTCAAGTGTAAGTTAGATGGTTCCTGCAGTGCGCTGATGTGATATTTGATAATTTCTTTGTAGGTTTCAGGTTCTTTGTTAATACTTATGAGTTCGTTATAAAGTATTGAAAGATACTTAAATGGATGGTTTGGGTTTCCCAGATCAATGTTCCCTATTTTTTTAAAAATCTCATCGAGTGCAAATAATTCTGAGAGTACACTTTCCAAACGATCCCTTGTTTCTTCGTCAATTCCAAAAAGACTAGGAAACAGCTTGTGTAATAATGACATACGACCTCCGTATATTGTTTGTTAATGTTAGGTAAAATATACTATAAATTTCCTATTTGGTCAATAATGATACACTAATTATAGAGACAAAATTAAAAACTAAATATCACGGAGGTGTGAGATGAAACGATTACCTTTTCTTTTTGTTGTACTTTTTTCTTCTCTTATATTTTTGAGTGGGTGTTACACTCACTTTCAAATACAAACAAGAGAACGAACTCACGAATCTGTAGTTGCAGATTCTGCCCAAGAAACCACCATTTATCAATCATTAGTTTTACAAAACGAATTATATCCATTCTCCTATTTATATCCGTATTCTTTACAATACAGACCATGGTATTCCTATCCTTATGGATATTACATAAATCCTTGGGGTCATAGTTGGAAAAATAATTGGTATTTTGGATTGTATTGGGATACGCACCAATTTGGTTATTGGGGTTTTTCACACAAAAAACCAAATTGGAATCCGCCAGAATGGGTTAGTCCACCAAAAAATCCTGGAATATTTCGACCAATTCCTCGAACACGAGATAATTCTGGTGGAGAACGAGGATATGACCGCAATCAGGGTGACAGAAATCGGTCTCGAGAAGAAATGCAGAGGCCAAAAGAATCAGAAAAAAATCCGCCACGCAATCAAGACAATCCAAAACAAAATGAGAGAAGGCGAGAAAGTATTGATTCTGGAAAACAAAACAATCCCCCTCCACAGCGAGAAAGTAACACTCGTGGAAATTCAGAGCGTTCTTCTACTGAACGAAAGCGATAAAATAAAATCCGTTCCTAATGGGACGGATTTTCATTTAGAAGATGTTCTATCAGCGACTCCCAATCGTTTATACGTCGATATGTATTATTTTCTGATGCATTGTGTTGGTCGAAAAGTATTTTATTTGGAACGTCGACAAGCGCATTAAGTACTCCCTCCTCGTCGTCGATATAGTGAGTAAGTTGAAATACTTTTGCTTTCTCGTTTTTATCTTCAATTTCAGCAACGAAATAGGTGTTTTCTTCATTAAAATAGTCTGGCCATAATTTATGTTTTGATAGTAGTCTGATTGCAAGTTGTGGATCCTTTCTTCGTGAGATGAGAAAAATTGAAAGTCCAGCATGTGCAAGTATTGAGATTCCTTCATATGCCCCATCCATAATTTGAGCTTCAAGTGCTACTTGTGGGTTGTTATAGAGAGTATTTTGAAGCACACTTCGTTTATCCTTTGGGATGATGGTTCGGAGTATGTCGGAGGGTGTTTGTTCTGGACTTAAAAAAAACCCAATTTCCTTTGCGAGTCTAATGCGTATTTCTGTGTGATCAATAAGAACACCATCCATATCAAATCCAATTCGATAAAATTGACTTCCCTCTCTCATTCACTTATTCTAATCGACAGTTAATTAAAATAACAACAAATCGGAGGATGTATGACATCTACCAACCAGCAGGAAAAATCATTTGAAGAGAAAGCACAGAAATTACTGGCGTATCTTAAAAGTACATTACGATATGATCGACAAATTATTCCGCGTCCATTTTTTGTTGAGATTACCGGTTCTCCTTCTGCGGGAAAAACGACAATGATCACCGAACTCGACAAATTCTTTCGACGTATGGGGTTTCGCGTGTTAAGACCACAGGAAGGAGCTGAAGTTATTCGTCATATCACTCGCGATACACCTATCTACAATGTTCGGACTGGGCTTTATTCACTTTCCCTCTTGCTTGACCTAAGTTGGGGTCATCAATATGATCTTGTCATTTTTGATCGGGCAATTTTCGATTCTTATGTGTGGATGATGTATTGGGAGGAGAAAAACAAACTTTCAGAAGTTGAAAAGAAAGGGATACAAGATTTTTTCTTAAATCGTTTGTGGACCAATGAGATTGACGCTGCATATTTTGTTGTGTGCGATCCAGATGAGGCTATGAAACGAGAATTGCGTATTGCACTTTCGCAAAAACTTGGCGAGACTTCAAATCCAAAAACAATTAAAACACTCGTTGAGCGTTATAATACGGCGTATGCGGCGCTCTCTCCGGTGCATAAAAATCTATTTCTCCTTGATACCACATTGCTCGATGAACAAGAAATGGTTAGCAAAATTGCTGAACACGTTCTTGATACGTTAGCAGTAAAAAATCTAAACGGTTCTTAATGAGCCGTTTTTTATTTATTTTATGAGTTCAGAAATTTTTTGGATGACATCTTCAACTGAAACATTTGATTTAACGAGATAGGCTTCAATTTTTACTCCTGTGGCTTTTTCAATAAATTCTGGATGGTCATCAAGATTTGTGAGAACAACAATTGGTATATTTTTTGTCTTTTCACTGGTTCTAATTTGTCTAATGGTTTCATATCCATTCATTACCGGCATCATAAGATCCAAGAGAATAAGATCAATATGTTCCTCGTTTACTATTTTTATCGCTTCCTTTCCGTTTAAAGCACGCAAGACGTTTGCGCCAGAAAGAGTGAGTCCTTTTTGGTACATTCGGCTTAAAACCGAGTCATCTTCTGCAAGGAGGATTGTTTTATTTGTTAGTTCCATGATTGTCTATTAATCATACCACGGCAGGAAGGGTGAAACTGAAAGTACTTCCTATATTTTCCTCACTTTTCTCTAGCCATATCTTTCCTCCCATATCTTCGATGAGAAGTTTTGAGATGTAAAGTCCAAGCCCAGTTCCCTTTTCTTCTCCTCGCGTAAAAATGTTTGTTTGTGCCTGTTGAAACTTTTCAAATAGGTATTTTTTATTTTCATCAGAGATTCCAATTCCAGTATCTGTAATTGATGTTTTAATATAGTTATTTTCTGCGCTAATTGAAACCATTATTTTTCCTCTTACTGTGTGATTGATTGCGTTTGCGATGAGGTTGGTAAGAATTTGATGAATTCTATCTCTATCGCCTATTGCTGCAACGAGATTTTTATTCTCATCGAAAATAATTGAAATTCTTTTTTGCGCTGCAATAACTTGTAGCTCTTCTATAACTGTTTTTGTTATGCTATTTAAATTAATTGGTATGCGCTGTAGATTTGTTTGATGTTGTTCAATTTTTGATACATCAAGAAATTCGTTTGTTATGGAAATAAGTCGCACGCTTTCTTTTTGTATATCTGATACCATTTCTGAAACTTCTTCATTTTTTACTTCCTTTTCAAAGAATTTTCCTAATAATTCAGCATTTCCTTTTATTGCAGTTAGTGGAGTCCTTAGTTCGTGTGAGGCTATAGCAAAAAATTCATCGCGTGTTCTACTGAGTGTTTCGATTTTTGTTACATCTTCGATGATGAGAACATACCCAATCATTATCTCTTCTGTTTTTTGTTTTTCCTCTTTTGATATGACAATTGGTGAAAATATAATTCGAAGCACCTTGTTTTTCCATTCAATTTTTTCAAATTCGCAAATTCTTTTTTGATTTACACATTCCTCTATTGGGATTTCAAATTTCTTCGATTTTTTTATGAGATTAGAGATCATTTCCTCATTAATGTTTATCTCATCCTCAAGAAGAATATTTTTTGTTATGTTGTTCTTAAGAATTATTTCACTTTTGTTGTTAAAAAGGATGAATCCAAGTGGCAGGCTGTTAATAGATGACAAGAGCTTTGCTTTTTCTTCTTTTAAATTTTTTGTGTATTCATTTAATTGTCCTGTCATTTTTTTAAAATCGAAAGCCAATTCACCAATTTCATCATTAGTGTTAACAGAAATTATTGTATCTAAATTTCCTTGAGCAATTTGTTTTGTATTCTCTTTCAGTTTTAAGATTGGTGTAGAAATTGAACGCGCCAGAATTCTTCCTATGAAAATAGTAAATAGAATAGATCCAAGACTAACAATAATTGAAAGTGTTCGTAGGGAGTCTATCGGACTGTATGCTTCAGATTGTTTTATTTCGGCAACAAGACAAATCTCTTTTTCTTGAATCCATTTATGTATCCCGATAACAGGTACATTTTCGTAGTTTGTATAGTGACTTCCATTTATCCCTGAGAGACAGTTTTTGATTCCTTCGGTATAGATCATTTTTGAAAACGTGCCGCTTGTATTTGAGCGTATTTGAGTAACAATTGTATTGTATTTATTGACTAAGTAGGTTTCTCCAGTCTCTCCGAGTCCAGATCGCTCTGCCATTAGTTTTGAAAGTATTTCAATATTTAACCTTCCGGCAAAAACACCAATAGTTTTCCCAGCGTCGTCTCTTATTGGAATTGAAACGGTTGATGCAATCTTTCCTATTTCAATACTGTGATAAAAGTTTTGAAAAAAAACATTTTTTTTCCCACTAATAAAATATGGCTCGTCTGAACGAAACTTCCCTTCTTGTTGCTTGTCAGTGGATATGAGAATTTTTCCGTTTGTATCAAGTACAAAAAGTTCAAAAATTCCGTTTTGATATAAAAGCTTTTCTCTTAGAAGCGCACTGATTTCTTCTTTTTTTTCTCCCTTTTCTATAAGTTCAGAAAGGAATTTCTTGAATAAAGTTTCATTTGCAATTTGCTCTATATATTCCCTTTTTCCTTCTAGAAAATCTGAAAATTGATTTTCCTTTAACGTTATTACACTCTCAAGGTGAGCATTTATATTTTTTTGTACTGTCTGTTTTGAGGAAATATATTGTGTTATTCCAGTAATGACCGCACTTACAACTACAAGTGTTGCTATAATAAGAACAATTTTAGTTTTTATTCTCATATTATTTACCGGTTATAGATTTTCTTAAGTGGTTCAATTGTATATATGTCTTCAATATTTATTATGGTATTCAGAATTTTTTGTTCAAAAAGTATATTTTGAACTTGCTCCCATTTTGTTTTTTCCATCCAACCCAACGGAGTGTCTCCCGTGTTGATGAGTGGAATTGACGATTTTAACATATATATCTCATGCGAAGCTGCATTTTTCGAATATTTTAATACATCGCTTATCGCCTCATCGTTATTTTCAATTGCATATTGCCACCCCTTGAGAGTTGCTCGAAGCATTTTTTCTACAAGTTCTGGTTTCTGATTTATTGTGCTTTCGCTTGCAAAGAGAACGTCCGCATACATATTTACCCCATAGTCTGCCATAAGAATAGTATTGATCTCGTGTCCTTGCATCACCGCCCTATGTGGTTCATTAATGATATAACCGGTTGAAACATCAGTTTTCCCGCTTAGAAGTTCTGATGGATCATATCCAATAGTAATTTCTTTTATCTTACTACGATCGATTCCTAGTTTTGACATCATTGCAGAATAAAGAATTCCAATGTTTACTTCGGTTCCATCGGATGCTCTTTCGATGCCGATTGTTTTTCCAATAAAATCTTGTGGCTTAGTAATCCCACTTTTTTTCAATGTATAAGCACATACGGGATTTATTTTATAAATAACAGCAAGCGCTTTGAGTGGAGCTCCTTGTGTTCTTGCAATTAAAAGTTCGTCAGCTCCGGTTATACCGAACATTGCACTTCCTTCTGTTACTGATTTAATAACCGGGTTTTCAAAAGAGAATGGTATTAGTGTTACGTTGAGTCCCTCGTCGGCATAGAACCCCCTTTCTTTTGCGGTATAATTTCCTGCAAACTGAGATTGATGGAGCCATTTTAGTTCAAGAGAAACAGGAATAAGTTCGGTATCTTCTTTTTCCTTTCGATTGAAAAAGAAAAAAACAAAAGAAAGCGCGATAATGAAAAAAAGTAGTAGAAATATTATTTTTTTATTCACGGTGTTGCTTTTACAATTTTGACAACTTTTACTAATAATAGCATATTTTTTGCATGAGATTTTTAAAAATCCCCCGCGCGTGCGGGGGTTGAATTAATATCCAAGAAGATAGTTTGTTGCATCTTGGGCAGAATAAGAGTCATTTTCATCTTTCATTAAAAAGAGAAGGAAGCTTAGGTCATCACCGAGTGTCATAATCGCAGGTTCTCCGTAATTACCAACTCCGCCAGTAGTGCCAAGACCATTACAGAGGCAGCCGCGGCCAAAAGTTTCAGAAATATCTCCACCTTTTCTTATAAATTGATCGATTGGTTCAGCGGGACAGCGATATCCAATTAGTCCATCTTCTCGTTCATAAAGTGAAACAAGTGCTCCTTGATTACATATTCTAATACGAGATTCGTATATATCATGTTCAGAAAGTGTTCCAAATAGAACGGCCACCTTAAATGGAAATCCAGTTGGAGAAATTAACATATCGGTTCTAATTATTAACTTTCCTTGGAAACCAAGTTTGCGAGCAGTTTTTTTGATTTCAAAATACATATCTGATTCATCGCAAAGTGCGTAAATAGATCCCGCTTGAATACCTGATGCACCAACCGAGAGTGCCCATTGTAGTTTTTCAGGTGAAGCTTGAGATCCACCAAGATACCACGGAATACCAAGATCGGTAAGCTTCTTGTAATCAATAAGATCTTTTTCTCCATATATTGGGAGTGGTTTTCCGTCTGTTCCAAAAAGAATTTCCACTGGTGGGGCATTATGACCTCCTGCAGTCCAAAGCTCAACAACAAATGCAGAAATACTCCCCTTTGGTAATTTTCCACTTAGGATATTTGCGAGACGATTTGATGCAATTATTGGAATAAATCCTGGTTTTTTTGATATAGGCAGTTTCTCTCCAAAAAATTTTTCTGGTTCGAAACTTACTGTATGGTTTTTAATTTTATTTCCGATTACTGGAATTCGATAAGTTACTGGCTTTCCTTCTGCAATACTTTCAATCACGTTTGGAATTTGAAAAGGAATGCCAGCTCCCATCGTTATGAAATCAACGCCAGCGAGCATTGCCCCAGTAATTGCATAAATGTGTGGCATAGAAACCTTTTCCAGATAGTTGATGCTTACTGGGTTCGGGTTGTTTTCTTTTGCTAACCACACAAAAGCAAAATTGGCACAAACAGTGAGAGAAATGAGAAGTTTTGAAGGATTTATGGTAAACATCGGAACTGCTTTAAATTGGGTTCCCTCAGCGATTCCTCCCTCAACATAAAAGTGTTTTTCAACTTCTTTTGAAAAAGAAGGAAAAGGAAAGTGTGAAAGTGCTCTGCGAAGATGACCACCGGGATCACCCATTTGAAGCTGACGTGCAAGAACTCTTTCGAGAACCACGCCGGAAACAGTACCTAACTGACCTTGTAGTGAGTTGGTACGAGCCAGGCGCCAGCCGGAGATATTCACTCCCATGCCGCCCTGGATGATTTTGGAAGACAATGGAAGACGTTCCATGATTATTCTCCTTTTTATTTGTTAATGTTTCTATAAATCTATACAAATTAAAGAGAACAGTCCAATACAGTTGATTGGATACTTCGTACGATAGAAATCTTTCTGGTGTTGAGAAAATGCCTTATACTGAACATATGAAATGGCCAACAACACTCATTTTTATTCGTCATGGAGAATCAGCATTTAATGCACTTCGTGCAAAAAAACAACGGATGGAACATTATGACGAATTTAGAGAGTTGTTTACAAAAGAATTTTCTGTCGCAGTAACACCAGATTGGCCAAGTGCAAAGCTAGTTGCGATGGCAAATGAAATTTGGAAGGAATGTAGATTAGATGAGAATGACTATGATACCCCACTTACGGATGCTGGAAGAGAACAGGCTCGGACTACTGGAGAGCAACTAGCAAAACAATCATATTTGCCTGATGTTGTGTTTGTGTCTCCATACCTTCGAACTCGACAAACATTAGAAGAAATTCAAAAAGGATGGCCAGCGCTTCGAGATGTGCGTGTTGTTTCCGAGGAGCGAATTCGAGAGCAGGAACATGGGCTTTCGACTCTCTATAACGACAGGAGTGTCTATTTCACTCTAAATCCCCTTCAGGGACTTCTTTATAAGCTTGAGGGAGATTATGGCTACCGATATCAAAATGGGGAGAATAAAGCGGACGTACGAGATCGCGTGAGAAGCTTTTTAAGTACCACCATTCGTGAATATTCAGAACAGACGGTGTTGTGTATCTCACACCATCTTACCCTTCTTTCGCTTCGTGCAAATTTGGAGCGATGGGATAGAGAGCAGTTTATGAAAGTTGATTATGAAGATTTTCCAATAAATTGTGGAGTTACTATATACAAGGGAGATCCACGAAAAGGACAGAGCGGACGACTTCAACTTGAATCATATAATCAAAAACTTTACTAAAACGCATGCGATATATTTTTATTATCATTTTACTGTTTATTCAAATAATTCTTTTTGGTGCACATTATGTTTTATATAAAGGAATCATTGATTTATTCGCCATCAAGAATGGTACTGCGCTACTTTCATTAAGAGTGATACTTGGAGTACTTTCTTTAAGTTTTATTTTTGCCTCGGTTATCGGTTCAAAATTTTACAATTCATTTACACAAATTTTCTACACAAGTGCTGCAGTGTGGCTTGGTATTTTGCTATACCTCTTTCTTGCTACAATTATTTTTTTCCTTCTTAGATTAGGTGTTGGAAACATTTTGTCTACACAACTAACTCAGTTATTTGGTGTTATTCTCTTATTAATTGGATTTGGTGTCGGGATATATGGAGTATACAACGCGCGAACGATGCAGATAACGGAAATACGCCCAACAATCAAAAATATTCCTGAAGAATGGAAAGGGAAAAGTGCGGTATGGGTAAGTGACATTCATCTTGGACAGGTCTATTCCAAATCCTTTAGTGAAAAAATTTCGGAAAAAATTCAATCACTTAATCCTGATATTGTTTTTCTTGGTGGAGATGTATTTGATGGAACCGCTGAGAATCTTTCTGGGGCAGTTGCACCACTTGCATCAATTAAAAGTACGCATGGTACCTATTTTATTAGTGGAAATCATGAGGAGTTTTCGAATGATGAGTCATTTATAAATGCAGTACGAGAGAGTGGAATAACTGTATTAAAAAATGAATCAGTCTCGATTGGTGGAATGAATATCATCGGGGTTGATTATCGAGACTCAGAAAATAAAGAAACGTTTGTTGAGACATTAAAAAAACTTGTGAAACCAGAAGTTCCAACGATTCTTTTAAAACACGCACCGACAAACTTAAATATTGCATCTGATGCGGGAGTTAATTTTCAAATATCAGGGCACACTCATGTTGCCCAGGTATTTCCATTTATGTATATAACAAGAATGGTGTATGGTGTCTATGAGTATGGGTTGCATCCTTACAACGATATGAATGTGTATACCTCAAGTGGTGTCGGAACATGGGGTCCCCCACTTCGTGTAGGAACAAAATCAGAAATTGTAAAAATTGTGTTTTAAAAAAATCCCCCACTTGTGTGGGGGTTTGGTTAATCACGAATAAATATTTTTGCTCGCACACCATCAATACATCCAATGAAATCTCTGAGATCCCAATTTTCCATATAAAATGAATCGTAGGATTTTTTAATATGATCAATTGATTTAACACTTCTTATGTAAAATCTATACGTTCTATGAACTCCAAACATTTTTAGCGTCACCATCCCTTTCGCGATTTTATCCCCAGTGTGAAACAAGGTTGATTCCTCAATTACTCCGATTACTGGAAATAACTTTGTTTGTTTTGGAAATACGACATCATATGTCCTAAGTTCGATTTTTTTATGTTCGCTGTTAACTGCAATAATCGTGCATTCTCCATTCTTTTTGTGAAATTCAACGATTATGTCCTGCGAAAACGTATCTGCGCTGGTAAGGCATAGCAGAAAAAAGGCTATTACTATTCTCATTGACCACCTCCATAGATTGTTTAAGTACTTATTGGTTTTACATCAAAATTGGTTGTAATTCAACTTTGACAGAGACGTCCTTGAGAAATAGAATGTCGTTAGAACATAAACAAAGAGGAGGCGTTATGGACGCTATTTTGAAACGTATCACCGAGCTGGAAAACAGAAAAAAACAGCTCGACGCGAAATTATCAAAAAAATGGGAGGAGGTTTCCGGAGGAGAAAGTTTTAACTGCGGAAATTCCGAAATCGATAGTTTGAATACTGAGATAAGAAGACTGAATCGATCATTAGAAATTCTTTATGCGTTGCGAGATGGAGAGTTGGTTATTTCTGAAGAGCAGAAAAAAGCAATAGAAGGTACCATCGGACAATTTGAAGAAAAATCTGCTGAAATTCTTATTCACCTTTCAGATGCAACGGTAGCAAAGAACAATCTTTTATTTGCTACCGCTCTCGTTCAATTTGGATTTAACTCTCACTGTGACTACGATTCAACTGTATGTAACTGTGATTGTCATAAAAATCCCGATTTGAAGATCAAGCACTTCGTTCCGTGTTGCACCGATGTGTGTCCGAAGTGTAAAAAGTATATTCTTTTTGGCCTTTTGGAAGCACATCAAAAAAAATGTTGCTAAAAACAATCAATCCCGCAGTCTCAAGGACTCGCGGGATTTTTATTAGGAGAAAATTGCTACTATGATGCCAGCAGCACAAACAAGTGCACAGATAAGGATGAATATTTTTCCGAGTCGCATAGATGTGTTTATATTTTTTTCGACCGATACCAATATGCAATACCGACGAATACCATAATCCATACTAACCAGAAATAAAGATTCCACTCAATTAGTGCGGTCGCAAAAAGAAGCAGAATAGTGATTATCAGAAGGATTATATCTTTCTTCATTTATACTTTTGTTTCCTTAAATGGCCAAAGCGCATTTGAAACTACCGAAGACGCATCATCATTCCAATCGGTCCGGGCACGTTTTGATGACTCGCTCAATTTCTTCTTTGCCCACATACGGATTGCGTCATATTTTTCTGCGATTTCGTTCTGTCCATTTTTTTTTGCAAACGATCCAATTGCAACCGCCTGTTCAATGATTTGTTCTAAAATCTGGATTTGTAGTGGGTGCTTTGCTAACTCTTCGCCGTTTCTTTCCATCCATAATTCATTTAACCCCTGCATTGTTTTTGTATCAGCGGCAACAACAATTCGTGGAATATTTTTTATTCCAACCTCTCCCGTTTCCTCATTTAAAAAATATTTAATTTCTGGAAGATGGTTTGATGCTACCTCTTCTTTGATGCGGTCCATTTTTTTTACAACTCCAACGTTTAGTGGTCCCCCTCCAACAGTTAGAGCATCGATAGCAAAAACAGTTTCTTGTTTTTTAGTTTCTGGGTTAATTACGCGAACCACTTCATCCATTCCATGGGTGAAATCATCAAACTCATTTGGTTTAATTGCATCAACATTGCTTATCCAATCTCCTTTTTTTAAACGCATATGCAGTATTGCCTCAAAGATTGTTCCACAATTTGATCCATAGGCATCAATTTGTTTTCCTTTTTTAAAGCGTTCCTTAAGGTTTGCAACGTGAGCTTTGTCCGCTCGAACAACATCAGCACCAAAAATAGGCTCAAATTTTTCAAATGGAACTGCTTCTTTTTGTATTATGCTTTCTGCGCGCTTCATTCCCTGTTCAAAAGAAACACTGTTTAAGGAGCGCGATTCAAAGTTTCCACTAAAACATCCTCTCATATAGATAAGTATAATTTATATTTTAGGAATTGATAATCTCCTTCACTTCTTTTTCGCTCAGTACCCTTCCTTTTCCTGGTTCAAGTCCTCGACCAGTAAATGCTCCGATTTTTGTTCGTTTGAGTCGGGTGACTGTCCACTGTGCGACATCCGCCATTCTTCTGATTTGATGTTTTCTTCCTTCTCTCAAAACAATTCGAAATTTGTGATCCCCAATCATTTTTGTGATTGCTGGCAATGTCTGGATTCCGTCAATTAACACACCTTTACTCAACATATTTAGTTTGTCTTGAGATACTTCTTCTCGAACATCAACTTCGTATTCTTTTTCGATTTTATGATCTTCTCCTGTCACTGCTTTTGTTACTCGCCCATCGTTTGAAAGTAACAAAAGTCCCTCGCTATCTTTATCGAGGCGTCCCACCGAGTTTAGATGTGACCATTCTGGGAACAACGAAAAAACGCTTGGGCCCTCATCGCGTGACTTTGTACAGGTATATCCACGAGGTTTGTAACACAATACAGTTATTTTTCCTTGTGTTGCAGTTATCTTTCTTGGGATTGAAAGTTGAATTTTATCTTTTTCTGGGTCAATTTGAACTCCCATTTCGCGAACTACCTTTCCATTCACTTTTACATATCCACGCTGTATATAGTCCTCCGCCTCTCTTCGAGAACACAATCCTTTTTCTGAGCAGTATTTTTGAATCCGCATATTTATATCGTACTCTGAATTTGAATAAAATTAAATCCCGCCAATGGCGGGATTATATAGTTATTTTCTTTTACATAAGTCATCAAAAACTTTTGTATGTTTTGGTTTGTCTTTTGGCTCATATTTTTTAAAAAAAGAGCCGGAGAATGTTTCTTTTTTGTCGCCAACGAAGATGGTGACTTTTTGCGGATGACCATAATTATCATTTATTTCTTTTTCAGGAACGTCGGAAACGCTATCAACAAGATATGTTTTTTCCTTTCCGATTTGTTCAACGAGATTTTTTTTCAGCTTTGAATTACCAGAAAAAGCTGGTGATTTCATATCTAATTGAATCAATGCCTGAAATGCAAATAAGTTGATTTTCATAAAAGCTACTCCTATTAAATTGGTAAAGTTGATTAGATTTTCATTGTCACATAAAAACAATTAAATGTCAATCTGATACCTTTTTTAAAAAGTGCGAGATTTGAATGCCTCGACTACCGCTCTTACCTCTTCTGTGCTATGTGAATTCATTAGTTGTATACGAAGTTCTTTTGCTCCATCAAAATCAGAGATATAAATTTTGAAAAACTTTTTAAGATAATCAAACTTTCGCGTCTTTGCATCTTCGTCGTTTTTGTGTATTTTCTCAAATTCTTTTATGTGATCAAGTAAAATTTTGATTCGGTTTTCTATGGTCAACACTTTTTCTTTTTTTCGAAATGCGTAAATATTTGTGAATATTCCACGCCCAATCATTACTCCATCAACCCCATATTGCTTACATTTTTCTTCTGCCTCTTTTCTATTTTGTACATCACCATTTCCGAGAATAATCGGGCATGTTTTCTTGTTATGAAACGAGCGGATGATGTTTGCCGATTCAGCAATTAAATCCCAATGTGCGGGGACTTTTGACATTTCCTTCATCGTTCTTCCGTGAATGGTTATTGCATCAAGATTTGATTGTGCAAGCATTGGAATCCATGTCTCAATTTCATCTTTTGAATATCCAATGCGTGTTTTTACTGATACAGGGATTTTTCCTGCACCTTTTTGTGCTGCAAATATTATTTCTTGTGCGATTTTTGGATTTTTTATTAATGCAGCGCCAGCACCCTGCTTAACCACCGCCCTATCAGGACATCCCATATTTATGTCAATTCCATCAAATCCTAAAGAAGCAACAAGTTTTGTTGCTTCATATATTTTTTCTGGTTTTGATGAAAATATTTGTGCGACAATAGGACGTTCTTTTTTTGAAAACGCTAAATCCCCTAAAAGTTTCTCCCTTCCTTTTGAGCTACACAAACCATCTGCAGAAACAAATTCCGTCCACATTACATCCGGCTTTCCATATTTAGTAAGAATTGCACGGAATGCAACATCGGTAACGTTCGCCATTGGAGCAATTGCAACCAATGGTTTTTTAATTGTTTTCCAAAACCCCTTTGGCATAGTTTATCCTTTTATGATTCTTTCTATGCACTCATCAAGTGTTTCTTTTACTTGTTCGCGTGTTCCTAGGTTTTTTGTGAGAACAATATTTTCATTAAGCTCTGATTCTCCCACGATTACCACAAAAGGAACCTCTTCTTTTACTGCATATGAGAGTTGTCCTTTTAATGTATTTTCCGATCCTTGATAGAGTGCAGAATTTATTCCTCGCTTTCTTAATATTGAAACAATTTGCATTACTTTCATTTCTGCCTTTGGTTCAAAATTGAGCACCAAGGCCTGTAGTACATTTTTCTTCTTTTCAACGAGACCCAATGTTTCCATTGCTGAAAAAAGTCTATCAATACCAAGAGAAGCACCAACTGCCGGTACATTTTGTTTGCTAAATCGTGATACAAGTCCGTCATATCGCCCACCAGAAAA
Source organism: Parcubacteria group bacterium LiPW_41 (assembly GCA_007375535.1). GTDB lineage: Bacteria > Patescibacteriota > Minisyncoccia > UBA6257 > GWB1-50-10 > LiPW-41. The sequence continues at coordinate 50,948 of VMEM01000005.1, read as the reverse complement.
AACACTTCCAATTTCTTTTAAGTCGAGCAATTGAGTTTCAAATACTGGCCCCGTGTAATATCCAAGACCGCGAGCAACTGATGAATCAATTGTCCATGAGGTACGTGACACTCCCATTGCATCAAGATAGCTCATTATTTCTCGGAGCTCACTAATTCCCTCTTCCGCAATAGAAATTTCCCAGAATAATTTACTGAGTGCATTTAAAATATCCTCCTGCTTCTCTCCTTTTATATCGGTAAATGCTTTTATTTTTTCTATCTGAGTGTCATTGAGTGATACTTTTTCTTTCAATTCGCTTTCTATTTCACTCCATGGTTGTTTGTCGAGTTTGTCGATAATTCGAATAATTGTATTTGTTTTCTCACTTTCAAAAGAAGCATATTCTGAAAGACCATTCAAAATTTTTCGGTTATTAATACGAATTAAATATTTATCAAATCCAAGCTCTGTCATTAATGAGTCCATTAATGCAATAATTTCTGCGTCTGCTTTCATTCCTGCAACACCAACAATGTCTGCATCACATTGTGCAAATTCGCGATATCGTCCTGCTTGCTGACGTTCACCGCGCCACAATCGTCCAATTTGGTATCGGCGGAATGGTCGAGAGATTTTATCTCCATATGAAGCGATGACTCGTGCCAGTGGTACGGTAAGGTCAAAACGAAGTGCGGTAGAATCCTTGTCTCCACCTGGTTGTGATACATAAAAAATCTGTTTTTGAAATTCAGCGTCTCCACCAGTTAAGACTTCAGAACGTTCAACACATGGAGTATCAAGTGGAACAAAACCAAACCGTTCAAATACGGTTCTAATTCCATCAAACAACTTCTGGCGAGGAATCATGTCCTCAGGCAGATAGTCTTTGAAACCCCCTGGTAACGTTGGTTCTACGATTGCCATATTTCTATTGTGCAATATTTTAAGAAAAAAATAAACCCTGAAAATCAGGGTTTTGAAAGGGTGTATGCTTTCATTGCAATGCTCGCAAGAGCAAATGGAATTGAAATTCCAAATACAATGTTAGCAAAAAATATTTGATTAAAAGCAATGAGAATAATTCCAATTGCTTGGAGAGAGAATTTTACTTTTCCAAAGATATTAGCACGAAAGTTTGTATTTTCTTTCTTCTTTAATCCTTGGAGTGTGAAACCTACCAATGCGATGATTAACAATGAGAGTTCTATTCCAATCATTGGAAAGATGACCCAGTGCCAAAGTTCTCCTAAAAATGGAATAACCATAATTACAAGAGAAATTTTATCGCACAGTGGATCAAGAAATTCTCCGAATGCAGTGTGTCCATCAATTTCTGCCCATGCACCGTCAAATTTGTCGGTGAGAAGAGCAATAATTATTAGCGGAGAGACAAAATACCACGGAACTCCATATGTTTGCATTATCATCGCAATTGCAACTAGAAATGGCCGTAAAAGTGATAAAAGGTTTGGAACTGTAGCGATTGCTTCTCCTTGGACGCTCCAATTGAGAATTTTTGTTATCAATTCTTCCCTTTTGTCTTCTCGTCGCTCTCGATTCCTTCTTATCCATTCACGAGTACTCAACGCATATGGACGGATACGGTTCGCGAGACCACGATTAAGTGATTCGTAGATTCCTTCCATAAATTTCTGCATATTTACTCCTTTAATGTACTAGAAATATTTTATCACTTTTTTGAGAATTTGTCCACTAAAATAAAGCCCCACTTAAGTGGGGCTTTATTGGAATTTCTATTTTTGAACACTTGGTGGCTTCACAATCATTTTTTCAATAGTGTCGTAGCTGAGCCCTGAGCTAACAGTTCCCGTTGGGATCTTAAGTTCAAACATATTAGGAGATGCTTGTCGTACGAGTCCAATGATTGGTTCTCCGCCATTGGCTGGCGAAAGCAAGCGCGGTTCCCAAATTGATGAGGTCGCTCCTTCTGGAATCTCAGGTGGAGTCACCGATTTTGCAAGGTCGTTAAAGTGTTGAGCTGATTCGTAAAATTTATCAGAAAGGAATGAACCTGAGGTATTGTCGATGAATGGAGTAAATGTTTCCTCATTCATTTCGTTTGTTTGTGAAACATAATCTGCAAACGAATCCGCTCTATATGAATCGAATCCGTATGTTCGAGCCAATCCTTTTACTTCATTCAATAAATCAGCGTGATCGGCACTATTTATGAATTTAAACGCTCCCCCTTCGTGAAGTTCTTCAATAAGATTATTTGTGTGAATTTCGCGAAGTGCATTACGGACTGCTTCAATTTTAAGATATTCAGGGTGTTGTTCGGTAAGTTTTACCAAATTTTCTGCACCATTTTGTTGTGCCCATTCCTGTGTTTGACTTCCCGCTACGAAGTTTGGATTTCCTTTGTAGTTCATGTATGACTGTGCGAGCTCCTTATCTTGCATAAGTTCGGCGGGAATTTCAGTTTGCGTCTTTACACCATATGGATCAACGCCCTCAATTACCTTATTGAGCGTCACTTTTCCTCCAACTTCAGTTCCGTCTACCTCAACAATATCTGCGTTGGCAGATGCGTTTGTTTCTACTCCGGTGGCTTCAGTAGGAATTTTTGGTTTCATTGATTCAAATAGCGCTGCACGTTGTGCTGCATTTGAATGCATAATGCTATCCATCTGTCCTTTTGTAAGATGTTTTGCTGATTCAAGTGTACTTTGAATATCTTGGTTGTTTTCAAACAATTGACCGAGTTCTTTTCCATACCCAATTTTTATTTGATCTGCATTTTCAAGTCCAAATTTTTGTGGATCTGCTGCAACCTGATCTTTGAGGTGGTCGATGAAGTAAGTTTTCTGTGCTTCGTTTAATTCATTAAATCCTTTTATCTTTGTTGCGTTTTCATCGATTAAAGTCCACACAGAATCCCCTTTGTGTGCAACTGCAAGATCTTCAATATGTGACCCTGGAGCATTTGGCGGAACCAAGTGTTTTCCTACTTCTCCTGTGCCACTACCTGAAAGTAGCGCATCCCAATCGGTCGACAAACCAAGGACTGTTCCACCGCCAATGAGTCCACTTACTATAGTTGCAATACGTTTTGATTTATTTTCTTTTGCACTGATGACTGCAAGTTTTGTGTTTGTATCAATTGCAGACTCATCTACGATTCGCATTAACTTTAATTTCTTTTCTTCGCTTTGCTCCCATTCCTGTCCTGCTTGTTCCCATGCTGTTGTTTGAGCTTCAAGTTTTCTTAGTGTTTCTAATTCTCCCGCACTGAGCTCTGCTTCACGCTTTTTATTATATTTCTTTCCAAGAACAAATTCAGAAACACCACGAAGTGCCGCAGAGAGTGAACCACCCGCAAGTGTCCGTCCTGCTCTTGCGACTCCAACTGTTGCTGCAGCAGCAATTGCTCCAGTCCCAGCAAACACAACACCAGCACCAATACCAGCAGAAAGAGCAACGGATATTCCGAGACGTTTCCATTGTGGAAGCTCTCGATATTTCGCGAGTCCTTTCTGCCACAATTTCATATCTTTTTCTGAGAGTTCAGACTCAGCACGAGATTTGCAAATTTCGGTTTCAAGAGGACCAGCAAGTCGAAAGATGACGCGCGCATCATATTCCAAACTTTCTTTTTTCAGCATTTCCCGAATTTCTTCATCAGAAAAATTGCCTGTATTCCTTAGCATTTCTCCTTTTTCATTTACGAATTTTTCATGTAGTGACAATTTCAATCTATCGAGTGATCTTCCGAGTGATTTGTCGTAGTTTTCACGCCAAATTCTTGCTTCGTTTTTCGCAGTTTTTTCCGCTTCCGTTTTATTGCTTAGCGCCTTCATCTTTGAACATTGGTCATTAAAGGCTTTCTTATCTAGTAAAAAGAGGGCTGCGGAATTAATAATGTCTTGGTGGTTTCCAATTTCAAAATCAGGTGGAACTTCAGTTGCATTCATATTTTTGCTACTGATTTGAAAGATAAGTTTTCGAATATCTGCTTCTGGAATTTCTCGTAATGCCTGTTCGGTTCTTGCTCTTCGACGATCTTCCATACTCAAATTCCTCTGTTGTTCCATTACAGGATTGTTTTCTGGATTTACTACGTTGACAACTTCTGGAGTTGGTGGCTGGTTTCTTTCTTGTCTAGGCTCATTTATTCCTTCTACCGTGACGCGGATTCTGTTTCCTTGTTCTGGGGTTTGTTGATTTGCAACTGGTTGAGGCTCTTCATGAAGGAGAACAGGAGGTTCTATAGGAGCACTGGAAGCACTTTCGTTATTAAGTTGAGGATATACCTCATTTATAACTTGCGACATGCTTTGTGGTCTCGGCATTTCCTGTGCTGAATCAGCTTTTTCTTCGGCATTATTCATAAGACGCTCAACAAATTCACCAGGACCGGTTTCGGCTTCTGGTTTTTTTATTTCGTCTAATTTAGTTTTCTCATTTAAGAAATTTTTATAGAATTCTGGAGGTTCTTGCTTTTCTTCTTCGTTTTTCTTATTTAACACTTCAACCCCGCCAGTCCATTGAGCGGTGTGTGGTAAGGCGTCCGGACTTTTATCAATATTTTCGAATGGGCCAATTTCAACTTTTTCTTCATTAAAATTCTCCATTCCTTTTGGAATTTTAAGTTGATCCTTGGGGGTTACTGGTTTTTTGATATCTATATTTTTTTCCATATATGGGGCAGGTTCTGTATTAAAGTATTCGTCGTACTCTTTTAGTGAATCTCTTTTTCTTTTTAATTCAATGTGTTTTTCAGAAAGCCTCTTAAATTCCTCAGGTGGAAGTTCGCTTACACGCTTCTTATTTGAAAACAATCTATCAAGTCCTTTTATTTCATTTTCAATACTCTCAAGTGATTCCCAATCGTGTTTATCTTTGTTCTTTTCTTTCTTAGCTGCACTATCAATTGGTTTTTTTGGAGGCTTTTCTGGCATGGTCTTTATTGCTGATTGTATCGTGCGATAACTTCTTCTTTGTAGGTTGCTACCTCTTCTTTAATTATTTCTTCGTAATTTGGAAGTACTTGAGCAATCGCCAACAACAATGAATCAAAATCAGCAGTATCAGAAAGTGCTGCTTCAACTTTTTCTTTCTTTTCTTCTGGGAGTTCCTTTAAAACACGAAGTAAAATACGTCCTTGGATTGCTTCACCCATTTTTTCAACAAACACTAATTTTTCTTCAGGAGAAAGATTCTCGATTCCGAGCTTCTCAAAAAGGTTTATCGACAAAAGGTTTTGAAGGGTTGTGTTATCCATAGATAATTTTTATTAGTTGTATTATACAACGACTTTAGCCAAAAGTCAATATTATGAAGTGTGGCTTTTTTATTAGTATAACACTCCCCTTCTCAGCAAGAAAGGGAGTGAATAACTCAGTTCTAAATTTAAAACTTTAACTGTGCGGAATACGGGAATCGCCTCTCCCTTTGGTCGAGACGCTACAATAATATAGTCGTGTTCCACTCCTTATTATTGTACGCCTTCGGTTCGATTCCCTACAAAAAAACAAACTTATTACAGTTCGTTTTATTTTGTGCGGAATACGGGAATCGAACCCGTGTCTCAACCTTGGGAAGGTCGCATTCTGCCACTGAACCAATTCCACTTTTTTATCGCGGGGTTGATGAGGTTGTTTTTGGGACAATGATCATCAACGTCTCCCCTTCTTTCTTTAGATTAAACTGTTCACGAGAAGCTTTCAAGAGATTCTCTTGATTTTTATAGTATTCAACCTGTTCTCTTGTCTTTCTGTTTTCTTCTGTTAGTTTGTCTGTTACCTCCTTTATTTTTATATATTCTCGCTCCATTTCGCGCTTTTCTTTTTCGAGATTAAAAATACCCCATCCGAGGAATATCATTAACACACACAGAATGAGAATTTTCCAAAATTTCATTAATTGCTAGTTTTTTTAAAATGATTGCAATAGTTATCTCCACATTTTCCCGCAAACCACAAGAGAATTACTGTAAATATCATATGAACAATTCCAAAAATCCACTGATGTGCATATAAAAAGGTTCCCGTGCTTGGGATGATGTTTATGAAAAACGAAACAATAATAAGTTCAACAATAAATTGAGCCAATATAAAAGCAGCTGATAAGAGCAAAATAATGACGTGTCGATTAGGTGCTTGCTCCATCTTATTTATGAGATATTGACTCATAATATTAGAATAACATAACCAATTTCAATTTATAATTTACAAACCCGCCTACCGGCAGGCAGGTTTCAATGATGCTATTTTTTTAATTAACGTTTGAGGAGTTCTTTGAAAACTTCTGGGGCGATGTCTACTCGAGCACGTTCTGCAATTCGTTTTTTTCCTTTTTGTTGCTTTTTCCACAATTTCATTTTTCGTGTTCGATCTCCTCCATTTTTACCAAAGTTTCCAAGCTCCTTTCTCATTGCTGGTATATCTTCACGTGCAATAATTTTTCCATCGGCTTGGATTTGAATTGGTTGGTTCCACTGCTCGCGAGGAAGAAGTTCCTTAAGTCGTCCCGCCATCTGTCGAGCTTCATATTCTGCCCTATCCTTTGGAAGGAAGCGAGAAAGTCCTGGAATTAGTTCATGGGTTACTAGCACATCAACGCGGATTACATCTGTTTTCTCATAATTTTCGAATTCATAGCTGAATGAAGCCATTCCTTTTGTTGAGGACTTTATTTGATCGTCAAAATCACTGATAAGTTCAGAGAGTGGCATTCGTGCTGTAATTCGTACTCTATCTGCTAGCGTTTCAGTGTGTACCTCAGACATTCGAAACATTCGCTGAAGTCCCAACATACTTGAGAGGTATTCACTTGGCACAATTACATCCAATCGAATCATTGGTTCCCAAATCTCGTCATACTCTTGTGGGAGTTCTTCAGGTTTAACAATTGAGATCCAGTTTCCCTTTTGTTTTACCTTATACAACACCGAAGGAAATGTATTTACTGTTGGAGCATTGAACTCACGTCGTAGACGTTCTGCGATAATTTCAAAATGTAGTCGTCCAAGAAAGCCAACTTTATACCCACGACCAAGCACCTCATTTTGGTCGGGCTCAATTGAAAGCGAGGAATCGTTCAATTTTAGTTTTTGAAGTCCCTTTGTAAGTGACTCGTAGTCATCACTTTCTTCTGGGTAAAATGAAACGAAAACTACGGGCATTGCCTCCTTGTATCCATGGAGCATATATTGTTCATAGTCACGGACATCTCCCACAATTACCGTGTCTCCAATGGTAACTTTTTCTGGATCTCGAATCCCTGTTGCGATATATCCAATTTCTCCCGCGGTGATCTTTTGGGGTGGTGGAAGTGTTTTTAATTGCGGTGAAAAATATCCCACTTCTTTAATCTTTGATGAAATGTTTCGCGCAATAAGATGAATTTCATCGGTACCACAAATTCCTCCATCAATCATTCGGACGCTTGCAACAACTCCTTTGTGATCATCGTAGAAAGAATCAAAAATAAGTGCTCGTCCAAATGGATGCGTTGATTTTTTTGGCTGAGGTACTTTTTCGATGAGTGCATGAAGAAGTGTGTCTACTCCATCTCCCGTTTTTCCTGATACGTAATAAATCTCATCTTCGCTGCACCCGATAAGTTCTGATAGTTCCATTCGCATCATTTTTACTCGATCATTGTTGTAATCAATAACTCCATTGTGATCTTTGTAAAAATCAATCTTATTTAGAGCTCCAATTATCGTAAGTCCCGCTGCTTTTGCATGTCGGAAATTCGCAAGTGTTTGTGCTTGAATTCCTTGTGTTGCATCAACTAAAAGAATTGCTCCTTCAACTGCTTCAAGTGCACGAGATACCTCATATGAAAAGTCAGAGTGTCCTGGAGTATCAATAAGGTTCAAAATATACTGTTTCCCCTTCCACTCATAATCCATTCGGACAGGAGCCATTTTGATGGTAATTCCCCGTTCGCGTTCAAGATCGAGTTGATCAAGATATTGAGCCTTCATTTTTCTCATTTCAACCGTTCCAGTAACCTCAAGAAGCCGATCAGCGAGCGTACTTTTTCCGTGGTCAATATGAGCAATAATAACGAAATTTCTTATCTCTTTCATTCTTGTTCTACCTTACCTAAATAATCGAAAACCCACAAGCACAAAACTCAAAAGTTTTAAGTTGGAGATAAGAAAATCTCAAATAAAACTTCTTCTAACGGGAGGAACGGATGAGTGTTCCAGAAAACTTTTCAAATCCTTTTGCGTCATCAACCTGATATGTTAAAACTGGAGTGTTTGTTTCTTTCCACATAAATCCAATTGGTGCATTTACTGAAACTGCAAGTGAGTTAGAAACCCCTGACTGTTTATCATAGTAGAATTCGTAGATTGCTCCCTCTTTCGGCCCAGAGCCAATTCCATTATCGGTGTGGTATCTGAAGGAGATTGTGCGTGATTCTTTCGGAGATACAAAGAACCATGAACCAAATCCTGTTTTTTGGAATGCAGAGAATACCCACGCATTCCATTCAGTTAGAAATACTTTTGTGTCTTCAATTTTTTTCAATTCATCGCGCTTAATAAAATCACTTGCCGAATAATCAAAAGAAGATTTTATTTTTTTAACCGAGTTTCCAGTGAGAGAAACAAGTGATGAGCCTGGATTTGTATATATTTGAATATAATTTTTATTATCAACATTCCACCAAGGATCACGCTGGTCACCGCCCGAATGCTTTCGAGTTATCGAAACATCACTAAGGAGTGATCCACTCGTATCAATATGTATTGTCGCCTCAATTGCCTGACTAACAAATGCATCAGTTTTTCCTCCCGCAACATTTGTGTTGATAACCGAAAGATATGACCCAAAAAAATTACTTGGAATATCATAGAGCGATCCATCAAGATTATATGTGTGTACAAATGATTGAATCGAAGGATCTTTTGCATACACCATGATATCTTTTTGTTCGGCGTGTGCGTCTAAATTCGCAATAAGCATTTCCTTTTGTGAGTCATTAAGCGTTTTTAATCGTTCAATAAGAATTGGGGCAAGCTTCTTTAATATTGTTTTTGGTTGTCCATTTGTTTTTTTATCGTTTCCCGCTTCAACTTCACGCTGTACTTCCTTCAAGAAATTTTCCTTAGAAATTGTTAGGTTGTATTCGGGAAGTGCGATAGGTCCCGTGAGTTCAATGAGAGATTCAACCACCTCAATATTTATCGCAATTGCCATATCGAACTTTACATCTTTTTCTGAATATATCTTTGATTGTTCCAAGAACCAAATCACATTTTCTGCAGAGAGCTTAAAATCTGGAAACCAGTTTGCATCCCTTGCTCCCCATTTTTCGGTAACTGTTTGCAATTCTTTTGGTGGAACCACTTTTATATCTAATTGACCATCGGGATCATAAATATCACGAACATCCATTCCAATCATTTGTCCTTTTGCAAATGAGACATCAGCATAACTTCCCAAGAATCCTCCTGCGGGACGGATTTCTGATGGGTTCTGGAATAGCAAAAGTATATGCTTTTCATTTTCAGAATTAAGAAGCGTGATAAATGAATTTAAAAATGACTCAGCACGATATAATTCCGCACTGTGAGAAAGATACATATCTGCGATGTTTTTATCCATCAATTCTGCGGAATCAGAAAATGATTTCAGCTTATTTGTTGCGTTTTTTATTGTTTCAGCGTCTGTAGTAATATTTTTTACCGAATCCTGAATCGCTTGTAATGTCTTTATCAGTGCATCTCCGTCAGATTGAAAATACGAAAATCCATTTCTCTTTAGAGTATCAAGAGAATCAGCAAGAATAAAAAAATTGGTATTAAGCAGTGCCGCGCTTTTCAGTACTGTTCCCACATCATTAAATACTGGAATGATACTTCCGAGTGCGCTCATAATCTTCGTCGCCCCGCTTCCATTAAAAGACATCTCTAGATTTTTAAATTCGTTTATATTTTTTCTAAATCCAGATTTTGCATCTGCGGAATCAAGAGATTGGAGTGAATTTACTGAAGATTTTATATTGCTCGCAATTCGTTCTCCAGTTTCACGTGCTTCGTCTTTTGCTTTATATAATGTATATGATGTGTGTGCAACGAGACCAAAAAACAAAAAGGAAGCAAAAATGACAGCTCCTCGAACAAAAAATTTAATTCGGCTTCCTCTTCCAATTGAATTTAGTCTAGTATGACGAAGATTTATTATTCCATGCTTAACAGACCACGAATAATTAACTTGTGGATTTTTAACATCAACAACAACTCCTTCAACGTTTTTTATTGGAACTCTGTCTTGCATTATGGATTGATTCGATAACCTTAATAAGTGAATCGCTTGTTGCACGCCAACTAAATCGTTTTATATTTTCGTATCCTCGTGCAATGAGTGCTTCTCTTACTTCATTGTGCAATACAAGTTCTTCCATAGCAACCACAATTTCTTCAATATTCTGTGGAGAAGTAAGTAGTGCAGAATCCTGAAGCACTTCAGGAAGTGAAGATCTGTTCGATGCAATGACAGGGACCCCACATGCCTGAGCCTCGAGGGGCGGATGTCCAAATCCTTCAAATAGTGAGGGCCACAAAAATCCAAAAGCACCATTATATAAATAACGAAGCTCATCATAGGATACCTCTCCCCAAAACCTTATATCAGAGGAAAACGGCGATTGCTTTGCTTCATTAAATATTGAGTTAAAGAGCCATCCCTTTTTACCCACAATAATAAGTTCAAAATCTTTGCATCCTTCTTTTTCCTTAAATAATGAAAATGCTCTGATTATCCCAGAAATATTTTTTCGTGGTTCAAGTGTTCCTACAAATAAAAAATATGGACGTGTAAGATTATTTGCATTTTGAAATAACCTTAATCCTGAATCGGTCTTTTCAATATGTTTAAAAAATGGATTTATTCCCGAGTGTATTGCAGTTACCTTTTTTTCGCTAATTCCAAATGTTGTAACAATATCTTTTTTTGTAAATTCAGAAACTGCTATAAGATGATCGGCCTGATTCATTTGAGCCCTATAATTCTGCTGCCAATGCCACACACGTTTTCTGAATGGATATAAGTTCGGAAAATGTTCTGGTGACAAATCATGAAATGTGATTATGCGCTTGGCACTTTTTGGTTTTGGTAAAAGAAAAAAGTGTGGACTCCAAATAATGTCTGCTGGCCATATTGCATCAATTTTTGGCCACTCAAAAACACGGATAAAAATATCAAGCATGCGATTTGGAACTACCCAATTAATTACTGATACATTTGGTAGTCGCCACTCTTTTGGAAAATCAACTTTTTTTATTCCACTCCAAAAAAAAGCGTAATTGTGCTCAGTGTGATTTGAGAGCATCTCATTAATAACTCCACGGGCATAATCTTCGATACCCGAGATGTGTCCCCTTGTTAGAAGTCGAGCGTCAATTAGAATGTTCATGAGTTCTATATCTACAATGTTTCCTTAAAACCAGATGCGCGCACAATTTTTTTAAAATTATTTACAAATTGATCCTTTGTGAATCGTTCTCCAGTTTTTGCAATTGCTTTCCTATCAAATACAAGAGTTTCAAATTCACACACTGCACGTTCAATAGCTTCTGGTGTTTGTTCATTAAAGTGAACTCCATTTTTTTTATGGATTACAATTTCTGCTCCCCCACCTTGGTTAAATGCAATGATTGGCGTACCACAGAGTTGTGCCTCTGCTGCAACCAATCCAAAGTCTTCAATTTGAGGAAAAATAAATGCTTTTGCATTTGAATAAAGCCTTCGCAACTCATTATCTGAAATTGAACTTCGGAATTCTATGAGTGGTGATTTTACCAACAGTTTTAACTTTGCATACTCCGGTCCACTTCCAACAATAATAAGTGGCTTCCTGAGACGATTAAATGCTTTGATTGCTATATCAAATCCTTTGTAATAAAGGAGTCGCCCCGTCATTAAATAATATTCCTTTTCGTTTTTTGTTGGTTCAGGAAAAAATATTTTTGTATTTACTGGTGGATATATAACTATCGCTTCTCGTTTGTAATATGAGCGTACTTTTTCTTTTATATATTGTGAGTTGGTAACGAAAAGATTTACGTGTGTAGCAGCATGGATGTCCCATTTTCTCAAAATTTTTGCCATTGGACGAACCACCATTTCTTTTAATGGCCATGGAGCAAACGGAAGATTCTTTAAATAGTCGACCTCCCACGCATATCGGAGTGGACTATGACAATATGAAATATGATATTTTCCCTTTATATGGAAGCCTTTTGCATATCCTGCAGTTGAAGATATAACAAGATCATACTCCTTGTTCGATGTAAGAAGATTTGAAGCGGTTGGCATCAATGGAATGAAAAGACGATGTTTTCGTTTTACTATAGGAAATCGATTTAAAATACTCGTCCCAACAATGTTACGTTCAAAAATTCCAAATGTTTTTTCGCGGTCATATAAAAGTGTATACAAATCCGCATCAGGAAAAATTTCAAGAAGTACCTCCAAAACACGTTCAGCGCCACCAAACTGATTCAGATAATCATGCAAAATCGCAACTCTCATTACCTACCATTGTAAAGAGATACTGAAGAAATTTCAATTTTTCAAAGCTATTTTTTCTCGATTTTTTTGAGAATTAATTGAACGAAAGCGTCTAACACAAAAGCAAAACCAAACGAAAGCAAAAGACCGACAAAAGTAGCGAACCACGGTGGGAGTACCTGAAACCATATTCCGTATCGGTACATTAGTGGCCAATGAATAAGATAAATTCCAAACGAATATTTCCCTATTTTTTCCATAAGCTCTGAGCGAAGAGGAATAAACCAAAATGCAGCAAAAAACAAAAGAAGCATTAAAATACTTACATATTGTTCATATTTTGTTCCAATCTGTGCATACCCATACAACAAAAAAGAAGCAATGATTAGCGCAACAATTCCAAATATCCATTGCTGTTTTGATCCTCTGGTAATAGAGAGAACTCTAGTATGCGAAAATGATGCGATTATGACTCCCAGCGGAAACAGAAGCCAATGTACCTGATAGAGTCCTTGAACTTCGCTTGGTGCTACAAAATATGCAAACAAACCACCAAGAATTGTTATAACTATTGCCGAAGAATATGGGACCCAAGGACGAAAAACGATTGGAAAAATAATATAAAAGAAAAAAAGAATTGTGATATACCACAACGGAGAATTTACATCATTCCATATATTTGCGGTTGGAAACCATCCCAAAAAACTATGAATAATAGAAGTTGTGCTATATGTTTTTTTAAGCAAAAGAAAATCAGCTACATATAAAAGCACAAGTGTTATCCAAAGCGGAATAATTATTTTAAAAAATCTTCGTACATAAAAAGGTATTGGTTTCAAATATTTTTTAAATGCAGACATCGCAAGTCCGTATCCAGACAAAAAGAAGAATGTATTGACTGCTACTCCCGCACCAATAGAAAACGGAAAAAGAAATTGCGTATCTTTAGAGAGAAAATACCCAACATGAGAAAACACAATCGCAATCATCGCATATCCCTTCATCTCATCTGAATTTTCACGAGAAAAAAGCTCATCTCCCCGTCGCACACGCATTGTAGTGATAATAAAAAGAGAACACACAATTATAAGAATAATTGTGTGAAGTATTGGATATGTAACATCAACCTGCATATAAGAGACAACGTATAACCAAAAACCTACGACACCTTAGAGGTGAAGGTATTTTCTTACGGCTATAATACTTGAAAGTATTCCAAGACCAATACAGAACAGAAATTGGTATGAAATCAATGCTACCGTATTTGTTCCAAGATACATAGAGAGATTCATTTCAGGAATAAAACTATTCACATATGGAGAAAGAAAATTCACGATTGGAATTAAAAATATAAAACTTACAATTCCTGCGACAACTCCGTAAATTATACCCTCAATTACGAAAGGTCCACGAATAAATGTGTTTGACGCTCCTACCAAACGCATAATACCAATTTGGTCGTTTGAGGAGAAAATTGCCAAGCGAATAGTATTAAATGTCACAACAATAGCAAGAAACGCAAGAAAAATAGTGAGAACAATTCCCCCATTTCGCATTGTATCAATGAGTCCTACCAACCTATCAATAACTACCTGGTTTTGTGCGTATGTTACCTTTTCGATCTGTTCTTGAAGTGACTTATTCTCGAGATACGAGGCGATTGCTTTATATTCGCGAGGGTCTTTGGCTTTTATATTAATTGCTGCGAGAAGTGGATTTTCTTCAAGTTCATCAACCGCCTGACTAATTGCCTCATCAGATTCGTGTCTTTTCTTAAAGTCTTGAAGTGCCTTATCGCGCGAAATATATTCGACGTCTTTCACTTCGTCTAATTTTTCAAGAGAACGCTTGATACTCAAAATTGAATCTTCTGGGGTGGTTGATTTGAAATAAACACTTATGTCGATCTTCTCTTGAATAGAATTGATTGCAGTTTTCCCTGTTACGTTGAAAAGAATGAGCCCCTCAAATACAACTGCAGCGAGAATCATTATGCTTATTGTTGAAACTGAAAGCCATCCGTTTCTAACGAATGTTTGAAAACCATATTTTATTATCCTTGTTAGTGTTACTATCATCAGATTTTATAATTACTCCAAAATAAATCGTCCATTTGCCTCATCTTTTATCACTCGTCCGTCTTCCACAGTGATTACGCGTTGTCCAAGCGTGTTCACAATGTCTTTATCATGGGTTGCGAGAAGCACTGTGCTTCCCAACTCATTAATCTTCGTTAATAATTTTACCACTTCCCATGTATTAAATGGATCAAGGTTTCCCGTTGGCTCATCAGCGATTAATACGTCAGGACGATTTATCATCGCGCGTGCAATTGCAGTGCGTTGACGCTCTCCACCAGAAAGTTCTGCAGGGAAATTTCTTCCCTTGTCTTTCAGTCCAACCATATCAAGTACCTGCGGAACAAATTCATTAATTTCTGATTGAGGGCGGCCCGATACCTCAAGTGCAAATGCAACGTTTTCAAACACTGTTTTCTTCGCTAAAAGGCGGAAGTCTTGGAAAATAACACCAATATGACGACGAAGTTCTGGGAGTTCCTTGTCTTTTATCTTGTTTACCTCATATGAACCAAAAAAAACCTGACCTTTGGTTGGTTTCTCTTCTCCAATAAGGAGTTTTATTATTGTTGATTTTCCTGCTCCCGAACGCCCAACAATGGAGACAAATTCTCCTGGTTGTATTTTAAAACTAACTTTATCAAGAGCAGTAACGCCATGATTGTAGTTTTTGGTTACATTTTGGAAAATAATCATCTGATAGTATTACGTATTTAGTGGTAAGTATTTGTGATAAATACCTAAAACTCAGAAAAAAAGAGCGCTTAGATGCTCTATTTCCTTTTGTTTTAATAAATATAGCACATTTTTTTTATAAAAACTAGAAAAATTGTCGCAATTTCTTAATATTGACGATTTATAGATAAAGTTGTACCGTGAGAATAACAATCTTTAAAAAGGAGGTTTGAGATGAGTAACGCCGAGTTGTGGAAACAATACAAGGAAAATCCAACTGCAGAACTTAAAAAACAGCTGGTACTCAATTATGTGAATCTCGTTCATTACGTGATTCATAAAACAAAGATTTTCCAAATTGAAAGTGCATTACTTGATAGGCGTGATTTATTTCAATTTGGTATCCAAGGTTTAAGCGAAGCAATCGAACGCTTTGATCCTGAATACGGAACGAGGTTCGAGACATATGCAATACAACGCATACGAGGAAGTATTTATGATGAGTTGCGAAAATATCACAACTTACCAAATCTTGAAACTGGAGAAACAGTAGATGAAACAAAAAAAGAGTTTAAAGAAGATGATTTGGGAATGTATGAAATGATTCCTACAGCGCTTCCTACTGGTTCAGAACAGATTCTTGAAAAGAAGGATTTAAAACAAAAACTTCTTGATTTGATCAGGGATTTAAGTGAACGCGAACAAACAATTCTTTCCTTGTATTATTATGAGGACTTGAATTATAAAGAAATTGCGCAGGTACTCAGTATTACCGTCGCGCGAGTTTCACAGATTCATTCTAAAATACTTAATTCACTAAAATTAAAACTTGCAGAATATAATGCATAAAAAATCCCCGCGAATGCGGGGATGTTTTTGTTTATATCAAACCATGAAGTCTGAATGTCTCAGTATATTTTTTGTCCATTCGAAGAATATGATCTGCAAGCCAATTTCCAGCAAACCCTACAACTTCTACCACTAAGTTTTTATCTGAATGAACATCATTCTGTATTGCTTGAACATAGACCATCATCTTTTTTCGGAATAGATCATGAATTTCTTTATGGTGAATCGAGTCTGGATAATCAAACTTCTCAAAATATTCTTCTTCGGTAGTGAGGTGATAAAGCGCATAGTCAGAGAGATCAAAAATCGCTTTTTTTAAATTATCGTGAGATTCTTGTTTTCCTTCAACGAGACCAAAAATATTATTTACGATTCGAAAAAAATTTTGATGTTGTTCATCAATAAGTTTTATTCCAACACTATACTCTGGTTTCCACTCAATTCTCACAAATTTATTATAGCAAAAAAAGACCCCCGAGGTGGGGGTTAGAATAGTTCTGATGGATTTGAATTTGTGAAATAAACACCCATGCGAGTAAACCAAGTGACAAATGGATGATCTGACGATAAAAAACCCTGTTCATCATTTGCAATTGTCTCTTTGTGTGTATAAATCTTGTATCCCTTATTTTTTGCTGTAGCTGCCGTTTTCCAAACACAACCAGAAGCATTTACACCAAAAAAGAAAATTGAATCACAATCAAGAATTTCAAGAATATCAACAAAAAGAGAATTATTAAATGCATTATCACGAGACTTTTCAACTACAAATATTCTGTTCAATGAATATGCAACATTTGTTAATTGCGAGATTGTTTTTGCATATTTATCAAATCTAACAATAATGCACGGGATATTTTTCTTCTTACACTTTCGCAATATCGCAACTTGGTTATTAATCATTTTCTCCCGATCATTTTTTGGGACATTTTTTAAAAAATGTTTTTGCATATCAATGACAACAACCACTAATCTATTGAGATTCATTAACACCCCTATTAAATTTTTAATATAAATATTATAACACATATTATAGATATTTCAAGTATGCTAAAAATTGAGAGAAATCGTAGTCTATAATGAATATATGAACAAAACAGCGGTGATTGCTGCAATTGTGGCGCTTATGGCGGCCTTGGGACTCACTGGATACAAGATAGTGAAAGACAATGGAGAACCAGTCCCCTATGCGGTTGATATGGATGCACAACTTGTTTCCAAAGTTATTGATGGTGACACATTTACCATTCAAGATGGACCAAAAATTCGACTTATTGGAATAAACGCACCAGAAGAGAAAGAGTGCTATTTTGCAAGTTCAACTGAATATTTAAAATCGCTTATTGAAAACAAAAAAGTAAAACTTGAGAAAGACATTTCGGGAACTGATGAATATGGACGATTACTTCGCTATGCAATTCTTCCAAGCATGAGTGCAACGGAAGATAATCTTTTAATTAATGAGGCGCTTGTTCGGAATGGATACGCGGTACGAGAGCAACAATCTCCTGATAGCAGGTATAAAGATCTCCTTGCGACCGCAGAAGCAGAAGCAAAAAAGGCAGGAAAAGGAATTTGGGGTGCGTGTAAAACTGCATCAAACATACCAGCAAACGAAGAAAGAGAAATTGATCTTGGTCCCCCATTTCCTGAATGTAATATAAAGGGAAACATCTCAGAAAAAGGATTTGGAAAAACATATCTCGTCCCAGGATGTGACAATTATGAAAAGACAAAAGTGGACACGCGAAAGGGAGAGCAGTATTTTTGCTTTGAAGATGACGCAATAGAGGCAGGGTTTAGAAAGGCAGAAAACTGTCCGTAGGACAGTTTAATGTTGAATGACGAACTTTGAATTTCGAATAAAACTCTAAATCCTAATATCGAAATCCTAAACAAATACAAAATACAAATGTTTTAAACATTTTGAGTCTCTGCTATTGCCTAAATAGCAGAATTGTTGTATTATTTGTTTATCATTTACAACAATAAATAAAGGAGAGATACGTGAAAAATTATGCAATTCACATTAAAAATATCTGTAGTGCATTCTTGTGCGTTACACGATTGGCGGAAGAGTTAAAGGGAAGGGTCGCAACACTTATGGATCTTGCATCCATCCGTGCGCACGATCTTATTTCACATTTTTCCTGGAGAACCCCTCTCACCCCACATTCAATACTTGTATTTGGAAAACATAATGGGAAACGACTTATTGTTGTCGCTCATCACCTCGGACCACTTACAAGTAAAAAACGAATACTGGAATGGGCTGAAAGTGCCTCAGAAAAACAAGGAAGTGATGGATTGCCATCAGTTTCTCGGACTGAATTTCTTAACCTTATCAATGGAAATTATGGACCTGTTTCAATAATTCCATTTGATGAATATCGTGATACATTCCCCTCTCACCTTTTTGGTGAACCAATTGAATACAAAAATGCTGCACGCGATCCGTTGCTTGCAGCACTATTTGGGCCAGATACTCGAAAGTTTCTCGATAGTCATTACACATTTTCATCGTACTATGCGATGCGAAATAGAAAATCAGAAATAGCACAAAAAAGGATACTTCAACTGGAAATAAAAGATCGAAATGGAGTAAATTTATTTTCTGAAAAGCAGTGTGACTTTCCTGATGAACCTACAATTCTTTTCCTCCGTCTTGGAGGAGTAAGCAGATATGCAGATCATGAATTAGGAATTATGACGACAATTGAAACAGTACACGATTTATCACAAGGTACTGTTGTGGTCTGCAACGATACAAAAGAGGAAGTTGTTGAATTAAGCATTGATCCATTAGATGAAATTGGTGATGGACTTATCGCAAACAGGAAATCAATTCCTATATCATTTTTTGCTCTTATGCGAAGGCGAGACAAATTGTTTACCCAGTATCCGAAAGAAAAAACAATTGATACCAACGAACCAATGTATCTTGTGAGGACACATGAAAAAATTGGTGACGTGGTTGACCTCATTGTCCACACACATTGTTCCCCATTCTTGCGATATACACTAAACGACATAATTAAAGTCGCACCCGAAGGGTCGAATGCATATGAATTGTGCGGAGAGCCAAAACAGGTTGGAGCTGATCTTATTGTTCCTGTTCAATTCTTCAACATCACCGTCACCACAAAATTTCGTATTCCACGAAAAGAAGAGATTCTTAATCGACCATTCCTTTTACTCTGGATAAACCGCGGAATCATTGAAAAAAACGGAGATGGAAAATAGCAATATAAAAAAATCCCCCGCTAGTTTATAGACTAGCGGGATTTTTATTAAGCAATTTTAAGGACTAGGAAACTTGGGAGAAAACGAGAGCGCATTTTTGAATTTATTGCGCGTTCTGCATTATTTCCCGCTTCATCTTCTTCAATTTTCACAAACGAATAATGTTCACCAAGATATCCCCCATGACCGGAATTGTCACCAGGAGTTGGAAAACTGACAAAAATGTCACCAGTTTTTAAGTCGCCGAATGTTAGTTTTTCGTTTGAATGATTACCAAATGCAATATCGCGTTCTTTTGCAAATTTTTCCAAAACGTCATAAAACCGATCAACATCATTTTCGTCAACAACAGCAGAAAAACCGTTTTGAGTTATAAAATTCAAATCTTTTGCAGATGGGAAATTTTTCTTAACATACTGCCAAAGATCCGAAACAAGTATATCAGGGATATCAAGACGGATAATTATCCGATGACCGAGCGGTTTTATGTATATTGGCTCAGACACATCCCATTGTATCGTCGCATCAGAAGGAATTATATCAATTGCTCTTTTTAAAAGACCAACAATCAATGTTTCGAGAGTATTATTGGACAAACATCCATATTCTAAGAGAAGTGCGGTTCCGTCACACATGAACTGCAACATTCGTCTGTCCTTATTAATAATCTCTTCCATTACCGGAAAGAAATTAATTATTGGAATTGGGATATCGCTGGGAAGATCTCGAATTCCTCGAATTTTAATGAGGAGTTGCTTGGATAATAGATATCTGAGATCTTTGAGATTCTCAAGTTCTGTTGGACTAGGCTTATATTCTTTTCCTTTATTGATTAAATACAGAAAGTTCTGGAATAGAAAGCTTGGATCTACAACCTTTCTTACGTTTCGTGCTGCCATTTCCTACCTCTATTTGATTGTGAATGAATGAAAATATAATACAATAACTTGCGCGAATGCGCAAGTTAAATTTCAATTTACAAATTTCAAGTTTCAATTGAATTTAGCGAGGGGAGCAGATGTCGCAACCACCACAGTTAGAGAGTTTTGGTTGTTCGCCAAAATATTGAAGCATCATTCCACGCCTACACCGATATGAAGTACAAAATGTTGAGATTGCATTGAGTTGTGCTTCACACACTGCAGCACGTCCTCGGTTCGCCATCTGATCTATGAAATATTGATGTTTCATTAAATCGCGTGGACTATAAAACAAAATACAGTTTGATGGTTTTCCGTCTCTCCCCGCTCTCCCTGTTTCTTGATAATACCCTTCAATATTTTTTGGAAGATCATAATGGAATACGAATCGAATATCTGATTTATCAATTCCCATACCAAATGCAATTGTTGCAGTAATAACTCGCACTCCACCCCTCATAAATAGTTCTTGATTTGCGGTACGTTCTTTTGTGGTAAGTCCCGCATGATATGGAAGCGCTTCAACCCCATCGCGCGTTAATTCTTCTGCAACACGTTCTGCAGATGCTCTGCTATGACAATAAATAATTCCCGAATGTTTCTTGTTTCGCTCAAGATAATCCAACATATCATAGAATGCATTGTCTTTTGCGCGAATTTCATAATATAAATTTGGACGATTAAAACTTCCCGTTACTGATGTATGTCCGCTAAATGCAAGTTGGCGAACGATATCTTCACGAACCTTTCGCGTTGCTGTTGCGGTGAGTGCAATGACAGGAACTCCACTCCAATGTTGCCTAATAGTATATAAATTTCTGTATTCAGGACGAAAGTCATGACCCCATTCTGAAATACAATGCGCCTCATCAATCGCAATAAGAGAAATATCTCTCCCTGCCATAAACCCTAGAAAATCTGGTTTAAGCAATCGTTCTGGGGCAACATACAACAACTTCACTTCTTTCTTATCAATTGCATTCATCACCAACCGCTCTTCTTTTTTTCCCATACTGCTATTCAAATATGCCGCCGGAAGTCCTGCAGTTTTTAGGGCACCCACCTGATCCTTCATAAGGGCAATTAAGGGAGACACCACCACCGTTATCCCTGGGAACATCATTGCAGGAAGTTGATAACACAATGATTTTCCCGCACCCGTAGGAAGCAAGGCCATTGTATCTTTTCCTTCTAATATTGAGCGAATAACTTCTTCTTGATGTGGACGGAATGTGTCGTAGCCGAAATGATCCTTTAACTGTTTGTGTAAATTCTGCATTAAATGATAAATTCTGAATTGATATGCAGTAGAAGTATACGACAAGAAGTGCAAAGTTCAAAATGCAAACATCAAAAGTGAAACGCAAAAGCTAGAAAGTAATTAAGAATGACGAATTTCGGATTTTGAATAGAGGGAGAATTTACAATTATAATTTTGCAATTTTCAATCAATATCCAATTAATCAATTAAAAAATGGAAGAAAAAAACACCCCGCAATTGCGGGGGTTAAAATTATCAATCAACTTCTACAAAACCGTGACACTTCTTGATTTCAAGTGCGCCAGATTGAATAAGCTTAAGAAATTCTTGCTTGTTCAGAACGGAATATCTACCGTTCCAGCCAGCAACTTCAAAAGCGCCGTCTTCATCGCCAACAGCAATGATATTTTCCTTTTTAATATATTCACTAAGGGATTTGTGTCCATAATCAAAGTGAAAAAGAATTGTATTATCATCAATTGATGTTGGTTTTTCAACAATTACTTCGTCTGGTGTTCCACCGTTATAGTTGAAACCAAACATGTAATAGTTTTTACAGCTAAATTGATGCCTGTCTACTTGTTCAATCTTCTGAAACAAATCACGAGTCGTGAGAAATTCGGAAATTCGAGCATTGAATTTTTCCGTCATTTCTTTTTCTCGCACAGCAAGACGTCTTCGTTCTGCAGAGGTAAGTTTTGAATCAAATGAGAAGGTTAGTGTGTCATCCCAATCCCTGCGAATCCAGAGCTTCGAAAAACTACAAAGGTTTGATCCAAATCTTCGTTCGATTGACGAGCGAGATTCAAACTCAGAAATAAGATCATTGTATTTGGTTTCGTTTTTTAACGAATTAGCCAAATATTGACCACCGCAAACTTCGATATAAATATCCAAGATCGCAAGGTAAATTTCGTAAGTGAAATCTTTTAATTTCATTTTGTCTCCTTAACCGATTGGATATTTGTCGTTGAGAAATTTTTTAATTTCGTTTCTTACATCTTCGTCCATCTCAGTTGATGGATCAACGACCCAGCCATCCCGTGTGAACGAACACAGATATGGAAACATTTCCATTCTGTTTAAATAGACAAAAATTCGCGCATTCGGTCCTGCGCCGATTTTTTCAGATTGGACAAAATTATGTTCAATGCATTTCAAGATGCGAGTTGAAGAGTCTGAGTCAGGTTTGAGAATTTCCATTACCGTCGGCAATGAATAAGTTGTTTCAAACGACCAGAGAACTTTTACATTCGGCTCACTCCACGGCAACAAGGCATTATTGAGTGCCCCTTTACTTAATTCGAGTGCTGCTTGAAAACTTTCAGCCACCACAACAATGATTGGGGCCTTGAACCAGTTTGCGGTTAATCCAAAGATTCTCATTTGAGTCTCCTATTAATAAGTTAAAGAATGGTTGAATTATACCACATATATCGCCATTTTGCAAGTATCCAATTCTCCCCTCTTTTCCTTGCAAAAATGAGGGTTTTATTGCATAGTCAGGTTATCTTTTACAACACCACAAAAGGAGGCCACAATGGCGCTTTATGCATATTCATTTTTAAATAACAGAAGACTGTCACTACAATCACGCGTCTTCCCTTCCGCAGTGTTAACTATTCCACTGAGTAGATTTAAAAGAACACCTGGATGTGCTTCATTTGTTAGAATGAAGCTTAAGATTGGAAAAGTATATAATGTTCGCATACTTGACCCAGTTGAGATGGGTAGATGTGTACTTCGAGGAGTTGGCTTTGATCAAATTCCTGAATCAAAATTCAAGAATCAGCTTCGAAATTCACCTGCTCAAATCGAGCATAGCTTTCTTGTGTTCGAAAAAATTAAAGGAAAAAACAAGTGCATTTTTGTTGTTGATCCCTACCACTGTAAGTTAACCCTGATAAAAAAGAGAAAGAGATAATTCAATCCCCGCTTATGCGGGGATTTTCAATTTTCTATCTCTCTACCATTTGCTCGAGCTACTGCGGGATGCTTCACAAATAAAATCTTGTTGTGATAGCGATAAAGAAATCCAAATAAGAGATAACAAATATATGAGCATATTGCACCTAATGCTGAGACAACCCATGTATTACTATATGAAAAAGACACAATCATAAATATCACCGCAATAAAAAAGAATACAGTAAATGTATAAAGCGCTGAAGTAAAAAATGTGTAAAGATTTCTTTTTTGTTCTGGACACGTTTTCATATATTCTTCATTCATGATCATTGAACGAAGAAAAAGACCAAATGGGAAAAAGGAAAGAAGACTAACGAAAAATGAAAGTTTAGGATACTGAAAATAGAATGAATTCCTATATATCAAAATATCTTCTGGAGATGGGGGTACTATTTTATTTGATGCTTCATTACATGATTCAATAGGGTACATAAATAAACTATACAACATACAATCTACGACGGTAAAAACTCTAATATCGAAACACTAAATTCTAAACAAATTCAAATATCAAAAAAGGGAAAAATATAAAATCGAAAATTAGAGAAGATCAATATTTCCGGCGAGGAATTCGTCTACCTTTGTTATTTTATTTCCTGTTTTATGATCTTTTACCTGTTTGTATGGATGCAAGACATATGAGCGGATTTCGTGTCCCCATTCTGGTTTTACTTTTACTTTCAAGCTTGCGATATCCTTAGTGTGTTGTGCCTCTGCAAGTTGCACCAACTTTGCTTTCATCATATTAAGTGCCCTGTCACGATTTGCTGCCTGAGAGCGTTCTTCGCGTGATGCAGTTACCACACCTGTTGGAAGATGCACCATTCGGACTGCAGTTTCTACCTTATTTACATTTTGTCCGCCTGGACCGCCTGCACGAGTAAATTCAACTTTTAAATCTTTTTCTGGTATCTGAATGTTACGAGATTCAACTTCTGGAATTTCGGGAAGTACTTCAACTAATGCAAACGAGGTATGGCGGAGTTTTTTTGAATCAAAAGGAGAGATGCGAACCAATCGATGCACGCCCGATTCTTTTTGAAGTCGAGAATATGCACCTGCTCCCTTTATCGCAATAATTTCGTCATCAATGGTTGTACATTTCCAGCCACGGCGTTCCGCGTCTTTTTTGTACATCTTGAGAAGCATTTCTGCCCAATCTTTTGCGTCGTCCCCTCCTGCACCAGCGAGAACAGAGAGAGTTACTGAGTTTTCGTTTATCTGCACAAAAATAGTATAGAGTAGAACGTAGAAAGTATAAAGTATTGGATGAAATCAATTTCGATTTACAAATTTCAAGTTTCAAATGAAAGAAAAAGACAATTTTTAATTTTGTAATTCTTAATTTTTAAATAAATAAAGAAAATCTAAAATGTATATAAAAGATAAAAAAATCCCCGTACGTACGGGGAAGTTGTCTTAATAAATTTAATGCGCCAACTTTGCCTCTATGTGTCTGGTATTTACCACAATATATTCTCTTCCTTTTTTGAAAACAAAGAATGAATTAAAAAAGTAAAAAAACTTATTCTCTTGCATGTGCGCATACATATATTTTGGAAGACATGAATTTAATCTTAATGATACTCTTCCGCAAAATTTAACACTTTCTGCGCGTACAGGATCAAGAAATTCTATATTGAATTTCTTTCCGATATTTTCCTCGACTAAAAGATTTTTAGTCTTAGAGTCAGTGTAAACACACCCTTGTGTTCGATACAACGAACCAATTGGAAAAGTTAGAAGTGCCCCCGAGCGCACACCAGTACCTATAAACCACTCTTTGTTATAGGCATTGTATAAGTAAAGTCTTTTTCTTGGCATTACGGCCTCCTATTTATCATTGTTAAATATGGAAATATTATACCATGATTACAAAAGTATTGCAATATGTCAAAATCAGTGATATTCTATGGATATCTTTTACAACAAACTAGGAGGCAGTGGTGGTATATTGTTTCTTTTACAACACGACAAACGAACGAGTTTTCCATCCCCCAGGTCTTACAAAGGCGGCAATTAGTATTCCCATTCAAAGATTCAAAAGAACTTATGGGTGTACCATAGGAACAGGAAAGCTATTAAAAAAGAGTAGTAAAGGAAAAAAATTCAAAGTAGAAATTCTTGATCCAGTTGTGATGGGTATCTGCACATTTATCGGCTTTGGACCCGATGCTGTCCCAAAATCAAAGTTCAAGGATTCACTTCAAAAGAAGTACTTAATTGAAAACAAGGACCTGGTTTTCAAAAAAACAGGAAAAAACGCATGTATATTTGTCGTTGACCCAGAAGATTGTGATGTAACTCCTATTGCACCAAAGAAAAAATAACTTAATCCCCGCTTGTGCGGGGATTTTTTTAATTTGGTAATGCTGGTGGAGTCGGAATAGTTTCTCCGTTTACTTCCACCGTTTCTTGTGTTGGAGATGGAAGAATACTATCAACACCCTTTGGTAATGGTGACGAAAGAAGTGCATATATTGCTATTAATACCACAATAATTACGAGAATAGATATGATAATTTTTGTTTTAGACATATTGTGTTAAAAGTTAATTTGGTAATGCAGGAACTTCTGGAGATACTTCGACGAATTCTCCGAGCTTACAGTTTTTTTCTACCTTAAGTAAAAAACCAACACCTTGCTCATCCTTTTTGAATTTTCGATCAAGACCTTCAATTGGAATCCATTTTTGATTCGTTGCATCAAACCCATAATATTTTGTTATATTACAATCCCCCTTAAAATCGTACATTGATTTTCCCACCATTGATTCAGTTACTGACTTGAAGTTCCAACCTTGAAAGAGCTTCCACTGATTTGGAGATTCTGAAGAAATATTTATATTGTATTCCTTATTCTCAGTGAAATAATACCAACGGGATGTTGTAATTTGTAAATATGAATTTTGCAAATCAGCGAGTGACACCCCCTTACTTTGATATTCATCAAGTAATTTCTTTTTCTCTCCTTCTGATAAATCTGGTTTTCCTGGTACGTACTTATTTAATAACGGAAAATAGTGAAAAATGTATTTTGCGTCTCTTTCTAACTCGAATGTATCAAACGAAGTCAAAAGATTCCAACCTTTTGAGACCTTTAATTTGTAGTCACCTGAGGCAAATGTGTTTGGTAAAAATACAACAAAACACAACGTTATGACTAAAAACGTTAAAAATGGTTTTAGCTTCATGTATTTATTATAACAATTTTTTGTGAGTTATACGTAATACTTACTACCTTATACCATCTACTATTTTTTGTGTTTTTGATCTTGAATCTCAACCAAAATTTTCTTTACTACTTCAAGGGTTTCAGGAACGAGAATTGAAAGTGGTTGAGCCACAATCTTCCTTTTCTTTAATGCAGTGAGTTTCTTTTTTGTTTCTTTGTCATCCTCCACATCACACTTACTCAAAAAGACATACTCTTTTTTATCTGCAAGTTCTGGGTTGTGTGAAACAAGTTCATTACGAATAACTTCATAATCACGTACTACGTCATCTGATTCTGCAGAAATTAAATGAAACAATGTATTTGTTCGTTCTACATGACGCAAAAACTTTGCACCAAGCCCCTTTCCACTTGAGGCGCCCTCAATGAGTCCAGGAATGTCTGCAAGAATAAGATCGAAAAACACACCAAGGTTTGGTTCGAGAGTGGTGAATGGATAGTTTGCAACTTTTGCCGAAGCTTTTGTTAGTTCATTTAACAAACTTGATTTGCCCGCATTTGGAAGACCAATAAATCCAACATCTGCAATCATCTTTAATTCCAAACGAAGTTTGTATGACTGCCCCGGAAGTCCTGCTTGCGCATATGTCGGCGTCGTATTTGTCGAAGAACGAAAATGAAAATTTCCTTTTCCTCCCTTTCCTCCTGTTGCAACCGCAACGCGATCTCCAATTTTTAAAATCTCCATATCCATACCAATATCTGAATTATGAATAATTGTCCCTACGGGAACTTTGATAGTTAGATCTTCTCCGGTATGACCATCATTGAATTGAGGTTTTCCGTCTTCACCATTTTGTGCTTTAAATACCTTTTGATTTCTAAACTGTTGGAGTGCATTTAAATCGGCAATTCCTTCAAAATAGACGTTACCACCTCGGCCGCCACTTCCTCCGACGGGACCCAAACTACCCACATTTTTATTGAATGCTACACAACCTTTTCCGCCATTTCCTGCATGTACTGAGATTATGACGTCGTCGATTAACATAGGGATAGTATAGAGTAGAACGTAGAAAGTATAAAGGGAGAATTGAGAATAATTTCGAATGACGAATTTCGAATTTTGAATGAGGAGATGGAGAGAAATTTTAAACAAATACAGAGGATAAAAAAGCCCCGCAGAGCGGGGGTAATAATTAAAACAGAGGTTTTACATCAAGATAATCAGTATCAACAATGATGTATTCATCACCCTGCTTGAATACGGCAAAATCACCATAGTCAAAGAATTTAGGGAAAGAATTTATAACATTATTATAAATGGATGCAGGAATGTACTTTTGACCTATTCCAACAAACTCAACTGCACCAACAAGAACTGGGTCAAGAATTGAAATGTCAAAATTTTTCCCAACATTTTCTTCGGTTAAAAATTCTCGCCCAATACGACTTGAACAACCCGGTGTCCTATCGAATGATTCAATTGCAACAGTTAGAACTGCCGCAGGACACGCACAAGTACTTTTATGAGAATACAAAGTATTTCTTGCGTCATATATGTAGATCTTTTTTTCTTCAGCCATTTAGGCCTCCTATTTGTTGTTAAATGTGAAAATATTGTACCACGCATAGAGAGAAATTGCAATAGTAATAAAAATCCCCCACTTATGTGGGGGCAAAGATTAAAAGAGAGGTTCGACATCGAAGCTGGCAGAAATAACTAATTCATCGTTAAGTTGGAATACATAAAACCAATCATCAATGTAGCCCTCTCTAATATTGGACAATACACTACGGATTGATTCATCTGGTATAGCATCCAAGCCATCGCCGAGATATGTAACTTCGCCGACTTCGAATGGATCGAGAATCGAAAGTTTAAACTTTTTCCCAACATTCTGAGGAATAAGTAGTTCTAGATTTTTATAAGAAGAACATCCATCGATATGAGAAAACTGTGAAAGTGGGGTGGTAAGGACTGCTTCAAAAACAATTGAATTCGTCTCATTACCATTTGAATCATAAAAATACAACTTTCTTTCAGCCACTCTGGCCTCCTATTTATCATTGTTAAATATGAAAATATTATACCATGAGAATAGAGAAAGTGCAAGATTTGAAAAAGCGAGGATTTAATTGACTTTTTTGTGTTTATAAAGCATAATATGGGCATGGAACAGATTATTGCGATGTTTTGGGAAGTGAGCCCAGCAAAGGCATTGGTGGTATTTTTGGTTACGGCATTTTCCGATACATTATGGGCAATTTATATACGTAGAGTAACTCATGGAAAAACCTTGTCTGCTTCTACCCTATCTGCAGTCATCATTATTGCTGGAGGACTTGTGGCAATTGAATATATTGGAAACAACTGGTATCTATTACCTGCGGCGATCGGTGCATTTGTTGGAACGTTTCTGACTATTAAATTTGATAACAGAAAGGCAAAAGAAGTTCCGGAGATACATAAAATAGTGCAGGCATAGTAGGAATAATTTTAAATTCTAAATTTCAAGTTTTAAATGAGAGAAGAGAGAATTGAGAATAATTTCGAATGACGAATTTCGAATTTTGAATGAGGAGAGGGAGAAAAATTTTCAATCAATAAACAATTAATCAACGAAATAAAAATCCTCCGGAGACGGAGGATTTTTATGGTATTTAAACTTACTTTTTATATTTTTGGACAAAATCATTTTGATTTCCATATTCTGCAAAATCTTTTTGGTGATCTTGATCAATAAATCCTTCAGATTTTTTGTGTTTAATTCCACACCAATATCCTTCGGTTACAGAAGCAATCTCCTTCCAATATCGAATCACTCCATTTCCATATCCGCAATACATACAGTAAAGCTTTTGCCAAAATGAAAGATATTGTAGTTTTCCCCTATCGATAATTTTTATGTGCGCACTTCTTTTAATATAAGGAAGTTTGCACAATGGAAAACAGATTCGATGATATAGTTCAACACAAACATCTAAAATAATTAGTGGTATTGATAAGAGAGTGAGAATTGGAATCACAACTATATGCTTCCAAATTATATTACTGTTTTTTAGATACAACATTTAATTAAAAATGACAGAGCCGGAGTCGAATTTTAATTCAAGAATGAGCTCACCTTTTGAGGTAAAGAGAAAGCTTTGTGTCTCTTCCAACATTTTTGCGAACTCACTTTCTTGCGATCCCTCACAATACATTTGAGTAGAAAACATTCTAGTAAATGAAATTTTATTTCCTGTCACTGTGTATTCACCACCCACACCATTACAGTCCGTTGAAGCAGAAAAGGTTTTGTCATTTTTAAATGCGAGAACAAATCTGTCTATTTTTGGTTTCATTTCAGTATCATTGTTATATGTTGTTTTTACCCATCTCCATGGTTTCATATCAAGTGTCATCATTGCTGGATTTGCCTCTCCCTCAAAATTTTGAGCAACCTCACCAAATTGCATTGTTTTTGGATCCAACAACAGCCACTTACTTTTTCCTTCGGATGGTTGCACGGTAAATGCCTCGCCTTGTTTTCTCTCAGCATAATTTACTACTACAACATTCCCCTTTCCCATATTTGTTGATTGTGGGGCAATGCGATCTCCCAAAAACACCGCATCTGAGCCAACGCTTCCACTTGGAATATTTACGCGAGCAACCACATAGAAGAAGGTTCCACTTCCTCCCGTCTCTTGAGTAATAAGGAACACACGATCCTTAACTCCATCGTTATTAAGATCAGCCTCGACGTCATTTCCAAAATATCGAGTAATTATTTTTGATGCAGACCCAGGTGCTACCTCGACCTCTGAAATTCCATTTTTAAGTGTTATTGATTGTCCATTAATTTGATACGTTCCGTCATGGACGTTTATTTGTGTTCCGTTTTGGTTGTATATATCGCTATTTGTTGTATTAAACTTTATTATCCCCGCACCAAGAACTAACAGTGTGAGAATGATTAACACGAGAACAAAAATCAATGTGTGCTTCATAAGGTAATAATACGACAATTAGTGCAAAGGGCAAAATGCAAAGTTCAAAATTAAAACTCTAAATCCTAATTACTAAACTCTAAACCATCCTTCGCTAAAGCTATGGAACGGCACTGCAAATTCAAAATACCAAAATCACAACAAGAAATACTGGATTCCCACCTTCGCGGGAATGACAGATAGGAGAAAAAAATGGGGATAAAAAATCCCGCTGAATTATAGAATTGCGGGATTAATATTTCGTAATTATGCGAACGCCTTCATTCCAGGCAAGATGTGCCTCATCCTCATATCCAAGATTCCAGACATTTTGCTCGTCTCGTTCTATGGTTATGATGAACATTTTTCGACGCTTATTATCTTGCGCAAAAATGAGATAACAAGAATTTTTCTGTATAAAACTTCCATTTTCGGCAACATCTTCGGGAGAAAATTGTGAAATAGAAAAAATTATTTTTAAAACATCAGATACATCAAAAACATTTTGCGGTCCGATTTCAGATAAGACATCTCCATTGGTCATTACGCTCGTAAGTCGACGAGTGCCGATCTCTCCATCATAATACTCAACAAACATTGGTGCGCTCCAGAATATATGTTCAATAAAACTTGGGGACATCTGAAAACGTACTGAACCAGCACATAATAAATTTCTATCAAATGTGGGCATAGTCAGCCTCTTGGTTTGTTAATGATATGTTTTTTATATCGCAAAACCATTTACATGACAACCACCTTGCGTTAAAGGTAAAATCCACGCATTAGGAGGGTGAAGATTAAAACAGGGGTTCAGTATCGAAATAGGCATTTAATTGACTTTTTTATGAATATTGAGCATAATATACATAATCATTAAAAATAAAAGGAGGACAAAGTGTCTGAAAAGAAACGATTATATTTTTACTCCAACTCTGGAATTTCCATGACAAAAGGTGACGTTTTCAATGCAATGCTCACCACCCCACTCTCACAGTTTCCCCACGTTGATGGATGTTCGTCAGGAAAAAATCGAGACCTACTCACCAATCAAAATATTGGAAAGAGGTTTAAAGTTTCAATATTCGACCCATATGAAATTGGCGATTGTGAACTCCTGGGCTTCGGTATTGATGTAGTTGGAGATGAAGAAATGAAAAAAGAATTTCAAGGTGACGAAACCAACCTCCTTTATTTGACGTGCTTTGCATTTTTTAAGATTGTAGAAACCGGAGAAATTCTTGCTGTCGAGGCAAATAAAAATCTCGACGTTGAGCCACTATTTTAATCCCCTTTTGGGGGATTTTTTATTTGTTGTATTTTTTGGAAATTAGATCAGCGGCGATGACGCCAGATTGGAAAATGGTTGGAAGACCACTTCCTGGGTGCGTTCCCCCACCAACAAGATAACAATTATCTACGTCCTCAAATTTATTATGTGGACGAAACCACAACATCTGCCCAAGATTGTGTGCGAGATTAAAGACAGCACCTCTATATACGTTATATTCACCTTCCCACTCATCTGGAGTAATAACACGTTCAACTTCAATCATTGAAGAAAAATCTTTAAATCCAAGACGTTCCTCAATCTGATGAATGACTGCATTACGAACATTCTGTGCCTCTGTTTTCCAATTGATATTTGCTCGTTTATTTGGAACGGGAACTAAAATATATAGAGCACTTTTTCCTTTTGGTGCATCATCTGGATCTGTCTCAGAAGTATTTCGAATATAAAACGAGATATTATCACCCGAAAGGTTTCCCGAAAATACATCATCAACATTTTTCTTGTAGTCTTTTGCAAACACGATTGTATTATGCTCCAACGGATATGTTGTTTTCATACCTGCATACAACATAAAGATTGAACAAGAAATTCCTTTCTTCTCCAATTTCTTTGGCGTGTATTTCTTTAGATCACTTGATTCGAACAGGTGTTCCATCGCATATCCAAAATCTGCGTTCACAATCACCTCATCCCCAAAGAATTCCTCTCCTTCCTCTGTTTGTATTCCTATTGCTTTACCATCTTTAACAATTATTTTTTTAACACTTGTGTTGTAGTGAAACCTAGCCCCGTCTTCTTCGGCTGCTCGAGCCATTCCTTCTGAAATTTTATTTAACCCTCCTTTGACATGAAACACACCCTCGGAATGCTCTATAAAAGGAACCAAACCAAATGCACCCGGACATTTCCATGGGGACATTCCAAGATATTTTGATTGGAAAGTGAAAGAGAGTCGAGCAAATTCTGCATTAAAATATCTTCCCATTTCATCAAAAAGTGATCTCCCTATAGCAAAGTATGGAATTGCTTTAAAGAATTCTAAACGAAAAATATCACGCATTGAATTGTTATTCCGTTCGAGAATCGGCATCAAACGAGCATACCGTTTTGTCTCTCGTTCATAAAATAAATCAATTCCATTTCCATCGCCCGGAAAGGTTTTTTCTAGCTGTGCTCGCATTTGCTCCCTGTCCTCAAACGCATCAATGGTTCTATTATCTGGCAACATCAGACGATACATTGGCGACAAACGAACAAACGAAATATAGTCCTCGGGCTTTCTCCCCACGTTTCCAAAAACACGATCGATAACGTGTTTCATCATAAAAAAAGTAGGTCCGACATCAAATTTGAAGTCACCTACTTTTATTTCTGAGGTTCTCCCACCTGGAGATGGTTGTTTTTCGAATACATCAACTTGGAATCCTTTATGTGCAAGTTGCATTGCGGATGACAAACCACCAGGACCAGCGCCAATGATTAATATTTTTTTATGCTCCACAGAAGTATTATAGCCAACGCTTTATGTTTGAGAAAGACTGGGACAATAAATCTTAATTTCGAATCCCGCACCTTTTAATAAAAAGTGCGGGATAAAAAAGACCCCCGATTGGGGGTTTAAATACTAAATTGGAACTGCATCGCACGCTTCTGAATTTATGATGATTGTACAAGGAACTCTTCCTGTTTTTTCAAATACAAGAAATTTTTCTCCAAGTAAATCATGATATTTTTCTGCTCTTTTCTCAAAATCACGTTGAAGTTCTTCCGAAGGATTTTCTAGTTGAGAATCAGAAATGTTGTTATGTCCACACTCAAGAAGTGCTTTTTTAAATGTATTTTTGGGAATTGCATCAAATCCAAAACCCTTAAATACACAAACGCCCAAATCTTTTCCTCCAACAGTATTTACGCGAAACTTTTTCTCAATCTGACTCTTTTTGAGAAGTTTCCCTGCACCCATTACGTTTCCACATCTTGGTATAAAACGAGAAAGTTGTATTGAGAGTATGATTTGTGGAGTTGGAGAGAAAACAAAATTTGCTGGTTTTCCTTTATGATCATACATAAAGAATTTTTCTTTTTTCATCTTTTTCTCCGTTTTTTAATTGGGGTTACATCACAATTATTAAGCCTTACCACTACTATAACTTCCTTCCTTCTTTTCTTAACCAAAAATACTGCAATAACAAACTTATCAAGATAGCTCTGATATTTCTGAAGTGCATTTCTGAATTCTGAATCTGGAATTACATCAAAATTAAAGCCCAACAATTTTCCAACACCGATTTGAACCGGGTCGAGAATCTTAATTTGAAAATATTTTCCAATATCGGAAACTCCAAGGATATGGATTGCGTTTCCCTTACTACACCCAGCCGTTTTTTTGAAATGGGAAAGCGGAACACTTAAAATCGCAGCAATATCCCAAAAACTATTCCCCTGCTTCTCGCTTAGTGCACAATTCATGTGTGTATAGGCGTAAAATGGTTTCTTCATCACCATTCTCCTTTTGTTAATGAATGAAAATAGAATACAATAACTTGCGCATCTACGCAAGTTCAATTTTAATTTATAAATTTCAAGTTTCAAATAAAGAGAAAAATAGAACCCCCGATTGGGGGGTTATTTTTTAGAAAATGAATTATCAGCAACAACATGCTGAGAACGGGTTCCGTTTTCAAGTTCAACAGATACATACCATTTATCCCATTTTCGGTATGTATCGGCTACAACATATTCCTTATTAAGTTCGAGACCTTTGAATTCATTCCGTGCATGTTTTGCCTTATTTAGTGGAGTTGGAACAATGGTAAAATGATCTCCTTTCGAAAAGCTGATCGGTTCTGACTTCATGTTACACCTCTGTTGGTTAATAAATCTAATTTTGTTATACGCCTATGAAGATGCTTTTGCAAGCAAAAGAATTTTTAATTTTGTAATTTTTGAAATAAATGGAGAAAAAAATCCCCGCAATGAGAGGATTTGCCATTCCGGTTAATCACTTGCCGTCGCTCGTGATTACCTTAAGGCCGGCCCTCGCGGTGCATTCTGCTGAATGCACAACGCTCCGGGCTTCAAATTCTATCGCGAGACAAGCAGTTGTCTCGCTCCTCATTAACTCAAAACTCCGCTATCGCGGAGTTCTTTGAGCCAATGAGAGGATTTGAACCTCCGACCCACGCTTTACGAAAGCGTTGCTCTACCAGCTGAGCTACATTGGCAAATACATATTATGTACCAAGGAAGTATACAATACGAAATACTTTCTACTCAATACTAAATACAATTTTGTGAAGCATGCGATAAGCCGGATTCTGTTTATGTGACAATTTATCTGGGCCATCAATTACTCTCAGGCTCAAGCAGCACTCTCTTTGATTGCTCAAAGAGCACGACTTTGCACTCTCGTAAGGATTTGGCCGTTTCACTTCCGTTTTCTAAGTCTCTATACGGAATTAGGTCTGAGACGACCCCCATTGGCTTTCGCCGCCGGCGTCACTGTTCGCACCTCGGTTCTCGCGGACGACGGGAGTTACCCGCTACGATTGTCTCAAAAAGAGACAGAGTGTCCGGACTTTCCTCACCCAAATCACTCTTTCGAGTGACGTGCTGTCACTTCGCATACTTCTGAAACATTATACAACAAAAGTCAAGAAATGCAAAAAAATCCCCGCATTTAGCGGGGATGAATTACTAATATGAACGATGTAAATCGTCAATTTTTTCTTGCAATTTACGTTCGCTCTCTCTCCTTATTTGAAATACCGAAATAACTTGAATTGAAACACCAGCACAAATCAATATTAATGGAATTGTTTTTATACAATCCTGACAGTTTTTTGGTGTTGGCGTGATAAATACCAATATAATACCAAGACATAGAATCAATGATCCAAATATAAGAACTTTCATTTTTTCTCCATGATTTAGATTTTGCAATTATTTTGCTCTTGCACCAACTGAATGAACTTTTCTCTTCCGCGAAGCATGAAATCCGTTCGTTCAAT
This sequence comes from Parcubacteria group bacterium LiPW_41, assembly GCA_007375535.1. GTDB lineage: Bacteria > Patescibacteriota > Minisyncoccia > UBA6257 > GWB1-50-10 > LiPW-41. The sequence continues at coordinate 15,025 of VMEM01000005.1, read as the reverse complement.
GTAGATTTTTCCTATTGGATCAATAAACACTTTGTTTCCAGTCTGAATATAGAAGTACCCGGAATCATATGGACGATTAAGCCAAATGCGCGAACCGTCACAGCAGATACCCGCAACGCCAAACATAGCGTGTGAAGTTTTGCACAACGGCGTTGAACTTTTTTTATTCAATCCCCACACCAGTGGCGCAACCTTTTGAACAACTTTTAAGCTACGAGTATAGAAACTTCTTCCCACGAAGAATTTCTTTTTCTCAACTACCTTTTTTAGACGATCGTAAATCGTCATCATATTTTTTTCTGTAACAACAATTCCCTTTTTCATTGCATTCTCCTATTTAAAGAATAGGTGAAAAAAATCAATAACTGATTTCGGGAGATTCCCCGCAACGATCACTGCAATCCACATCGCAATCAAGAGAATAGCAATAACACAGTACATGACAAACGCAGTAATCCAACGATGTTCTTCACGTCTACTCCAAATGAAAAAAATATAAAGAAACAGAAGAAAACAGAAAATAGTAACAAGACCATGGAGAAGCCCCGTGCCATAGACACCAAACGCAGCCCCAAAAAGAGCGGTAAAAATGAATAGAATCCATTCCATAACTACCTCAAATTAGTTTTTAATGATGTACGCAAAATACCACAGATTCAACACTTTTACAAGTATTGAAATTTTAAATTTTAAGTTTCAAATTTTAATTAAAAAGAGAAAAAAATCCCCTCCGCATAAAGCAGAGGGTTAAATTATGAAACGCAGGCAATTTTTTTGGACGCATAACGACCGAGTGCCCAAGAAATAAAAACCTTATCGTTATCAATAAACACCTTATCGCCGATGTTGATTATTTGAAAATCTTCATTACGACCGAAGCGTAAACATTGATGACGTCGAGTTTTTACTATTTCAATGTGTGAGTCAAGATATTCTCCGATAGAAGCAGCACATCTTCCATCCAAAAAAAATGCTCTCCCGTTTTTTCCCGCTCTTGAAAGCAATTTTTTTGCTTGTTGAAAGTTGCTTGTGTTTGCACTTCTCACAAAAAGGCTATCTTTGTTCTTAATTACTTTTTTAATATGGCCACAAACTGTAGCTATATTTTTTGCGGTAACAACTATCCCTTTTTTCACTGTCTTCCTCTTCAATTGTTAAGTGAATATATTATACCATGCATTACTATATTTTGCAATAGTGAAATAATTGAGGTTTAGCAACAAAAATGCCCCGTTTGGGGCTTGGTTTGTTTGATAGTTACACAGCCTTTTTGGCCTCCCCCATCATCTTCTTGTTCTTTTCGTATGCATTGGTGAATGCACTATAAAGAGCAAGTTGGGCGGTCTTTGGGCGAGGAAGTTCTTCGGGAGAAAATTTCTGAAGGTGTCCTTTTTTGTGAGCCGATTCAACAAATGTTTTTAACATCTGTTCTGAATTAGTATGTGCTTCACGTTGTTTCTTAACAATCTCACTAAGGTCCTCACCTTTCTTTACTAGATCATCTATCGCACACACATAGTCGGCATATGCCTCGCTTGCGCCAACAAAATTTTTATATGTTCTTTGGAGTTCTGGGTCCGATTCGCACCAGAGATAAATAAGCTCAGGATCAAATTCGTGAGCGAATTCTCCGACGCCCTCGGTCAATGAATCAACTTTCTTTTTCAATTCCTCAGGTTTTGAGGTGTAAAGTTCGAGCATATTTTAAGTATAACCAACAACCTACAACAAACAACCTACAACAGGAGATTAGGCCAATTTTAAATAAGGAGAGGGGAAAAATTTTCAATTCGCAATAAATAATTAATCAAAGAAAAGAAACCCAAAGAAAAACTCATCTTCGTGGAAATCGACTTTAGAGCTAAGCTCTAGTCACTAAACACTATCTATTATCGAGTGCCTTGTTTACCAGTGCGTCGGCGTGGGAGTTTTTTTCACGAGGAATGTGATGGAAAGAAACATGATGAAATTCGGGAATGTGTTTTTGAACCTCCAAAAACAATGGGCGGAGTCCTTCGTTTTTCACTTTATATTCCCCTTTCATTTGTTTCACAATTAATTCACTATCCATTCGAATCTCAAGATCAAGGGTAGAGAGATGTTCTTTGTATAATGATTTCGCTTTTTTTATTGCAAGGACAAGCGCCTTGTACTCGGCAACATTGTTTGTTGTTTCCCCAATATATTCACCGTGTTCGTAGTCGTCGCCAATCACGACTCCAATTCCTGCAGGACCTGGGTTTCCACGAGCACCACCGTCGGTATAAATCACTAATTTCATAAGTAAAGTTTAAAATTCAAAGTGCAAAGTGCAAAAGTGAAACGTAAAATTAAAAAGTTTAATAACTTTTGAGATTCAATTTTGATGTTTGAGCTTTGACCTTTGTACTATTCGTTTCCAGGGGAGGGTGTTAGTAAATGGAATGGTGAATGCTGCTGCGTTTTTATGTCCCCCACCACCAAATTTTTCAGCAACCTTTGATACATCAATTGTGTTACTCGCACGAAGTGAAACGTGGAGCAATCCCTTTGATTCATACCACACGATACCAAGTGATTTCGTCTTATTAGCAAGAATATGCCCAATAACTGACGTCATTTTTTTTGACATAAAATTTACCGCATATACGCGAAACTTTCCGAATTGCACAAGCTCTGCACCATCCACAATTTCTTTTACTACCTGATCTACATACTGACTAATTGCCTTCCCTGCCTCGGCTCCCTTTTTCCTTAATTTTTTATCTTCTATTTCTTTTGCTAATTTACTCCACGCCGAAAAATCATATGCATGAGAAGTTATGTATAAACGAATAAGCTGTGTTTGTGGAAGTTTAAAATTCCATAAATCATTATCTTCAACATATCGAAGCAACATTGGCACTTTTTTATTTGGATGAAAATAATTCCACGCCAATACTGCACCAGAGTGATTATTATCAAAAATATTTTGAGGAAACGCCTCAACATCTTTCTGTGCGCTTTTATGGTGATCCATTACTACCACTTTCTTATTTACTTTTTGTAACCTTTCTAGTGTCGTCTTATCAAAACTATTATCAACTATATAAATTTCTTTTCCTTTTAATTCAAGTTTGGGGAGTACGTGTGGATCAGTTGCGACATATTCTGCTTTACTTTTGAATTTCATCCACGCAGCCCACGCAGCACCAAATCCATCAAGACAATTATTGTGATAGATCACTACCACCGTTTTATTTCGTTCCATAGAGAATAGAGTTAATTATAGCTGAAAGACAATGCAAAGTTCAAAGCGCAAACATCAAAAGTGAAACGCAAAAGCAAGAAAGTAATTAAGCATAAAAACTCTAAACTCGAATATCGAAATCCTAAACAAATTCAAATATCAAAAAAGAGAAAATCTAAAAATGAGATAAAAAATCCCGCCTGGAGGCGGGGTTAGATTTGGGCAAATAGGACTACGTAGTTTTTACCATATTTTTTGGCACACTTTGGGCAAGTCGTATACCACAAATATTGCTTCTTTACTTGATATCCTTTTTCTTTGGTATATACATTAAATTCTTTAACCCACTTTCCTGTGTCGCTAAATTTCCCCTCATACACCTTACTTACAAACTTCCCAGAGATTGAGGTATTCTCTGCATTAGGAATGTCTTTATCAACAGCAAGGTAAAGATCCATATTCCACAGAGAGGTATGATCCGAAAGACACAACCAATCTTGTACGCTTGCACCTTGTTTTTCTACCTTTGTTATCATCCGCGTTACCACCGAACCGAAATTTATCGGCATATAAAAAAGAGTGCAGACTTTATCTTTTATAAACTTTTTGTTTTCCCACACAATTTCTTTTCCGTCCCATGGAGTTGGATCGAATTGAGGGCAACAAATTTTTTCGTCGTTCATACCCTAATTATAACGAAAGCCTTGTATAATTTGCTAAAAATAAAAACCCTCGCTAGGTGCGAGGGAAATAATAATCTGAGGTGAGAGAAATGGCACTGAACACACCCATTCCTCCGGCAATTCCAAAGAGACTGAAATATGTGGAGAAGTAAATTGCGTACATACCCACAAGTACAATTCCTACTACAAGGTATGATTTGTACATGCCCGGAAACGCTTCTGAACGAACATTTAGCACATACATACCCACAATTCCTGCAAGCGATGCAGTAGCGATAGAACCAAAACCTGCGCGTGGAACAAGAATCAATTCTGCCACCCAAAGAAAACACAGGAATGTAAGAATCAAAAACAGTGGAATATACCACCAGTTTTTTTGTGTTCTTGCATCATATGCAAAGAACAATACAAACACAAAAAACAATGCGGCATGAGGGGTGAAGCATAGAAATGCATTGATTGGATGCATAGAGTGACCTCCCAAAGTTAAAAAAATAAGTTATTAAAGAGTGAAAACATTCTACAATACTTTTACTATTTTGGCAATAGTAAAATAAATCCTAATATCTAAGCACTAAATCCTAAACAATTTCAAAATAAGAAATTCAAATATTTAAACGTTTTGATATTTGGGTTTTAGGTTTTTTTAGAATTTCGATATTAGTGCTTCGAGTTTTATTCGTATTGCAAATAATGTAGTTAGCGGAGTACCATAACTTCAGATACTTAAAAGGAGGAGTTATGAAACGGAAAGAATACAAAGAGCCACTGGAACCGAAGTGTCCTTCGTGCAATGGGTATATCGCCACAAAGATTGATGGGAACACCAGATTCCCCTATCAGTGCATGGGGTGTGGAACTGAATTTCAAACACTTCCCCCCGCGACAGAAAATCCAGCATTTGAGTTCTTCAAAAAACTTTTCAAGTTTGAAAGAATTGGTGAATAAACAAAACCCCCGTTAGGGGGATTTTTATTGGTTTTTAAGAATAAAATCTTCACGTGCAATCTGCAGATTTTTGATGATTTCTTGAGAAATATTATATTCATCGGATTTTTTTAATTCATCCTCACCCACCGTTATTATCTTTGGAATAATTTCACTTGAAGGAGTGGAATCTACAAATCCTTGATGTGCTACCCAATACTCATCATTATTAACACAAAACTGAATAAAGAATCTGCGATTACTATTTTCATTCTTTATTGGACCCAAAAAACCAAAAGAGCTGGTACCAAACGGACCCTTATTGGCACAAGGAAATTTTATTTCGCTTATTCCCCAGTCCTTTGGATATCTAATCGAAATTGAAGAAGCAGGATCTAAACTAGTTGCAAATGTTTTCCAATCTGCTGTTACTTCTACTTTTGGCGCAGGAACATCACCAGTTGGACTTTTTGAAATTACTATACGCGACACTTCGTCATATTGAAGTGTGACAATGTTTGTAAGACCAACAAACAAAGCAACCGCTACAAGAGCGGTGAGAACAAACGGAGATACTTTTTGCATGTCCATAGTATTAGTATACGAAATGAAGCTTAAAACTCAAAGTTTAAAGTGCAAAGATTAAACTAAAAACCTTTAAGCTGTAAATTCGAAAACTCTAATACCTAAGCACTAAACTCTAAACAAATTCAAATATCAGATGGAGAAAAGAGATTAATTTCGAATGACGAATTTTGAATTTCGAATAAGGAGAAAGAGAGGAAGAATAATATACAATTATCAATGTTCAATTCCAAGCGGGAACGAGGATACATTGTAGTAAAATGAGTATATGAAGAAGAACATCATACTCGGTGTGGGAGTAATAGCGCTACTTATCGTAGTCACTCTCGGAAGTGGGGTGTTTAACAAAAAGGAAGAGGGAGAGAAAAAAATGGAGCAAAAGAAGGAGGAGCCGACTTTTGTAGACAAAATCAAAGAACAATTTAAATTATTTCCCACATGTCCAGAAAATCTTAGTGGAATTTTGACTGCGCCACTCATAGAACCAAAATATATTTCTTCAATTACACCACTTGGAAATCTCAATCCGCCAGGACACACATCCCCTGTTGATCACAACTATTTTTCAACCAACCACACAGAAAAGATTCCACTGTATGCTCCTGCTGATTCATGGATCACACAAATCATCGAAATATCATCAAAAAACAGTTCCGGAGATTATATTCCCCGTGGATATGTCGTTCAGTACACCGTATGCAAAGGACTTGTACTTGATTTTGCGAACTACACAGAATTATCTGAGCCACTTACGAAAACGCTCAAGGAAACGGAAACGGGTGATTGTAAGCGTGGTATTGAAAAACCTGGCCACACATATACCGAGGGACAATGCTATTACAATGTGAGTATTCCCGTGAAATCTGGGGATTTGATTGGATACACACAACTTGATGAGAGAGGAACTCTACCATTTGAGATTTGGGCAGCAAATTATAATATTCCCGCACGTAGTGATGTAAATTGGGATTATTATGATGACAATCGCTATGCACACTCGATGTGTACGTTTGATCTATACGCGGGAGAAATGAAAGATGCGTATTATAAAAAATTTGGATTTTCAGATAACAAAATAAAAGATTCGTTTGTGCCACGCACTATCGAACCACTCTGTGGGCGGGTAAACCAAGACATTGCGGGAACGATACAAGGAATGTGGTTTGGAGAAGAACCAAAAAAAGATGGTGGAAGTATTGAATTTGATGGAAAAGGATTAGCATTTGTTCATGACAACCTCGATCCAACAACTGCAAATCTCTCTGTTGGAGGAACAATCATGAATCCTGGGGTTATACAATTCAAACCAAATCATACCGGATTTATTAATCGAGAATTTAGTGAGATTAAAGCAGATGGAAACATCTATTGTTACAATAGCCCTGGCACGTGGTGGCAAAAAGATATTGGGAAGATTCTCGTACAACTAATTAACGACAAGACAATACACGTTGAGTATCAAAAAGGAACGTGTAACTCAAGTGAGAAGTTTGCAACTCCAACTACCTACAATCGATAGTTCTTATCTGCAAATATTGACTTATACCATAGAATAGTGGTATTCTATGGTTAGAATTTTAATAACAAACATGGAGTAAAAATGACAGAAGGAGAACTCGCTGGAATCGTTTTTCTTGCTGGAATTGTATTTTGTGGATTTCTTTCTCTGTGGTTACTTCGAACATTTGAAAGGGACAACCCACAAATAAAAATTAAAAAAATAATAAACACTGGAGGTAGTAAATGAATGAAAAATATTATTTTTATGACATCAACGGGAATGAAATAACAAGCCCAGTGCTCTTTGGAGCTACAGTATTAATCTCACAAGACCCACTCCCCGATTTTTCAAAAAATCACACAGGGTGCTCAATGCTTTCTAAAAACATTCCGACAACAACACCAATTGGTTCTATGATAACCGTTGCGTTTGGAGATCCGCGTGTTTTCGATTGTAAACTTATTTCTTTTGAACTCTCTGATATTCCTGATGTGATAGAAAATGAAATAGGAGAGTTTTTAAAGACTGAAGAATTCTTAAAAGATGAAGAACACGACGAATTCATAACACTAGAACGTGAAGGGAAAAAAATCTGGGCATTGCATGATTTTCTCTGTCTCGAAGAAGATTTATAAAAAGGAGGTAGTAAATGGAAAGGAAATATTATTTTTATGACGTCAACGCAAATTTTCAAGAGACACTTTCTTCTGATGTCCGACTTATTTCGGAAGTCTCTCTACCAAAATTTTCTACAGCAGAAAAACATATTGGGAGATGTTCTTTCTTAACAAAAAATATTCCACAAAATACACCACTCAACAAAACCATCTGTGTTGCATTTGGAGATCCAAGAATTTTCAAATGTAAAATTCTCTCATTTTCATTAATTGAAATGCCAAAAGAGGTTGAAGATTTTTTTACTGATATGCGCAACACATATAACATGAATATAATCAATGATGGAATTACCTTAGAATTTAACGGTGGAAAAATCTGGACATTACAATCTCGTATATGCCTAGAAAAAGACTTAACTTAAAACCCCCCATTTGGGGGATTTTTTTATCCCGCACCTTTTTATAAAAAGTGCGGGATAGTTATCGTAAGTGATTTAGGAAAGATGCTTTGAAACGAGTTTTGTCATTTCGAACATGTTTACTACTGCCTTGCCTCCAAATACTTTCTTAAGAGCTTCATCTGCATTGATGTTGCGCTTATTTTTTTCATCTTGGAGATTCTTCCCCTTGATGTACACCCACAACTTCTTTACTACTTCAGACCTAGGCATAGGTCCTTTTCCTACCACTGCAGCCAAATCATCGCTGATGTTCATTGGCTTCATGAACGCAGAATTTGTTTTTGTTGCCATATGGATACATTATACCTTATTCCCCTTGGAAAGCTAGGGCAAAAACAGAAAAGTGCAAAGCTCAAAATGCAAAGTGCAAAAGTGAAACGCAAAAGTTAAAAGTTGCTATTAAATACCTTTTGGGGAGCAGGTGCCGTTATAGAGATCAATTGTTGGGCAGGTGGAGCCGTTTTTGAATGTACACACTGAATTTTCCATAGCAAACGTATCGCCCCCAAGCCACGCACAATAGTTCTGGTCGATAGTATCAAAGCCAGTGGTTCTTCGCCCGCCGTAGGGGCATTCACCACGCAATAACGCCCACTCCTCGCACGCTCGGTTATCCTCAAAATAACATAATCCATATTCTCCCCCATCTCCACGTTTTTCAATTTTTAGATTCCCTCCCACCTTTATACAATTTTCTGAAGCTGGATTTGCGATTGTTGTTTTTGATTCATCACCCGCGATTTTTTCTATACAGTCTTTAAATGTGACTTCCCCTTTTTCATCTATGAACGCAGTGTTTCCCTTATTCCAAAACACAAACGATTCATCTTGATTTGCATACCGAGCACCAGAAGCGGAAATTGCTTGAGACAATAACATATTTCTTCCGTCACTGAGCGAGAGCTCAACCCTGTCTTTGAAAAAGATGCCTTGAACGGATTTATTATCTGCACAAACAAATATTGCCGAATTGATAACTCCTTCCGTAGGAATTTCTTTGTCAGGAATCGGTGATAGAGGTGTTTTCAAGAAGAAAAAATAAACACCAAAGCAGAACACAATAACTAATGCAGGAATAATGAATTTCTTGTTCATGGTATAAGTATAGGAAAAGAAGTGCAAAGCTCAAAATGCAAAGCGCAAAAGGGAGAATAATTTTTAAATACAAGAGAAAAATTACGAATGGCTAGATAAAAACTCTAAATTCAAATATCAAAAAAAGAAAATCTAAAAAGGATAAAAAGACCCCCGATTGGGGGTTTGATTAATATCGTTGTTGAATTATTGGTTTTTCAACGCGGACTTTAAGGTAATTTGTCCGGTTGTCCAATTTTTGATTACCAACACAGACACTGGATCAATAACTTCGAATGCTTCATCTGAAACAACGTTTTCGTCACTCATAATAAGTTTCTTGCGAAGGTCAACAATGTGAGCCGCTGCATCTTCGAGTGTTTCCATACCAGAAGTATGATGCATCTTACTCTTCAATCTAACAAACGAAAGTTCTTCAATTGGTTTAATTGGTCCTGGCATTGGATGCTCTTCAAATAATGCTGGATGAAATCTCCCCGTAGGAAGCTTCATAATGCAAAGAATATCTGCTGGGCCCGCAGAAACAGTTCCGTTTTCTTTTGAAATTAACATCTGATTCTCCTTTTGGATTCTTCAAGTGCAAAAGTAATTAACTTTTCGGTGGGGACGAGAACGTCCTCGCGTAATTTGGAAACAATTTCGACATATCCCTTCTTTTCAAGAAGTTTGATGCCATTTAAAACACTTACCGGGAATCCTTTGAATGTTGTAGCTTCAGAATACGACCGACGCATTCCCATGATATTACTTTTCATAATGGTCACCCTTCCAAATATTTCATCAGCTGGTCTTGGAAATCTTGTCATATGACCAACGAATTTCAACAAGATATTTTTGCGCACCATATCACGAAACCGTGACTGATGCTGAAGTGCAAAATCTTTTACTGAGACACCAACCCACTGACGGGCGTCAATTGAAACCTGTAATAAATCCATAGCAACAGTCTCCATAGCAACAGTCTCCATCTCACACTTTCCAAAAGAAAGGTGTGGAAGAGGGTCTATTTCACGTGGAGAAAAACTTGGAACGCCTGTTCGTTTCCCAAGCTCCTGCACCAAACGATAAATCTCCATATTTCTTATGAGAAATAGCATATAAAAGCTCCTTTCGTTTATGATTATTTTTTAATTAATTCTGGGAATAGAATACAACAGATTCAACACTTTTGCAAGTGTTGAAATTTCAATTTATGAATTTCAAGTTTCAAATGGAGGGAAAGGAAAGCAAATTTCGAATGACGAATTTTGAACCCCGCACCTTTTAATAAAAAGTGCGGGATAAAAACACCCCCGGAAAACGGGGGGTTGAAGGTTAATTCTTTACCGCCAGGAAACGCTCATTTGTTCCCCAGTGGTTTGTCTTTTGAGTTAATTCGAGAGTCTCTTTTGTTGCTGGATGGAAAAGAAGTGCGGGGACATTTTCGGAACCATATTTTTTTACTGACTGCCCAAGCGCAATAACAAAAAGATTTCTATTCCAACCTTTTAATGCCCAGAAAAGTAGTTCCCGCAAAGTTGCCGGACGATATCCCGCAATTTCCATTTCATCAATTACTTCATATGAATATTTGGGTTCTGCAAAATTGAATAGGATGAACGTTTTTTTGTTCGCCTTAATTAATCTGCTTATGAGATACACAAGAACAATAGAAAGGGCAATAACTACCGAGGTAAAAACCTCTCTACTCAATGCAAATGCAATCACAAAAAGTAGAAAAAACATCCAGAACATTTCCAAGAACGAAACGTCATTTGTGTCATGCTTTTCTTCTGGGAAGTTCTTTTCTGTTATGTTGGAATTTACTGAAAAAAGAGCAAGCTCTTTAATGAGACTTTGAAGTTTCATTGTTTCCTCCTCTAATTGATTAAAATTGTTTAATTAGATTTCTACCAAAGATATTTAGTCCTTGTTGAAATACTAATATTGCATACTCATCTTCTTCCGCCTGAAGCTTCCACTTCTTTTCTTCGGTGAGAAGGAGTGTAACTATAATATTATTTTGCTTGTCACCACGAGCAATTAGAACATTCCTTACCTTGTCATCAAGGAATCCAACACCACCCATTGGTTGATGTTCGGTGTTTCTTTTAATGATTGATAATACCTCGTCTGGTGAAAAGATATTGTTGTTACTCTCCATTAGCGAAAAAAAATCTGAACCAGATACAGGTCGATTTAGATGTTGGTGCATAACGAAACCACCCAATCTATCTGATATCTTTTCGGAGGCACGGTCCATTATTAGCTTTTTGAAGCCTTCCTCAATTTCATACACCGGCTTTTCCTTTGATGAAAAGATTCCATCTTTTTTGAAGATTTCCATTATTCCCTCTTTAGTTGTTAAATGTGGAATTACTATACCACAGACTCAACACTTTTACAAGTGTTGCCTGCCTGCGCAGGCAGGCAATTTTCAATCAATAAACAATTAATCAACGAAAGAAACTCTAATATCTAAGCACTAAACTCTAAACAAATTCAAATATCAAAAAGTGGAGAAAATTGAGAAAAACGTTCAAAATAAAAACCCCCGATTGGGGGTTATTGTAAATCAATATTGATTATCAAACAGTCAGTCCATGTGTCGCCCGGTCCTGCATCGGGATAATATTGAGGAAATGTTATTCCGAGTCGTTTCAATAATTTGTGTATTTTATCACTATCTTTGAATTCCTTAGGAAAATCTTTTTGAGAAGTTTTGACGACAATATCGACAGTGATCCATCCACTTGCTGTTCCATGATCTCTTTTCACTCGCACATTTTTGAAGCCATAAATTGTTACAAGAACTTTTTTTACAATTTTTGATCGCGCATTTGCACGTTCATTTTCGTAATCTCGATCATCTTTCAATCGGAAATACTCTGAATTTTCAACCAAATTCTTGAGGTGTTCTAATTCCTTCTTTTTCATTACAGACTCCTTGTTGTTAAGTACTAAAGACAAAGTACTCCCCCGAACAATCTATGTCAACAATAATTTCTTAAATAAAAAACTGGCAAAATTTACTTTTGCCAGTTTCATACGTAATGCTTCCTACTTAATACCGACTACTACTTCAATGCTTCGATTCCTGGGAGTTTTTTGCCTGAGAGAAATTCGAGCATTGCTCCCCCACCTGTTGAAAGAAACACATTTTCAGGAAGCAAGCGCATCGGTTTTGGAAGAAGAGCCAACGAGGCAATTGTTTCGCCACCACCAATGATAATTTTTGCAGATGGATCATGAATCGCTTTTTCTACAATTGCTTTCCACACCAATTTTGTTCCTTTTTCGAATCCCTTCTTTTCGAACAATCCCATTGGACCACTCCACACAATTGTTCCACCTTCTTTAATAAGTGCAGAGTACAATTTTGATGTTTTCGGACCAATATCCAAGATTCTTCCTTTTTCTTCTGCGACATCCACAGGAGTTTCAATGATTGAAGAAAAAGTATATTTTTTTACCACACTCACCGCATCCTTTTCATATAATGACTTTCCCATTGGAATTCCCTCGGAAGCCAACACAGTGTTTGCTGCGGCACCACCCAAGAGAACTGTTGAGATGTATTTTTCGAATTTCTGAACAATTGGAAGTTTGTCACTCACTTTCGCGCCACCCACAATCAAAATAAACGGATGAGCAGGCTTCTTTTTGAGAGTGAGATTCTTTATTTCTTTTGCAAGACAGAGACCAGCAAATGATGGAAGAAGTTTTGGAAGTAACACCACAGAAGCGTTTGCACGATGACAAACCGCAAACGCATCGTTAATGAAGAGTTGACCCAAGGAAGCAAGTTGCTTTGCGAGTGCCTCATCGTTTTCTTCCTCTCCTTTTAGGAAGCGCATATTTTCAAGCAATATCACTTGAGCATCTGAGGTTTCGAGTTTTTTTGTAATCACATCAAAATCGAGTGAGGAAACAAACTCAACGCCAACACCCAAGGCATCTTCAAAAATTTCTGTAAATGGTTTGAGTGATAATTTCTTTTCTACTTTTGTAGGTCTTCCTTTGTGAGAAAGAATAACTACACGAATATTATTTTTTATTAATAATGAAAGCGTTGGAAGTACTGATTGTAAACGAAACAATCCTTCATCAGTTGATGCATCAATATTTAAATCAATTCGGACAAGTGCAGTTTTTCCGACGTACGGCTTCAAGAGTTTTGCATTAATAATTTTCATCCCGTTTATTATACAAAACTACTTATATATTGATAGTACAAAAAAATAAAGCCCGCCCTTAAGGGGCGGGATAGGTTATATTTTGAAAAGAAACTGATTTGGTATTATATCACCTCGTTGGGTTTTCTTGGGTTCGAAAAGACTCATAAACCAAATAAATCTTTGTTTGTCTTTTGATTCAAGTTTCTTTAAAAATTCTGGATCGAATATGAACAGATCAAACTTGTCCGCACGCAAATCAGAAATAATCATTTCAAATTTTCGAGTTTCTTTATAGAAAAGTGTATTTCCTCCATATACCTCACACGCCTCACTTGATCCTGCAAGCATACAACAACTAAAGTCGACAAAAACTATACGGTCTGTATCTTCGTATTCAGCGCGAAGCACTGAATAATCACTTCCTTCTTCTCCAAGATTTCTTTCACCAAGAAAAATCTTTGCGCTATCATAAAATGCAGCTAAAAAGTCCAAAGAATTTCCTATTACCGCGATTCTTTTTGCTTTTAGAATTAACAATCTTGTTTTGAGTTTTTGAGGTTTCCCGATGAAGCCCTGCATTATTTCTCCAGAAATATTCGGAAGATTTTCTATGCACGCTGCGACAAACTTTGCTGTTTGTCTATTCAAGGTATTCTGCTCATTTCCCATAGCAGTTTTCTCCTTTTTATGAATGAAATTATTAAATTGCTATTCCTCTTTCTTTGAGGAACAGAAATAGAATACCACTTTTTTGTGGTATTTGTCAAAATAAAACCCGCCCCGCAATGCGGGGCGGATCTATTCAAAATCCTTAGTTGTAATAGCAATATCCGAGATCACCCCATGAACCACCACCAGTAGTCCAACCAGAGCCATTACTGCAAGACAAACCAGATCTTGTCCAAGAACCACCAGAAGGAAGGTAACCACCATTCCACTGTTCGGTGCCAGATTGATAACAATCATATGTTGAACAACTGCAACGATCTAAATCCAAATGAGCAGAGGTATAACAGTTCTCCTGCCACAACGCAGCCTTCGCTGGCACAACAGAAAAGAACCCAACCACTACAAACGCGATCGAAAGGACTGATACTTTCATGATTTGTGATTTTATCATTTCCCAATTTTATTGTAACGATATCTTTGTGTCAATTGAATATAAAAAAACCGCCCTAAAGGGGCGGGATAAATTATTTTTTTGTTGGATGAATGATTTCAGCGAGCTCTTCAATAGATACTCCTTGAACTGGGAACCACCGAGGACTATGAGTCCATGTGAGTCGGCGATAATTCCATTTACCATTTTCTTTTTTAAGGGTCACGGTGTTGTGGCCTTCAATTGCGTATTTCTTCTCTTTTATCCTATCCTGAATATAAATACCCGCTTCATCATTAAGAATGCGAGAATGGATGAATTTAATTTCCTCATCTGTTGGTTCCTCTGAGGTCTCATGAATCGCAATAAGCGGAGCCAATGCGCCGATATTCAAAAGAACATCAAAATGAAATCCGCCACTTGCGAGATAGATGTACTTTTCATGCAGTTTTTTTATTATTTGTTCACTAAGCACAATACCTCCTTATTTATAAATAAATGTTTTTGCTTTCAAGAAGCACTTTAACTCTTTCGTCAATTTCAGGGTTTGGAGGAAAACCTTCCATAGAACCCATAGTAATTCTCAAATGAGTGACCAACACTGTATTTGCCACTTCTTCTCCAAATGAACTGACAACCAAGGGATATCCTTCTATACCATGCACCTCGATCGCTTTTGCTGCGTGTTGCAG
>VMEM01000004.1 GCA_007375535.1 Parcubacteria group bacterium LiPW_41 | reverse complement strand
ACTCAAGCTCCAAACAAATGAAGCGGACGATGGATTATATTTGAATAAAAGCACACCTAATAATGCAATTGCAACAGTAATAATTATCAATGTAATTTTTTTCATAATTTTTATGGAGTAACTACTGCCCTTATCTCAAGTCGTAGCTCACCCCCCAAGGCATCTGTCAAGGTAACAAATCTATTAATTCGACCAACTCCAGCAGGACCGTGAGCATTCGGATCGTATACAACACGAACAACCCGACTTTCTCCCACTTTAATTATTTCATTAACGCGCGGGACATAGCTCATACTCGGCATACCAAATGGTCCTTTTATTTTGCCATCTAGTTGAACAAGATATGCCCTAGTACACATACACGAGGTTGTAAGCGAGGGAACAAATATATCCTTATCTGTGGAATTAGTGATAATAAATTCCTTAGTGACATCGCCGTTTTTCATTGAGATTGTGCCAAAATCATAAACTTCTTCAGAAGTCGAAAGTACGCTTTTTGTTCTATCACTTGATTCGGTAAGCTTTTTATTTGAGCTGCCCAACCACATAAGACCTAGGAGTCCTAAAAAAATTAAAATTATAACAACAGTAGTTTTCATATTTTTTGATGAAAAGAGTAAATATTCCTACAAAACAAAACCACGCATTACAAAAATGCGTAAAAACTATTAGAAAATTTTAGGATGAAGTAATCCGCTCGAAAAGAGAAGATTTAAATAGTTCGATAATTTCGGTGGTTCCCCACGAATATCTTGCGTTATCTGAATAAGTCTTATTTTCCAAGAATTTAAGAAGAAAGAAAAAATAGAGAAAAACACCAAGAGAAAAAATGAAAGGAGAAGAGGAAGTTCAAATGAAACAACGCCAAAAACTGAATTTCTCCAATTTTCTATGTGCTCTCCTAGCCTCATCGAATTCATTCCTGAAGCCATATGAAACAAACAATGGGATACAGCTTGTTCCCCACTTTGTTCTGTTCCTGCATACATACCAAACCCCGCGATTGCAATCACGGAAATTAATACAACAATGACTGATATATATCTGAACATTTTTGATACTATACACTAAAAATACGAATTCTACGAACCATTTAAGCGTTTTGGTTGGCACTTCCAATTTCCTTCATTGTTTCAAGTGCTCGCTTAAAATTCTTTAGATTTTCTCTAGTTGCATTCGGCATTTGCATATCTTTAACCCGATCATATTCCTCTTCAAGTAATAGTGTAAATTTATTAAAATATTTTTTTTCTAGTTCATTTGGCGACTCGTCTATATTTCGAGAAAATCCCTCCATTCCTCGAATGAGCTCTTCAGTTGTAAGAGAAACAAAGAAAACGGGAATATTTCTTATCTCTCTTTGAATAAGTCTGTCTCCCTCTGGAACGACACCGTACTTTATTGTTTTTCCCCCTTTTCCAATAGACTCAACTCGTTTCCATTTTTCATTTTTTCTATCTCCTTGCGTATGATCGTGCACTTCATCAAACGCACACACAATGTCCCCAGTTTTTTTATTCACAAGATATGTATCAACTCCCCCCAAATCATCTTTTCTTGAAGTCCTCGAAACAAAAAAATCATTTTTTAAGTTTTTATAAAAAATTGCATTAGTGAGCATTTCCATTTGAGATGATTTTTCGCGTTCTTTATTTTTCATCCATTCCCGCGCTATCTCCTCTTTGCCTTCTATTTTTTTTGTATTCTTATAAAACTCTTGGACGCTTGGATTATATGCACCACTCCACTCAATCTCTTTCGCTAAAATCTCTTCTTTGTCTCTTCCAATTTCTTCTGCTGTATAAATTCCTCCATTTTCACGCGAAAAAAAATCCATAGAAAGCATTCCTTGTTCGGTTACTAAGTCATGCTTCACATTATATTTTTCTTTTATGTCTTTATTAATCTGTGCTGATATCTTCTTTGTAAGCAAAAGGAGCGCATCCACTGGATTCTCTCTACGTTCTCTATTTTCTTTTTTAGGTGGTTGCTCAATCATTTCTCTAATCATAATAACAGAAAAATAGTAATAGATCAGACTTTATACAAATTATCAGATACACTATACTACCATCATGGAGCTTTATGAAAAAACCTGTGTGCCGTACGAAGGAAGTTCGGCGCGCCCAATATTCATTGACGAGGCGAACACGTTACTTCCAAAAATTCCTGGATGGACAATCGATTCTTACTCAGGAAAACTCTTAAAAGAATACACATTTAACTATTTCAGTGAAGTAATTTCGTTTGTACAAAAGATATTTCAACTTGCAGAAACTGAAAGTCATCATCCAGACATCCGCATCGCATTTACTAAAGTACGTCTTGAGCTCACCACACGTTCAGTGTGCGGCTTGTCAGAAAATGACTTTATTATGGCGGCAAAAATAAATCGCTTATAGAAACCGAGAATCATATGCCCAATGAAGCAACGCTTGTCGTTGCTTTTTTCTACACTCAACATTCCCCTTTGTGCAGTTCTTTTTTAATTGAGTAATATGTCTACTCATAGCCCTCCATCGCTTGATTTGTCTTTCATCATCATCAGTTCTACGTCCTAAAAAATATCTACAATACCACTGAAACCATCCCCGTGGATCTTGAGGATAAATCCACCCCTTCTCTCTCCAAACAGAAAGTGGCTGCGATGCATCAACTCCAAAATAATTTAATTCTTTGGTGTGTCCAGGTTTCCCCTTTGGATGAAATTTTGCATTAACAAACCAATTCTTCGGAAACTCCTTTGTACAATCTCGCATATATCTTCCACCAAATACACCAAGTTCTAACATCTCTTTTGGAGTAAGATCTGGTTTGAAATCAGAATGGAATTCTTTTCCTATTGGCTTAATACATTGATAACTATACCCCCTTTGCATTTTATCGTTTACTACGATTGTTATTGGTTTTCTAGACATTATTTTAAAAACCACAATTCGATGAGATTTTCTGCTGGTTTATTGCGAAATCCAGCAGAAATCGAGATTTTTGGCTTCACTTCTGGATCCAAAGCATCATCCCACGCAAAGTTTCCCATATTAATCCTCTCGATGTTTGTTTTGTCTTTTACCGCGTTAAAAAATGAATCAAATCCAATAACTTGCTCATTGTAATCTTTCTCAAGATTTTTTATATTTTGATTTCGCACGTCAAGAAATTCAACTGGACCTTTATATAGACCATTTTTGTAACTCGATGGAGCAAAAAATACAGAAATTTTTAGACCTATTTCTTTTGCCTTTAGATCAAGTTCGTCAATCATTTTTTTAATATCGTCTTTTATATTCTGAGATGAAGATTGATACTTTTCTAAAATTTTATAAATTCTTACCTCAACTATATCAGCATCCTTGTAGTAGTCATACTTCTTCCAATCTTCATTCCCATTTTTCCCATCCACAAACCCATATACATCCAAATCCACGACAATCTTTCCCTTAAAATTGCTCCGCAATTCAGCGATTAAATTCTTCCATAACTGGTTTGCAAGCTCTTCGTGTCCAACAAACGTGGGATTTTGAAATTGAGGAGAAATACTCATACTATCAATTCCGATCTCTTGATATATTTTTCCCTTCTCAACTAATCGATCTTGCCACTTTTTAAAGAAATCTCGTATCCACTCTTCACTATGATAATTATTAAATTCCTTGTAATCCTTCTCTACGTCAGAAGAAATATTTCCTTTTATTCCTGACAAAATAAAATTCCCAATATTAACAAAGGCAATATTTCTCTTAATCCCAATCTTCATACCCCGAGAATGCGCCGCATCCACTAGTTTCTTTAACTCATCATTACTAATAGATTGGTCACGAAAATCATTCCAGAATGTCTCATCCACAAACGTATAACCAGTACTCTTATAGTCCGTTTTTCCATCATAAATTGCTCGATCAAAATCATGAACATACACTTCTTGTGCCCCAAGTTTTTTAACTCGTTCAAACGAACTCTCAATGTTAGCTTGAGTGGTTTCTACCATTCCCATATTGTAGTTTCGCCCCCATGTATCATACATATTCACCGCTTTTATTTGTGATATCGATGATGGATTTGCATCTACCTCATAAGTGTATCTTGTAAAATCTTTTCCACACCACGGCGGCGTCGGCCACGGCCCCTTTGGAGGACATATAGAAAAAACAAACATAATTGCGACAATCACAATAATAAGAAAAACAACACCAACAACTATAAGAATTCCTTTCTTCATTACTATAATTATAATCCTTAAAAATAAAAAAGTCCGCCCATACGGGCGGTTTTTAAAATGCAAACGTTATCTTTGCGGTTCCGGTTTCTGTCTGTCCGTCCCAAAATAACTTTAAAAAACTATTTTTTTGATAAACAACAGTGACACCAGAGAGATAATATGGAGACGAGATACTTGAAACATCATATTCAAGCCATGCGTGTAAGAAATTTGTAACTTCTACTTTAAGTTGAGAAAACGCAACATTTCTTTGTTTTTCCTTAGTAGCTCCGATAATAAGCGTACATGAGTTTTTTGAAAATCTGGTTGTTGCACCATACCCCACATCAGAAATCAGGAAGAAAGATACATACGGCGTTTCAATATTTCCGGAAATTTCCTTTTTATTATTTCTTTCAAATACTGCGATCCGTGTCCCATATCCACTGACCGTCTTAATCCCCATTTCCAATCCTTCAACCTTTGGGATAAGGGTTTCTGTCACAATCGGAAACCGTGACAGTTCAAGTCCCTTTGGGCCATCAAATGGCCAGAGTGCTGGATTTAAAAATCTTCCTGCAGTAACAAACATAGTTGTGTTTTCCAACAGGGTTTTATTAGAATATCTGATATAAGCATCCTGAATTTTGTTGTAATACACATCATGTTCAACGGCGATGGAAAATTCCTTACTATCCGATACCGGCGCCTCTACTCTTACTCTCATCCAATCATAGACAAACTTCTTGTCTATGGACATCGATCCATAACCTGAAATTTGCACTTGAGCAAGCGTAAAGGAAGAAAAACTAAGAAACAGTACTATAAGCACTTTTTTCATTTTCTACTCCAAATTTAATTAATTTTTAAAGAATTATGTATATATTATATCACCAAATTATTAAAAAGTCAATATATACTCTTCACTGTCAACTCAACAAAAAGCACCCAAATTGGGTGCTTAGATTTCTATAGTTTTCCCCTCCGTATCAGCAAATGATCGAGGAATCTGTCTTGAAAGATATGGGACGCGAATCTTCCCTTTTCCACCAGGGGCATCAAAAATATATTGCGGAAGTGCAAGGCCTGGAAGCCGCTTCCATAGTGCAATCATAATCCTTACCTCGCGCATAAATGGAACAACAAAATGTTCACGACCAGCGACATAGTCACAACGATAGATATAATACGGGATTACACCAAGTGAATGCAGTTTCATAAAAAGTTTATCAAGTATATCAACATTATCATTCACGTCACGCAAAAATACCGTTTGGCTGAATAATACAACTCCCGTACGTCGCAAATCCCACATCAAATCAGAAACTTCCTTAGTGATTTCATCGGGGTGATTAAAATGAATCAAAACATGAACAGGACATCTAAAACGATTTATTGCCTCAATTTTTTCGAGTACATCAAGCACGTTTCGCTGCTTAAAACTTCGCGGCGCATGCACTGGGAGACGCGTGCCAATACGAATCACACGTACCGATTTTATTGAATCAAGCTTGTCGAGAAGTTCATAAGTAACATTTGGTGTAAAAAATGGATCTCCACCCGAAAGAATAATTTCGACAATTTCGGTATGCTTTTCAACATAAGTAATAATATTTTTTATATCTTCTTTTGAAAGATCACCTTCGGGTGTCCCAATATCACGGCAACGCGTACAGAACTGACAATGCCCCGCACAATAATTTGAAACCTTGATAAGCGCAGTACGTTTGTATTTATGAACCAATCCTTTTGTTGGACTGTATTTCTCCTCCTCCAAAGGATCAAGAGTTGGAAATTTCTTTTTTGTGTTCTTTCCCCTCATTTTCACAAACTGATTTTTAATTGCCTCACTCCCCGCATCAATAAGCGCACGGAGATGTGGCGTAATTCGCTCTTTCATATCAACCTCCTAAATGTTAATAAACTAAAATGATTCTACTCCAAAACATACCAATGGACAATTTTCTTGCGCTTTTAAAAAGAATAAATTCCCTATACAATCCAAAGATAATGAGTGTTATACCGCTATATAAAAAAATCGGAGAAACGCCGCTCGAAGCAATAAACCGTTTTAAATCTGAACACGAAAACTATAAAGACGAGCCAATGACTTACGCGGGTCGTCTTGACCCAATGGCTGAAGGACTTTTACTTGTATTATCTGGACCAGAATTGAAAGACAAAAATAAATATCAAAAACTTAATAAAACATATGTTGCCGACATATTGTTTGGAATAGAAAGTGATACACAAGATATATTGGGATTAATAAATTACGGAAGATCGAATGTCTCCAAAGAACAAATACAAACAACCATTAACGCCATGTATGGAGAGATAGAAATAAAACTTCCATATTATGCATCATATAAAATAAAGGGAAAACCATTATTTTGGTGGGCCCGACAAGATAGAATAAAAGAAATAGAAATACCACGGCGAATTATTACAATCTCCTCTTCTTCTTTTATTTCAATAAAAAAAAGGGATGGAAAAGAAATAAAAAATGAAGTAATTAAAAAAATAAAACTAGTTCATGGAGACTTCAGACAAAATGAAATAATTTCGTCGTGGAATACGATTAATATAAAAGAAAATTATTCTATTGCTAGAATAAAATTTGAATGTTCAAGTGGAACATATATCCGTTCTCTCGTATCAATAATAGGGGAAAAATTAAAAACACCAACACTACTATTTCATTTAAAAAGAACTGTTGTTGGAGATTATTCCACCTTAGATTGCCTTAAATAAAAACTCCCACATATATGGGAGTTTAATTTTTGATTTCAAATACATCCAAAACCATACCAACAACCCCATTCCGAGCTTCTTCTATGCGAGAGTAATATTTCCTCACTGATAAAAGACTGGGGATTGATTCACCTCCAAAACGGCTAGGAGAAAATGAAGAAAACAAATCTTCAAAACAAGTAAAAACTAATAAACCAATAACACGCGCATTGATGAACTTCTCCTCATTTCCGCGCAACCTAAACTGTATAACATCCCCCATTTGAACTCTTTTTCTTTTTTCATCATAAATTCTACTCTCAATATCCTGTAATTGTGATGAAATTTTAGAAAATGGTTCCTCACTTAAACGCATTATATGATCAAACATAGAACCTCCACTTTTTATTAATGATCTGATAATGCTAGCTCTCAGACCCCAACGAAGTCAATTATTCCACAATCTCTCCCTTTCCCCCTTTTAATTTTTCGATTTCAGCTTTTAGTTCTATCATTTTCTGTTCTCGGTTTATCATAAATTTATTTAGTTTTTCTAATTCATCAGTTTTTTCTTTAAGCTTGTCTTCGTTTTCTTTTTTTTGTGAAACATCACGAAGGGCCCCGATCGCATACCACCGCTTTTTCATACGCAAGCTATTTGTAGAAAGTTCAACATCTTTTTCTTTTCCTTCTTTTGTTTTTATCTTTATGGTAACAATCGTATTAAGAATTGGACTCTTTCCCGTCGCCATAAATTCATGAAGATTTTTAGAATTTTCTATATCATAGAGACCCTGAGGGGAGATAAGCTCATGAAGATTTTTACTGATTGCCTCCTCTCTTGTATATCCGGTAAGGGTTTCTGCTGCCTGATTCCAGAATGAAATAATTCCCTTTTCGTCCATCATAATGACTGCATCTGGTGTTGTTTCTGTAATAACCCTCAATCTCTCCTCGTTTTCTCGAAGCATCTTCTGTGCCTCGCTACGCTTTTCAAAAAAGAAAATAATTCCAACGAAAAAAAGATAAATAACAAACAATGTCAAAAAATTTGATATTTGTTCCTTACGAACTGAAGCAACGTACGCATTATAATCTATATCAGTCCCCACAACCCCAATAATCTTGTTACTCGAAAAATTCCTTATAGGAGCGAAATAAGAAACAAACGTCCCATATTCATCTGTGTACGGTCCAACCAATTTAGGAACACCATCATCAAACACACTAAAAATTTCTGCACTTGGTTTTATATACAACTCTCCTGGGGGGCTATAATCCTCACTACCAGGAACAATTGAATCAACAAGAAATACTACACCCTTGTTTGTCTTTCTCATAATATAGAATGACGCAACACTATTTTCTACAAAGATTTTTCCTAATTTTGAAGTTTGATCTTTTACCCGAATATAATCTGGACTATTTAAGTCTGCCAAAGAACCCTCAAATCTTTCGACTCTCTCTGGATTTAATGCTGCAAGCAAAACTTCTGTCGCGTGCATTAACGTATTGTGTAATTCATTTTCAATTTTTTTTGTTTCAAAAGAAACAAAAAAATATCCCGCAATAATAAACAAAACCGTGATAACAAGGAGGGATATAGAAAAAGAGGCTTTTTTGTGATCCATACAATAAGTATATCAATAAACAAAAACACCTGAAATTTTTATTTCAGGTATTTTTAGTGTGACCTCCCTACTAAGTTAAATGCGAGTTACATTTACTGCGTTTGGTCCTTTTGGTGAATCTGCTTTTTCAAAAGATACTCGATCACCTCTCTGTAACTCATTAAAGCTTACGCCCTTAAGTTCGTTGCTGTGAAAAAATAAATCTTTAGCTTCTCCATCAACAGTGATAAATCCGAATCCCTTTTCTTCAACGAGATTCTTTATTGTTCCTTCCATGATTGTAAAGTTAATTTTAATTTGTGTTCTAAGGTTTTATCCTAAAGTCTAGTTTCTGGAATAAGCTCGACTACATTTTTATTCAATAACTATCTTGCCTTAGCGATAATAGCACTTTATAGAGACACGGTCAAACCAATCACTTAAAAGCTCACTTTTTGTATCACTTCTTTTCTATAAGGCGCTTCTTTTCCTCTCTAGTAAGACACTTAATCTCCGCCTCCCGCTTTCTTGCTTTATTAAAAGTGTTACATTTTTCTTTATACCTCAAAACAACTGGCCTGCGTATTTTTGTATAATGAGCGCCAGACTTTAAGTGATTATGCTCATTCAATCTTTTTTTGAGATTATTCGTGCTTCCAGTGTAAAAAGTTGAATCAGAACATTCTAATATATAGACAGTGAAATGATTTTCCATATATTTCACTAAAGAATCTCTTTCAGTAATTCATTTATACCAACCTTGTCTTTGGTTGAATAAGGAATAAGGGTGTGAGCACCAATTTCATTTGATATTAAATGAAGGTGTTTTTTATATACTGACTTTTTTACCTTGTCTATTTTGTTCGCTACAACAACAATATCCTTTCTGTGTGCTTCGAGACTATGAAGCATCTCCAAATCATCTTTCGTTGGACCAATACTCCCATCAATTATTAACACCACCTTCTTTTGATTAGAATGAGAAACAAAGAAATACCAACGTATCATTTCTCTCAATTCATCCCTTTGTACTTGAGAGAGCCTCGCATATCCATATCCAGGAAGATCAACAAAATAAAGTGACTTATTAACTAAAAATACATTTATCATCTGCGTACGACCAGGGAAAGAACTCGTCTTTGCAAGATCACGTTGGCCAACGAGCGAATTTATAATACTTGATTTCCCCACATTCGAACGACCAATAAATGCTATTTGAGGAATACCATCCTCAAATACAAAATCATTGGTAAGTGCGCTCTTTATAAATTGTGCCGATTCAATCTTCATATATATTGAGTATAATCTTTTTCTGCTAATTAAAACCCCGCCAGTCCATGGATTGGCGGGGTTTTAATAAGTATTATTTCTTTATCTTTTTTTTCTTATCTGAAACTTTCTTTATTGTAACCTTCTTCGTTTTTCCTTTCTTCTCAACAACTTCTTCTTTTTTATTAATTATAACTTCCTTGATTTCTTCCTTTGCTGGGGTAGGAACAGCGAGCAGTTTCAATATCTTATCTAATTTGTTATTTAATGCATCAAATTGCTCCTTATATTGATTTGATGGCTTATCATTATTATTTCTATTTATTGAACTTCCTCCTTTTTCAAAACAATCACTACAATAGACCGGCTTATCTCCTGTTGGTTTAAAAGGAACTTCACACTGTCGAGCACATTTATCACATGTTGCATTAAACATCTGCTTGTCCCTACTCATAAATGAGGAGTCTCTTTTTCCACCAAAACTTGGCTTTTTAAAATTGTTACCACCAGATCGTGTTGATCCTCCTTCACTATCATGATTTCGGAAACAGTCGCTGCAATAAACTGGTCGATTCCCCGTTGGTTTAAAAGGAACCTCACATTCTTTTCTACAATCACTACACGTTACTGTGGTCATCACTGCTCCCCTGTCACCACCACCAAAACCACGCTTGTTGGAACTTCGTCCGCCAAACTCTCTCTTTCCACCTCTGTCATTTGATTTATTTCCGCGTTTAAACGTTTTCATTTTTATATGTTGACTATCAACTCTCTGAACTCTATTCTTTTTTAAGAAAAATAGCAAGCCACTAGAAATAAATCATGTCAACTAGTTTTTCTCAAGGTCAAAAACCTCATCAATACGGATCTGACCAACAAACTCTGGAACGTGACTCACAAGAATCATTGCACCAGCATATTTATCAAGCGCAGCAGCAATCACCGGAAGATGACGAAAATTCATATGATTTGTTGGCTCATCCAAAATAAGAAGCCCAGGACGCAATAATACAAGCTGTGCCAATGCAACAAGTCCCTTCTGCCCCTCAGAAAGAGTGCCAATCTTTGCTTTCATTGTATTCTCTCCAATTAAAAAACCTGCAGCAACTGATCGTATCTCTCCTTCAGTTACTCTATCCATTACCGAAGCAAGCGAATGATAAACTGTATCATCAAAATTTAATGTAGAAAAATCCTGTCGGTAATATCCAACACGAACGGCCCCCTCAATAACAAATGTTGGTTCTTTTTTAAAGAAATATTGGTTTTTTTGTTTGTTGGTTTGTGATTTTTAAAAACGGTATATGAAGATATGTGTAATATTTCCCCAATGATATCTTCTTGAAATGGTATTACAAATGGTCGGATTGTTTTGTCCTCTGCTCGCACATCCACCATTTCCTCTTCCATCTCCTCTACCTTTTCTCTCATTTTTTTTGCAACTAAACGCATCTGCCCTCCCTTATGCGCAAAGAAATTTGCCTTCTCTTTATTTTCTTGAATCTCTTTAGCGAGAAGTGCGTTTTTTCTATTCTCTTTTTCAATACGTAACGAAATTTGTTCAACAACATCAGAATAATTTCCCACATACTGTTCAATTTTGTGAGTATGAACATCAAGATATAAAACTCCTTGTGTAAATGAATTCAAAAACTCAGCATCATGTGAAATAACAACACATGTTTTTTTGTAATCAATCAAAAACTGAGTAAGATGAGCAATTCCCTCTTTATCAAGATTGTTCGTCGGCTCATCAAGAAGAAGCAAATCTGGTTTCTGAATAAGCGCAGAGGCAAGAAGAAGCCGAGCCTGTTGTCCTCCAGAAAATGATTTCACTGGTCTGTCGTGCGGAGCGTGTAAATTTACCACCTCAAGAACCTCATCAATACGAGGATCAATGTCATACACCTTTTTTGGAAAACACTTTTCAAAAAACTCTCGCACAGTTAGATGCATTTCATCACGAGGAATTACCTGACGAGCAGTCGCAACACTCATCCCATTCGCAATATGAATTTTTCCTGATTCTGGGTGAAGAATACCAGTGATAAGCCTAAGGATGGTACTCTTTCCAGATCCGTTCTGACCCATAAGTGTCGCCTTCCAGCCATTACGCAAAGAAAAATCAACCTCATTTAAAATAGGGTGGTGATATCCAAAATCGAAAGAAACCTTATCAAACCGCAATATAACTTCATTGTGTGCCATAAAAATTTGATGTATGTTGAGTCAGCGATTAATTCTGCTAGAAAAATAAGGTAATGTCAATTATACTTCAATAAACAGATGAAAGGAGATCACAAAATATGGGATGTGGCAGTGATAGGAGGAGGTCCATCTGGTATGATGGCGGCTGGAAGAGCAGCCGAATTAGGTGCCCGTGTAATTCTCATAGAAAAAAATGAAACGCTTGGGAAAAAACTACTATTAACAGGAGGAGGTCGTTGTAATCTCACTAATGCTGAACCAAGTACGCGTGCATTTCTCTCAAAGTTAAAAGAAAATGAAAAGTTTCTTTTCTCTACATTCTCTCAAATGAATATTGAGGACACGATTTCTTTTTTTAATAAACACGGACTTGATACAAAAATGGAGGCAGGAGGACGTGTGTTTCCAATTAGTGATAAAGCAAAATCAGTACTTGATGCTCTTATTAAATATATAAATAAGGGTGATGTCACCATAAAAACAAAAAAAATAGTAAGTAATATAACCATCAACAAAGACAACACATTCTCTATACAAACGAAAGAGGATGAAATCATTAAAGCAAAAAAAATTATCATCGCAACAGGAGGAACCTCTCGCCCCGAAACAGGATCAACGGGTGATGGATTTAAATGGCTTGCCTCACTTGGGCACACAATAGAAGAATCAGACGCATCTCTCGTACCAATTGCGATCAGTGACGAGTGGGTAAAAACATTGCAAGGTGTCACATTAAGTAATATTAAAATAAATGTATTTCAAAATAACAAAAAACAATTTTCAAAAAAAGGGAATGTATTATTTACTCACTTTGGAATAAGCGGACCCACGATCATAAATATGAGCAAAGACGTCAGAGACCTTCTCCATTATGGACCAGTTGTTATAAAACTTGATATACTCCCCCATCTTGGGGATGGGGAAACAAACAAAATGCTTCAAGCGCTTTTTATAAAAGAGCAAAATAAAAAATTTAAAAACATAGTAAATACCATTGCTCCAGTTTCTACGTTTCAAAAAATTATAATGGATTTTTCTAATATAGAACCAGAGACGTTTTGTCATAGTATCACAAGAGAAAAACGTTTGTTTTTAGCAAAAATTCTTAAGGGCATCCCAATGAATGTCGAGGGTATATTAGGAAAAGAAAAAGCGATAGTGACGAGTGGCGGAGTTCCACTTACAGAGGTAGACACAAAAACAATGGAATCGAAATTATGCAAAAAACTTTTTCTCACGGGAGACATACTTGATATCGACAGGCCATCAGGAGGATATAGTCTCCAAATCTGCTGGACAACTGGATATGTCGCAGGAACCGCTGCAG
This sequence comes from Parcubacteria group bacterium LiPW_41, assembly GCA_007375535.1. GTDB lineage: Bacteria > Patescibacteriota > Minisyncoccia > UBA6257 > GWB1-50-10 > LiPW-41. The sequence continues at coordinate 80,800 of VMEM01000004.1, read as the reverse complement.
CAAAGTAAATTTAATATATATATAAATCAAATTAAAACCGTCCTTCAAGGACGGTTTTTCGAGCTATTTTTTCTTTTTTGCTGCCAACATTACCCTCTTCGCTTCTAATCGCTTTTTTGTTTTGTGAGAGTGTGTTTTTCTTGGTTTCCCCACACCAGTGCGTCTTTTTGCCATATTTTTATATTACCTTTTTATATTCTGAGTGTAACAGATAATTAAAAGAAAAGAAAACACGAATGAAATTAAATCATTAAAAAAACCTCCGTTTGGAGGTTTTTTTAATACACTATTTTTTGAGGTTTTTAATAATAAAGGCCACACCCAGCAAGCTGATCACCCCATGAATTTCCTGAGTAAAAATCGTAACCCCAACCATTTGTACCCCATCCTCCAGCTCTTGTCTCTATACCAAAAGCAGGAAGAGAACCTCCACTTGGACTCCAAATTACGGAATCAGAAACATAACAAACATAATCACGAAAGGTGCATGTACCAATAGAATATGTATTAACGGTATAGCAGCTTTCCGCTCGCATTGCTTCTACTGGAGATGTAGAAAAAAGAGCAACTGCTACAAATGCTATCGACAATAATAATGTTTTTGCGATCTTTGAATTTAACATTTCCTAATTTTATTTAAAAATAAAAATATGTCAATTAATAAATCAAAAAAATACAAATTCTATTAGCGAACATCTTTCTTTTTACTTCTTATTGCACTAATAACACCAGAAACAACCACTAAAAAGCCGAGCAATTGTGCGCCAGGACTATCATCATATCCACCATACACGAATACAAAAACTCCAAGTGGTAAAGCACAAATTGAATATATTATTTTTCCCATACGAAAATCATATCACAATCGTTAAATAGGATTTATCCCTCTCTTCGGTCGAGATCTCATTATTTTATAATTCCGGCCTGCAATTCGAATCCTAATCTGGGAAAATAAAAACAACGGAATAAATCCGCCGTTTTTATTTTTTGCTCCTCGGGTAGGATTCGAACCTACAACCATCGCGTTACATTTATCTCTATGTTTCCATAAAGGATGGACTATATCATCATCCCTGAGGGATGCGAAGCGCTTCCCATTTCATAAATAAATATGAAACAGTACTCTCTTTCGAGATAGTCTCTACACCTTCCTCTTTTTTAGAGGCTTGGCTCGGGATTGCCCTTTTTGGGTTTCCCCGAATTCACTTCGTTTTTCAACCGAAATTGCTTTCGGAAGCTGCGTAATGCCGGCATGAATCTCCCTATGACAATTTGCACAAAGAAGAACACACTTATCCGCCTCTTGTTTTAATCTTTCCCAAGATCGCGTGAGACCACGCACAGACATATTAAAATCCTTTTTTATCGGATCAATATGGTGTAAATCTAACGCCCAAGAAGTCTTCTTATATTTGCAAACAACACATTTTCCACCTTTATATTCAACAAGCATCTCTTTGAGTTTTCTTCTTCTCTTAGTGACTGCCTGTTTTATATATTCAGCCCTGTCGGCATAAGTCCTTTTTTCTGGCATAACACAGTGTATTATACCATGGAATGGACTCACATGTTCACAGCGCGCCGCTCTACCGTTGAGCTACCGAGGAATATTGTTCTCTGTAAGGAACATTAGCAATTGTAACAAAAAAGCGCCTGATGTAAAGATCATCAAAGCGCTCAGAATTTTTGAATAATTTGTTCAATTTGGCTACGCGTAACCTCTTCTCTTTTTTCTTCTTCGTCTGGCACTGCAACCACATCAATAAGTGGGTGTTTTCTCTTATGTTCTTCTACAAAACGATAACCAGTAACCTGAATTGGTATAACAACTCGTTCAAGCTTCATGATAATGACATAAAAGTCTATGCCATCGATAAGATCTGCAGGACCATACTTAGGAGTTTTTACAAAATCCAATATTTGTTTATTATCCTTCATTTTCTGAAGCACACAGGAAACAACTCTTTCGCGCAACTCCCCCCTCTCAATTGAATCTTGCGTATCTCCCTTCGAACGCCTGAAAATACGATCGCGTATCTCTTCAAAATTAATCACGGAAACCTCTCTTTGTTTTAAATGAACTTTCTTAGTATGTACCAACAACAGTACAAGATGCAACATTGATAAAAAATATAATTTTTTGTATAGTAAACTCCGTACTTAAGAAAACCTGAAATAGTGATAAGCCCCTATAGCTCAGCTGGTAGAGCAGTTGCCTCTTAAGCAAACGGTCCTAGGTTCGAATCCTAGTGGGGGCACAAAAAACAAAAAGTGAGGATTTATTCCTCGCTTTTTGTTTTACCCACGCAGAGATTCGAACCGCGGGCCTCAGTCTTCGAAGAGAGGACGTAGGTTTCGAGCACAGCAGTGCGAGAAGCGAATCCTAGTGGGGACACAAATACCAAACTCCGATAGAAATATCGGAGTTTGAATTTTTAATTATCAATTTCTAATTTTTAAACAAAAAGGACTCAAACCTAAACTTGCCCCAAACAAGATATTGGTGATATTGTTGTACCATCATTAACAATAGGAGGATTTATGAATCCCATTTCTATTTATCTCGCTGGTCCGTTTGATAAATATGAAGACTATTCCGATTGGAGAGACTATATTAAAGAAAAAATTCCTGAGGTGCATTTTTTTGATCCTCGTTTCGATACGAAACAAGGATGTATAGCCGTATTCGTCTCGGGAGATCTTGGCGGCGTAGAACAATGCGATTGCACCTTAACGTATGTTAAAAAACCACATGGCGATACCGGCACAACCATAGAAACCACACACGCAAACGCAAATGACAAACTCACCATTCTTTGTCTAGATAAAGAAATTGGATTTGTCAGTCCAATGATTGTTGGCATATCAAGAAGAATAGTAATTGGTTTTGATGCCGCAATACTCTACATAAAAAATCTCGCATCTCTTGGGTTAGATCACGAATTCGAAGCTGCATACAAAACAATGAATGATTTACAATGAAAAATCCCCCTATTTAGGGGGATTATTTTTTTCATTTTTTGTGCTCTTATTTTGAGCCTCATCTGGTTTTTTAACCATATCCTCTGGAATATATTCTTCGGCAAAATGTTTTGCACCACCATCAGGACACTCTGCGTAATAGATTATCGCCTCAGCAACGGTCGGAGCATGACCAAGTTTTTCTCCTGCATACCATTTGTTTTCCTCACTAAGCGCTTCCTCTATTTGTTTTTTCATATACTCCTTTCTAGGAATAACTTTCTTTTCCATAGGAACCTCAAAAACTTATCTTTAAACTTAAAGAAAAATTTATTTTTGAAAAATTGACTTCAATTTTTCAACAACAGAATAATAATCTTCTTTTAATTCTTTTTGGGAATAGTAAACTGCAAAACTAACCCAAATTGTGTTTCCAATTACGATAAGAACTCCACCAAAGAAACTCAACCACTGATTGAGCGATGGATAGTAGTACAAATTCCAATATCCCCACAAGGTGAAGAAAAATGCAATATAAACACTTGATCCTCTTACCTGCTCATCACTCCAAATTTTATAACAATTTCCAAACATTAAGATTCCCCCAAAAAGTTCAAACAGTCCATTTATAAGATCTCCTGACATTCCAACCTCCTATAATTTTTTATATACTTCATTCTTTTTAAAAGAGTTATTCGAGGTCCGAAGAATTAAATCCTTCACTCCAAGCCTGATTCTCTTTTTTCCCCTTACAGCATAGATAACTATGTTTGTGTCGCCCACATACACACCAAGTGTGCCGGTAGTAGCAGCTTCTGTTTCTTGAACATAAGTATACCCATGCTTTTCGAGTAATTTGCGAAGTGTTCGTTCAGTCATAACAACCTCTATTTAGTTTGTAATGTATGTTAGTTTTATACTGCTAAACATTAAAGCAGTCAAACTATTTTTTTTCTGCACTATCTATCAAAAACAGATATGAGATACGCATCGATTTCTCTCTGAGTAAGATCATAAAAATTCTTCTTCTCGTCACGAAGTTTCTTTGCAAGTGAGATTCCAACAAACCTCCAATGCCACGGCTCATATTGGTAATATGAATTCCCTTTTGGATAAGAAAGAACAAATCCATACCTATAGGCATTTTCAGTAAGCCACTTATATTCAGGTTTGTTTTCAAAATCAGTTACCAATTTTTTTAGTGTTGGATTTGTAAAGTCTATAGTAGTTCCAAGTTGATGTTCTGAATATCCTTGATCAGCGGAAAACTGGTTTGCACCAGAACCATAAAGCGTCTTATATCCAGTTTTTACCGATATTTGATCATCAAATGATCGATATGCAGAAACAATCTTTAAATCAACATTGCTACTTTTTGCTTCTGATATCATCACTGAAAGAAATGGGAGTACATCTCCATGAAAATAAAGCTCAGCACTTGAATTAAGAAGATATTGTCCATCTATTCTCGAGAGTTTTGATGGAATGTAATTTTCACTTAGAAAATAAACCTTTGAATATTTTTTGAGAAGCTCTTCGTCAGTTTGACTCAATTTTTGCAGCGTTCCAACCACACCTGAAATATTCTGAATTTGGGATTGAAACATCGTATTTTTTTCTTGCTCCACCTGAAGATTTTTTGAAAGATCTTGATTGGTATTTCTTTCACCTTCAAGCATATCCGTCAGATCTACATTATTTGTTTGTAAACGAAAAAGAAGTTCTTTTGTATGAATGAGTGTCCTGTTGAGTAATGACACCTCCTCTTCTAGAAGTTTGTTCTTCTCCATCGAATCAAAATAAAAAAATGTTCCACAACCAAAACCACCAATTGTAAGCAGGACAATAAAAATAACTATCATCCTTTTTTTATTTATTCCCATATACCAGAATTTTAGCACAGAAAAACATTATAAAAAGTGATAGAATAATTCTATATGAAAATTGAATGGAAGCCCGAATATAATATGGGAATTGCAGTTATCGACGAACAACACAAAATGTTTGTAGCAACACTAAATTCACTCTATGAAGCGATTCTGGAAGGAAAAGGAAGAGAACATCTAGCAAAGATATTTACTGACTTAGAAAGCTATATTACCCTCCATTTTTCGACCGAAGAAAAATATTTCCACGAATTTAATTACGAAGGAATGGAAGAACACATTAAAGAACATAGAAAATTTCAATCAAAAATAGCTGAGTTTAAAAACTCATTTGAACACGGGGAGTCAGAAATTTCTTCAATTCTCATTGATTTCCTTGAAAATTGGCTCATCCATCACCTAGCAACAATTGATGTAAAATATATCCCCTGCTTTAAATCACATGGACTTTAATAAAAACCCCCACTAAAATGGGGTTTTTATTTCATTATTTCCCAAAGTTTTGGATCGCTTTCCCCGTCTATTCTAAACACCATAACTCCTTTCAGATTGTACTTCTTTGCAAGTTTTATTTTGTCCTGAATTGCATACGCATCTGAAAATGATATAAACCTCAAAGAACTCGTTGAATTCCCAATCGTAGAGGTAGTATAAACCAATTCAAACTCTCCAGCACTGTTTCTTTCTCCTTTTTTATTTTGAAGTGAAAGAATATTAGAAACATCTTTATAAGTCACACTTCTCAACTTTTCATATTTTGCTGTACTAGAAGATGATGAAGTTGAAAGAGAATATTCATATCCAAAATTTGCAACACCAAGCACTATTTTTTCTTTTTTAATAGATTTCAATGCCTCTTTAATTACCTTCTCCACCCAATCTTTGTCGGCCACTGGCATATAATATTTCCCGTTATTTCGCTTTGCTTTGTTAAGTAGAATATCAATATTCCCCTGTCCGTATGCCATAATACGCACCTCGTCACACACTTTCCCCAACTCCTTAAAATCGTTTGCGTATTCAAGATTTTTTGGAACTATCGAAAACCTCGAAGCTAATGGGGTACGCGCCTCAAGTGTGCAAGACAAAATCTTTTTTCTTTTTGCTAATTCTTTCTTTAGCTCAGTAATAAATTTTGTAAAATAAACCTTTGTCTCTGCTAATTTGTTTTCATAATCAATATCTACACCATCAAAATCGTTTTGATCTACAAGCGTGACTATATTCTTTATATGTGCCAAACGGAGCGTTGATGAAGAAAGTGTACTATGTATCTCATCTCCCTTCATCCATGTAATTGTAGGAACGATTGTCTTTCCCTCACTTCCTGTTAACTCTAATAGTTGAAGCCATCCCTCTTCTTTCAATTTCATTGCATCCCATATCTTCCCATTCTTTTGAACCTCATAAGAAAATGGGCTTATTGTTTTTATTTTTGAAATATTTTTTGAAACTTCGGGAACCGCAGCAGTACGCTTCCAATATGGTATCCAAACGCCATACGAAAATTTCTGAGCACCAAATGTGTACAGCGGGAAAAAAACTAATATAAAACTAATTAATACACCGAATCTTCTCACGTTTTTTAGAGTATATTGTTTTAATACCACACGCAACCAAACCCCCTCTAGTGAGGGGGTTTTATATGCATCTATTTTATGAGCACCCTCCCGAAGAGGTTCCACACTGCAAACAAGTTTGACACGTCCCTGTGCGAACCATCATTCCTCCGCACTTTTTGCATACAGTATCTCCTGCAGTCTGTCCTTTTTTATAACCAGAGCTTCGTACCTCCTCCTCTATTGGCTTTGTCGCAGCTACAGAAACGGGCGATTTTAGCTCTTTGATGCTCACGTGTTCCGCATCTTCTACAAGTGGTGACATTCCAAATTCAGAAAGATCATCAACAGAAAGGAATCGAAGAGAAAGATATCTAAATATATAATCAGCAATACTTGTCGCAATTTTTATATTTGGATTTTCTGTAAATCCAGCAGGCTCAAATCGTGTATAAATAAACTTTCGAGCAAACTCTCTAAACGGAACACCATATTGGAGCGCCATAGAAACAGAAATTGCAAAGGTATCAAGTAATCCAGAAAGAGTACTTCCCTGCTTTGACATACGAATAAAAATTTCTGCAAGCGTTCCGTCCTCAAACATTCCATACGTGAGGTAACCACTATGCCCCGCAATAGAAAATTTATGCGTCTCTGAAACTCTCGTCATTGGTAATTTTTTTCTTAGCGGAACTTCAAAATGACCTTGTGGATTCTTTTTTTCTTTTTTCTCCGAAGTATTAAGTGGTTGTGTTGCTTTTGATCCATCACGATATACCGCGAATGCTTTAATTCCGAGTTTCCATGCCATAAGATATGATTCAGCGATTTCATCAACGCTTGTTTCATTTGGCATATTAAATGTTTTTGAAATTGCACCAGAAATAAATGGCTGAACAGCAGCAACCATCTTTACGTGTCCTTTCCAAGAAATAGTACGACTTCCTTTTGCTGGACGTGCTGCACAATCAAATACAGGAAGATGTGAATCCTTTAAGTGTGGTGCACCCTCAATTGTTCCTTCGCTTGAAATCCAAGAAAGAATTTCACTTCGCTCTGTTTCGTTGTATCCAAGTTTTGTAAGCGCTGGTTCAACGCACGAGTTTACAATTTTCATCCATCCACCACCAACTAATTGCTTCATTTTTACAATCGCAAAGTCTGGTTCAACACCAGTGGTATCACAATCCATCATAAATGAAATTGTTCCTGTTGGTGCAAGCACGGTCACTTGGGCATTTCTATACCCAGATTTTTCTCCCAATTCATATGCTTCATCCCAAACAATCTGTGCTTCTTTTCCAAGTTTTTTATCTTCAAGATACATTGTATCAACATTTCGAGAAGCATTTTGATGCATCTTCATAACCTGAAGCATTGGTTCTTTATTTAACTCGTACGCTTCAAATGTTCCCATTCTTTTTGCAATAATCGAAGAAAAACGATACGCCTCTCCAGACATAAGTGATGTAATTGCGCCAGCCCATGCACGCCCCTCTTCAGAGTCATATGGAATCCCCTTAGTCATAAGGAGTGCACCAAGATTGGCGTATCCAAGCCCCAACTGACGCATTTTATGCGTATTTTCACCTATTTTATCGGTAGGATAGCTTGAAGCATCAATAATAATTTCTTGGGCGAGAATAAAAGTATCAACAGTGTGTCTGAACTCTTTTGTCATAAACGTTCCATCGGGACGCATAAATTTCATTAAATTTATTGACGCAAGATTGCACGCAGAATTATCAACGTGCATATATTCAGAACATGGATTTGATGCGTTAATTTTTCCTGAATTTGGACAAGTGTGCCACTTATTAATTGTTGTATCAAATTGTACTCCAGGATCTCCACATTCCCATGCAGCTTTTGCAATTTCATTTAACAAATCACGCGCACGATAAGTTTCAGCAACACGCTTTGAAACAATATGTTTTGTTTGCCACTCCCCATCTTTTTCCGCTGCATCCATAAATTCATCGGATATACGAACAGAATTATTTGCATTTTGATACTGAATTGAATTCCATGCGTCGTCATTTAAATCTCCCATATTAAATCCAGCATCCATTAATGCGTGAATTTTTTTCTCTTCTTCTGATTTTGTATGAATAAATTCTAAAATATCTGGATGATCAATATTTAACACAACCATTTTTGCAGCACGTCGTGTTGTTCCACCAGACTTGATCATTCCCGCAACAGAATCTGCGCCGCGCATAAACGAAACAGGACCAGATGCGTGACCACCTTTTGAAAGCGGCTCATTTTTCGAACGAAGCGAAGAAAGATTTATTCCAGCACCAGAACCGCCTTTAAAAATTAATCCTTCAGTTTTTATCCAATCTAAAATAGAACGCATATCATCTTCTACTGAAAGAATAAAACATGCAGAACATTGTGGTTTTTCTTTTGCTCCAACATTGAACCAAACAGGACTATTAAAAGAACCTTTTTGATTTAAAAGAATGTGTGTTAACTCGTCTTCAAAAATTTGTGCCTGCTTTACGTTTATAAAATAACCAAATTTTTCCCCCCATGTGCGAATTGTTCTCGCAACACGCGTTATCATTTGTTTTGCACTCTCTTCTCTTTCTGACGAACCAAGTTTTCCACGAAAATATTTTGAGACAGTAATATTTACGGCGTTTGGCGACCAAAATTCTGGAAATTCAACATTTGACTGTTTGAAAGAGGCAACACTTGCATCACGAATAACCCAACGAACTTCATCAAATGGATGTACGTTTTCTTTTGTAAATACTCGACGAAGTGTTATTTGATTTTTTGTTTTTGCGATCCCTTTTTCCAGTTTCTTTGTTGCCATGCACTCACTCTATCACAGGTATAAATATGCGCTATGTTCACAACTCCCTAACAACATAAAGAACTGGACGAACTGTCCACCTTGTCTAGAGATATTGTAATCTAAATTATTATTTTCCCCACAAAAAATCAAAAGATGTGTTTTTTGTTAAAAAAATCCTTGAAAATGTATTTTTTCAAGGATTTTCTTGTTTATTTCTTCTTTTTTCTTAAAAATGCCGGTATTTCCCACTCCTCTTCTCCCTCGCTTTCTTGAGTTCTTTGTTTTTCCTCAGAAGTTTTTGGCTTTTCCTTTATTTCTTCCTGTTTTTGACTCTCGTGGTGTGAGACTTTAGGAATTTCTTCGGTCATAAAGAGAGTTGGCGCTATCATTCTCTGCGAAAAGACACCATTAAACCCAGTAGCAATCACAGTAACCTTAATACTCTTATCCTTTAAGCTCCTATCATAATAAGACCCAAAGATAACTCTTGCATTTGCATCAAGTCCAGACGATACCGCGCTTGCTATCTCATGTACCTCTGCCATTTTTATATCCTTCCCACCCGCAATACTGAATAACACACTACGCGCACCATCAATTGAAATTTCAAGAAGTGGTGAATTGAGCGCTGATTGTATCGCTTTGCTTGCTCTTTCGGTTCCCGATCCCAAACCAATACCAATAAGTGTGGTTCCTGCATCCTTAAGTGTTGCTCGAACATCAGCAAAATCAACGTTAATAAGACCAGGAGTATTGATAAGTTCAGCAAGTGATTGAACTCCATTTTTAAGAACTTCATCAATAAATCCAAACGCTTTCGCCATTGAAGTTTCTTTGTCTATCAAACTAAAAATTCTATCATTTGGAATTACCACTAATGCATCTACTTTGTCCTTCAAACGAGTTATTCCTTCTTGTGCAATTTGTGTGCGCTGCGAACCTTCAAACATAAACGGTTTTGTAACAATTCCAATAGTGAGTATTCCTTTTTCTTTTGCAACTTCTGCCACTACGGGCGCAGCACCAGTTCCTGTTCCACCACCAAAACCCGCAGTCACAAAAACAATATCTGCTCCATCAATCAACTCCCCAATCTCAGAACGGTTTTCCTCCGCTGCTTGCTTTCCAACTTCTGGATTCATTCCCGCACCAAGTCCACGAGTTAATGCCTTTCCAATATAAACTTTGCGATGTGCTGAAACAAAATCAAGATCTTGTGCATCAGTATTTACTGCAATGAACTCAACACCACGAACACGATCTGGAGATTCCATCATTCGAGAAATTGCATTTCCTCCCCCACCTCCAACACCAATTACTTTTATTTTCGCTGGTTGTACAGAAGACTTTTTTACTGTCTTTTGTGTTTTTGGAATTTTTTCCTCAACTCCCTTTGATGCTTTTGATTTTGTTGCTTTTTTCTTCATTGTTCAAAATTCGTATTATTTATTAGTACCACACTCTCTCTTTCTACACAATTTTATGGAATTAAATTCTTCATAAATGACTTTACCTTGTCAGAAAATTCCGACCCCCACACCTCCTTCTTTTCTTGACTTACCCCCCACAATAACAAGCCAAGAGCACTTGAAAACTCAGGATCATCTAATAAATCGTGATACGTCGGAGTGGTGATTTCAAACGGAGTAAGATCAGGGAATCCCACTTGAGTAGGAAGGCGAAGTTTTTCGCGAATATATTCAGTAAGACCGGGTAATTTCACTCCTCCACCCGTTATTACTACTCCACCAGGAAGCTGAACCGTCCTTCCGAGTGTTGCAAGGTCCTTACTTACTACATCAATTATTTGTTCTAAACGAGCCTCAATTATTTCACAAAGGAATCTCTTTGAAATTTCTCCATGTGCCGAAGGATCTAAGTCTGAAAGATTGATTGCCTCTTTTTTTGGTATCGTGCGTGCAATTGCATATCCATATCCTGTTTTCAATTTTTCGGCAATTGCAATTGAGGTAGTAAACCCAATCGCAATATCATTAGTAACATACCCCATACCAATTGGAATACAACGTGTATGAAGTACTTTTCCTTCTTCATATACCGCTATCGTGGTGGTTCCAAATCCAAAATCAATAAGTAAGACGCCAAGATCTTTTTGTCGTTTTGACAACGATACGTGTGCTGATGCAAGCGGATTAAAGATAACTCCACCCACAGTGAGTCCTGCACGCTCTGCATTTTTTAATAAAATATTTACATGAGGAGCAAACGCTTCAACAATAAGCGTGCTCACTTCTAATCGATTTCCCGTCATTCCTAAAGGATCTGCAATATCACCAACATCATCAACAAAAAATTCTCTCACCACATTATGCAAAACTAATTTATTATTTGCTAACTTAATTGCACGAGATGCTTGTACTACTCTATCAACATCATCTTGTTGGATCTCTTGATCAGCACGAGCAACAGCAACAATACCACGCGACATCCTTGACCACACTTGTTCACTAGAAAAATTTAAAAAAACATTCTTTGTCGCATTTTTTGAAATACGTTCAAGATCTTGTGTGATACTTCGCAAACATTGCCCCGCATCTTCAACATCAGTAAGCACCCCACGTTTAAATCCTTGGGATGGTTGTTTGAATGCAGTAATCACTGAAAGTGTTCCATCTTTTTTTGGAGTTGCCACAACCCCCTTCACTTGCGATGATCCAATATCTAAGCTTGTAATAATTGTTGCCATTGGTAGATATAAAAAATCCTAAACTCTGCGCAGCACATATTCGTGATTCGAAGAATTTAAGACTTAACAATAAAAGAAAGAATCTCGTCTTCAACTCTTTCCATTACTATCCTATCACGTTTTTCTTCATGCGTGTATCCCAACAAATGCAGTGTTCCGTGGACCGCAAGAAGTTCAATATCCTGTTTCTGTTTTTTGATGAAATCAGGAGCCAAATATACCTCCCCAAGATAGTTTTTTTTATCCGCACGCGGAAATCCTAAGGCCTCAAAACTCAAGACGTTGGTTGTTTTGTTTTTTCCTCTGGTTACATTATTTATTGTTCGCATCTCACCATTAGTAATAAGATGAAGCTCGATAGCTCCTCTTTTTTTTAGCTTCTTAAATACTTTTTTGCACGCGTTTTGAGCAACTGAAGCATATCCAACATATTCTTTTTTTGAGACAAAAAGTTCCACCAATTCCATATAATCCAATTGTACCTCAAAAAAAAGAGATCTGCATTAAAACAAAGCTCCCGCTAATGCGAGAGTTTTATTTTAAAAGTTCTTTTATTATTTTTGTTACCACCGTTCCATCTACCTTCCCTTTTAAGTCTTTCATGATAGGTCCCATCACTTTTCCGAAGTCTGATGCTGGTGGGTTACCCATCGCCTCTATTTGTTTTTGAACAATAATTCTTACTTCTGCTTCATCCATTTGTGGAGGAAGAAATTTCTCAATAATAACAAGTTCTTTTTGTTCCTTTTCTACAAGATCATTTCTGTTTCCTTTTGTATATAATTCAATCGCTTCACGTCGCTTTTTCACTTCACGAGTTACCACCTCAACAACCTCTTCTTCGGTAAGTTCTGAATCTCCTGTTTTTCCTTTTTTCTCAATCTCTCTATTTTTTAATGCAGCCAAAAGTAATCTGAGCGTCTCAACAACGCTCATATTTCTTGCCTTCAACGCCTCTGCATACTCTTTATGAATTATCTCTTGCGTCGGCATAATAATAAAAAAATTATTTGTGTCCGTACTTCTTTACCTTTGCCATCTCAGATCGCTTCTCGATTCGGTAAAGTGCAGATGCACGTCGCTTAGTTTTATTTGCAGTTCTAGTCGTGAATGTACGCTTGCGTGTTTCTTTTACCAAACCGCTTTGCTGTACCTTTCGATTAAACCGATAGATAAGTGAGTTTGCTGCCTCTCCTTCTCTTTTTCTTGCTTCAATTGCCATGCTCGTTATTTATAATGCGATTTTTTGTTTCTGTCAACGATTCTGTTGGTGGATTCTGAACAACACTATGAATTGATTTTCCTTTGTCATCCTTCCATCGGGGAATAATGTGTATATGGAGATGATCCATATCCTGTCCTGCCCACTTTCCATGATTAATTCCAATGGTAAATCCATCGGGATGTAGAGAGGTCTTTATCATGCTTGCAACCCCACGAACACCCGAAAATACTGGGCTCACCAATTCACTTGGAAGTTCAATGATATTTTCTACGTGTGTTTTGGGTACAAGCACAGTATGCCCAAGAGATAAAGGATGAATATCTAAAAAGGCAACAACTGATGCATCTTCAAACACTATATGCGCGTCTATTTCTTTTTTTGCAATCTTACAAAAAATACAATCCATAATAATTACTTAAGCCACTTCTTTACCTGCTCAGGTAGTTTCTGAGCAATAAGCGTTTCTTGCGCTCCTGTTTTTATATTACGAATCATGACCGTTCCTTCAAATGCTTCTTTTTGCCCAACAATAAGGGCAACTCCCGCCTCTTTTTCTGCAGCCTTCAATTGTAATCGTAATGTCTTCTTTCCCAACTCTTCAGCAACAGGAATGCCCGCACTGCGAAGTTCGTTGATAAGTCGCACGCTCATTTTTTTAGCCTGCTCTCCCACCGCAATGAAAAACGCTTTTGGTTTTTCTTTTTTTTGTGGATGAAGTCCTTTAAATTTCATCCGCTCCATCACTCGATGCAAACTTAATGCTACCCCAACTCCATGAATGGTTTTTCCAAATAATAACTCAGCAAGATAATCATATCGTCCCCCACCCGCAAGAGAGAGTGGATCATTTCCTGAAACAATTTCAAATACAGTGCGATTGTAGTAATCTTTTTCACGCACAAAATAAGGATCGGGTTCATATGAAATTCCGTTTTCCTCAACAAATTCGAGTACTGATTTAAAATGGTTGTTACATCCCTGACAAAGAAAATCAAGAATAATTGGAGCATCAGCACGCAACGCCTTACATGAATTTTCTTCACACAAGAAACAATGCATTGGGTTTACATCGACTGTCTCTTTGCAATCCTCACACAACTTTTGTTTCTTCAAATATGCCTTGAGTTTGTCACGATAATTATTTCTACAAACCTTACACCCCATCGTGTTTATTTTTACTTTAAGTTCAGTAAATCGTAATTGTTTTAACATTCCAATCGCCGCAAGCATCACCTGAACGTCATACACCGCATCATTATCACCCACAATATCAAATCCCCATTGTTTTACCTCACGCTCACATCCGTCCTTTAGTTTTCCATTTCGAAATACTGGACCATAGTGAAACACACGAAGTGGAGAAGAAAAATATCCAAGACGATGCTCAACATAACTTCGAAGTACTGGAGCAGAAAGATCTGAACGAAGTGCTAACTTCCCTTCTTTTGTATCAATTCTAAATAGTTTTTTTTCTGCTTGTTCTTTTCCAGCTCCCGTACCCGCACTTTTTAAAAAAAGGTCAGCGTTTTCAACAACTGGAGTTTCAATGTATGCAAAATCAAAAATATCTGCCACTGAATGTCCTGCATCAAGAATTGATCTCCACCACTCCCCATCTTTTGGATGAACATCTTTCATTCCAGAAATACTCACAATATCCTGTGATGATTTTGTAGTTTTTTGTTTTTTTGTTTGCATATAAATTAATATGTTGCTGGTTTAAATGTGTCCACCGAACTAAATGGCCACAATCGCAACTTTACCACCCCCGTCACATCTCCTCGTGTTAATGCCCCCCATGAACGCGAATCATAACTAAAATCTCTGTTATCACCCATCACAAAAAATTCGTTCTCTGAGAGTTTTTCATCAACATCTTTTTGTATACTCATTTCCCTGATATAGGATTCCTTCAGCTCAATTTTTTCTCCATCTACTCCATATACTACAACCGATTCACCCTTTACGACTACTCGCTCACCAGGAAGGCCAATAATTCGTTTAATATAATACGTCTTGTGATCGCCCGGATACTTAAACACAACCACCTCACCTCGTACTGGCTCTCTAAATCGATATGCAAGTTCATCAACTAATAAATAATCTCCGTCTTTAAAATTCGGCTCCATACTCGATCCACTTACTAAAAATGGTTGAGCAATAAATGTTCGCACCAATATAACAGCAATAACCGCAACCGCAACTGTTTCAACGACTTCAAATAAAGACCAAAAAAATTTTCTCATGTATATAGTAGGTATGTAGCGAATTAACTCTTAGTATGCGATAATTTTACTCAAGATGACTATAGAGTTCAACCCTCACACTATATCGCTCATTGCAGGACTTGGAAACCCTGGAGAAGAATATCACGACACGTTCCATAATGCAGGACAATTAATAGTGAAAGAAATTGTTGGCGCACAATCGTTTTCCTCTCCAAAACACTCATTTTCATACACAAAGATGGGGCAATTTATTTTTATTGTTCCACACACATTTATGAATGAATCAGGAATAGCAATACAAGACGCACTCACCTATTTCAAACTACAACCACAGTCACTCCTCATCGTCCACGACGATGCAGATCTTTCACTGGGGACAACAAAACTTCATTTCGGAAGAGGAGATGCAGGACATAACGGAATCAAATCAATTGTACAAACATTGGGAACTGAGGAGTTTTGGAGATTTCGTGTAGGGATACGAAAAGAAGAAAAAATTGAAGGAAAGAGAATAAAAGCAGAATCATTTGTTCTTTCCCGAATACAGGAGAAAGAAAAAGAAATTTTAAAATCGAGTACTAATACTCTAGAAAAATTTCTTCTATTATAAAATCCCCACAGTGTGGGGATTTTTTATTGAGAAAACTTGAATGATATTTGGAAACCAACAGACCCATCCTCTCTCGTCGCAATTTGAGAAACGAGAAGATCAACACTAGAAAATCCCTTTTCTTTAGCAAGAACATTTTTGAAATCAACAATTGCATTAGTGTCTACTCCGTGTGCAAGCATAGAAATTGGATCGTTTACATTCCCTACTTCTAACTTATCAATAACAATTCCATTTGCTTTTGTAAGTTTTTCAATTCTCTCAAAGAATAGTGGCCATTGTTTTTTTGTTGATTCAACGGCACCAATATTTTTTACTAATAAATTAAATGTTTTTACATCTCCCTCAAGACGGGCAAGTTCTTCTTTTGGTACATTTGCACTGAATATCGCAAGATGACTTCTTGTTTTCGAAAGTTCATTTCCGATAATATATGCGCTTCCCGCGAAGAAAATAAATAAAATTCCCAACACCGCAACAGAAATACCTCTCCACAAATAGATAAAACGTATTGTTTGTTCTCGAAGAAAGAAATCTCCCGAATTAACCGGCATAAAATTAATAGCATCTCCAAACTTATACGAAGCGTTCTCTCGCAGTGCCGCCCCAATTACTGCATACCACGAAGGAGAAATATTCCACGAAGGTATAGAAAAAAGTACAGTAGGAAGACCAAAGCGTGTCTGCACAAATTTTTGCATCCCCTCCTCAAATCCAGGAGTAACAAGAAATACTCGTTCTGGTGCCTCACGAAACTTGCTTGTTGAAAAATTCATAACACGCTGAAACTCTTCAGCAACTACAGACTCAAAATAATCTTTTGTAATTTCTTTTTTATCTCCTTGAATCGAACCCCATGATTTAAAGTAATCAAAATACAACGATTTGTTTTTTATAATAGACAAATTCATTCCATCAGAAGAAATACTAACAAGAAGCGCTGGTTTTTCTCCGGTTATATTTGCAAGAGCGATAAGTCGAGAAAGCGAAAGTGAAGGAAACTCAAATGCAACAGGAGAAAATCTCGACTCCTCAAATGCATGTCGAATCACATCAACAAATGATCTATCAACAAACGCCCCCAAAAGTTCAAATTGATCTTGTGTCTCACGCGCTACCTGCCAACTCATATATGCATGTTCTGGAGACATCGGAGAAATCATCTGTATGTTTAGATTCGCAGACTCTTTCAATTTATCCATTCCAATATTTGGAACAGTAAAACTTTGCGTATATACCCCCGCGGAAGGAAGAATAATAGTAAGTGGAACAATCACTTTTGGATCGTTTGATAATGCTCCATGCAATTGAGTTAATGCTTCTTTAAATTTTTGTATATCAAGTACGCGTCCCTCTCGAATAATTCCATAAGGAAGTTTTATTGTAAGTGGTCGCACTTTCCCCGCTTCTATTGAAAGATGTAGCAACGCAGAATCAGTTATTAAAAGGCCACCAACATTTGGTTTCGAACTCAACCGCTCAAGAAAATATTTTATTTGTTGAGTTATTTGTAAATTCATTATTGAACTGGACGTTCATTTACCGACCTCAATTCAGCAAGTCCCGTGGTAGTATCCATTAATAATACCGCAACAAGTTTTCGCTGTCTCGTTCCTGCTACTCCCAATGCAGTAATAGTATATTCACAATTTCCACCAACAGTAGCACGCGACGAAGAAATAGTTGCGGTGTCTTGATCAATGCTAAATGAATACGGCTGGAGATCGCCACACAAAGAACCGAGCCGAACAAGACGAATCTGCGCATCCCTTATCCCAGAAGACGCAACAGATAAAGCACGGGCGGAGAGCCTCTCACCCATACCAGAGGTGCTCAAAAAATAAGTAACAAAGGAGCCCGCGACTGCAATTTCCAAAATAAGTCCACTAATGAGAATAATAAATGCAAGCGTAGCCTGTCCCCTCTCTCGTTTTAAAAAGCATTTATCATTGACCATTACTATCATCATAACAAAAATCCGATGCTCTCGCATCGGATTTTTTTATTATTTTTTCTCTTCTTGTGCTGGAGCTTGCTGAACTGGTGCCTGCTGTACTGGCGCTTGTTGCTGCGCAGACTGCTGAGGAAGAAGATCAGGATTCTGAACAAATACTTTTGCGAGATCACTATCATCACGAAGTGTTGTATACCACACAACCTCGGAACGATTTATCTTCAAAACATCTGATGGACCCCAGAACACATTTTTAAATCTTTGAACGCTTAATGGATTCTGTTGGTTCGCTTGGTTTACCTGCAAGAGATATGGCTCTTTCAAACCAAAGTATGGAAATCGTACCAATTTTCCAAAATAAAGATCGCCCGTTTTTAAATACACAGCAGTGTATGTAGGCTTCCCAATCACTTCTTTTATAATTACGAACCCAGCAAGTAATACAAGAAGGATAATAATAACAATGAGAAGGACCTTATTTGTTTTATTTATACTCATACGAATATTATAGCACACCTGTTTTAGCGACTGTGGAGAAATTCATAAATGTTTAATATAGCTTTCGCTGCATCTCCCACCGAAATATTATTTTGTTTATATGGAATATCAGTAACATCTCCCGCCGCCCAAATACCCTTGCATGTTGTGGCCTGCGTTCGAGCATCAACAACAATTGCGCCGTATTTGTTCATCTCCAAAAGTCCCGAAGCAAACATACTGTTTGGAACAGCACCAATCTCAATAAATACTCCATCAACCGCAATGGTCCTTTCTTCGTTTGTCTTTAAATCAGTAAACACAATTTCAGAAACCATTCCATCCCCTTTTATTTCTTTCGTCTCTGCTTGATATATAATTTCAACTTTACTCAAACTCTTTATTTTTTCTTGTGTTATTGGATCTCCCTTCAATTCAGTTCCGTGATGCAAAAGATAAATCTTTGATGCATATTTCATTAAATCAATAACAGCTTCAAGTGCAGAATTTCCCCCACCGACCACCGCAACAGTTTTTTCACCAAATAACGGAGCATCACAAATAGAACAATAAAACACGCCCCTTCCCTCAAATTCATTTTCTCCAGGAACATTCAATCTCTTTCTTCCACTTCCAGAAGCAATAAGCACTGTTTTTGTTTCAAACGTTTTTGATTTTGTTGATACCACAAATGTTCCATCTTCTTTTTTTTCTATTTTTTCTACTCCCTCTCCCTCTTCAATTTGTATATCTGGTTGTGCGCGCAAATGTTTTTCAAGTGACTGTGCAAGTTCGAATCCAGAAATCGAAGGAGTTCCAATCCAATTTTGTATATCGTTTGATACAACAGATTGCCCACCAAATGAATTAGTAATAACAAGCGTGTGCAAACGCTTTCTTCCCGCATAGACTCCCGCAGACACAGCCGCAGGACCACCACCAATAATAATTAAATCGTACATAAATATTAAATAAATTTTTAAACACTATTCCTCTGGAGGGACGAAGTTCCAAAGAACAAAGATAGATATAAGACACCCAGAAAGAATATTACTCCACAACGCAATATTATAAGAAGAAAAACCCAATATCCATGGAGAGAGTAAGACCCAAATTCCTATTCCAAAAACAATCCAATAGTTCCAATGCATATTCCCATTATACGAATATTCCCACAAAAGAAAAATCTCTCAGAGAGAGATTTTTGGATGACTGCTTTATTTTTGGTTTATCACCTCCTCCATTACCTTTTTAAATTCTTCAAGGGGGAGATATCCATTCAGTGGGAGATACTGTCCGTTTGGAGCAATAACAACAGAGTATGGGGTTCCGCGTAGTCCTGCATTTTTTCCATTCTGTATGTTTTCATCAAGAAGCGCATCAAATTTTCCTGAGGCAAGACATGATTCAAATTTTGATTTATCTACGCCAACTTCTTCTGCAAATTTTGGAAGAAGTGCAAGATCAAGTCCATCATTTGAAGGGGTGGCCTCAAAAATTCTATCGAGATAACTCCAAAATGCATCATTTCCTTTCAAGTCAGCAACACACTCCATTGCAGTTGCTTCTTGTTTTGATTGTTTGTGTCCAGAAAGTGGGAAGTTTCGAAATATAAGTTGTATCTTTCCTGGCATCTCCTTCATTAAATCCTTCAAAACAAAATGATAATCTTTGCAATACGGACACTCAGGGTCTGAAAACGCAATAATTTTTATTGGCGCACTCTCAGGACCAAGTTTGTGATCACTATCCGAAATTGGATTTACATTACTTGGAGAAAGATCTTGTATAGAATTTATGTCGAGTGCCTTCTTTTCAACATTTTGTTCATTTGTCTTTCCTGCATTATAAAACAACGCGCCTGCGATAAGTAACGCTGCAATTAAAATACTTCCAGGAAGAAGATAGTCTTTTTTATTTTCATGCTCCATATACGCCTAATTATAATAAATACAAATTCGAACGCAACAAATAATATCTTCTACATTGACTAACTCATATTTTTGTCCTATTGTATAGTTAACATTTACAACAATAAGGAGATAGAAATGTTTAACAAAGGAGAGGTATTTCTCTATAACCACTTTGGGACAGAGACACAATCAGCAATGATTGCACACGCAATACTAAGTGCTCCACTTAATTCATTTCTTCATAAAAACGAGGGGGTAAAAGGAAATGCAAAAGAACTTACCAAATCAGATATAAACAAAAAATTTAATGTAAATTTTTTTGATCTATATGAATTCGGAAAAGCAGAATTCCTTGGATTTGGTCTTGATTTACTCCCCGATGAACTTGTTTCAAAAATCCGCCTTTACAATCAAGAAGAAATGTTTAAAAAATGGTGCGTATTTAAAAACTCACACAATATTATAGTGGTGAATCCATTTCATTGTGACGCACATCCGATATAACCAAATCCCCCTTTCGGGGGATTTTTAATTTAATTTTTCTAATGCCTTTTTTAAATCATCGGGAAGGTCTGCCTCAATACGAACACGTTTTCCTCCGGGAGTTGAAAACTCTAGTGACTCAGCGTGAAGAAAATGTCTCGTGAGTCCCAATGAGTTTCCCGTTGGTCCATACATTGTGTCTCCAACAATTGGGTGTCCCATTGCAGCGAAGTGAACGCGTATCTGATGCGTTCGTCCTGTTCGTGGAATAACTTCGAGTAATGTGTAATACACTGCCCTCCCCATTGTTTCTGATATATACATTTTTTTTGCGCGATAGTCAGTGATCGCCTCCTTCACCATTTTCATATTTCTCGCGCGCACACTTCGGCGTGTCGTTCCTGGTTTGAGTCCGATTGGTTTGTCGATTCTTCCCATTCCAATCAGCTTCCCCGCAACAAGTGCAAGATAATGTTTTTCAACTTCATGGTTTTTAAAACGTTCTTTAAGAAAATCAAAAAACTTTTGATTACGTGCTACCACAATCACTCCCGATGTTTCTTTATCAAGTCGATGAACAATTCCTGGACGCTCTTCAGGCTTGTCTCCCACATTCGCAATCTCCGGAAATAACTTCAACGCGATGTCAGTGAGCACTTCTTCCCCCTCTCGTGGCTCCATTCCATATGCTCGGTGCACCAAAACACCGGCAGGTTTGTTAAATGCCACAAAGTCCTTCGTTTTCATGATCACCTTCAAAGTCATTAGTTTTAGTGTTACACAGAACCCCAAAAAACTCAATAAAATAGCGGTTTTTCTCGATTTTGCTTGCATTTTTGGGGAATGTATGCTAATCTACTCCTGTATAACCCCTACAGGGGTTTTTAATATGGGTAAAAAGGTAGTAACGGCCGTGATAGGAATTTTGATAGTTACGTTCCCGATGCCATCGGAAACACCAACATTGAAAGCCCTTCATACCGCCAAACCGAATGGAGTTAGTATCGCTCGTGCCGCCGAGGCGCCAGATGATGTCGAGGCTGAAGCAATTCAAAGCCGAAAAGTCTGGATCACCGCCTATTCTAGCACTCCCGAAGAGACTGATGACACACCGTTCATCACTGCAATGGGAACAACAGTGCGCGATGGCATAATCGCTACAAACCTTCTTCCGTTTGGAACTAAAGTTAAAATACCGAAACTGTTTGGCAATAAAGTGTTCGTGGTTGAAGACCGCATGCACTCAAGAAAGAAGAATAATGTTGATATTTGGATGAACTCCAAAGAAGAGGCATTAAAATTCGGAATTGCTTATGCAGAAATCGTTGTTCTTAACTAACAATTGAATATCACACTTACACAAAAGTTCCTCAGCAATGAGGAATTTTTGTTTTCTATCTAAAAATGTCATAAATCCAATCTGTTGAGGTCCGACCTCAACAGATTGGATTGTGATTATTATCGCTTTCCAATTTTTATCCACCACTCGTGCGAGCGCTGATCTGCTTCGGTATATGTGCACGCACCATTACATGTTTCATTTCTCCCTGGACCAATTCCCCACCCCGCACGCCCAAGTGTTGGGGTGTCAGTATTTCGTGTCGCAATTTTCCATCCTACCTCCGCGCCGCGCGCTGCACCAGGAACATCAAGCCCAAACCAATATGGAATTTCTGGATCAAAAGTTATTGGAGTCTCAAATGTAAGTAGAACTTCAGTCCATTGACTAATTGAGGTAAAATTCCCCATCTGCGTTTTTCCAATAACAGTAGCAAAATCAGGAAGTCCCGAAGGAAGTGACGGATATATCACAAGTCTTAAACCAGAATCATTCATTGTATGTTTCCATGCTTTTAGTCCAACCACATCAAATGTTGTTGTTGAGTGCAGAATAACATTTTGATATCCCGCTTCATCATTTTCTGCATAATGTGCATATGAAGTTCCAATATGGTGCTCATAATTATCAGATTCAATTTGAGAAAAAAGAACAGTTGGGGAGGTTAGATTAATTGGATCAGTAATAATATCGGAATAATTCCCATCGGTGTCCCTTGCACGAATATGTGCGTACGTCGGAAACTCTATTCCAGTAACAAATAACGTAGTAGTGCTCCACCCAGAACCAACCCATAAAAGCGTGCTTGTGGCAGTTGATGTAGAAACTGCATATTCATTTGATATTTTTTCATCTCTTGAGTCTGGGTCCGTTGGACTCATCCACCGCAATTCGATTGAAGATTGATCAGGTTTAAATTCAGATTGAATCGGTCCATGTGCCACAGGATTTTTTCCTTTATTCTCCAAAGAATTGAAATAATATCGTTTTGCATCGCGCGTAATTAAATTAAAATACCGTCCCGACGCGCCTCGATCTAGAGAATAAAATGCAAAAGTAATAAAATCGCTTGGTAAAAATTCTGTCCTTCCACTAGGCAATGTTGGTCGTAAAGTAATTACATTATCTTCGGTGTAATAAATGCTGTAGTTCCCAGAACCTGGTCCAAACCCACGACATGTATTTATATCACCAGGAAACACAACATCTTTTGTGTATGCCTCATATCCATGACATCCCATAAATTTAAGCGTGAGCGTGTTTGGTAAATTTGCAAACTCTTCTGTTTGTGAAGTAAATTCCGCATCTGTATTAAAATATGCAACTAATTTTTTTTCTTGGTTTATATCACTGAAACCAGGAAGAAATGGATATCGCTCGGTTGTTAGCTCAATGATCGTCTCTCCATTTCTTGTCCCAAAATATACCTCCCCTGCATAACTTGGAACGGAAACAGAAATAACCACAGAATTAGAACACGCACCATCGCGATCACATGCTTTTAATTTGAAACTATATTCTTTTCCAACATACTCTGGCACATATAAAAATGATGTTGATGTTGTATGAGTAATGAGCGTACTACTCGCTCCAGAAGTCATTGTAATGTCATACCACACAATTCCTCCTTCACTATCAGTAGAGGTACTCCAAGAGAAATTGATCGCATTATCATTTTTTATAAATTCTGCATATGTTGTTTTCCCAACTTGTTTTTCAGGAATTGTTGGAGCATCGCGCGGCTCAATCATGCTCCCACTATTTTGTGGTTGGGGATTGTTTCTCACTTCAAAATCGGAATGCATATATTCTGTATCACATCCATTTCCTTGAAATTCACCAGAGCCGTCTTGAAGCGCCGAGGCGCACATTAACCCATTCCATCCCCTTCGTTCTAATGATTTTCCGTTTGATAGCTCAAAATCTCCATAATTTACAAAATCGACAATATCTCCATCGTTCACCGACTCAACATCTTCATTGTTTTTAACAAGAAACACTAAACCACCCGTTGATGCACTCGACATAGAAAATGATCGATGTGAAAGATCGGGAATTGGAGAAGCGCTATACCCATCATTTCCACTCGCGCTCATACTTCGTGCAATAAGAAAATATCCCTCACCACGGATAGAAGAGGACGCGACGAAATTTTTCTTTGAAACCACACTCGGTGTTATTTCTGTCACTCGCCCCGATGTATATTGAATTGACCATCCCGTCATATTAATAGTGCTTGTTGTTGGATTGTACAATTCAATAAACTCATCTCCTGCGTCCACTCCCCCATATTGAACTTCAGAAATCACTACATGATCTGCCTCTTTTCCATTGCTTGGCTCAATAGAAATCGTGGTTGTTGCCCGCGTATATTCGTTTTCATTGTCGTACACATCGACTTCAGCATTATATGTCCCCACCGTTGAATATGTATGTTCTGTTGAATTAACTAGTGAAGTAAATTCACCACCATCACCAAATTTCCAAACATACTTTGAAATCGTTCCATCGGAATCAGTTGATGACGCAAGAAGTGTCACAACTTCCCGTTCTTTTGGTGCTCCAGGAAAAAATGAAAACTCAACAACGGGTTTTTGATTATTATGTGGCGGTGAATATGAATTTTCTCTTCCCGGTGTTGGAGCCCCAGCATACCAAGTGCTTCCAATTTTTTGCAAAGAATTTCCATCGCCACCGGCGCCAGACGAGCCATAATATTCTGCCTCACCCAAATTCCGAATATTCCCCGCCATCGCAAGCAAATCATGTGTATTTGAAAGAGACATTGCGCTTTTCCAAATTGATCCAGTGTAACTCGGATATTTTTCTAAAAACTTTTCTGGTGAATCTGCAATAATTCCATAATCATATGCCATTAATACCTCACTTCCTCGTGACAACGAAATTAAATGTCTCTGTCCCGAATCTACAAATCGCAAATCTTTTATTTTTACCGTCGTGGTTCCTGAGTTGTAAATTTCCACCCACTCATTTCCCTCATCGCTTCCTGGAGCGTCATACATAATCTCCAAAATATCAATTTTTGCATTTGGGAAATTGTCCTGTTCAACATTAGGACCTCCACCACCCGATGTTGTTCTTGTTGTGGTATTTTTTATTGTTTGAACGGTTGAAGTTGTGCTAGTGCTTTTTTGTTCAACAATTTCTGTTGTTGTCGAAATAAACTCAGATCGAACTGGTCTTTGAATTTCTATTTCTTGTTCTATCGCAACCTCCTGTTGTTGTATTGGTTCGTCGTTGGTTTCTTCTATTATTGGCTCTTCTTTTGTTAAATCCTGAACAATTGGAACCATCTCAGCATCTGGTTCGGTATCTAACACTAATTCCCCGAACGGTTCCTCATTTTTTGTTTCTTCCTGCTCACTTCCACCAACAAATGAAACAATGGCATCTGAAACGGTTCCGAACATTTCAGCAACAGCAAAAAATGCCCGTCCTGCCTCGGAGATAAATGAAAATGCTGGCGTACGAAACGCGTGTCGATCAATTCCCATCACACGCGGAGCAAACTCGTTGGTAATTTTTTGGTCCTCACCCTGTTTCAAAAAAAGTTCAATTACCCCCGCACCACTTTGAACTGTTTTTGAAGCAAGTCGAGAAAAATAAGAACTTAAAATATCTTTCTTCTCAGAAAAAATAAATTCAGTTTTCAGAGAAACCGTGCTATCACTTCTCCTTTTTATTTCTCCGAGTTTAATTTCTTCTCCTCTTTCATCAACTCCATATATATAATTTCTATCAACAGTAATGATCTTTGGATTTTCATATTTTTGATCATTAATAGTGTCTTTCGAAAAGAAATATTTATTCGAATACTCAGCAATCGAATGCAACGAGTCTTGAATTGTTGTGTAAGAGACACTTGGCTTTCCCTCACTCACTAATGTCTCTGGAATTTTTAATTTTTTAATAGTGTCTCTATTCCACATCACTGCATACGCTTCATATGGAGACCCCTCATCCCCCGTTACCTCTTTAAGTGGCGCGTGCGAGTCATTCCGTGTGTGATCTGGTACCGCCATATCTTCAAGCAAATGAAGTGTGTGCCCCAGTACTCGCATCGCATTTTCTCTATCATCTTTTGCATATGCTTGGAGCCCTGTTCTCCATGAATGATCTCCTCCGTATCTAGAGTAATCATATTGGGCCAAATCATTCACTGCCCACTCGAGTGCCGAGAGTGGCTTTCGAGAGATAATCCCCACACGAGTAAACGCCTGTGTTGCGAGTGCTGGGGTGTCTCCTTGGTGTTCTCCAGTCCACCCAACGTTATGTACGGGATCATAAAAATGATTTACCCAACGAGGAGTAATGTCCTCGTCTTTACTTCCCTCAATAATAAGTGTTTGATCATTTTCAGAAAGTGTTTGGTCGGGATGTGTCAGATTGTAAAATCGTAAAATTTCCTGCGTGAGTGCGGGGTGAGTGGTGTCATCGTCATACGCGAGTACAGAAAAGGCAGAGCACAGAAATATTCCTAAGAAAACAAACAGAGTTTTCTTGAAATTCATTGTGTGTAATTGTAATTAATTTATATTTCTATAATTTTCCAAATTCCGTTTGGATATTGCTTTAAATTTAAAAGTATATCTCCATCAAAATTAAATCGCTGATTTTGTTGAGAATAAACACCGTCGTTTTTTAAAACATTTTTGAGCTCTGATACATACATAGTTATTTCTTCTCTTTTTGATTTATTTAGTCTCTCCAATTCCTCTTTTTGCTTCGTTCCAATGAAATATTTACTCGCAAACTCATAATCACCTTTTTCAACCGCAGTAATATAGAGTAAAAGCGTCTCTTGTGGAGTTTTTCCTCCATAAGTATCCCTCATTGCCTCCTCATAATCTGCTTTCTGGATATCAAGAACCATTTGATTCAACTGGTCTACCGCTTTTGCGTTTTGGCGACGGTCGTATTCAGCCAACAAAAAGATTGCGAGAATAACCGCAATAATAATAAATATAAAAACAACGAACTGGCGGACCGCTTTTGTGGACCGCGAAGGGAGAGGTTCTGGTTGGAGAATTTTTTGTATCTCTGGGTTCATAAATAATTATTCTTCAATACTACTAGAAGGAAAGAATCGAGTTGATGCAGCATCATTTAACATTGTATCCATTTGTGCTTGCTGACTCCGCTCGTATGCAGAAATTGCATAGAGCCCCAAGATCGCAAATGAAATAATTCCCAAAAACCCAACCACAAACGTCCAATACGCGGATCGGCGATGATGATTGAGATCAATCATATTTGCTACGGGAAGTTGCGGTGGAGTAATAATAGTTTCCATATAGAAAAACGAACACGATTATATGCTCGTTGTTCTTTCTTATCTTTATTGTATCAAAATTTTTACATCTCTCACCCGTAATTCTGTGGACAACTTAAGTCCCGCAAAGATTATAGACTTTTGTGATTTAGTCTTCACTCTCAATCTGTTGAGGTCCGACCTCAACAGATTGAGAATATTAAAAAAGACCCCATAGCGGGGTCTTATTCTTTATTTGCGCCTAACGATATAAGCTGAGCAAAAAGATCCATTGACGTTCGTCCTTCTATTTCAGAAACAAGAGATGATTTTACTTCGCGTTGATTCCACGTAAGTGACGTTGGTCCACCCATAACGTCCATAACCGTAGAAACTCCACGCGCCTCATCCTCTTTTAAGAGAACACCAACTGCATATACATCTTGAGCGATTGGCCAACGAACAACCTTCCTCCCCTTCAGTGCATCCGGAAACATTTCCTGAATAAATGTTCGTTTGATTATGTGTTTTTTAATTTTTTTGAAGAGTTCCTTCAAAAAACCAGTTACCACAACAATCGGAAACAACAAAACAATTTTCAAGAAGAAGTTATTTGTAATAAATCCCAGCGGACCAGAAACGATATTCCAAAATAAGAACACGAGTGCCACCATTATCCATGGAACTAGCCCCGCTCGAAAATACCGGATTAAAGGCGATAGAGCCCATTTCTTCATTGTGACCTCCTTTCAATTTTTAAAAATCAGTGTCCATAGTATGCATTTTATTTGATAAATATGCAAATTAGGGTAGTATAAAAGCGTTATGGGAATCTACAAAAAATCCCTTCTCCTTATTGGAGATATCATAGTGCTGTATGTGGCCCTTGCGGTTACCCTTCTCATTCGTTACCGCGATAGTGGCCTTTTTTATGAAAACTGGAATCTCCACGTTGTTCCATTCTCTGTTGTCTTCGTCTTATGGCTCATAGTCTTCTATTGGGGCGATCTCTACCGCTACAAGGCATTCAGAGGGCGGGAATGGCTCATTAAGGCACTGTTTGGGGGCATCATTCTTGCCTCTGGGCTTTCGGTGATTTGCTTCTATTTGTTCCCTACCGTGTTCGGAGTTATGCCAAAGACCAACCTCATTATCTTTGGGGTTGTTTCATTCCTTTTTCTTTATTTCTGGAGAATGCGCGTTCGAACACTTTTTGTTCGAAGTGCTGCGAATACCATCATTCTCGGATCAACTCCACTCCTCTCTTCTACTGTTCAATTTTTAAAAGAAAACCCACAGGTTGGATTCAACGTCACTAAATGGATTGAAGTGGTGACAAAAGAAGCGCTTGAATCTCTTCCTGAGATAATAACAAAGACAGATTCACGATTAATTGTTATACAAAAAAATGCGCTCACCGACCCAACGACACTTTCAGCACTCTATAAACTTCTTCCACTTGAAACCTCGGTGATGACATTCCCAAATTTTTACGAATCAGTGTTTGAAAAAGAACCAATTGATGAACTCGACGAAAGTTGGTTTATCGAACACATCACCGTTCGTAGACCAATTTATGATATGGTAAAGCGCACCACAGACATCGCTGCTGCAATTCTAATTATTTTAATTTTCTTTATCCCCTCACTTCTTATCGCACTTCTTATAAAACTTTCTTCACGAGGTGCAGTTATTTATTCACAAACACGAATAGGAAAAAATAATGTTCCGTTTACACTTTATAAATTCCGAAGTATGCGCGCCGACGCAGAAAAAGATGGTGCACAATGGTCAACACAAAATGATGACCGCACCACAAAAGTTGGAAAGTTTTTGAGATATACACATCTCGACGAACTTCCACAAGCATGGAATATGCTTCGCGGAGACATCTCACTCGTTGGCCCACGCCCAGAACGCCCTGAATTCACCAAGACCCTTGAAAAAGAAATTCCGTTTTATAATATTCGCCACATCATTCGCCCAGGATTCACTGGACACGCACAAGTAAATTACCGCTATGGCGCATCGGTTGAGGATTCAAAAGAAAAACTCGCATACGATATTTATTACATCAAACATCGTTCAACCATCACCGACGACTTCATTGTTCTTAAAACAGTGAAAATGATATTCGTAAAACTTATTTAAATCACACACAAATAAAGAGAACTCGCCGAATCGGTGAGCTCTCTTTATTTTCTAGTTCTATATTGAAGTGTGCCCGCACATGTTAATACATACCGGCGGTCGCCGGTATGTATTAACAAATAATATTACTTTTATATTGTATTATATCGTTCCGTGTTTGGTCACCTCAAAAATATGAACAAACTTAGAAATTCTCATATTATGTAGATCTTTAATAAACTCTCCGGGAATTTTCTTTTTTGCTATCCAAACGCTTTGTTGTAATAAAGAGAATTCCATATTCACAAGTGCCTCTCTCAACCACTCTCGCTTCGCTTTTATTTTTTCTGGTATATCAAAAGCAACAATTGTATAGTATTCAGATTTTTTACAAATATATTTTCTCCCCCTATTTATCTGTAAAGATTCTATAATATTTTCTTTTCCGTCACGCGTTATCTCCCACGCTCCATTCTTCTTTTCTACTAATCCTTGTTTTTCTAAGTTATATAACGTCCTATACAGTGTGATCTTGGTATTTCTTGGAATGTGAAATTCTTCATGTTTTATTTGTCGTCCAAAAATTGCACGTGCATATCGTTGTTTTGGTGTTATTGGATTTAAAAACATTTCCCCAAACAGATCAGCAGTACAAAATGCCCCCTCCTTCAATAATTCAAGAATAAGCATTGATTTTGTCCCCCATCGTCTCTTTTTCCTTTTTATTGTATTTATCTTCTCTTTCATTCTTTTTCTTTGCTTATTTATTATATCACTTGTGATGTTAATACTTACCGGCGGTCGCCGGTAAGTATTAACAAATGTATTTATCAATTTATATTCTTTTGGAAAATAGTGGAGATATTCAGTTTTTGGGGAAAGACGGGTACAATGGGGATATATCTATGATACCGAAGATTAAGTCATTCCTTTTTGAGAACAAAACAGAATCGCAGACAATAGCAAAAAATACATTTTGGCTCACCCTTGGAACAATTGTAAGTCGTTCCATTCGGGCAATTATGATAATGTATGCAGCACGCATATTGGGCACCGAAGGATACGGTGTTTTTTCATACGCATTAAGTTTTGCGGGTCTTTTTGGAGTATTTTCTGATATGGGTCTCTCTGGAATACTTACTCGTCAGGCGGTGCAAGAACCAGAGAAAACCAAGATTTACGCATCCACTACATTTATTCTTAAGCTTATTGCACTTACCGTCACCATAGGCATCACTATGTTTGTGGGACCATATCTCACAAATGTAAAAGGAATTCAAGAACTTCTTCTTACGGTAAGCGTGCTTCTCGCGTTTGATTCTCTTCGTGGATTTGCCTTTTCTATTGCTCGAGCAAAAAACAAGATGCAAATTGAGTCGGGAGCAAACATTATTACCGATGGACTTATTACTATTCTTGGAATCGCTGCATTGCTTGTTTTTCCCTCAGCAAAATTTTTAGCTTATGGCTACACAACCGGAATAATAATTGGAACACTCATCACGTTCTATATACTGCGAAAAGATTTTTCTGGACTTTTAAGTAATTTCAGCCTGCAGTATGCACGATTAGTGTTTTTTAGTTCGTGGCCATTTGCACTAATGGGGCTCTTTGGTAATTTAATGATTAATGTAGATACATTAGTTATTGGTTGGTTTCGCACCGCTCACGACTTAGGACTCTATGGTGCTGCTCAGCGCCCAGTAATGTTCCTCTATGTTCTTCCAGCACTTTTTGCAGCAAGCATTTTTCCAATAGTGAGCAGGTATGTCGCGGAAGGAAAAGTTGAAAAGGTGAAACGAACAGTAGAAAAGGCACTCTCTCTGTCTATGATGTTTGCGTTCCCCGTTCTTGTGGGTGGCATTGTTGTTGGTATACCTCTTACAGTTTTTATTTTTGGAAATAAATTTATTGATGCCTCTATGCCATTTCAGGTATTACTCCTTACCGTACCACTTGTGTTTACGGGAACAATTTTAGGAAATATTTTATTTGCACATCACAAACAAAAAACATTTATTGTTGCATATGGACTTGGCGCGGTTGCAAATCTAATCCTCGATCTCTTACTTATTCCCCCCTATGGCGTCACGGGATCCGCCTTTGCAACACTTATTGCACAACTTTTTTCAAATGGGTGGCTTTGGATCAGTATGAAAAAAATTATTCCTTTTTCATTATTTCCTCACATAAAGAAAATAATTCTCGCATCGGTTGGAATGGGAATTGCGTGCCTACTTATTTCTCTTATTTCCCCGCACGTAGTATTCACTATAGGATTTGGAGGAGTCATATATCTTGGACTTCTCGTTTTACAAAAAGAACCATTGCTCCAAAAAATTAATCCAAAAACAATGGTTGAATAACTACAAAGACTTCACAATTTCGACAACCTTCTCTACGGAGGTTGTTTTTATATCCAACGCAAATACTCGTCCCTCAAGAAGCGGTATCATTGAGCGAGCTGAGGCAGTTTTGGCCGAAGAAAATCCTTTCAAATAATATGCATCGTTTCGCATAAGACAGATAATTGGTTTTTTAAGCGCAAGTGCAAGATGCGCAGGAAATGATTCGATCCCTAAAAATAACTTTGCTTTTTTATAAATACTACCCAACTCAGGAAGTGTGAGATTGGTGGCAACAATAATATCTTTTCCATCAACTCCATCCAAAATATTTTTTATATATTCAAGCTGACTTTGTATACCAGTGAATACAACCGCATTACCAGCATCACGATATGCAACAATGACTTTTCGCCAGCTCTCAACTTCCCATTGCCTGTCCTTATCAAAAGAAACGGGCGCACACACTATGTAGTTTTTCCCCCTCAATGACTGAAATTCGTATTTATTAAAAATAGAATCATCAAAATTATTGAATACTGGCTCATAAAAAAATTCGTTTTTTGCAATGCCAAGTGGAAGCAAAAGATTCATATAGTTTTCCCACTCCTCACTTTTAAGGCCATATTCCGCCCAATAATCAGCGAGAAAACTCTGCTCGGATATATCAAATGCTATCAAGCGTTTTGGTTTTATAAATTTCCACCATATATTTGAGCTGGGAACAAACGCTCGTCCATTAATTACATAATCATAATTTTCTCCCCTAAGCTTCTTGATTACTTCTTGATTATTCTTTAGTGCTTGGGATATTGAGGTTTTTGATCCTTCCTTTCTCCCCGCAATAAAATGAAGGGCGATCTCGTCCCACAAATAAACATTCTGTATATACTGATTGTTTTTTAAAATCGCTAACGTTTTTGGATTTACCAAATAATCAATTTCGCATTCTGGATACTTTTTTTTCAAAATAGGAAGCAAAAACGTGGAAAATAACACGTCTCCAAATTGATCAATGCGAACAATAAGAATTTTTTGTGGGTTAATAAATTTCTTTTTTAAACATCGTCTCCAAAAGAAAAGGGCATCCCCCACCAATTCAAATGGAATTTCAACAACAAGAAACACGATTTTTATCCATTTTACAATTGTTTTTTGGATCAAAAACTTCTTGCGTACTACATTTGATCGCAATGAAATAAATAAACTCTTATATTTTCTAATAAATTCCATATTCTGTTTTAGTAGGGATTGTAATTCACTAAAAAACCTAAAAGAATCCTAAAAAATTTTATTACGACCAATATCGGATGTTTAAAAACAAATTTTTTATTTCGAATAAGAAAATTCAGAAGTATTTTTGTCTGTATTTTCTTTGCTCTTCGCACGTCTCCACTTTCATTCTGCGAGTGAGACCTCCAAACAGCAAGTGGCTCATCTAAGTAAGCAAATTTAGAACCCCACTCTAATAATCGGAACCATAAATCATAGTCATAAGCACTAGTATATTGCTCGTTTATACCCCCGATGGCTAATAGCGCATTACTTCTAACCATAACGACTAATGGCGCGCAAATAAAATTTCTCTCGAAAAGCTTCTTAGCACACTCAGTATATCCCCCAGTACACACAAAGACTTTTCGAGATTGCATCCATGTTTCATGCCTCAGTGTTCCAGCCTCATCTCCTAAAAAAGCATCTGAATAAACAAGATCAATGTCTTGATGTTCATCCAAAAATTTTGCTTGTTTTTCTAATTTTTCTGGCAACCACCAGTCATCTTGATCACAAAATGCTATATATTCTCCCCCTGCTTGCTTGATTCCAAAATTTACTGCCGCAGCCTGTTTTTCATTTTTTGTCGAAAAAATAGTGACATTGGAAAATTCTTTTGAGGCGCCTTTAAGCATCAAAAGCTCTTCATCCTCAGATCCATCGTCTATGATAATATATTCAAAATCAGTGACAGATTGAGATTGTACTCCTTGGATACACTTTTTGATAAATTTTGATCCATTATAAAATGGAGTAATTACTGAAATTTTCATAATTATTTTCTTTCAAAAATTCCCATTTTTCCAGCAAAAAAATCATAAAATCCCCAAAAAACATACCTCAACCTAATCCACTCTCTCCGTAATATTTTGGGAAGAACTTTATTAAATAAAGATGTTAATAACTCATAGGGCAACCAAAGAGGATAGAATTTCTTTATGAAATAAAGAAAATTTCTTGAATCATAATAATCTGGCATAATTGATTTTCTTCCCCCAGAAGACGCACTCCTTTTATGCCAAACGTGAGCGGGTCCAATATAAAGATACCCCCATTTTTCTCCTTTTATTTTCATGTGCCAATCCACGTCTTCATTGTACATGAAATATTCTTCGGGAATTATGTTAATTTTTTCAACAGCATCTCTCTCGAGAAAAATTGCGGCACCACCAATAAAATTTTTTTTATTATTCTCTAATCTGATTATTTTTGATCTATCTAAATTTTTTTTGACTTCATATTTGCCAAGAAACAGATTTAATTTATAGTATTGTTCCATAACTTTTTCTGTTCCTTCAAAAAAAATAGTTGGTCCTGCTATTTTAGAATCAGTATTACTCGCCAAACCATCAACTAAAAATTTAAGTGCGTTTTTATCAACAACAATATCATTATTTAATACCCAAAGATATTTGAATTTATTTTCAGAGAGAAACGTCCTAATTCCTGGATTAACCCCTCCTGCATATCCAAAATTTCTTTGATTAGATAAAAAAGTAACTTTTTTGTTATATTCAAATTCCTTCTTAAGCTTCACTAAAGAATCATCAGATGAGCCATTATCAATTAGCAAGATAAGAAAATCATCAAAAGTTGACCCCAATACAGAATCAATGCACTTTTTTGTGTCATTAAAATTATTCCAATTTAAAACCACAATAAAAACGGATGTCGTCATATTTTATCTGTACATTTTGGCCACATAACCAATGAAAGGTAACCAATCGTAAAAAATCTTTTTGCCCTTTTCAGATAGGTATTATTAAATAAACTTAAAAGCATCCATTGAATTCCACGAAGAGCGAGACCAAAAAACATGAGGAATTTAACTATAAATACTAAATAGAGTGGATAATATTTTTTTAAAAAAAGAATAGTACTCTCAACCCAATATTTATCGTAGCCAACACCGTCATTATTCTCATGGCTCACGAAGCTTAAATGAACAAGCTCTGATTCAGCACAATACCATGTTTCCCATCCGTTTTTCTTCGCCCTCATCGACAAATCAACATCTTCAGCGCCAAGAAAAAAACATTCATCCATTCTCCCAATTTTTCTAAATACATCCGCCCTTATAAAAAGCGCAACCGCATTGAGCCAATCAACTTTATGTGAAATATTACCCTTATCAGGCAAACTGAGAACTTTTCTAAAAAAAGAGACAACTTTTTGTGAAGAATAAAATCCCAAAGCTAAGGACAAAAAAACACTACGATATGATCTCTGGTACTTTCCGTTTTCGAATAACAACCTAGGACCACAAATCCCTATCTCTTTCTTGCCATCCATTAGAAAAACGAGTTTCTCTATAAAATTTTCGCTTGTTACAATAACATCGTTATTAAGTAAAAAAATATACTCAGCCCCATTGTTCAAGGAATATTCTATTCCTGGATTCATTCCAGCACCATATCCATTATTTTTTTTATTAAAAAAGAAAAGGAATTCAGGAAATTCTTGCTTTAACCTTTTCGCTGACTCATTTGTTGATGCGTTATCTAAAACAATAACCTCATAATCTGGGTATTTTATTTTTTTTAGAGAACTAAGACATTTTCTTGTAACATCATAATTCTGCCAATGTAAAATTAAAATAAAAACCTTAGGACGTTTTTGCATATTTCTTTTTAAAAACAGAAAATAGTCCACCACCAAAAAATAATTCGACTGGAGTATAAAAAAATGGAAATGAATCAAAAATTAAAACAAAAAAAGAAATGATTTTGTTATATTTTTCTGAATCAAGTTTTCTCTTTATTAAAATACTTTTAAAAAAAGATCCAAAAAGAACCTCATTTTCAATTTTTTCCTGAAAAAACCCAGCCCGCTCTAGCATTTTATTCAATGTCTTTTTATTAAAATGAAAAAGATGCCTTGGAAGATCTAAGTGATACCAGTTTTCCTCAAAAACTTTTTCACCAAGAGAATCAAAATTTGGAACAGCAATAATTAAAATTCCGTCATCTTTTAAAATTCTAAAACACTCAACCAACACTGCGCTCGGACCTGGGACGTGTTCCAATACTTGATTTAAAAGAATCAAATCAAAAAATTTTTCACCAAAACCAGATTCTTCTAAAACTCCACATTTTACATTAAAATCTTCTATTTTATTTGCTTCTTCATATGCAAACCTATCAGGTTCCACTCCATAAAATTTCCATCCAGGAAATTGTTTTATTAAAAACTTTTCTAAGACGCCAGTCGCACAACCAATATTTAAGTAATTTCCCTGACTTTTTCCGAAAAATTGTTTTCTCTTTCTAAAAAATTTTCCAGTTGGTTTTTCTGTTAAAAAAAATGTTTTTATTTTTTTTAAAAAAAATAAAATATTATTTAATCTCTTGGATTGCGAAAAATATTGCTCGCCATAATAAGTTGAGATATCTTCCGGTATGGCAAGTTGATCTGTGCAAACAAGGCCGCAATTTTTACATCTGACAACGAGAAATTCATCAGCGCCATCCCTTTTTATGCGGACATCTTTTTGCATGAAAACTTTTTCAAAATCAACGGTACCACAAATATCGCAAGGAATTTTTTTCATGATTAAACAATCCACATCTCAGGAACTGGGATGATAAACTTACCACCATTCTTTCTGAATTCATCCTCGTTTTTCATAATAGCGTCGGCATAATTCCAAGCCAAGAGAAGAAAATAGTCCGGAACTTCTTTTTTTGCTTTCTCTGGTGAAAACACAGGAATATGAACGCCAGGGGTAAATTTTCCCTGCTTCATTGGAGTTGTATCTGTCGCATAATCTATAATTTCTGGAGTCAATTCAAAATAATTTAAAAGAGTGTTCCCTTTTGCTGGAGCTCCATATGCAACGACTTTTTTTCCATTTTTTTTCAAATCATTTAATGTATTAACTAAAATTTTCTTATTTTTCTCAACCTTCTCCCTAAAATTCAAAAACGCTTCTTTTTTATCTAATTGTATTTCTTTTTCTTTCTTCAATAAATCAAGTACTGAATTTTCAACAGGTCTGTTTCTTGAAATAAAAACTCGCATTGATTGTCCATGAAATGGGATTAAATCAACTCTGAATACATCCATTCCAAGAGAATTAACAAGATTTTTTAATGCAGTTAATGACCAATAACACAAATGTTCGTGATAAATTTGGTCAAACCCTCCATCACCTATTAAATTCCCAACCCAATGTACCTCAACCACAAGGATCCCATCTTCCCCTATAAGCATACCCGCTCCAGCAAACGCATCCCGTATGTCTGCAATATGCGCAAATACGTTATTAGCAGTAACTACTTTTGCACTTCCATACTTCTCTATGACATTTTTTGCAGTCTCAGTGCCAAAAAAATCACTCAAAGTTTCCACCCCTCTTTCTCTGGAAAGCGGTGCAATATTTTCTGCTGGGTCAATATTGAGAACGCGACAATTATCTTTTATCGCCGCCAAAAGCGTTCCATCGTTCCCTCCGACATCAACAAATAAATCATTTTTTGATTTTATAAACTCATTAGTCAAGATCCGTGCCATACCCTCAAAATGTGGAATAAGTGGGGCACTCGCTGACGTTATATAATCATATTCCTTAAACAAAACGCTTGGGTTGACCAAATCCATTATTTGCAACAATGCACAGTCATTACAAAAAGCAACCGTAAGAGGAAATTTCTTTTCTTCACTCTTCAACTCCTCTTCATTAAGAAAGGCATTTGCCAGGGGCATCATCCCAAGGTCAAGAATTTGTATTAAGTTCTTACCGCCGCAACTTGAACAGGAATTTTTTTTAATAAAATTTTTTTCCATTTTTTTATTTCCATTCTGATTCTAAATATTCCCTGAGCGCCTCTTGCCACGATCTCATAATATTCAAACTGGAATCCAAGCGATCATTTCCATTTCTACTTGCATCCAAATTAAAAAAAGAAGAATTCACAGGGTTTACGTCTATATTCAAGTTTAGAATATTAACAATCTCTTTTGCAACATCGTATCTAGAGCTTGATCCAGAATTTGGGAGATGAAAAATACCTCTTTTATCTTCATTAATTAAAACTTTTATTGCCTCAACAAGATCTTTTGCATAGGTTAGTGCCCCAAATTGATCATTAACAACATTTATTTTTTTTGTTCCATCTTTCTTTAATTGATTAATTATTTTTGAAACGAACTTCTGGTCTTTACTTGGTCCCCCGCCCATCATCCATGACACCCTTAAAATAAGATAATTATCCAAGAGCTCTTTTATTGCAAACTCACCCAAAAGTTTCGAGTGCCCATAGAAATTTGTTGGATGGGGTTTGTCTGTTTCAGAATATGGACCATTTTTTAGACCATCAAAAACCGCATTAGTGGATATATATACAACTTTTATACCAAGTTCAGCGGCAACAAGGGCAATATTATAGGTTCCAATAGAATTTATAAAATAAGCATATTCGGGATCTCGCTCACATCGATCAACGTCTGTCTCCGCTGCAAAATGTAAAACAATTTCTGGTTTATGGTTTTGAAAAACACTTCTAACCTCTTTTAGATCGGTGATATCTAAAGATCTCCTATTTGTTTTTATGCCAAAATTAACATAACTCCCCAACATACCATCTCCGCCAGTAGTCAATACTTTAGATAAATCGTTCATACCTTAAATAATATCTTTAAATAATGGAGCGTTCTGATCTTTTTCAGAGATAATCAATTCGCCTTTTATCGGCCATTGAATATTAATATCTGGATCGTTCCACCTTATTGCACCATCATATCCCGAATAAAAAACTTCATCAACTTTGTATGAAACTCCCGCATGATCGCCTGTTACATAAAATCCGTGTGCAAATCCTTTTGGAACATACAATATTTTTTTATTCTCTTTTGATAAAACAAACCCTTCCCACTGACGAAATGTAGGAGATTCTGGACGAATATCAATAATTACATCATAAATTTCTCCCAAAACACATTGAACGAGTTTACTTGTTTCGTGTGGTTTTTTTTGAAAATGCATCCCTCTTACGACACCTTTTAAGGAAAATGAAAAATTATCTTGAATAAAGACATCTGTGATTCCATTCTTTTTAAAATCGTTTATATTATACGATTCAGTAAAGTATCCACGAGTATCTGGAAACGACTTTGGCTCTATGAGAAAAGCCTCCTTAAATTTTGTCTTAATAAATTTTGGTTCCATATTTTTATTTGGAAATCTTATTTTCTAATATACTACACATTAACCATTTTAGAAACACCCACAACATTTTAGGCTAGCACAATAGATAAGACAACGGTACAATATATTCATGAAAATAACCGCGGTAATTCCTTGTTATAATGAAGAAAAATCTATAGGAGGCGTTATTCAGTCAATGCCAAAGGAGGTGAACGAGATACTTGTCGTAGACAACAATTCAACCGACAAAAGTGCCGAAGTAGCACAAAAACTTGGAGCTCGTGTCGTTAAGGAATTTAAAAAAGGATACGGATATGCGTACCAAAAGGGATTTGAATCGGTAGATGGAGATGTTATTGTCACCCTTGATGCAGACGGACAATATTCACCCGAAGAAATTCCGAAACTACTTAAGTATTTTTTTGAAAACAACCTAGATTTCCTTTCTGCGAGCAGGATTCCTTTTTCCAAAGGATCAGAACCTTTTATTCGAGGACTTGGAAATATTGCTTTTACAATCTTTACCAATCTTTTATTTAGCATCAAACTTCAAGACTCGTGGTCAGGAATGTGGGTCTTTAAAAAAGATGCATTGAAACATCTTCCACTCAAAAGTGGAGACATGCCACTTTCTCAAGAAATAAAAATACGCGCAGCACTCTCCCCACATATAAAGTTTGGGGAATACCACATCCCCTATTTTCCGAGAACTGGGGACTCAAAACTTTTTCCACTAAAACACGGACTTATGACCATATGGTTCCTTTTAGGTCTTAAAAAAGAACTATTTCATGAAAAAAGAAAATAAGATTAAAAAACCTACAGAAGAAAAGAAACGAGGTCTTTTATTCCCAATATTGATTCTTATATTTTACGTTCTTGTGTCCCTTTGGCAGATAAATTCGCCATTTATTCACGTTACCGAGGATATAGCTGGAACTAATGGAGTTGCATCACAAAACATAAATACAGTTGGATTTTTAGGGGTTCGGGGTGGATATTTTAACCCATTTATTAGAGATACAACCACTTTTTTAGGAACCGCATACACCCACCACCCACAACTTTTCTTGATCCCAACAGCAATCCTTTATTCGATTTTTGGAGTCTCCGAGGTCACTACGCGTCTCGGACTATTTCTATTTTTGCTTGTTGCCCTCATTCCTTTTTTCTTTGCGCTACGCAAAGTTATTGGAGAAAGGACGGCAGCGCTTTCTCTATTCATTTTTTCACTACTCCCTGGAGCAATCTACTACGGAAAAAGTTTCGAGCTCACCATGTTTGCGATACCCGCAGCAATGATTGTATATAGCTTATTTATATTTTTCTTTTTTGAAAAAGATGAAAAAAAACAGAAACGCTATCTAATATCGTTTTTCATTGCAACACTTATTGGGGCACAATTTGCTTGGTTCTTCTACTTCCTCCCCATAGGAATATGGATATTCTTATTTACAAAACAAGGAAAAACAACAAAATACCGAAATCTTTTTCTCTCACTTATCCCCGTTGCACTCATCATTTCATTTGGAATCACCATGCTTCAGTTCTTTTTATTAAATGGGGCTCAGTTTTGGGAAGATTTTAAAAACTCATTCTTTGTAAGAACTTCTTCGCAACCAATTAATTCCTGGTTTTCACGAATATGGTGGATTACCAATCTCAACGTAACATGGTTATTCTTTATTTCTGCGCTTCTTGGAGTAGTGGTTTGGTATAAAAAAATAAAACAGGAAAAGAATATGATGCTTGTACTTCCCATTCTTATTCTTCCCGTTTTTACCATGCTTATATTTCGCCAGTGGAGCACTCATCCGTTTGGAATGATCCTATTCTTCCCCATTGTCGCCATTTTCTGCGGATTATTATTTGAGAAACTAATATCTTTATATAAAGATATTGGAATCGGTATCGTAGTGGTAATTCTTATACTTGGAGGCTATCTTTCCTATAAAAATCTAAACTTTTTTTATGAAAAATTCCTAATTTTAGGACCAAATGACATTTCACTTCTAAAACAAATCGGCCCACAAATAAAGGATGACGAGGTTTGTCTTGGCACAAATCCGGCTGGAATTGGAGTGGAAGGAATAATTCAGTGGTACATGAAAAAAAATATTACCATCCTTCCACAGTGTGGAGAAAACACAAAAATATTTTTAGCATTCCATCCCGCGCATGGAAAACAATCAGAGCAAGAAGCACAACAGAAGATAAATGAGGGATTCGGAACTCCAGAATGTGCAGATATTTTATGCATGATGGAGAAGGGAAAATAATTTTAATTTACAAATTTCAAATTTTAATTTAATTCTCCAATAATCAAATTTAAAAAAATAATAAGATTTGATCCCCGCTTTCGCGAGGATGACGGATAGGAAAAAATCGAATCCCTAGAAGAGATTCAATCTTTAATACGTTGGGAAAAACTAATTCTTTTTAAAGACCCACTTCTTATAAAGAAGAAAATTCCATGCAGTAAAAAGAATAATGTTCGCAATCCTCGCAATAAGATAATTAATTCCTACTTGTTCATAAAAAATCCACATCCAAAGAATACCAAAGGAATAATTGAACATTTGAAGAGATACAAATCGGATAAGGGAGTGTCTGGTTTTTTCCTTAGAACTGAATGTCCAAATTTTGTTTAATATAAATATATATGAGAGGACAAATATCTGATTTAATGCAACTGCAAATGCTGGGTGTATGTCAAAATATTCTTTTAATACATACAAAGAACCCATATCAAGAATAAATGCCGTGCTACCAATTACAAAATATCTAAAAAAAGACTGATATTTATAAATGGCATACAATGCAATTTGCTTTGCGAATAAAATATATTCGCTCATGTTTAATTTTGAAACACTATGTCTGCGCATACGAAATGTAAATGGAAGCTCCTTTATAGTGCTCCACTTTCCTTTTACTAAAATTTCAAAGAGAATTTTATATCCCTTTGTCTCCAATTCCACCTCATCAATTACAGATCGCTTCAACATAAAATACCCACTGAGAGGATCACCAACGCCAGAAATCATTTTTGCAAGAAAAACCCCAACAACAGAGACAACTCTTCTCCACCACTTCCAATTTTCAACAAGACTGTCCTTATTAAACCTGCTCCCAATCACTATGTCACAATTTTCAAGCTCCCCTACCATATCATTCAAAATTATTGGATCGTGACTCAGATCTCCATCCATTACCCCAATATATTCATATGTAGATAGATTAAATCCCTCAATAACAGCACTACCCAAACCTAACTTTCCACTTCGGTGAATAACGCGCACAGGATAAGTTTCTTTTAATTTTTCTGCAATAGATCCAGTACCATCGGGTGAATTATCATCAACAATAATATATTCAAAATCAACAAATGATTTATTTACTACTCCATCAATTTCTTTAATGAGAGTCTCTATATTTTCTGCTTCGTTGTATGTTGGGATAATTAGCGAAACTCGCTTCATAGTCCATTATTATCTCTCCCAAAGTTCGGCAATGTGTTGTTTTACTGCGTCTGCCTTGTCGTTTTGCCCTGATGCTTCATACAAATCCACAAGTCCAATCAAGAACTGCGGACGATCAGGATTTATATTATATCCCTGAATAAAATATTGCATTGCCAATGCAAAATCTTCTGGTTTTTGATATTGTTTCCATTTGTATGTATGAATAGTGCCCAAAATCATTACTAATTGTGTGTAATTCATACCCACCTTTGATTCAATCTTTGGATCAGCATAAGTATGGATGAAATCGGTAAGTTTATTCGCCACTGTCTCATCGTTCTTTCCTTCAGCAACCACATTCATGATATCACTTGAGATAAAGCGTATTAGTTCATCTTGTCCAACTGGAGATGGATACTCAAATGCTGCTTTAAACGCATCAGTGAACCCCTCAACCGAGGTTGCGCCACTTTTTACTGCGGTAACATATGCTGCTGCCTTTTTATATGGCTTTATAGACCCATACACAAAACCGAGAACGCTTACACAAATTACTATCCACGTAATTATTTGTTTCATATTATTTTGA
This sequence comes from Parcubacteria group bacterium LiPW_41, assembly GCA_007375535.1. Lineage (GTDB taxonomy): Bacteria > Patescibacteriota > Minisyncoccia > UBA6257 > GWB1-50-10 > LiPW-41. The sequence continues at coordinate 37,432 of VMEM01000004.1, read as the reverse complement.
TTCTTTTTGTGTTCGCGACGCCATATATGCAAGAAATGAGAACAACGCAATGTATGTTGGAAGAATATCAAACAACACAAATCCCTGCACGCAATACATTATCATCAACCCCAACAACACCCCTCGCTCCTCTATTGAAATTCCCTTTAACAATACCGACTTTTTCCACACCACAAAGAATGCACCAAGCATTGTGAGAAGCCCTAAAAATCCAACAATCCCCGTTTGAACGAGTGAGTCAATATACAAACTGTGTGCTCTATCAAACCATGTTTCCCCCCCTGTCTTTAGATTGTAATGACGATGATCAAAATATTTATCAAACACCACACTGAAATTCTCTGGGCCCCACCCAAACACTGGTCGATCTTTCACCCCTTTTAGAGCCGCATTCCATGTCCACAAACGAGTCTGTGCCGTTTGTTCTTGAAGTGAAATAGTGAACACTCGGAATCCTGGGATTTTTTGGAATGTTGGATTGTTTCGTTGGGTCATCAAAAGTGCTGAGACAACTACTAAAAATCCTAACACTCCCAAAATATATTTTTTATATTTCTGATTGTTATATGCAACAAAAAGAAGAGAAACAAATAGCGCTGCCGCGAGTCCCAAAAATGCACCACGCGTTTGAGATGCCCACGAAGAAAACACTGCGAGTCCCGCGATCACAAAAAACCATCTTTTTTCTTCTTTTGTCACTGCGCGAAATGCACAAATAAGTGCAAATGCAGCAGCGAACAGCATATAAGTTCCAATATATGCGGGATTTCCCAAACTTCCTGCAAACCGCATATTTGTAGAGAACTTTTCTCCAACAAACCCATTCATATCAAGCCCGGCACCCACTCCATATAACATTACAAGAGCCGAAGCAGTTATAAAAAGAATAAAAAACTTTTTCCACGCCTTCCAGTCTCTTAAAAGAATTGTCGATAGAAAGAAGAATATTCCTAAACTTATTATTTGAAAACCTCCCTCACCACGTTCAAAGTTAGACCAAAATGAGGCAGACGGGTTTACTCCAAAAAATCCTGCAAGAACAAATGTGGCGACAAAGGCAGCGACACCAATAGCTAAAGGATGCTTTATTATCTCCTTCATCCTTTTTATCATTTCATCTTTTTGATCCTGAAAAAGAATCCCAAGGGAGAAAAATATTGTAGCAAACGCTACACACGCACGAAAAAATACATATTTTCCCACGATAAATGGAAACAATGTTGAGGATGTCACGATAACTACCGCAAAGATTGCGGCAAACAAAAAAAATCGCGAGGCTTTAAAATAATCCATTACCAGTAAGTTTAACTTACTGGAGAAAAAGTGCAAAGCTCAAACTTCAAGAGATTTTGAAATTCTTTTCTTCAGTTGTCCCAAAGAACTTCCATATTCCTTCAATGTCTTTTCCCTCACTCGAGCATCATATTCAGATTTGAATGCTTCATAATATACGAGTTCCCACGGACGACCATCACTCGTGAATTTCGATCCTCCTGAGTTGTGCTTCTTCAGACGAGCAAAGACATCTGAAGAAAAGCCAATGTATATACTATCTTTAATGTTTTTTAGAATATACACAAAATACATATCTCTATTATAAACGAAACCCCGCCAGTCCAATGGACTGGCGGGGCAACACATTACTAAAGTCAGAAATGACTATTAGTAGGTGTTCGTTCCGAGACGGATGGTATCTGCATTATCCGAATTCTTGTTCATATTCTTCAAACCAGAATATGTGGTAAGAGTTGGATTGTAGATGTCATAGCCGTACGTTACGTTTGCATCGGTCCAGAGATCAGCTGTATCGCTTGAGCTATATCCAGTTGCTGGCATTACGAAGTCAACCAAAACGTTTGGATGATCCGTTGATGCTACACCAGTACGAATGTTTGACGTATCAGCAAAGAGCTTATATGTCTTGGTTGTCGTAATAGTGGTTGAAGCAAAGGTAAAGACAGTCGAGGTTGATCCTGAAGGACCAGAGAGTGTCTGAGATGTTGTTGCAACAGTTGCTCCAGAATCACCATCTTTAAGAGTAAAGGTTGTGATTGATGAAGACGCATGTGCACCAGTCATCTGAACACGCAATGTGAGTCCGGTAAGGATTACGTTGCGATCTCCTTGCTTTCCTACGGTTACACGGCCGATTTCTGAGTCAGCTGCACCTACGGTGTTTGCTGAGAAACCAGAACCAGCAGCAATTGTTGGAGCAACCGCTTGAACTTTATAGTAGTTCGTTGCAGCGCTTGAAATTGTTACGCCGGTATCCATGATTCCGAGTGATGCTGAGCTAATTTCAAGATTAGTGGTTGATGAACTTGTTACAGTTGCACGGAATACTGATTGGCTTGAGATTGCTGTGTTTGCGCTAAGATCTGCCTTTACGGTTAAGATCTTGTCGCTTCCTTGTGGCAAGGTTACCCACTTTGCCTCTGGAATTGTGATTAACGCAACACCGCTTACTACTGATGAAGAACCGAGTTCGGTTGATCCATCATAAAGTTTTACTGAAACGAAGTTACCATTAACCGCATCCTGTGACCACAATGAAGTGGAAGCTGAAGTGAGGTTAAGAGTGATTTTTCTCAAAACGAGATCTTCGTTTGTTGCTGAGAACTTGATATCACCAAGTGATACGCCAGTTGTACCAGCAATCAAAACTTTCGAAGTAAGAGCTGAGTTATCGCTTGATGCGATGGTTACTGAAGGTGTACCAATTGCAATAGTCTGACCTGGGGTTGCAGATACTGGAGTTGAGCTTAATGCCTTTCCAGAATCCTTTCCGTATCCACTTACGCCAGATGCCGCAATCGAAACAACTGAGTTACCAGTTGCACTTGAAACGATGTCAGCATACACAGAGATCAACTTTGTTGCTGATTTTGCAACAACGAGGTTTACTGTGAAGCTGTTACCAGTTGCACTTGGAGTTCCAACCGTGTTACCGAGTTGGGTTGTTCCATCCATAACTTTTACGTTCTGGAAGTTTGTGCTTGTAGTAATGTTCAATGAAATCGTATTCACCTGAATATCATCGGCTGAAGATCCTTGGAGGTTGAACTCCGCAACTTTTACGTTGGTTGCACCTGCTGCACGATTGGTATTCGCAAATGATGCATTCTTTGTAACTGTAAGAGTTACGTCTTGCAAGGAAAGCTGGTTTGCCGATGTGACACCCGTTGCTACATCCTGGTAATCATTTGTTGAGAAACGCTTTGCATAGAAGTCTCCAATGTGTACTTTATAGGTACCAGAGGTTGCCGCTGATGAAACACTACCCAATACCTGAAGTGTTCGAGTTTGATTGCTTGAAAGCGGAATGTAGCTCGAAAGTGTCATTTGATCAGATGAAGACCAGCTTGATGGAGTTGTTGTGCTCTGCAAACCAGTAGTATCTGCTGATACTGAATAATAGGTTTCACCGGTGGTTGCATCTTTCACAGTAATTGAACCAGTAAGAACTGGAGCAGCTGCACTGCGAACGACGCGAATCGCCATCTTGCGGAGTTCAAGCTGTTCGCCTGAAGACTTTACATCAAATGAACCAAGAACAACGTTAGTTGCTGATGGAGCAATTGATCCGCTTGGTGATGATGGTGACTTTGAGACAGTAAGTCCGCCTTGCTTCATCTTGAAGTAGCCAGAAGTATTGTCCTGTGTGTCTGATTGAGTAAGACTTCCTCCACTTGAGTCAGTTAAGAGAACTGATGATCCAGTTGTTGCACCGGTTACTACGAGATCGTAGTCGTTCTGTACAAATACCTGGAAGTAACGGCCTGAACCGTCAACAATATCAGCCTTCACTGGAAGAGTTCGAGAAAGACCCTTGTCAATCATGTAAGGAGTCGCAAGATTGAAGGTTACGTTACGATCAATCGAACGCTCTGCAGTTGCGAGAACGGTTCCTTCCTGGGAATACAATTTCCAGTTCTTTATATCAGTTGATTCAACAATGTTGCCACCAACATAAAGGGTTACGTTCTTTACATATACTGCTTCTTTTGAGTTGTTCTGAGTCAATTTGAGTTTGAACACCTCACGTTGTGTATCACCAATGTCTACGTTTCCATCAACAGATGATGTCTGAGCGCTTGAAGTTGACATACCGCTAACGGTGTCATTTGAAACGCGAACGTCACCAAGTGATGCTGAACCGTCGACAACTGAATAGGTTCCGCCAATCATTGGGAAGGTTCCCTGTACTGGAGCGGTTCCTGATACCTTGATATCAGATGCTGACATCAAACCAAAGTTTACTGAGGCTGATGTTGCTGTTGAATCGAGGTTGATAGCAACAGAAAGATTCTTTGTTGTTCCTGCTGGAACAGTCATTGGATCTGAACCGAAGTTCACTGTTACTTTTCCGTCTGAAGTAAGAGAAGTCACAATGTTTCCATAGCGCTTTCCTGCTTCGTCCCACGCGCTCACGCCGTTAATACGAGTGTTTGCGATGTATCCACCACGAGTTGCGGTGATACCCGTCACAACAACTGCGTCTTTTCCTGCGGTAAGCTTGAGGTTCAAGACTTTGTTATATAAAGAGCTTGATGGGATCGTACCACCAAGTGATGGCACTACCTCTACTTTAAGATATGAGTCCGTTGCTGGAACGCCTGGCGTTACAACTGAACTACCATTAAGCTTTGCACGGCTTAATGCTCCTACAAATCCTGAGGTAGGAGAAATTCCAACTGCTTTCTGCCACGCGATGACAGCTGCCTTGGTCGCTGGACCAAAGAATGAAGTTGGAGCGGCTATTTTAAGATAGCCACCAGCAATAAGAATACTCTGAAGCTGCTTCACATCTTCTCCCTTTGCACCAACTGTGAGGTTTTTGGTGAAAGTATATGAGCTCGCTGACGAACCACCCTGGAGCTGCGTAAGCTGCGCCTGAAGTGCTGCGATCTGAGCTTGAAGGTCTGAAGTTGAAACTTGAGCAAACGCTGGTGCTGAAAGTGATGCGATTGTCATAACCGCAATACTAGCAGTCGCGATTTTATAAGTTAACTTTGACATTTATTTTTTGTTTTTTTCTTTTGGGATAATTTTGTTCGTATTCCCGCGCCCCTTAAGAATGCGCGAGGCGAACTCGACCTTTCTGTTGTGTCAGAACACTATTCTCCTAGCTTTCGGACCTTTTGTTGCGACTCCATGAAGTGAGGATCCGGAGCAATAAAAGAAGCGAAAGAGAAACAGTGGATTGGTGGTAAATAAAAATTCTCACTCTGTTGGAGTGAGATAGCAAAAAGTGCATAAACGACGCTTGTATAAAGAAATGTGCAAAACTTCCTTTATACAAGCATCTTTTTGCTCCTTTTTGGTTGCGAGGCCTCACACCAAGCTCCCAAGTGGGAATATACCGATTATACCTTTTCAAGACCGATTTTCAAGGTTTGCCCTATTTTACTAGTTTTCCCCTCTTTTTCGGTTCTATAAATAGAACGACACACCAAAAGAAATGTTACACCTATATCACCCACCTCCCAGTAGCGAAAAGGAGAATACAAAGTAAGACAAAAATTATTATATTTTGGAATAAATATTCCCGTGAAAGGGTCCCAGAAAAATGTGCAACTATAAGATTTTTTATTACCAAGACAATAAGAGTTAGTACGCCAGTAAGGGCGACAACATGAAGTGAGAGCATTTTTGTGACTAGCAATAACTCACAAACAAACAAGCCCAATGCAACACTTACAAGCACCATCCTCGATTTCCATGAAAATGCATATACATTGAGATGCTCAAAAAGGAGAATTCCAACCCCTACCCCAGCAAACAATGCTGACAACATTCCAGGAAACAGAAGGGCAAACATGATTGTGAAAAATGAAAGAACAGAATGATATATATCCATCGTTCTTTCCTTCTCCCTAAAAACAAATCGAGTAAAACCAATCCAAACACTCAAAAGAAGGAGTACACAAATAAAGAATATAAAAGCCGCAAACAAAGACTCTTGCAAGTGTGTCCCATACAAGAAGATGAGCACTAAATACAAAATATATGAATATTTGTATGATTTTCTCTCGCTCCCCTCGTTATAAAAAAACCAAAATGCATAAAAAACCAAAATCACCCACCTCAAAAAACCTCCATATAACGAGGCATACAATACCAACCCAACAAAAGCCGCGCACTTAGCGACTAATGACCACTCTACGATCTTTTGAAAGCGAGATAGTAAGTTTTTGACCTTCATTAACTTCGCCACGAATGATTTTATCTGCAAGCGCGTCAACAATCACCTTCTCAATTAACCGTTTGATAGGGCGCGCGCCATAATCGGGATCAAATCCCTCTTCACTTAAGTATGCCTTAATAGCTGGCTTCACCACAATACTTATATTTTTTATTTTGAGACGTTCTGCGACGCGTGCAAGTTGAATATCGATAATCTCTTCTATTGCTTCTTTCTTGAGTGAATTAAATATCACCACCTCATCCAAACGATTTAAAAACTCAGGACGAAACGTTTCTTTGAGCGCTTCTTGAACTCCTTCTCGGAACTGTTCTTCTTGCTCGCGGACTGCTTTTTCTTTTTCGTTTGTTCCAAATCCCAAACGCGAAAGTTCCTTAAAATAGGCGCTCCCAACATTTGAAGTAAGGATGATGACAGTGTTTCTAAAATTCACCGTCTTCCCCTTCCCGTCGGTGAGTCGTCCATTGTCGAGTACTTGAAGTAATATATTAAATACTTCAGGATGTGCTTTTTCAATTTCATCAAACAAAATCAAACTATATGGTCGGTGACGAACGATTTGCGTAAGTTGTCCCCCCTCTTCGTGTCCCACATATCCCGGAGGAGAGCCAATGAGACGAGCAACTGCATGACGCTCAGTGTATTCCGACATATCAACACGCACGAGTGCCTTTTCGTCGTTGAACATAAATTCTGCAAGCGTCTTTGCAAGCTCTGTTTTTCCAACGCCAGTTGGACCAAGGAAGATAAACGACCCCATTGGCCTATCCTCATCGGAAAGCCCCGCACGCGATCTTCGAAGTGCGCGAGCAACAGCAGAAATTGCCTCTTTCTGTCCTACCACCCTCTTCATTAATTCTTCATCAAGTCGAGAAAGCTTATTCATCTCAGACTCCAACATTTTTGAAACAGGAATTCCCGTCCAACGAGAAACAACACCCGCAATGTCTTGTTCATCAATTGTTTCTTTAATAAACCGATGTGGCTCAGAACCTTTCTTTGTTTTTTTCTTTCCACCTTTTTCCTCAATCAAAAAGTATTTTTTTTCAAATGCCTTATACTCTTTTTCTGCAATTGGAAGCTCCCCATAAGTAATTTTTGCTACACGATCAAAATTTCCCTCACGTTCAGCAATTTCTGCTTCGCGACGAAGGTCATCCATTTTTTTTCTCAATGTGTGAAACTTCTCAAATGTTACTTTTTCATTGTGCCACTGACCAGATATCTCATCATTTTTTTTCTTGAGTTCCTGCAGCTCATTCTCTACCTCTTTCATCCTGTCGGTTGCCTTTTTTGATGTCCGCTCGCTCACGAGTGCTGATTTTTCAATCTCAAGTCGTGTAATCTCGCGCCTGATTTTATCAAGCTCTGTTGGCATACTCTCTGACTCAAGTCGACGAGCTGCTGAAGCCTCATCAATCAAATCTACCGCCTTATCAGGAAGGAAACGATCGGTAATATATCGAGCAGAAAGATTTACCGCTGAAACAATTGCTTCATCAGAAATTTTAAGTCCATGATGCATTTCATATTTTTCTTTCAATCCCCTTAAAATAGAAATCGAATCATCAATTGATGGCTCATCAACTACAATTGGCTGAAATCTTCGTTCGAGCGCCGCATCTTTTTCGATATGTTTTTGATATTCTTTGAGTGTTGTTGCTCCAATTGCGTGGAGCTCACCGCGTGCAAGTGCTGGCTTCAACAAATTTGACGCATCAATCGCACCTTCTGCCGCTCCTGCACCCACAATCATATGAATCTCGTCGATAAACAACAAAATTTTTCCCTCGGCGCTTTGTACCTCCTTCAAAAAAGCCTTGAGACGATCCTCAAACTCTCCACGAAACTTTGTCCCCGCAATAAGTGAACCCAAATCAAGCATTACCACCTCTTTATTTTTGAGTGGTTCAGGAACATCATTTGAAACAATACGCTGCGCGAGTCCCTCAACAATTGCCGTCTTTCCCACACCAGGTTCTCCAATAAGCACTGGATTATTTTTTGTTCGACGAGAAAGAATCTGCATCAAACGACGCAACTCCTCTTCTCTCCCAATTACTGGATCCAATTTTCCTGCGCGAGCTTTTTCGGTGATGTTAATCGCATATTTTTCCAATGTTTGAAATTTATTTTCAGGGGTCTCGTCAGTTACTCGCATTGATCCACGCACCTCATGAAACGCCTTAAGAAGTGCTTCTTTTCTTACACCAAATTGTGAAAGTAATTCCTGTGCAACCGAAGGGAAATCTGCAATTGCAAGCAACACGTGTTCACATGAAATAAAATCATCTTGCTCAGCTCGAGCAATCTCTCCTGATCTATCTAAAATTCGAACAAGCTCTGGAGACAAATACATTTGTCCAGTATTTCCAATTCCTTGAAATATTTTTGGTAAATGAAGTACCGCATCTTCAACGCGGGAAATCAATCCACCAACATTTACATTTGCACGAACAAGAATAGGACGAACAAGTGTTGATTCGTCATCTAACAACATAAGTAACACATGGAGCCCTTTTAACTCCCCATGGTTTTCTCGCATCGCCATATCCTGAGCGCTTTGTAATGCTTCTTGTGTTTTAATAGTAAATTTATTGAATTGAGGCATAAAGAATAATTTTGAATTTCGAATTATTAATTTCGAATGGAATACAACTTATTTCCTACTTAAAAGAAATAATTTACTTCTATACTACTGTATCATAAATCCATTAGCAAGCTCAACATACGAGTGCTAATCCCTACATCCTAACTACCACCCCCCTATTCTTGTGGTCGTTCTACAAGCGTCACGCGAAGCGGAAGAGTTTCGTCTCCTCTTTTAATAGTCAGAGTGACTGTGTCACCAATGCTATATTTTTGAATGAGGCTTCCTAGTATTGAAGTGCTTGTTACCTTCTCTCCATTTATTGCAGTAATAATATCTTCAGCTCTAACTCCCGCACGATCTGCTGGTCCATCCTTTACCACTGCGGCACCAGTCCCATCTCCACGTATTAACGCACCCTCAGACACTGAAAGTTTTTGCTGTTTTGCAATTGTTTCATTCAACATAATATATCTCACTCCAATATATGGGGTTTTTATACTTCCTGTCTTCTTTACTGATTCAATCGCTCTTTTTGCTTGGTTAATTGGAATTGCAAATCCGATGTTTTGTGCGCCAGACACAATTGCAGTATTAATCCCGATTACTTCTCCTTTTAAGTTCAATAGTGGACCACCTGAATTTCCTGGATTTATTGCTGCATCAGTTTGTATGACTCCATTTATTGTTTCCGCCCCTACTCCCGCACCCGCCGCAGTTACATTACGCGAAAGGCCAGAAATAACACCAACAGAAACGGTGTTGCGATATTCAGCAAGCGCATTTCCAATTGCAATTGCAGTCTGTCCAAGTTTTACCGTATCTGAATTTCCTAATTTTGCAGGCTCAAGACGCGCATCAACCTTCAATACCGCAATATCATTTGTTGGATCTTTTGCAACAACTTTTGCAGAATATTTTTTTCCATCATTCATAAACACGGTATATTCGGCTTTTTCATCATAAATAACATGCTTGTTAGTAAGAATTAAACCATCCTCAGAAATAACAAATCCACTTCCCCCTCCGATTTCCTTCTTTTGCGTTTTTCCATTATCACAAGACCGAGGGAACTGTATTCCGCCACCAAAGAAATCTCTGAATTCCGGAGGAAGGCTACCAAATGGATCATCAACACAATCTTCAAGAAGTGGGACATCTTTCGATGCAGAAATTGCAACGACGGACTTTGATGCTATCTCAACCGCACTTGTTACTGCATCCTCATAAGTCTCAACAGGTTTATATAATTCTTTACTTGTCGATTCGAGTTTTGGAGACTCTTTGTTTTCACTGTTATAAATACGAAAATCTACCGCATCTTTCACAATATTGGTATACATAACAGCCGCAGATCCCGCAATTACAAACACTGCAATGATTGAAATTATTGTTAATATTTTTTTTGGATATTTTGTCATAGGTTTATTTTTAAAATTAAGTATTAAAGGCAGACACGAAATTTTTTTCGTGTCTGATATTTATTATTTAATCTCGTACTGCAACGAAATAGAAACGGAAACATCTTGCGAACCAGCCTCAATTGATGGTGCCGGCGCTCCACCCGCAGATGACTCAGACATATTCATTACTTTCGCATTACGAAGATAGTTATCATACATTGGTTGATACCCGCCCTCGCTAATACCAAGCAAACGTCCAAGCGAGAATCCCCCAGCGTCGGCAATCTGCTCTGCTTTTTCTTTTGCCTTCTGTATCGCCTGCTCACGCGCTTTCGCCATCACTATTGATGGATCATCGATAGTGAATTGGAGACCCGAAACATTGTTTGCACCATGAGAAACTACTCCCGAAAGAATATCTCCCGCTTTATCAAAGTCACGAACTTTTACCCCAACTGTCTGGCTTACGGTGTATCCAACAATTTCTGCTGGAGGACACGCACCTTCTCTGCACGCATAATACTGATATCGTGGCTCAACATTGAATCCTTCGGTTTTAATATCTTTTTCTGCAACCCCTTGATCTTTTACATATGCAATCGCCTCATTCATCAACCCAACATTTTTCTTTTGTAATTCTCCAAGATTTTTTCCACCTTGAGTGATCACACTAAATGTAAATTTGGCGACATCGGGCACTGAGATTACTTTTCCCTCACCAGAAACCGAAAAACTTCTAAACGAACTTGGCTGTATCGATTTTGAATAGGCATCGATATACGCCCACGCCGCTAAACTGAAAATAAGTGCGGCAACACCTACGCCAATAAGTGCATATTGTTTTGCTTTTTGTTCCATACACTTATTATACGCAACTCAAATTATTTTTCTTCCATTCGTGAAAGATATTTAAATGCATTATCAATATCTTTCGACGTTGTGTTATATCCAAAACTGGCACGAATTCCATTTAGTTTTGTCGCGTTCCCTCCATACATAGCGGACAACACATGAGATTCGCTATGGGCACGAGCAGAACAGGCAGAACCAGAAGAAAGTGCAACCCCAAGAAGGTCCGCATGCGTGAGAAATTCTTCTCTATTCATTTCTGTTAACTGAATATTTGCGATGTGTGGCGAATGTGTTTCCCCTCCATTTACAAAACTCTCTGGAAATACCTTTAAAAAGTTTTTTATGAATCGCCTTCTTAATAGTTCAATACGTACTGATTCTTTTTTTCTATTTTTTTGTGCAATTGATAGCGCCTCAACACATCCAATTATAGTTGGAACATTTTCTGTTCCTGATCGCAAATTAAATTCCTGACCACCACCGGTAATAACAGGAGAAAAAAATCGTAAATTATTAATTTCGAATTTCGAATTTCGGACTTTTTCGGAAGTTGCTTTTGAGATCACAAGAATGCCGATACCTTTAGGACCTCCACATTTGTGTCCAGAAACAGTAAGTAGATCAACACCAAGGACATCAAGAGAACAATCAAAATACGAAAAGGCCTGAACAGCATCAGTATGAAAAATAGGATATAAATTATTAATTTCGAATTTCGAATTTCGAATTTTTAATGAATCTTTAAAATCAGATATAATACGAGAAATTTCTTTTATTGGTTGAATAGAACCTACCTCGTTATTCACATACATTATCGAAACAAGTGCAGTATTTTGGGTTAATGATTTTTTCAGTTCATCTAAGAGAACAATTCCCTCTTTATCAACACCAACTAAAACAAGTTCAATTTTTTTCTCACGCTCTAATACTCGTGCGGTCTCTAATACCGACTCGTGTTCAATGCTCGAAATAATTACCCGCGGCTTCTCTTTTCCTTTCCAAGAATCTATCACTCCACAAAGTGCAAGATTGTTTGCTTCAGTTGCTGAACCACAAAAAATAATATTCCTGAATTCAACTTCAAATAACTTAGCAACTCGCTCGCGAGCACTATCAATCGCAGACATTGCATCCTGACCAAATGAGTGAAGCGAACCAGGATTTCCAAAATGAACACCAAAATAAGGCATCATTGCCTTCATTACCTCCTTTCTGACTGGGGTTGTTGCCGCATAATCTAGATATACTCGCTTCATTACTCCATTATTACGATACTTGACAAAATACACAACAAATTGACAAATTAGTATATTTATGATAATATATACCTAATTCATTAAAAATACAGGTCACGTCATGGACATAAAAGAAATTTTGAAAAAACCGCTTGATGGAAGTTATTCTGTTACGGCGGAGGTTGTCCTTTTTACAAAAGACAGAAAAAAAGTATGTCTTGTCCTCGAAAAAGGAGGAAGAAAGTGGAAGGGATTAACCTTGATAAACAAACCACGCTCCTGGGAAAACCCGGGCGGCGGAGTTCATAAAGGAGAACTCCCTATTGAAGGTGGGTATCGAGAGATAGTCCAGGAGACTGGATATCCAAAAGAGGTTGTAAAAATAAATCCTGAGCAGGTGGACTATAAAGTTGAGGGGACAAGCAAAAAACCTCACTTTAAAATTACTTTTACAGCAGAACTACTCTGCGAAGAAGATGAACATCCCTTCGAAGTGAATCCTGCGGGAGACACCATCGGAAGGAAAGTTATTAATATCTCTGAGCTACCAAGTCCAAGCAATCAGCAATATTGGCGCCTGGAGGGGTATCCCCTTTTTATGTCACATCTCCTCCATATATTAGAAAATCAAAGAAGGGAGGAGTAATTATTTCGGCGCTCGTTTTACGGGCGCTGTTTTTATTTGTTAACTATTTATATTTAGGAATAGACTCTTCTATCCCCTTCTTCTTATTTTCATATCGGGCAAATGCAAAAAAGACACTTGAAAGTCTATTTGCAAATGTTTTTAATTCATTTGAAAGAATAAAATTATTTTCGATTCCAATAAGTGCGCGCTCAAATTCACGCGTGCGAACACGAGCTATTTCCATTCGAATTGATCCCTCACTTCCGCCAGGAACAATAAAATTTTTTATCGGAGGGATTTCTTTGTCACACCAGACAATCATTTCTTCAAGTTCTTTTATGTGCTCGTCTTTTATTTTTATTGTTCCTCCCCCAAATATAATTGAAGCAATCTCTGCTTGAGCAATGAAAAGTAACTCTTGAATTCGTAATACATATTGTTTTATTTCCTCATTTGCAATGAGTGCTGCATATCCCGTGAGCACATTCACCTCGTCGCACAAACCCAATACATTAAATACTGGATCTGCTTTTGATTTTTTCTCTCCACCAAAAATGACCTTCCCGCCATCCCCAGCTCCTGTAAAAAAATTAGTATTCATTAATATATCTATTATATGTTGTGTGCGTTATAACAAAATCCCGCCCTTCATGAGGGGCGGGATTTTTAAAATTACTGAACTGACTTTACGTCCGCATCAATTCCCGTTAAATCACTCTCTACACTTCCCATATCAATATTTTTCAATTGCTGTTCAATTGATGCAGTGTTATCAACTTCATCAACTGACGTTGCTGTCTGCTCAGTTTGTGTCATCCCTGTTTCTTGGTTCACCGGTGCTTTGGTGGTGTTGCCCATTGCGAACAAAACAATGAGAACAAGAATTACCAACGCAAGAATGATAAGCCAAATCTTTCCATTCTTTTTTTCTTCCATAGAAACCTGTGGTGTTGTATTTGGTTCCATATAATTATTGTGTTACTACTGGTGCTGCTTGCGACTCTTTTGGTGTAGTTGTAGAAACAACTGGTTTGTTTATTTCTGGAATTTTCTGGAGTTCTCCAAGTGCAACCCAAACCACATCATGTGCTGCCCTTATTTTCTCTTGAATAACCTTCAAGTCAGCATTTAATTGATCTCGTGATTTTTTTAGATCGTCAGCAACCTTAACTTCAGTGCTTACTGTCACTGAATATATTTTTGCTGCCTGTGCGGAAACAAGACCTCGTGCAACCTCGATCGCTGTTTTTGCATTTTGAACGGCTGCCATAACCGAATCCACATTCTTCCCTGCAACACTCGCCTTCTCTGCTCGGGTAGTGATATGAACAACCACCTTATCGAGTTCATTGATGTTGTTGGTAAATCGGTTTACCGAATTCTTATTTACCTCATTTAGGCTATTATTCACTTTTTCGGTAACCTGTTTCTTCCTCTCATCTTTAAACTGATTGAGTTTTGTTTTTAACTCCTCTTTTTTTGCAGTAATCGCCTTTTCTGTTTCTTCTCGTTTTGCTTCAATTGTTGCTTTAAATGATTCTTTCTTTGCTTCTATTTCTTTTTGAAACACATCCCTTCTCTCTTGAAGCATTTTTATAGCTTCTTGAGGGTTTGTTGGAAGCGCCTTCAATATCTGCTCCTTTTCTGTCTTGAACGCCTCACGAGCATTGTCTGCTTCTTTTTTTGTAGCCTCTCGTGTTGCCTCAATCTGCTTTTTTGTTGCTTCCCTTGTGACCTCAAATTCTTTCTTCGCTGCTTCTCGTGTTGCTTCAACTTGAGTTTTTATCTCTTCTCTCTTTATCTTTGCTTCCTCCTGAATCTTTCTTAATTCCATTTGTTTTGTAAGTGGAATATTTGTTGGTATTGGAGGAATTTTAACCTCTGTAGTGTTTGTTGCCGCCCCCATTTGTGCAAACGCAACAGAAGAAGAAACTAATCCAATAACAACTGAAGTTATTATTATTTTTTTCATATATTTTTTTATTATGACCTTTTATATAAGACGGTGACTCGCATCACCTTATTACAAGTATAACAGATAAAAATTAACTTAATTCATAAACAGCATAATGCCATCGAGATGGAGAAATTCGAGAAGCACACACCTTCATTTCGTATTCATTTTCTTTAATGCACTCTTGCATGTATTCAACATCTCCTATCGTTGAACACATGAGAAAAATTTTTCCAGATTCTTCTAGGTGTTTTTTTGCCTCATTTAAAAATCGTCGAAACAAAACATAATTATTGTCAGTAATTATATGATCAAGAATGCTTTCTGATTCGAACCAAAGATGTGGTGGATTAAAAACAATCCGATCAAATTTTTCTCTAACATGATTGAAGCAGTCGCTCTCTCGCGCCTCAACCATCTTTTCCAACCGGTATCGATCAGCGTTCCATCGTGCAGTCTGCACTGCCCGCGGACATATGTCAGTTGATAACACAAACGCACCACGTAACGCAGCAACGATTCCCTGAATTCCTGATCCAGTACCAATATCAAGAACCGACATATTTGGTTGTATTTCTTTTTCAACTACTTCCGCAAGTAATAACGAGTCATCCCATAGCGGCGGATGAACCCCCCACGGGACCATAAGATTCACCGAAGACTGTGAGAGACGAATTTTCTTCTCTTTTTCGGAGCGTGTTACATCCTCTCGCACCCGTCGCATCCATTCACGACGTTTTGCGATTTCAGTCTCGGACATCTTTGGCGTGTATGTCCTCATACACCTATGATACATCTAAATAATATTTGCAAAATCTCCACAAAACGAGAAAAACCTATGCAAAATATAGGTTTTTTGTTTGTGGATAACTGGGGGCTCGCAAAGGTTATAGATATTTGGAGCCCGCTCCATATATCAACAATCAGAATTGTCGATATATAGGCCGCTTGGCCAAGTCTTAGTCTCCAAATATCTATAATCTTTTCTCGCTTGAAATACAAAATTCCGACAAAAGTCGGAATTTTTTTAGGGCAACAGATATCATTGGGAATTCTTTCGACTAATCGCTCGCCGTCGCTCGCAATTGTCTCAAGCCCGGGCTCGCGGTGTATTCTACTGAATACACATCGCTCCGCCCTTCAATTCCCTACGCGAGCCAAGCAGTTGGCTCGCTCTATTCGCCAAATACAAAATTCCGACAAAAGTCGGAATTTTTTTTAGGGCGACTAGAGGGAATTGAACCCTCGACTACGGGACCACAACCCGTCGTTTTACCACTAAACTATAGTCGCCATACAAATATATAAAAGCAGAAAATATAGATTTTTTCAAGTTTTATTTTACTTTGCAAATCAAAAAAGATTTATAATAAACGCATATGAATGGAAAACTAAAAATAGCAATCGCAATCATCGTTCTTCTTGTGTTTGTAGTGATTGGATACGTCGTATTCCAAAATATGAAAACAAGCACAACTGAAAAAGAAGCACTTAAAAAAGTTTTAAATCCGATAAATGGAGAGGTGGTTGGAGAAAAACTTCCAAAAACAAATCCATTTGAAACAAAGGTGAACCCTTTTGATTCTTATAAAAATCCATTTGAAAACTAAACATCATGAAAAAAATCATTTATTCAATCTTTTCTATAGCGCTTATCTCAACTCTATTTTATTTGGGAACCAGTGTGATAAAAGCGCAGATACAAAAAAACGATTTCCAATTCCCTATCGCCGAACTTGGAAATTGCGAAAATGAAAATGCGTGTAAAAACTATTGTGACAATCCAAACAATATGAGCGCATGCATCGACTTTAGTGTGTCTAAAGGACTCGTGTCAGCAAACGAGGCAGCAATTGGAAAAAAAGCAATCGAAAAAATTAAAAAAGGAGAAACACCAGGAGGGTGCAAAGACAAAGAATCGTGTGAAAAATTCTGTCAAAATAATACTAGAGATCTACAACAATGCATTGCATTTGCAGAAGAAATTGGTGTTCCACAAGAAGAAATAGCGCAAGCAAAACAAATTGCTTCAGCACTTCAAAAGGGGGCACAGCTTCCTGGTGGATGCAAAGGAAAGCAATCGTGTGAAGCATACTGTACCGACACAGTCCACATTGATGAATGTCTCTCGTTTGCAGAAATTGCACAAATCATTCCAGCAGAAGAAATTGCTGAAGCAAAAAAAGTTGCACCATTTTTAAAAAATGGAGAGACACCAGGAAAATGTAAAGGAAAAGAAGAGTGTCAAAATTATTGTATCGATGAAAACCATTTTGATGAATGCCTAACATTTGCAGAAAAGGCTCAATTAATTCCAAAAGAAGAAATTGATCTTGCACGAAAAACTGGCGGGAAAGGACCAGGAGGGTGCAAGAGTAAAGAAGCATGTGAAGCATTTTGTGAAATTGAAGAGAATGCAAAAGGATGTGCAGATTTTGCACTCGAAAAACAACTAATAAGCGAGGATGAAGCAAAAATGATGGTTGGTGGCGCAGGAAAGATAAGAGAAGGACTTGAAAAAATCCCACCAGAGATGAAAGGAGAGGTTGAGTCATGTCTCAATACAATTTTTAATGGCGAACTAAGCAAGGTTATGGGAAATGGAAAAACAATTACAAAAGGACAAGGAGAAAAAATCGGAAGCTGTTTCGAATCAGCCGCACAAAATTATGCAGGAAAACAACAGGGAGGAGCAACAAGTGGAGGGAATATAATGCAACCACCAAGCAAAGAACAAATAGAAAATATGATGAAGGGAGCACCCGACTCAGTGAAACAAGAAATACAGAAAAATATTGAACAGAAATATAAAGAAGAATTTGAAAAAAATATACCAAAAAATATTCCCAGTGGAATGATGCCAAGACTTCCATCTAACAACACTCAAATCCCCGACCTAGAAGAAATTGAAAAACAAATCCCAAAAAGCGCGCCACAAGGAGCACCATGCAACTCAGAAGCAGAGTGTCGTGCAATGTTTGGTGGTGGACCGCCAGTAGGAATCCCTCAATAAATAAAATTCCCTCTCAATGAGGGATTTTATTTGACCAAACCAATAAAAACACGTATAAATAGAAACGCAATTTAACAAAGGAGGACACGTGTCTATATACTTTACGCGCCACGGAAGGGTTGGAGAAGAAAACAAAATCTCTGAAAGTGGGAAAACCGATCTCTTTCGAGTAAAAAAGATTCTTGGAGAGCTTGAATTTAAACCAACAAAATCTTTCGTTTCCAAAGCACCTCGTTGTATAGAAACGGCGGAAATACTTGCACCAGATGCAAAGATGTATCCAATGAATCACCTCTTCAAATTTGGTCCATTCGAAAAATTTAAAGCTCTTTCCGATGATATTCTGGGAGTTATCACCAAGTTTAAAGATGAAGATTTTATTGTTGTGTGTCACGACGACGCACCACTTGTATATGCGCTTCGACTTATTGAGCTTCGTGGAGCCACTGTTGACTGGGAACACTTTTCAAAATTTCCTCACGATCGATGTGTTGAACAAGGAGAAGGTATTCTCGTTTCCGGAACTTCATATAAAAGAATTCACGCATAACTTACCGCACCATTATTTGGTGCGGATTTTTTATATCTACCCTTTTCGTTCTCAACTTTAATTTTTGAATTGTGTATTTTGTGCATTCCAATTTTTACACTTTGAGTTTTGATTTTTGAGCTATGTGTTTTGCATTCTAATTTTTGCACTTTGAGTTTTGATTTTTGAGCTATATTGGTGTATATATAAGGAAATGGAGAGTGTAATGGATGGTTTGGGCGCTCTAATACAACAATACCCCGCATGGGGACATTTTATTATAGGCATTGCCATTCTTATTCAAGGAGAACTCGGAGTACTCCTTGCGACTTTTCTTATCGCACAAGGAAATCTCGGATGGGTTGATTATCTTATTTTCGCACCACTTACAATGTTGGTTGCAGAATCGTTGGTCTATATATTTGGCCGGTTTATGCGCACCACGCGCTTTGGATGGAAAATATATAAACATAAGATAAAACCAAACAAAAAATATCAACCATATTTTTATTATCTCCGAACAAACCTCACAAAGTTATTGATCAGTGCCCGCTTTTTGGTTGGGGTGAACTTTTTTGTATTGTTTTTATCAGGGTGGTCAAAAACAAAATATGGAAAATTTTTGAAATCGTATATCCCAGGACTCATCCTTTGGTTTGGATCAATGACTGTAGTCGCCTACTTCTTTATGTCGGGACTTAGTTATTTAAAAAACGAAAAAATATTCAAACAAGCAGAGTATGGGATCATTGTTCTTCTCCTTATATTCTTTGGTGTTGAATTTCTTGTTAAGAAATATATGAAAAACAAGACCCCATTTGGAGGAAAAGATGACGTTGGTGGCTTCCTAGACGACGAGGAAGACGAAAGAAAGTAGAAAATATAAATCCCCCGCACAAGCGGGGGAAATTTTTATTTAACCGGACCATCAGTCTCTTTCGAATGTTCTTCTTTAAATATCCATTCAAAAAAACTACGAACAAGGTGGAAGATAAAACCCAACACAAGAAACAGCACTACAGAAATAACCATTGTTTTCACAAATCCAGCAATCGAAAGTGGAAAAACAACTATATTACCCAGACCGGACGCAGTCGGAAGAATGAGTATAATAAATGCCCAAATAATCACCAATGAAACATTAAGCATTACAACTGCCAACCAACCAGTGTTGTCTGTTTTTTGATTAAAAAAAAATGAGACAATTCCCGCAGTTAACACAACTCCGATTGAAAACTCAAGTTGGTACATGTGAAGCAAATTATTTGAACGGGCAAATAAAGCGCTTAATAACAACACAATTACGCCAAGTAATACTGGATAAAGTAGGTACAAACGAGCTTGTAATTTACTCATTTTAATTCTCCTTTTAAGTTATTAAAAATGCTCAAATAATATAGCAATAAAAATGCATTTTGTCAAATATAAATCCCCGCTTTTGCGGGGAATTAATTATTTTGAAATGTAAAGAAACGGAATTCCATTTTTATAATCAATATGAATTCCAGCAACTTTTCCGTTCACTTTCTTTGCAATGGTTTCTAGTTGACCAACAGAGACTATTGGGTTAACAACCACCGAATTTTTACGCCATTCTGTTGGATCAGGGAGAATGCTGAATGTATTATTTTTAACATCGTCATTCATACAATAAACCCACAAACGCTCCTTTGAAATTTCAGGAAAGCTTCTTGATACAATTTCCAACAATTCAGTAACTCCCACACCCATTGGAATCGATATCTTTTCTGTCTGATTATGCTTTGGCTTCCGTAAGAGCTGCTCAACTAATACTGCCGGAACCAAAACTCCAATCATAAGACCAAAAAGAATAGCAAAAAAGATAGAATCTGGATCGTGTATTGTGATTATACGAATAATTGCATATGGACCAATAATGCACGCAACAATAACAGGAATTCGAATCTTTAAAAAACTTGGATACACATACGCCTCACTGTTTTTGTCGCCAAGGCGAAAGAGTGGGTAGAAAATTATCGAAACGATGATAAGAAATAAAAGTGAATATAAATCACTGCGAATCATCTGTCCAAATAAAGAAATTACTGTATACATCAATCCTCCTATTAGTATTGTTAATGTTGAGAATAAAATACATCTAAAACACGTTTGTGTCAATAAAATCCCCCACGTTTGTGGGGGTAATACTACTTGTTTCTCTCGGGAATCCGGAGTGTATATACACCTTTTGGAATCCCCTCCTTACTCAAGATGTGCGCATTTGCACGCTGAATTTCCTTTGCGGATATTCCAAATTTCTTTGCTAGTTGGCTCCATGGTTCAAACTTCTTCACAGAATAATCAACGAGTTTTATCTTTGGTCCACCAAATTTCATTCCCTTCACAAACCCATATCGTTCTGGATTTTCCAAGATGAGTTTTAAGGCAATAATCCTTGGTATATATTGTTCCGTTTCTTTTGGAAGTGACACTAAAAGAAAATATGATTTTTCATTATCTTTTTTTATCGCTTGTCGCACCCTCCCCGATCCAGCATTATATCCAGCAAGAGCATACATCCAACTTTCAAATAGACCAAATTCCTTAAACTCATTTTGAAGAGTTTTTAACTCATCACACGCAGCAACTGTCGCTTTTTCAAAATGAAGACGCTCATCAATCACCCCATTAATGGTGAGATTGTTTCGCCTACCCGTACCCAACATAAACTGCCACCCACCTTTTGCGCCAGCGCGCGAAACAACAGTGGTATTTAGCTCCGACTCTGCAACAGAAACATATCCAGCATCAAGTGGCACATCAAATTTTTTAAATGTGAAATGCATTTTCGGAAAAAATTCTTCCTTTCTTTCGAGATATAAAATAATTCTCCATCTGTTTTTGGGCGCGATATAATATCGGATCCAAAAATCAATATCATCTGAAACTCCATAATATTGAAGTGGCACATTTCCACCAAAGAAAGAAATTGAATCAGGAATGTATGGTTGATCTTTTACCGCAATTGCACGTTGAACATCTTTAATCTGTGTTATCAGATCAACGATAACGCCCTTTTGTTTCTCAATCCTATTTTCAGTAATCCGTGTTTGGACTACCAAATAAAGAACAAGGAGCACAACAAAATATTTGAAATACTTTTCCATCACTTCCTCCGTTATATTATTAATTTTCTAATCACACTGTACCCCCAGAAGCAATGAGTTGCAAGAAATAAAAAACACCCGTTGGGTATTTTTTTGTGCCACGGGAGGGAATCTCCCTCGACTAAAGGCTCGCCGTCGCTCTCCTTTGTCTGGGCACGGGCTCGCGGTGTGTTTTACTAAACACACAACGCTCCGCCCTTCGATTCCCGAACACTCAACAATAAATTGTTTCACTCCCCCTGGCAAAAAAAGAAACGCTAATGCGTTTCTTTTTTATGTGCCACGGGAGGGAATCGAACCCCCGACGCCAGCCTCTTCCAAGGCCAACCTGGACTATCTCATCATCCCAAAGGGATGTCGGGCGCTAATGCGAGATTATTGTTGAGTCTCACTCGCTAGTCTCTACACCTTCCAAGAAACATCTTTCGATCTCTTCTTGGCTTGGCTCGGGATTGTTTCTTTTACAAGAAGTTTTCCCCGAATTCACCCAATTTTTCAATCCACATTACTGTGGAAAGCCCCAAAGATTTAGGGCTGCGCTCTACCACTGAGCTACCGTGGCAATTACCACCTAGATATATAGTACCAAAGAAATAAATAATTTCAACTTAGAAAAAAGGTAGAACCATTTATGTTATACTTAACTTATGAAAGTCTGTAAAATTTGTAATAATAAATTTAAGGACTATCAAGATAAATGTAGAGCTCGCTGCGGATCGTGTAATACAAAGATACGAAGATTTAGAGCAAAACTTGCAGCAATAAAATATCTTGGTGGGAGTTGTAAAAAATGTGGGTGGACCGGAGATCAAGCCGCTCTTCAATTTCATCATAAGAATCCAGAGAAAAAAGATTTTATTATTGGAAACGTCGCAAATCGAAATTGGGAAGTTATAAAAACTGAACTCAATAAATGTATCCTTCTTTGCGCAAATTGCCATTCAATACAACACAGTACAAAAAGTGATAAAAAATTTATAGAAGAAGCAATGAATTATAAAGGAAAAAAATTATCCATATAACAATGAAACAAGAAATTCCTACACTACTATCAGTAAAAAATCTTTCGGTGGCATTTCGAGAAAACCACGTTATAAAACATATATCATTTGATATTCACAAAGAAGAAGTCCTTGCTATTGTAGGACCAAACGGAGCCGGAAAATCAGTGCTTCTCAAAACACTTCTTGGAATTATTGAGCCAACAGCGGGATCAATTGAATGGTTCCCCGGAATTCGAATTGGATATCTCCCCCAACGATTCCATGTTGATATGTATCTCCCAATGACCGTCGGAGAATTTCTTGATTTAAAACCAAGAAAAATATTGACCAACGAAGCAGTGTTGCGTCTTTTGAAACTCGAAAAGTCATGGCTTAAAAAAAGACTTGCACACCTATCAAGTGGACAACTCCAACGCATACTTCTTGCATGGGCACTTCTTGATGATCCGCAAATACTTCTTTTTGATGAACCAACAGAAAATGTTGATGTTGCAGGACAAGAATCAATTTACACCCTCCTTCACCACCTCCAGGACACCACAGGACTTTCGCTTATACTTGTTTCACATGATCTTCAGGTTGTTTACAAGTATGCTAACAATGTTTTGTGTCTAAATGGAAAACAGGTGTGTTATGGAGAACCAAAAGAGGCACTTGATCACAAAACACTTTCGGAGTTATTTGGGGACCACACCGTATTTCATCATCATCATTTATAAACTATGACTATTCCATTTATTGTATTTGTTTCAGGAGTCGTAATTGCTGCAGCAAGTGGACTTGTGGGTTCTTTACTCACACTCAGAAAAATGACACTGCTCTCTGATGCACTCTCACACATCGCACTCCCTGGAATCGCATTAGGTATACTTTTTCATTTCACGCCGATATGGGGAGGAATTGTGTTTCTCTTCCTTGGGGTCTTTCTTATTTGGGCTATTGAAGCACGCACAAAACTCGCAACCGAATCAATTACTGGGGTTTTATTTGTAACAGCACTTGCAATTGGCGCGCTACTAATACCAGAAGAAGAATTACTTGAAACTTTTTTTGGAAACGTTCAATCAATTTCCTACCCTGCTGCATACATTCAAATGATGGTAGCCATACTCATAATTGGAGTTACATTATCATTTCTTAAACATCTCACACTCACATCAATCGCCCCCGATCTTGCAACTGCATCAAAAATTTCAAAAAAGAGTATTGAAATATTACTTCTTGTGTTAATTGCTACTACTATTGCGGTGGGAATAAGTTTTGTTGGCGTTCTCCTGATGAGCTCCCTTCTTATTGTCCCAGCAGTTACCGCAAAAAATCTTGCAAAAACATTTAAAGGATTTATTGGAATAAGCATGGGAATTTCCGCATTCTCCCTTTTTTTGGGACTCTGCGTTGCAAGCGTATATTCAATCAATCCAGGACTCGCCACAGTCCTTATAAGTTCTGGAATATTTTTTGCGAGTCTTCTTGTTCCAACAAAGTAGTGAAACTTTTATGTACCCCTGCGAGGAATCGAACCTCGATCTACTCCTTAGAAGGGAGCTATTCTATCCGTTGAACTACGGGGGCTATTTATCTGGATTTGATTCTACATTAAAAATAGTTTAAATTAAAGTGCAGTGGGCGGGAAGTAAGCGAAGCTTGCATCCCGTACATTCGGATGAAATGAGCGTGCGCTCATTTCACTCCTCACTTCGGGATGTAGTATATCGGTAGTACGCCTGTTTTGGGAACAGGTAGGCCGGGTTCGATTCCCGGCATCCCGACAAATAAAAAGCGGAGCTCTTTGCTCCGATTTTTATTTTTTAATATGGAATCGAACCGCGGGCCGCAAACTTCGAAGAGAAGTTGTAGGTTTCGAGCTCAGCAGAGCGAGGAGCGATTCCCGGCATCCCGACAAATAAAACAATTGACATAGTCAGTTGTTTTTGTTTTAATGTGTCAGCTCATTACAATAATAAAATAAAGGAAAACGTGTTATGGAAACTAGCACACTCACTAGAAAAAGGGCTGAGGCGATAAAAGAATCAATACTCAGAGAATTAAAAGAAGAAACTGGGATGCTCTCTGATTTTATGGAACAGCTAAAAAATTGTGAAACACAAATTTATATTGGAAACACCGAAGCAAACAATGAGGAAACGCTCTCGAACTTGCAAACGCAAGTACAACGTAAAAATAAAAAAGTAGTAGAACTAAATAATAATCTTGTATTAATTGAATCAACTATCTTATTTAGAGAAAAACACCCAAAAAAGAAAATACCAATCAACGCAGGAATGTATACTGGGGAATGTGAAATCTGTCACACACAAATTCCACACAAACAACAAATCGCACGATGTGCACCACAACTTTGCGTGCCATGTGCAAACAAACCGACACTTAGAAAATAATTAAAAACCCCGGAAACGGGGCTTTTTTATTGAGTAGAAACATCAAATTTTCCTATTTTTGTCTGAAAATCTTCATTGAGCTCATTGATTCGCTTTACATTTTCGTTTGCTCTCTGTAAAACAACATCAATCGTTTTTTTGTCATGCTTTCCTGTCTCGATACCAGCTGCAACAGATTCAATAAGTTCAGTTACATTTTTTGTATACACAATATATTCAGAAACAAGAGATATTTCAGCAGTCATCGCTGCATACGCATATCGCTGTGATTTTCCAACGGGCATTCCATTCACAAACCCAACAAGTACTTGAAGGTGACGAGATAATTCTGCTGCGTTTCTTGCTGCTTCATTGTTTGCAAATTGAGCCTCATTTAAAAGTGACTCCGCGCGAGAGTTGTCCTTCATCTGCTCAGCCTCATTAGCTTGTCGGATTTTCTCTCGAGCAACTTCTGACAACTCAGCAACCTGTCTACTTTTTATTCCTGCATTATATCGCGCAACCTTAAAATCATCCGAAACAACTATTTTCTGTGTGTCATCAAACGTCGCCGAAAGCGCTATTCCCCCAACAACAAGCAGTACCGCACCAATAGCGATTCCCGCAACCATCCCCTTTTTTGTTTTTAGCTGATCTAATTTAAACACCACCATATCATAAGACACCTTCATTATTTATTCAATACGTATCACATCTTGCGGTTTTTTTATAAATTAGTATAGTAAATAAACATTAAGCGGGATTCGTATAGTGGTAGTACGTCACCCTTCCAAGGTGAAGGCACGGGTTCGATTCCCGTATTCCGCTCAGTAGGATTTTAAGGGAATCGAAGCCAACACAAGCGCGCGAACGCGAAGAGTGAAACGAAAGCGAGTGTGGCAGGCTCCGAAGGAGGAGTGAGAGCAACGGGAGAGGAGGATTCCCGTATTCCGCTCAGTAAAAAATCACCAATTTCGGTGTTTTTTTGTTTTATATTCTATCCACAAATGTATAAATTCTGAGCTGTAAATTCTTTCTCCTCTATGCTATTCTTGACTAAAAGGCCGTTACAAGCCCGTTACGAAACAGAATCCCTCTGAGTTCGTTATATATATGAGAAGCGAAGAAGAAATACTGATAAATAAAGCAAAAAATAGTGATCATACTGCTTTTAGAGCTCTGTATGACCTCTATGTAACACAGATATATCGCTTCGTATTTTTAAAAGTTGGACAGAAGCAGGACGCTGAGGATATAACCCAACACGTATTTGTAAGCGCGTGGGAAAATATTAGCTCATACGAACACCGAGGTTTCCCCTTCTCAAGTTGGCTGTATCGGATTGCATCAAATGCAACCATCGATCACTTCCGAACCCATCGACACACCATAGATATAGAGACCATACCGGAGGAATATCTTGGAAACGAGGATGGCGAAGAATCAACAATAGACACAGCATTAGGAATCGAAACAATCAAAGCAAAACTAAAACAACTTGAACCCGACCAACAAAACGTTCTCATTATGAAATTTGTCGAAGACAAATCAAACAAAGAGATCGCGGAGGCACTACAAAAAACAGAAGGAGCAATACGAGTCATACAACACCGAGCACTGAAACAATTAAAAACACTTATCGATGCACGAACACATAATTAAACAACTAAAGAATTTACAGACAATAGAACCAGATAATGGGTTTGTTTCGCGCACTCGAAATATTTTTACACCAAACACAATTTCAATTGCTACCCCATCACGATCGTTTTCGTTCTTCAATTGGCAATACGCAAGCGCATTCGCGCTTGTTCTTCTTTGTGTCCTTGCTGTACCATTTTTTGCATTCACCCCAGAAGAAACTCTTGCGTCACTAGACACCGAATCACTTGCGTCAGAAATTCAGTCACTTCCTATTAACGTAGAATTAAAAGAGTTGAACTATAACCAAAAAGCTCAAGAAACGATCACAAACGCGGTTTCAGAAGTTTCAAATACCGATACAAATCATCTTAATGAGTCTCTTATTCGTAAAGAAGAAGAAATAATAAAGGCCGAAGAAAAGGTTGATTCTAGCGTAGACGACCTTTTAAACGAAGTAATTCGATAAAATGAAAACATATAAATACACAGTAGTTGCGCTTTGTGCGGTGATTGTGGCGTTCCCTCTTTCGAGGCCCTCACACATATTTGCAGCAGAAGGCACAACACAAGACACACAACAGACAGCAGTAAATACAGTGAAGGAAGCAATTAGCAATCTTGTATCTGCAAAAGACGAGAAAAAACAGACAGAGACACCAGTGCGCATCGATACACTAAAAAAGGCTCTTTCTCTCGCGATAAGTGAAGCAAAAGAACTTCGAATAAAACTTATTGGACTCGAAGATCTCTCAACAGAATATGAGACTTGGGCAACAAAAAAATCAGAAGATATGAAGGGAATGATTGATGCCCTAGAGATATTCAAAAAAGATGTTACAAAACTAGAAGAAAGCGATGCAACAACCGACGAACAAATAAAAGAGCTTGGAGAGAAGATAAAAAGTTGGAGAGAAACAACATATCTTCCCCTTTCAACGGAGATACAAGACTATTTCCTTATAATCGAGGAGTACAAAACAATTGAAACTGCAGAGAGTAGATCAGAAAAGATTGGAATTGATATAGTAAAACTTGATAAACGAAAGAAAAATACCACAGCTCTCAAAAAACTCCTTGCAACTGCAAATTCAGAAATTGACGAATCAAAAAGATTAAATAATGAGGCAAAAACATTGTTCGAGGAAATGTATCTTCCGAAAAAGAAAGAAACAACACTCTCAACAACGACGCCAATTATAGAGAAAGAGGAGGTAGACACCCAACCAAAGTCAGTACGAGATCTTGTGAAAGACTCTTCCAATAAGGTGAGAAATTCATATAAGATCTTTATTGAAATGAGTAATATCGTGAGGAAATTACTCAAATAAAAAATCTCCGCCTTAGGCGGAGATTTTTTATATATCCTATTTATGATATTTGTTTTCTTTTTGGTTTATTGTAACTGCTCTATACAACTGTTCTACAAGAACCACGCGAGCCAACTCATGGGGAAATGTGAGAAGAGAAAGTGAATAAGCTTTATATTTATTTTTAAACTCTGGACTAAATCCAAACGATCCTCCAATAATAAAGATATTCTTCTCACTCGTGCGCGTCACTAACTCTGCAAGTTCCAATGAGTTATATTGCTTTCCATCTTCCGAAAGGAGAAATATATTTCCTTTATTTTTTTCTAAAATTTTTACAATTCTTTCTTCTTCCTTCTTTTGTACGCGTTCTTTGTCTGCATCGGAAAATGACGCTTCTGCATCAACTTCAGTTATTTCAAGTTTTGCAAATGGAGAAACTCTTTTCTCATACTCATCACACACATCTCTAAAATTAGTATTTTTCAACTTTCCAACAGCAATAATTAATACTGAGAACATTATCTAGATAATAACACCCCGCACCTTTTATAAAAAGGTGCGGGGCAAAGTTTAAGAGATCTCTTAATCCTTTAGAGAACCGCCTCTTTAAGAAGCTTCCCTGCGCGGAATTTTGGCTTTGTTGATGCCTTAATTTGAATTTTTTCCCCTGTTTTTGGGTTTACTCCCATGCGTGCTGCACGCTTTGCAACGCGGAATGTCCCAAATCCTGTGATAGCAACCTCTTCACCGCGACTCATTGTTTTTACAATGGTCTCGAAGACAGTTTCAACCGCAAGTGTCGCCTGCTTCTTTGTCTCGATTCCTGTTGCCTTCATCACTGCTTCCACGAGTCCGTCTTTCTTCATACGTAAGTGGTTAAATGGTGTGGTTTGCGACCTTTTCCTACAGTATATCAAAAACAGCCCAGAAAACCTATATTCCTGGGCTGTTTATTTATGTAAAACTATCTTGCTATTTCAACCGCTTTTACCTCTCTTATAACTGTTACTTTTATCTCGCCAGGAAACTGAACATCAGACTTAAGCTTCCCTGCTATTTGTTTTGCGAGTTGTAGAGCCCTAAAATCATCAACTTTCTCTGGGGTTACAAAAACCCTAACTTCTCTTCCTGCAGAAATTGCATATGATTGTTTGACTCCATCAAATCCATTCACTACTGTTTCAATTTCTTCAAGACGTCGAAGATATTTTTCTAATGTTTCTCGGCGAGCACCTGGTCGGGCAGCAGAAATTGCATCAGCTGCAGCAACAATATAAGACTCAGGAGAAGAAAATGGATATTCTTCATGGTGTGCTTCCATCGCCTTTATTACTGCCTCCTCAACACCATATTTTTTCAATAATTTTCTTCCAAGTTCTACGTGTGTTCCCTCTAACTCGTGATCCATTGCTTTTCCAATGTCGTGAAGTAATGCAGCTTTTTTCACTACCGCAACATTTAAATGAAGCTCAGTAGCAATCATTCCCGCAATAAATGTCATTTCTATCGAATGTTGCAATACATTCTGCCCATAACTTGTTCGATAATTTAATCTCCCAAGAACCGGAATAATTTCTTTTGGAAGATCTAATACCCCTACTTCGTATGCCGCATCTTCCCCTGCCTTCCTCACACACTCATCAAGCTCTCTTCGTGCTTCCTCAATCTTCTCCTCTATTTTTGCTGGTTGAATACGTCCATCCTTAATAAGCTTCTCAAGCGCAAGACGAGCATGTTCTCTCCTTAAAGGATCAAAAGAAGAAATTACAATACTTTCTGGTGATTCATCAACAATAACTTCAACGCCCGTTAATCTTTCAAATGCACGAATATTCCTTCCTTCACGCCCAATGATTTTTCCTTTTATTTCTTCATTTTGAATTGGAACAACGCTCGTTGTAACGTCATTAATACATTCGCGAGCATATCGTTGTATCGCAGTAGTAATAATTTCCGTACTTTTCTTTTCTATTTCATTTTTTCGATCCCTCTCAAGACGCGAAATAACTCCGCCAATTTCTTGTTTGTATTCTTCTTCGCTCTTTTCAATAATTTGCTTTTTTGCTTCTTCACGAGTTAATCCAGCAACACGTTCAAGTTCCTTGTTTACCTTCTCTTGCCCTCCTTGTAACTCAACTTGGAGCACTTTTATTTGCTCCATATCTTCACGTGCTTTGCGGGCATCACGATCAACAGCTGCACGCTCAGTTTGAAGTGCATCATCTTTCTTCTCTAACCTTTCCTCAATTCTCCTTAATTCAGTTTTTCTTTCCCTTTCTTCTTTTTGGGCCTCCTCAACAATTAACGCAGCTTTTGCTTTTGCCTCAACAATTATCTCTTTCTTTTTTGTCTCTGCGGCTTCTATTTCTGCTTTTATCGCTGCATCACCGACTGCCTTTGTCTTCTTTCCGAGCCAAAGACTTATTAAATATCCTCCTCCGAATGCGAGAATTGCCACTCCCGCTGCTAGGATTGGTGTTATGATCATAAATTGTTCTATAGATTAAGTTTGATGTTCCGCGAAAAACAGGAATACGTGCTCCTTCATGAAGGACCACGTGCTTCAAATATGCTACGATTGATAGCGCATTCATATTTACTTAGGTTCCAGTGTTTCAAATACGAAACTAACGACTTTTCTAAACTAACTTATTCAGTATACTCCATTTGAGCTTTTTGGTCAAAATGGTTTTTCGCTGTCCTCTTTTTTGTTAAAACGATACAATATAGAAGATGAAGCAAACAATTGTTCTCGCAATTCTTGATGGTTGGGGAATTGGATCATTTGATGAGTCCAATCCTATTTATGCTTCACACCCAAAAAACATTTTAGAAATAGAAAAAAACTTTCCTTCTGGAGCGCTTCAAGCATCCGGCATTTCTGTTGGGCTTCCTTGGGAAGAAGAAGGAAATAGTGAGGTAGGTCACATTACCATTGGAACAGGATGTGTTTCATATCAACACTATCCAAAAATTTCTTTATCAATACAAAACGGAAGCTTCTTTTCTAATAAAGCTTTGAAGGGCGCATATATTCATAGTCAAAAAAATAATAGTTCGATTCATTTGATAGGTCTTATATCAAAAGGAAATGTACATTCTTCTCTCGAACACTTAGAAGCACTGCTTGCCATGGCCGCTGAGTCAAAAATAGAACGTTGTTTTATTCATGCAATAACGGATGGACGCGACAGCCCACCTCAATCAGCTATTTCGATAATAGAAAAGATAAACGCAATGATTGCTGAAAAAGGAATTGGAAAAATAGTAAGCGTTATCGGACGTTACTACGCCATGAACCGTGATGAACATTTTGATCGAACAAAAATGGCGTATGACCTTCTTACTAAAGAAACATACATAGTACGAACACTAGAAGAAGCAACAAAGAGAACATATGCGCGTGGATTTAATGACGAGTATATTGATCCAGCAGCAATAGGCTCGCACGAACCAATTAAAGAAAATGACGCGGTAATATTTTTCAATTTTAGAGAAGATAGCATAAGACAGCTCGCTGGAGCATTCTGTATTCCCTCTTTCAATTCATTTGAAACAAAAAAAATAAATAATTGCTACTTCGCAACATTCACCGAATATTTCGAAAACTCATCAGCAAATATCGCATTTCCAACAGACCGACCATCTACATGTCTTTCAAAAGTGTATTCTGACCTCGGAAAACAACAACTACACATTGCAGAAACGCAAAAATATGCCCATGTCACTTATTTTTTTAATGGGTTAATTAACGAACCATTCCCAAATGAATATCGGGTTCTTATTCCAACACTTGATATTCCACACCCAGAACAAAAACCAGAAATGATGGCGAGCGCAATTACCGATAGAATTTTACTTGCACTTCGAGAAAATACATTTGATTTGATTGTAGTGAATTATGCAAACCCAGATATTATTGCGCACACCGGAAATTACAACGCTACCGCAGAAACAATTTTAGTAATAGACAGAGAAATTGGACGCTTAAAAGAAGCAATACTAAAAGATAATCACATACTTGTTATTACGTCAGATCATGGAAATGCAGAGGTGCTTCTCAATATAAATACTGGTGAACCAGAAACAAAACACAATGTGAGCCCAGTACCAATTTATATTGTTGGGAATGAATTTAAGAAAGCGAAACCACGAGAAGGATTTTATCGTTTGCGTCCAGTAGGAATCCTTTCCGATGTTGCACCAACAATCCTAGAACTCGCCCACATCAAGAAACCTATTGAAATGACGGGACAAAGTCTTCTTAGTCAATTAAACTATATGTAAGAGTTATGGGATTAATTGCAAAGATAATTTTTAAGATACTTTCGAACACGCTTGCACTAATTGCTGCCGCGTATCTGGTTCCGAATTTCATACTTTCGGGAAACGTAGTAACTGTTTTAATTCTTGGGGTTATTCTTATGCTTATTAACCTCACTATTAAACCATTCCTCAAACTTTTTTTTGGTCCTTTTATCCTGCTCACATTAGGTCTCTTTCTCCTTGTAATTAATGCGCTCACCCTCATTATCCTTGACTTTTTCTCTCTTAACCTTACAATCCAAGGGTACCTTCCGTTGATTTACGGAACGATAATTGTGAGTGTCGTAAATATGGTTCTTTCTCTCATCGGGAAAACATTCTCACATAACGAATAATATGCTTTCAATATTTCATATCATCATCTCAATAGTCCTCATTGTGCTTATCCTTCTCCAGGATCGTTCCACTGGAACCTCTGGATTGCTTGGTGGTACCGCAGCAGATTCCTCATATCAAACTCGCCGCGGATTTGAGCGTTTCATATTTATTGGAACAATCGTTGCGACGGTTCTTTTTGCGGCAATTGCACTCATTGGAATTACTACACCAAAAGTGTAAGTATTCCAAATATCTATGATTTCCTGTTAGTATAAGAAAGCGGACATCGCTTTCTTTTTTAATCTCTATGCAAAGCATAAAACTTATTATCAATCACTTAACACACAAAGAACGTGTGTGGCTTTTTATCTCTGGATCCATACTTATCCTTTCGATTATAGGGGCTATTGGAATCGCGATACAAACAAAAAGCGTAATGAAACCAATTCGTGGTGGATCATACGTTGAAGGAATCGTCGGGCAGCCAATCATGGTAAATCCAGTAAAAACAGAAACAAGTGCAGACCAAGACCTTGTAGCACTTCTTTATGCACCACTATCAGAACTTACAGATACTATTGAACCATCTCCGGATGGAAAACAATACATAATAAAATTAAAAGAAGATCTTTTTTGGTCTGACGGGGAGCGCTTAACTTCAAACGATATAATATTCACTATTGAACTTATTCAGAAACTAGGGACAGATTCCCCTCTTTTTACAGAGTGGCAAGGAATAAGTGCATCGCGGGCAAGCGAACTCCAAACAACACTCACACTTTCACAGCCATATACCTTTTTTAAAACAAACATAAACACATTAAGAATTGTTCCTCAACATATCTTTGGAACAATCCCAGTAAAAAACCTTTACCTCTCAACATATAATTTTGAACCCGTTGGAAGTGGTCCATATACCGTAAATAAAATAGAAAAAAGAAAAGATGGATTTATTACCGAATATAAATTAAAAGAAAATACCTTTTACGCCGGAGAAAAACCTTTTATTCCTGACTTCTCAGTTCGTTTCTATCCCGACGTAGATTCTCTAGTTCATGATGCTGAATTAAGAACGGTGAATGGTTTTGGAATTACCAACTTCATTCCAACCGAAGTATTTAAGTTACCTAGAATAGAAATAGAAGCAATATCACTTCCTCGGTACTATGCCCTCTTCTTCAACCCAGTAAACAATCCGATGCTTCAAAACAAAGAATTAAGAAGCGCGCTTGGAAAAGCAATAAATAAAGAACGAATAATAAAAGACATCCTCAAAGAACAAGGATCACAAATTGAGGGACCGGTTCTCCGATCGTTACTGGGAATTGAGGGGTCCTCTTCTACCTACAACCCAGAAGAAGCTGCCCGCGTTATCAGTTCTGTAAGTGGACTAAAACTCGCAATAGTAATCCCTGAAATACCTTTTCTTGAAGCTATTGCAGAAGAAGTTAGAAAAGATTGGATAACTGCAGGAGTATCAGATGTCACTGTATATCCGATTCCTATGGCAGACATACAAAATGTTATTCAATCAAGAAACTATGACGTCCTTCTTTTTGGTAACACATATAAAAACCCAATTGATCTATTTCCATTTTGGCACTCTTCTTTTCGCTTTTTCCCAGGATTAAATCTCTCCTTATACAAAAATACAGAGGTTGATAAGATACTTGAAGATATACGTCAGTCAAAGGAAATTACCCAAACTCAAATAAATCAATTAACTAAAATAGACGAGCAAATAAAGAATGATGCTCCAGCAGCGTTCCTTTTCTCTCTTCCGTATTTTTATGTTCACACAACTCGAATGGAGGGATCGTTTCCAAATATAATCCACTCTCCCTCGGAACGATTTTCAAATGTTTCACAGTGGAGCGTGAACAGAATTCGCGTACTTTCTCCACAAAATTCTTCTTCAACTACAACAGAATAATTTTGACAAAATAAGTAATATCTGCTATCCTCAAATAGTCATATAACTCTTCCTAGAAGAATACACACAACCCGCCACGTGCCTTTTTGCCGAAGTGGTGGAACTGGCAGACACGTACGGTTCAGGGCCGTATACCCGTAAGGGTTTGAGGGTTCAAGTCCCTCCTTCGGCACAAAATAAAATTTAAATTTTTAATTTTGTAATTTTTAAATAAATTATAAATTCCAAATATAGGAATTAGCTTTAAAAATTCAAAAATTAAGAATTAAAAATTCTATTATATATGGTTACAAAAAAAAGTAATTCAGCGCCTCATGGACGCCGCTATGGAGCTCCAAGAGACAACGCTCTCGCACACTCAGTGCGGAAACCAATCCATAGAAAAACAGAGTCACAAGCTCACACACCAAAAGAAGAACCGGTGCGATTTGTCGCATTAGGTGGACTTGAGGAAATCGGTCGAAATATGATGTTTCTCGAGTATAAAGACGAGATAATCATCATTGATGCAGGACTTCAATTTGCAGAGGAAGGAACGCCGGGAGTCGACTATATAATCCCAAATGTTTCATATCTTGAAAAAAACAAGAAGAATATAAAGGCGTTCATCATTACTCACGCTCACTACGATCACATCGGAGCAATTCCACACATTATGGATAAAATTGGAAACCCTCCAATTTATGCCACTAATCTCACAAAGGAAATAGTATTAAAGCGCCAAGAGGATTATCCACTTGCACCAAAACCACGATTTCAATTAGTAAAGAGTGGAGAAACGTATCAATTCGGAAAATATTTTTCTGCAACATTTTTTGATGTTGTTCACAACATTCCCGAAGGAATTGGAATTATTTTCCGAACCCCAGTAGGAAACATTGTTCATCCAGGAGAATTCAAATTTGATTATGACCACGAGGGAAAACCACGAGGACTTCACATTTGGGAGCAGGTTGGAAAAGAAGGAATTAATGTTCTTATGCTTGATTCAACTGGTGCCGAAGTTCCTGGGTTTTCACTTTCAGAGCGTATCGTTGAAGCAGAACTTGAAAAAATATTCCTTACTGCAAAAGGAAGAATTCTTGTCGGATCATTTGCATCGCTTATCGATCGACTTGGAGAAGTAATAAAAATTGCGGAGAAACTTGGAAGAAAAGTCGCGATTAGCGGACTCTCAATGAAAACAAATATCCAGATCGCACAAAATCTTGGATATCTGAAATTCAAAAAAGATACCATTATTTCACTTGATGAAATAAATAAACACCCAGACAACAAACTCATTCTTCTTTGCACCGGCGCACAAGGAGAAGCAAAAGGAAGTTTTATGCGTATCGCGAATGGCGAACATAAACAAATCAGAATGAAAGAAGGAGACACTGTGGTTCTCTCTTCTTCAGTTGTTCCAGGAAATGAGCGCAGCGTTCAAAATCTAAAAGACAATCTTGCCCGCCGTGGAGCACTTGTGTTTCACCACAAGATGTTAGACATTCACTCATCAGGACACGCACCACAAGGAGAATTAAGCGAAGTAATGAGGTTAATAAAACCAAAAAACTTCCTTCCAATTCACGGATATTACTTTATGCGTTGGAGAAATGCTCGTCTTGCACAAGAAGTGCTTGGATTAAAACCAGAAAACACTATCCTTGCTGATAATGGAAATGTAGTAAATATATATTCCGATTGTACAATGGTTTCAAAAGAACAAATCCAATCCGATTATGTAATGGTAGACGGACTTGGAGTTGGAGACGTTGGAGAGGTTGTACTTCGAGACCGAATCACCCTCTCACAAGAAGGTATGTTGGTTATTATCACCACCCTTAGCAAACAGGACGGAAAAATTCTCAAGAATCCAGACATCATATCTCGTGGATTTATCTATCTAAAAGAAAACCAAGAAATGTTAGACGAGATGCGAAAAAAGATTCGAAACACCATTACACATATTCCAAATCGAGCAGATCTCGATTCCGATTATCTTAAAACAGTAATACGCGAACAGATTAGCTCGTTCATATTCAATAAAACGAAGCGTAGACCAATGATTCTACCGGTAATTATTGAAGTATAAGAATGGTGGATTGTATAAAGTAATAAATATCCTGTACAACTAAAAACCCTCATAAATTGAGGGTTTTTAATGTTTAACTGAATACTCCCCCTTTATACTTACTACTTCATACTTTATACTATCTAAATGAAGCCAATCTTGGTGTCGGGCATTCAGCCGACAGGAAAACTACATCTTGGAAATTATCTTGGAGCACTCAAGAACTTTGTGGAGCTCCAAAATTCAGGAAATTATGACTGTTTCTTTTTTATTGCCGATCTTCACTCTCTTACTGAAGGATATTTACCAAAAGAAAAACGAGAACAGATCTCTGATTTATTCCTCACTTATCTTGCTGCAGGACTTGATCCAAAAAAATCAGTTCTTTTTCAACAATCAGCAATTGCAGAACACTCAGAACTTTCATGGATTTTAAATACTCTTACTCCATTCGGCGAACTCCGCAGAATGACACAATTTAAAGATAAATCAGAAAACGAATCAGAAAGTACCAACGTTGGACTTTTCGATTATCCCGTTCTAATGGCTGCAGATATTTTGATTTACAATGCCTCAGTGGTCCCTGTTGGAGATGACCAATTACAACACTTAGAACTTACTCGCACACTTGCTCGAAAATTTAATTCAAAATTTGGAAAAACATTTTTTGAACCAAAACCACTTCTTACCTCAGTCCCTCGTCTTATGAGTTTAGACGACCCAGAAAAGAAAATGTCTAAGTCGCGCCCAGAAGGATGTTTGTTTATTGATGACGAACCAAATGTAATTAGAAAGAAAATTCAACGAGCGGTTACTGACTCTGAATCAACAATTGAATATAGTCCCGAGAAGCGTCCAGGAATCTCAAACCTTGTTCTCATCTATTCAGCAATAACAAACAAAACGCCAAAGGAAATTGTTTCGTT
>VMEM01000003.1 GCA_007375535.1 Parcubacteria group bacterium LiPW_41 | reverse complement strand
GAAAATGTGATGCTGAATCAGCCAGTACCATTAGGAACTGGCCTTCCTGGCTTGATGGTTGAGATAACCGGCAAGCTTGCTGATGAAAAGGTAAAATGAGAACAAAATTTTTGGTTTGTTTGCTATTGGCATTTTTTGCCATTTTATTGAATGGCTGTATACTCAGCCAGCTATTAAAGGATCAGAGCTATGCTAGTGCCGCAATGGAAACTAAGAACTCTAGCCTCTGCGAGAAAATAATCGCCGGTTCTATAAAAGAAAGGTGCTACGCTGATGTCGCAGTGGAAACTAAAGACGCCAGCATATGCGAAAAAATAAGTGTTAGTTTCGAAAAAGACCAATGTTACGATAACATCGCAATACTTTTTGAAGATGTTAACTTATGTGAGAAAATAACTAGCAGTTCCGTAAGGGATAGTTGTTATTCGGGTGTTGCGGTAGGAGTTGGAGACGCTACTATATGTGAAAAAATAAGTGTTAGTTTCCCCCCAATGGACAGTTGTTATTTTAGTGTTGCAACAAAAACCGGAAACATCAGCCTGTGCGAAAAAATAACTGAGCGTTCTATGAGGGGCTGGTGGGGCTGGTGCTATGCTTATTTTGCAACGAAAAATAGAGATGTTAGCCTCTGTGAAAAAATAACTTACAACCCTTTAAAGGATTTTTGTTACGCAAAGATTAGTAAAGATGTTGCTCTATGTGAAAAAATAACTGATGATTCTATTAAGGAGAGTTGTTATGGCGATCTTGCGGTACTAACTGAGGATATTAGTTTATGCGAAAAAATAACCGGTGAGGGAGAAAAGCACACCTGCTATTTTGATGTTGCAGTACAAACTAAAGATGTTGACTTATGTAAGAAAATAATTTATAGCTCCCCGAAGAACTTATGTTATGCGATGATTACTAAAGATGTTGCCATATGTACTCCTTTTTCGTTGTTAAAATTTTTCATTTACCATAACCGCACATTTCATATATTGTCGTGCAGTAAACATCCAATAATTTTTTAGATTATCGGGAAGTTCTTTTCTTGGGCACGTACGAAATCCGCGTCTTTTGTAGAAATTAAAATGATAATACATAGTAATTAACGCGATTGTTTTCATTTCCAATATCCGCGCAAATTCCATTCTTTTATTGATTAATGCAGAGCCAATGCCATTGTGACGAAATTCTTTTCGAACCGCACAATGGGTGAAAATTGCAGTCTGTGGATCAATACAATCAATCCCAGCACACGCAACAATCTGATTGTTTACTCGCACAAACCAAAAATTCTTTAACGACCCACTCACCCCAGAACCAATTCTTACCTCTTGAATGAGCTTATCTATTTCTTCTTTATGGCGTTTGTCTGCCTTCAGAATTTTGAATTTCATTTATACCTCCTTCTTTGTTAATATCTGCTAAATATAAAATACCACTTTTTGGTGGTATTAGTCAATGTAGTTAATTCCCTACCCACACATACAAAAGATTTACTATCACCAACAACAGACCAATTACAAAGATTGTTCCAAAAAATTTTTTGTTATATTTTGCAACTACTTTAGGGAGATAAATATCAAAATTGTCATCTCTATCCGATGTATATCGCATGGCCATCGGTGTAAACGGACACACCCACTTATTAAACACCAACACGAGCGTTTCACACACAAGAAGTGCGATTGAAATCCAGAGCCACACATTAAACACCCTCGCTATTCCCGCATAGAGAATATAAAACGTTGCCGCAACCATAACAATCCAAATTATGGTGTGGAAAAATTTTATAATCCCAAGCCGACGATCGCCATTCATTTTATTTTTGTATTTTCCTAAATTTGTACCACCCCACAAGAACTGGAAGAACAAACATCAACGCATAATACACGAACACATCAAGCTTGTAGTAATTAGTTACACTGAGAAGCTTGACCAAGAATATATAATCCAAAACAACCGCCATAACTGTCCAAATTATTCCGAGTCCCACATAACATCCGAATTCTTCTCGTGTAACTTTTTTAAACAACACCCAAAGCGTGACAAGCACTCCGAACGGCAAGATGACCCACCCAAGAATATCAGCAGGCACGAAGGCAAACAAAATCATTCCCATCGCATACCCAAAAAGCCAAAGTATGAAACCCCACAACAAAGTGTTTTTTAATATTTTCTTTTTCTTTTCGTCCATATAGTAATTATAGAGAAAAAAGGGCAAAGCTCAAAATGCAAAGTGCAAAAATGAAATGCAAAAGTTAAAAGTTAATTTTGAATGAGGGAAAAGAAAAACTAATTTCGAATGACGAATTTTGAATTACGAATTAGGAGAAAAGAAAAAGGAGAATTTTCAATCAATTAACAATGAATCAATGGGAGAAATAAAAAAAACCCCCGATTGGGGGTTTGATTAATTATCCGAGATTTTTGTTCATTCTGTCGGCAAACGTCACAATCTCAGCGTTTTGAGGATCTGCTTTGAATTGAGCAATCGCCTCTGTTGTTTCTGCATCCGGTTCTTTTATTCTGGATAAGAAGCCATACGCGGCGCATTTTCCATTAGGATTTTCTTCGGTAAAAATAAATCCACGGAGCTTCGCTTCAGCAGTTTTGTTTTCCTCTGCGATTATTCCCAATTCATTGAGAAGTAAGCAGCGAGGATACCCTGGAGCATCGGAATCAAGTAATTCAGAAATTTCTTCGAGTGTTAAGTTGGTTTGTCTTTGAATTGCCGTTACATCCTCCATATAGTTGTTGATAAATAATTAGTTATTGAGTTAATACGGTTTGATCTTCAGGTTCATTTCTTTGAATTCTTTCTTGAGATCTTCCCAAGAATCCCAGAGGATATATATTCTCTGCAAGAATTGAGAACTAGTTTTTCCCTCCACTGAAAAACCGCAATAAACTTTTGTTGTGTTGTTTCGAAGCAATATGGGAATAAACACCTGGTGAGAAAGCGATACTTTTGCTAACTGTTCCACATCGCCCCCATTAATGAAGCCAATTTCGACTGCCTCCTTAATAGAGGAGAATTTAATTGATTTCTTAAACCATTCAGCTTCGCCTTCTGGTCTAAAAATATCAAATTCTTCGAATGCTAGTTCTGGACACGGAAATGTTATCTCATTACTTCTCAGATCTTCGGCAAGAACATTACCAAACTGATCGAAAAGTATACAGGCCTTTAATTCAGGTTTTTTATGCAGAACAAGGAAAGTTTCCTTTCCATTGATTTTGGCGTATGCCTCATTTGGTCCGTTGTATACTCGGTTGTAAATTCCTCCAACCTTTAGATCACTCAAGCTTATTTTCACTGCCATTTTGAACTCCTTATTAAATTGTTAAGTGTATAAATAATAGTATATTTTTCCATAAAAGTCAATGTTATGTCCCCTGTTGTGAAATAAAAAATCCGGGCAAGGCCCGGATGTATCAAATTCACTTCGGTAAAAATTCTCTTATCTGTTGAAGTGTTTTTATTGAAAATGATTCATTGAGAAAGTGCGCCACTTGAAATGCTTCATCCGCATACGCAGAATCTATTTCATTCCCTTTCGGTAAATCTCCTCCTTTTGGAGAAATAATAAGAACTGCTCCTTCAGGAGAAGACAAAGTGATACTTTCAATGTGCGCCACCTTTTTTATTGTTGCCATTATACGCTCCTATTATTTTTTTTCGAAACTCGAAATTATTGAAATAATATTCGGCTGATTATAGACAACAAAAGTCATTTTCTCTATGCAGCTTTGCGGATAACTCTTAAAGAACTCTGTAATTCCCTTTATCAACTCAGTGAGTGCTTCCTTCGGAGTTTTTTCAACAACGCCCGACATCACACCCATTCTAATTGTTGGAATTGATACATGTTTGTACCCGGCTTCACTCGCGGCACGCAATGCCGAAAAAATAACTTTTCCGAGTGGTCCTTCTAAGTCGTCAATAACAAAAACAACATCATTGAAATTCCCTGAGTGTGCTTTCGTTTTCTTTGCTACAACAGTATCAAGGTGTTTTAATGGAAGTTTTGCTAGTGCCTGTGCATGAAACATATTTCCAGCATTTCTTTGTATAACACCATCAATACCACCAAACCACATAGCCCCGGAATTGACTGCAGTAATTAATGCATCGCATTTAACTTTTGCGATATCACCGCCCACAACTTCAAGAGAGCGACTTTTTCCACCAGGTGAAGAAAAATCAATCATAACTAACCTCTATTTAATTGGTAAATTTGTAATTATTTTACTAATTCAATAATATCATTATTTTCTACAAAAGTCAATGCTATGTCCCTTTTTGTGAAATGGAAAAATAAAAAACCCCGATTTGGGGTTTATGTAATTACATAGTAGAAAAAAGATTTTTCTTTGTAGTCGCGAATCACCTCTTTGCCCTCTGCAGCATCTACACATGCTCTATAGGCACTATCCGAATCTGGATAATCTTTTAGGTAGAAGTGGACCTTTTTGAGTATGCTATCAAACAATCCTCTGCCCATTGTTTTCTCCTTTGTTTGTTAGAGGCCATTTTTCTTAAGAGCCACTTCCCAGCTCTCCTTCAATTCCGTTAGTACTTTTTCAGCAGTTTCGTATTTACCTTCTTTCACTTGATCTTGGCAATAACGATACAATCTGAAAAGTCCGATAGAAATTTCTTTTGTTGTGGGATCCTGAAAACTTAATGCATTAATTAATACCTGCAGAGATTCGTTAGCTTTTTGTGCATTACGTTTCTGACAATTGAGAATTGCAAAGTCATAGACTTTGATAATCAACTGTTCGGGTGTGGTGTTTTCTATATACTTACTTAACAAATTTGTGTCCACTCGCTTGTCTCCTTATTAAGTTTTTAATAACAAAATAATAGCATAGATTTATACAAAAGTCAATGTGACGAGTTTACTTTTTATTACTTTGACAATACCTTTGTCTTGCTCTATAAAAGGTGTAGTAATTAAACAAAAACGGAGGCAGTATGTTTGCAATCATTTTGGCATTGTTCTACGGTGCCTATCTCTATGTTATATCGGGAAGCCCAGCAGAAATCGTTTATATTAGTTCGACAGGATTTCTCTATCATTGGTATCTTGTCTGGTCTATTGTATTGGGTATAGTTGTTATACTTTTTACTTCACTCGTCACACTTGGGTTCACCATTATAGGAGGTATGACCGATAGAAAAATCGGCACCTTTATTGGATTCCTCTGTGGTGGCGCAGTTTCTTTTTATGCAACTATAAAGTTCATCATTCGGAGAATTCTCTATACAGGCGGTGCGTACATGTTGAGCATTGCACTCTTTGTAAAAAATGGCGCATATATGTGGGACTATGTTCTTCTTGGTCTTGGTGCCGCATTCATCGTAATCGCAGTTTTCACAAAGAAGCACAGGAAAGCATCCGTAAAATTCAAAGAATCAAAACAGAAATAACAAAAACCCGGCTATATTGCCGGGCTTTTATTAATTTTAGTTTTCTAACTCTTTTAGGTCCTTTTTTGCTCTCTTTATAAATTTTCCAAATTGACGATCTTTTTCTCTTTTTTCAAAATCGTTCATTTCATAAAATTCAGATTCTTTTTTTAGATTGATGTAATTAGAATATTTTTCTTTGTCTAACTTCCCTGAGTTTACTGCACTAATAACCTCACATCCTGATTCGTGCACATGGGTACAGTCTTTATATTTACACCCAAGCGCTAAATCCGTAATCTCATCAAAGAACGTATCGATTCCTTGGCCGACATCGGCCATACCAACTTCACGTATTCCCGGATTATCAATTACTATCCCTCCATTTTCCAAAAAATACATTTGCCTCGCTGTGGTGACATGTTTTCCTCTGCCTGAATAGGAACTTATATCCCCTGTTTTTATAGTGTTTTCACCGATTAATTTATTAATCAGTGATGACTTTCCAACCCCAGACGAACCAAGAAAACAATATGTTTTGCCCTTCGTTATATAGTTTCTCAAGTTATCCAAGCCTTCATTGCTTACAATACTCGTTACGATTATATCGGTACTCGAAAATCTATTTCTTAATTGAATCATTTTTTCATCTAATTCTTCTTTAGAAATGATGTCGATTTTATTTAGTATGATTGCTGGCTTCACCCCACTGTTTTCCGCA
This sequence comes from Parcubacteria group bacterium LiPW_41, assembly GCA_007375535.1. GTDB lineage: Bacteria > Patescibacteriota > Minisyncoccia > UBA6257 > GWB1-50-10 > LiPW-41. Next base: position 186,736 of record VMEM01000003.1, on the reverse strand, counting down.
ATAGCAAAATATCTCTCAAAGCGATTTAGATTATAATCTCTATCTACTGACTCAATCACAAACGCAATATCAATGTTGGTAGCGATAATCTGAATGTCATTCTTTTCGCCGGTCCTATTCTTATCTCCATGTTTTCTCTTCATTATCGTTACCCTTGGCAAAACACTCTGAATAACAGCATGTTCGTTATCGATCTCGGTAATAACAACCCAATCTCCAACGGCGGGATAATCTTCTCTTGATACCGCACTAAATATCTGCTTGCCCGTTACTTTTGCAAAATATTCTCCGTTTGTGTTTTTGACCTTGTATCCTTCTCTGTGTTCAGAAATAACCCGAGCAACTGAAAAAGCATCGAGTCCAAGCCGATTTTTTTGTTCCTCAAAAAATGAATTATATCCGAAATCTTCAAGGGTCATCACGGTAATTATATCAGCTTTTTTGGTTGTGATGCGATTAGTAGATAGAGTGAAAAAAAATAAACCCCGATTAAATCGGGGTTTTTAATTCCTACTCTAAGGATTTAAAAACAAATACTGTGTCGAGCCCGCATACGAAGTACGGGTTTAATTCTTCGTTATACAGATAACTTCCACAGAAATGAAAAAGGTATGGATTGTCAGAAGGAAGATCTGCGATATCGAATGAGTTAAATTTTGTTGTGATATATACCCAATCGAAAGTAATTCTATCCCACATCAATCTTAGCCATAAAGCAGTTTCATCATCACAAAATTCATTCTTGTAATTTTTTTTGATGAAATCTCTTATGTCTGAAAGTTTGGTCCGTTCTTCGGTAAATCCCATATCAGCGACAGTTCTGTAAACCAACTTCACCATTTTCTTTTCTGGCGACACTACAAAATCCTTATGTCTAATTGCGTCCAGGGCGCGGTCTGCAATGTAAAGAGCATCATAGTGATCGCTGTCTTTGTTCACATTTTCTAAAATTTTCTTGATAAGCTCTTCCTTTGAAAGGCCACCTATTTCAATTTGTATCGGGTAAACAAAGCTGTTTTTTTCCATTTCTTTATTTCCTTTTTAATTATTAAATTATTTATTAACTGATTATATTATAGCACACTCTTATGCAAAAGTCAATGTAAGTAATTGCTTCCTTAGTTGAGGTTATTTTAGATATACTTGTGCGAGATATGTTTTGGAGTGCGGTTTGTATCGTTCCTGATAAACCCTCTTAAATCCCCAATGGCTCACCATATCAGTCAGTTCTTTTTCGGTATAAAACTTGAAGTATCTTTCTGATTGTTCCCAGCTCTCTTTGTCTCCTTCAAATTCTCCTTCAATCATTCCGATAAGAAACACACCGCCCGATTTAAGCATCTGGTAGATTTTACCAACTACCTCACTCGCCTCCTCGCTTGAAACGTGTAGCAAAGAGGTATATGCCCAAATACCATCAAAGCTTCCATCAGGAAAATCAATTTCTCGAAAATATTTCTGATATGACTCAAATCCTAATTCTTTTGTTTTATTTACCATTGAAAGAGAGCCATCAACACAAATTACTTCCAAATTATTCTTCTTTAAAATTTGTGCGTCATCTCCTGGGCCACTTCCAATATCTAACACTTTCTTTCCCTGTAGACGAGATACAAAGGCAGAGATTGTTTCTTGGGGGAAATGCAACCAAAAATCCTGTACTTCTTTGCGGTAGTCTTCAAAATGCTTATCGTATGTGGCGATCGTCTTGTTCATCACAGTAATTATATCAGCTTTTTTGGTTGTGACGCGATTGGTAGAGCAATGTTGTATAGAAAGTTGCTCTACCAATGAAGCCCAGAGAAAATGGAAGGAATAAAACAAGGAAAGAAACGATAATCAATAATAACGACCGTTTTTATTGATTATCATTTGGGGGAATAAAATCCCGCCAGTCCGTGGACTAGCGGGATGAATATTTTTTTAATTTATTATTGAGAATAAGAACATCTGGTTTCGCCTAATTCTTTCCTTGCAAGGCTCAATAGGTCAAGAGATATTTTTGTCTCTATCTTAGCTCCTCCTCCCAAACTTTGATACTCTTTTATTTTGGGACAATTTTGATCATTTGCTATGTCTTTTGTAGAGTGCCAATAAGAGATTATATCGCCCTGAGGGTCTAATGAGTTATCACTAGAATTGTAAGTATCACTGAATACCATTGATTTTTTTATTAAATCATAAACGATAAGACCTCTATTTTCTGGGCTCGTTCCTTCGTCTATGACCAATAGATTATCAAACACACCAGAAAGATGTTGTGCACGATAACAAAGGGGGCCATCATTACAAGTATTTTTAATTTCAAAATCTGTTTCTTCTAAGGAGTAATCACAAGGTATATTCTGATTTTTGTCTAATTTATATTTTACTAAAATATCCTCACCTGCACTTTGAGGGTTTGCTCTCACTATTACAAAATAGTTAGCCATGTCATAGCAATTATTCCCATTTAAGGCAAAGTCTTTTTTAACAAACTCTCTAGATTTATTCTGAACAGAAATGCTTATTGGGCCCTTGTCTGTATAGTCAACTAATTTCTGATATTGAATTCCCAAAAAGAATGCAATAATCGGAAATGCGATAAAGACAATCATTGCGAGTATTTTTGATAGCGTTGTCACCTCGCGCAATTTGATTTCCATAATATTAGTGTATCATTTCACACAACAATAACATTGATGGAGGTCCGACCTCAATCAATTGGAATTAATCTGTCCGAGGTCGGACCTCGGACAATTGAAGTTTTAACCAGGAGAAATATGCTAAACAAAAAACTGATCTGGACGAATATTGCTCTTATCAATGATCTCTCGTGTTATAGCCACATAATTCTGACTAGCAGTATCTAAAATATATTTTTTCAATATACTTTTATTGAAAAGATTCTTTGACTCTCTTTGGCGATCTGTATAAAAACTAACTACTTTCTTAATATCTCCACCTGCTCGATTCATAACATAATCAACCCATCCTTTATATCGATATTGCATTGACTCGGTAATCCGCTTCTCAATGGAAGATTCCGGTATCTCAAGAAAGAACATTGTTGTATCGTACCCATTTAACAATTCCTCTATCTCCCTAAAATCTTCCGTTGTTCCCCCTGTTTTAAACGTGTGTGCAAAATAGAGTCGATCAAAAACTAACAAATCAGATTTTTTTGAAAGCGCGTTGCGAACCAAATTATTTAAAGCGTTTTTATTAGATTCCAAACTAACACTATCGATATAGGGTGTGGTTGTTTCTTCTTCTGAGATAAAGACGCTTTTAATGTTATGCTCATCAGCATAGCGCTTTAAATTAGTAAACACTGATGTTTTTCCACTTGTGGTGATGCCTTCAATAATTATGATATGCATTTTAGTTTATGGGATATTCTGTATCTCATTTTTTCTCATTAAATCCGAGCCTCTCTGTTTTATTATATTTAATGCTACGGTTATGTCATTTTTTGCTACATAGATTAATTCCAAAAATCTATTTGGTTTCTTAGAAAAGACGGAAGTCGCGATATCTGAATAAGAACGGTTTGGATAATATTTTTTAAATATATCTGGATGACGGAGAATGGTTTTGTATATCATCTCTTTTTCATCTATTTTTTTATGAGATATCTTTTCGGTTTGACTATGTATCCGATACAAATAGTATGGTTCCTTCAGATACCCAATCTTATTTTCTTTTCCTGCTACAAAACGTCCATCTAACAAACCCACCGCAAACGACCAGTCTTGCCATTTTTCAATCTCCTCATCATAAAGACCCGCACGTAATGCATCCTCTCTCCTATACACTATACTTGTTTGGACATGATGCTTTTTAAGAACTAACCGCTCAGTTACTGGGTATGACGAAATCGTAAATCCGCTATATTCACCACACATATACCACGGGGCCTGCACAAACGCCATATCGGGAGATGATAACAACAAATCGATGGCGCGATCGGCATAGGTTCCATTTATCAAAATATCTTCATCAACACTAAGCATGTCATCTGCATCAATACTAAAAACAAAATCAAAACTCGCCGCTTTTATTCCAACATTGCGTGCGTGCTGTACGCCCTGATTCTCCAACAATTGTATAACTTTTATCTTTGGATTCTCCTTTATTTCTTCTAATACTTGCCGAGTAGCCTCATTATCTGAAGCATCATCAACCACAATCACCTCACACGGATATTTGAATTTTTGAGCCAAAATTGATTGAATGTTTTCCCTCAAAAAGAGGCCAACATTATAACAAGGGACAACAATGCTTATACCTAATGTATTCATTTAAATGTAATCAAAAGTAATTGGATGCCCAGGATTCTCTAGAGAAACTGCAATCGCCTGAATGACTTTCATAGGTACAATATGTTTATGGATTTGGCTTTTATTCTCCTTCCCTTCAAGCCACGCACTTAACAACGCTCGATTGCTATCACTGTGAAACAAACCAGAAAAGGTTTCTTCTGAATTATGTTTTTCATCTTTTAGAAGCGAGGCATTTGTTCTTGTCGTTACTCTTGCAAACGCATCAATCTTTTCAACCTTATTATTAACCTCTATCGGCACATCAAAACATTGTACGTGTACTGAGTGCAAGACAGAAAGCTGTACTTCAAGATCAACACTGGATATTCGACCATTTTTATTATATTCATCAATTGGTAAATCCTTCCAAGTTCTAATTGATGGCGTAGTTTGCTCTAATGAAATAGTTCCTAAGGTAATTACCTTTCCTGTTGATTTATTTTTTAAACAAAATGTTGTCGTTATATCTGTTTCTCCATATTTTTTTGATGATATAAAATCTGGCTTATCATCACAAAAGTCTCTACTAATTTTTTTTGAAATTCTATCATTTTGATCAAATGGATAGGCGCCAAAAGAACTCAACGTTAAAGTAAAAGTGTCGTTAGGAAAAATAATCTTATTTAAATCAAGAAATTGCGTAATAAGATCTACATAATGATATGCTCCGTGCATAAGCATCCCATATCCATATTTATACGGATGATCTTCTCTTTCTTCATATTCCTTGTGTAGATTCCACACACCACCAGCTGTTCGAAAATGTAATGAAGTTATTGGGGCCTCAAGTTGTACCATTTTATTTTTTAAGGCATCCAATGTAACAAAATTATATATTTTATGATAGCGACTGAGGGTCATAATAGAATGCTTCGCTGTCCCCCCTTTACTCTTTTCAACGAAGTAGTTCATTATCGGTTCAATGTCTGAGGGATTAAATTCTCCGTTTTTCATTGGAGCAAAAATAGGTTTTTCTGTTAAAGAATCTATTCCATTTTCGATACAATATCGTAAATATTCCTCATGAGCTTTGACTTCTGTAGCGATATATACTTTTATCTTTCCTTTTCTACTAATAAGCTCTTCAAAAACCGGACCAAATTTTTCAGGATCAGCCCATACCCCTCCAGATCTCTGATCTTCAATATAAAACACTTTTTCAGGTTTTAATTCTAAATGTTTAATTCTTTGCTCAATCTCTTCTTTTTGTGATTCAATATCAATAATTGAGTAAGAATCTATATATCCCTTTTCTATCGCTTCAGCAAAACAAGGCAAATATTTATGGGATACAAGCTTACTAAAACCGACAACAACAAGATGCGATTTATCCATGGTTTTTGGTTTAACTTTGACCATTCAGCTTCAGATACATCATTCAAATAATAGACCAAAACAAACAACTTTGGATAGGGACTGTATAAATCGATTGGTCCAGCAACGTTGTATAGAAAGTTGCTGGACCAATGGAGAATGGGGGCAAAGAGAGAAATAGTGGCGGAAGTCGGATTTCCGCCAGTTGAAATTGAGGTGTTGAAGTCGGACTTCAACAGATTGAGTTGGTGTTCATAGATTGGGATGGGATGAGGAAAAAAGGAGGGTCACCTGCCTGGGCGGATGGGGCGGAAATAATTACGAATGATAAATTTCGCCCACCCGATATGGGTCAGCCTAGGGTTGAAATTTTGAATGAAAGGAAACAGAGATAAGGCCCCCTGCGCAGACAGGTTGGGAAACAAAATTCCCGCGCGCCCCAAGGGGGTCCCTTTGGGAAGAGCGAGGGAATTTTTTTAATTGATTAATATTTTAAATGTGGATTTTCGTGAGCAAACTTCTTAACTAACCACAAGCGCTTCCAAAGCCAAGGTTTTAGATATCTATGATTATGTCTTGATAGATACTCTGCATAATTACATTTTCCACACGCATAAATAAACTCTCCATTTGGTTCATATTGGAGATGATATTTTTCCTTGGGATATTTTTTACTGTAGGGCCTTCTACAAATTGGGCAAATTTCTACATCATGCATATTTCACTGATTATTTTCGTTTGTTTTCGTCTAGTGTTTTTTTGTCCTTATCTTTCCATACAATCCAACCGTTTTTTGACCCTCCCGCAACCGTATCCCCCGCCGCACTTGGACTTGTAAATATATAATCTTTTGAAAACACATAAATATTGTCATTAACTTTCTCTAAAACTTTTTGATCAACTAATCTTCTTCTCAACGCCGGACCACTACCTTCAAAACTTTTTATCTCCTCGATCATCGCCGTAGACCCCTTAAACACAACAAATTCTCCTGAATTAAGCAGTGTCCCAGTCGCTTCAGCGCCTTTTGTCATAAAATAATAAATTTCTGAATCTTGAGCCTTCGGCTTCTCTTGAAAAATGTTAAAACCAAATACTGACATAATTAATTTTATATTTTCAAAATACTCCTGAACGACTATTTTTTGTGATTCCGATAAAGACTTTTCTCCAGGTTTAACCTTGTTATCCGTTTCATAAAATCCAGATTTTTTTACCAAACTAACAGAAACACTTTCTAAAAAATTAATATAAGTACTATCCAGGGCTCCAGTAAATACAAATGCGGTATCCCAAACATCTTCTTCTTTCGTTAGATCGTGATCTTTTATTCTTTTATAAAAACCTTCGGATTGTCCAATATAAACTCTTTTTTCATCCGCCTCTTTTCTAAACAAAAAATAAACACCAGGATCATTGATTTCTTTTCTATCTTTTAATCCCCTTAAACTTCCTCTAGGAATTATAAAAGCCTTACCAGCCCAATTTTTTAATTCGATAATCTTGATACCACTTGATTCTCCATCAAGTAATATAACGTCCAAAACCTTTGCCATGTCTAAATTAGATCACGATGGATCATAGGATGCAAATTAGAAATATAAAATGCTTATTACCACCTATAAATTATGCTTTATTCTGAAAACTTACCCCCAGAAATATCAAAAAATCTTTCAAAGAAACTTGTTAGTTTGCTAAGTACACTTTCGCGTTTTTGAGTTCGTTCGCCGGTTGGAGAAAAACGAGATACCGGCGGTAAAACTTTGGTTATTGCTGTACCGGTCGTTGCCACACCTCCATCACGAAAAGAATTTTGTATAAACGCATATGTTGCATCGTGATCCAGACCTTCATTATCAATAATCTTTTCGAGCTCTTCAAACTTTTTCTTTTCCACGAACTTCCGCCAATCATCATCAACGACTGAATGAATATCAAGTGAGGCAATGAATTGATTGATGAGATCCTTTTTGTTTCTTAGTTCAACACTTGAATTAATCGCTTTATTTATATCAACCAAAATCTCGCGATTCTTATTGTGATCTTCGTGATATCTTTTGATGAGCCCTAATACAAAATCAATATTTATTTCTACCTGCTTGATAAGCTCCATTTCAAATACCAGGTCATCGTTAATATTTTCTTGATCAACCTCGATACTCTTACGAAACTCATTATACAAATCGATATACATACTGTGATAATCTTGTATATCTCTCTCAGTTAAAATTTCATTACCAACAAATTCATCAAAAGTTACGAGTATATTCTGAAGACGCAAAATAGAACCGTACAACCTTATAAAATCTTTCTGATTTTGCTCTCCAAGGATCCTCTCACCTACTGAGAATTTCTGAAGAAGCTCATTAACAAAACTTTCATAACCTCTAATTTCTTTCTCCCCATCTTTGTATCCGTGATAATAATCTGCATAAGCTTTTAGAAGCACTATTCCACTTGCTTCTTTGTCACCAAAAAGCCCGATGGATTCATTTGTTGCTTTCTCCAAATTACGGAAACAAACAATATTCCCAAATGTTTTAACACTATTTAAAATACGGTTTGTTCTTGAAAATGCTTGAAGTAGGCCGTGGAGACGCAAATTTTTATCAACCCACAAAGTATTAAGAGTGGTGGCATCGAACCCAGTCAAAAACATATTAACTACAATAAGAATGTCAATTTCTCGGTTTTTTACCCGCTCGCTTATATCTTTATAATAATTTTGAAATTTGTCGGAAGAAGTATCATACGAAGTTCCAAACGTCGCATTATAATCAGAAATCGCAGATTCTAAAAAATCTCTTGAGCTAAAATCAAGACCACTTGTATCTTCAGAATTTTCATCAATCATCCCATCAGCATCTTCATCGTTCACTCCAAAGCTATAAATCGTTGCTACTTTAAGTTTTTTATCGCTTGGAAGTTCTGCAAATTGTTTCTTAAATTCGGTATAGTATTTTTTTGCAACCTCAATAGAAGAAACAGCAAAAATTGAATTAAATCCCGCCTGCCTCCGCTCTTTAATTTTGTAAAAACTATTGCGTTTGGTTTTTTGATCAAAATGTTCACGGATATATGTAACAATATTTTCCAAACGTTCAGGTGCTGCAAGAACTGCCTCGCGATCAATATCATTTACTTTCTTATCTTCAATATTTTCAGCTTCATGGACGGTAGAAATATAATCAACCTTGAACGGCAAAACATTTTTATCTGCAATTGCGTCAACAATGGTATAGGTGTGCAATTTATCACCGAACGCCTGTTCGGTTGTTTTTAGGTCAGGACGACCTCCAGAAGATGCGTTAACGGCAAAAATAGGAGTACCAGTGAATCCAAAAATATGATAATTCTTGAACGCTTTAATAATCGCCGTATGCATATCACCAAACTGCGAACGATGACATTCATCAAAAATAATAACTACATGACCATCAAAAATTGTATGGTCTCCATTGCGATCGATAAACCGATCTAGTTTCTGAATTGTTGTGATAATAATTCTAGAATTTACATCCTCTAATTGCTTCTTAAGAACCGCGGTGCTCGTATTGCTGTTTGCTGCACCTTTTTCAAATTTGTCATATTCACGCATCGTTTGATAATCCAAATCTTTACGATCAACCACAAACAGCACCTTATCGACATATGATAATTTGCTTACCAATTGTGCAGTTTTAAAACTCGTTAGAGTCTTCCCCGAACCCGTAGTATGCCAAATATACCCCCCAGCCTCTACTGATCCTAATTTCTTATAATTTGTACTAATCTCGATTCGATTTAATATTCTTTCTGTAGCAACAATTTGATATGGTCTCATCACAAGCAAAAAACGGTCTGTAGTGAATACACAATATTTTGTCAGAATATTTAAAATGGCATGTTTTGCAAAAAATGTTTTTGCAAAATCTATAAGATCAATGATTGGACGATTGGCCGCGTCAGCCCACCAACTAGTGAATTCAAAACTATTACTTGTTCTTTTTCCTTTTTTTGCGGTACTTTCATTAGCCTCTTTAATATGCTCAAATCGTGTTGTATTACTGTAATATTTTGTATGAGTTCCATTAGAAATTACAAACAACTGTACATACTCAAAAAGACCGGACGAAGCCCAAAAACTTTCTCGTTGGTAACGACTGATTTGATTAAAAGCTTCTTGAATAGCCACTCCCCGACGCTTAAGCTCGATGTGAACAAGCGGCAAGCCATTAACTAGAACCGTCACATCATATCGGTTAGCACGCCGTCCATCTTCAGTTGCGTACTGATTGATGACCTGCAAATTATTATCATGAATATTATCTTTTTTTATGAGATAAATATTTTTAATAGATCCATCATCACGAGTTAAATTTTTAATATAATCTTCTTGTATTGTTGCTGTTTTTTCTTCAATGCTTTGATTTGGATTTGCAATTTCATTTATAAAAAAATGATCCCACTCAGTATCAGAAAAAGAAAAATCATTTAGTTTCTCCAACTGTCTTCTTAGATTAATAACAAGATCACCCTCCGAAGTAATTGTTAAATACTCATACGCCTGCGTCTCAAGTTGTTTAATAAAAGCCCGCTCCAAATCCGCCTCACTTTGATAGGTGGCCACTCTTTTAGAATCAGGAACATACTCAGCAACAACGGTACTTTGCGTATTTTCTGCAACTAAATTGTATTTATTATTAGCTGACATAATATTTTAGTTCCATTTGAAATCTGTAATAAATGTATTAAATGTTTCTCTAAGCAAGGTTTTGTCTTCACTAGATAGTTGCCGACTTTCTAAATCTGATATTCTGCTATGACTATATAAATTTAAAAGCCTTGTAAATTTTTGCTTATTGTCTCCAGAAATACAATCGCTCCAATTATTATATCCTAGAAAATTAGACGTTTTTTCTAATAAATTTCTAAAAAGATTAAAGTGGTATCTTTCCATACTATCATTTGTAATAGCATTTTGGATAATTTCTTTTACCAATAAATGATAAGAAAATGGTGCGTCGCCTTGCTTTGAAAGTTTTAAAATATGATTATCTTTTAATAAACTGTAGGATTTAAAATTACATTCACCATCCCCATTAAAAGAGTTTACAAGAACATTATAAAACAAAGCGTGATGCGTAGTTATAAAAAATTTTACTGAATTATTTTCGTTGGCTTTTATGATTTTTATAAGCTTTATAGCTATTGTAATAATTTTCGTATCATCTATAGAAGACACTGGATCATCAATAATTATATATTTTAGATTATTAAATACTGATGTAGTTCTATGAGCCTCATCGGTATTTAAAGCTTCAATCGCTGTTTTTAAGATAGCATAGAAAAAAGACCAGATAAATACGCTTTCTTCACCTCTTGAAATTTTAATGTTGGTTGCGCTTGCATCATCTCCTGAAACAATATTAAAAGTAACTTCACCTCTTGAGAAATCAAAAGATGGCTCAACTTTAGAATCTACAATTTCATTAAAGCTATCAGCAATATTATCTTCAAGACCCTGTTCAGTTATTAATTTCCCAATCCATGAATTTTGATCAAAAGAAAGAACGTAACTTTCATTATCCCATTGAAACATGTCTTCCAAAAAAACATTATAGCAAAGGGAAGCTTTTTCACTATCTTCGCTGTCCCCATCTGTCTCACCTTCTGGCCCGTTTAGTATATTTGACAATCTCGTTTTTCCGGTAGAATTAAAGGCATACAAAGCCACAACCTTCTTTTTATTTGTAGTCGCGTCAAGTTTCAATTTCATTGCGGCGGCAAGATCTTCAATTAAACTAAATTCTTCCATATTATTTCTTTAACTCATCAAAAGTTAAAAGTTTCCCTCGGTAGTATTCATATTGCTGTCTGCGAGCCGAGAGCTCTGCGGGTAAACCGATTGAAATATCGTTCACAAGAGCATCGAATTTATCCAAAATTGAAACAATTCGTTCTTGTTCGGCGAGAGGTGGAATCGGGATTGTAAACGCTTTTACCTTGACATCAGAAATTGATGGATAAGCAGATCCTTCTTGGTTTTTTTCAGTATAATCATTGAAAGCACTTGATGAAACATTAAAATAAATCCATTTCGGTAAAACCACATCCTTTTTCGCTCTTAGTACACAATAACCAGTACTGGCGACTTGTCCGTCAAAATTATCATCAATAAGTGTAAAACGGCGCAATGTTGGTCGCGTAGTTGCAAAAATTACATCATTTTTCTCTATTAATTTTTGCGCCCGACTAGGTGTATTATTAGCATTAATTTCAATAGTATCACAAATACTATGATCTTCTCGACTGACTGAAGTTAAGTCTATGTACTTATAAGTTTTATTTGTCTCTTTCCACTTAATATTATCAGTTAAAAGGGTTACTTCTTTTAATGTTTTACGATTTATTTTCTGATCACACACCAACAATTCCTCTCGATAATGCTCATATTGCTTCTTTCTTGCTTCTAGCTCTGCTTCTAGCTCTGCTTCTAGCTCTGCTTCTAGCTCTGTGAAACTATTAAGAATTTTGACAATTTCTTCTTGGATTGCAAGGGGTGGGAGAGGAATTTTGATTTTTTCCATTACATTACTCATGATTTTTGGGTTTCCCATCCCAGCACTTACATATTTTTTAGAAACAGTCGATAGAATATATGAAAGAAACTTCATATTTACATCGTCAGATTTCGCCTTCAAAAGTCCGCAAACATTTGTAATGCTAAACTTTCCATTACGATAGAAAATTGAACCGGCATATGCTCCATCAGTTGTCCAAGTTAGATACTCGCCATCATAGTCGTAAGTATTAATGCGTCCAAAAATGCCATTATTGGCCGTTTGAGATGAGTATACCGGATACTCACCGGCATTATCTTTGAGGTAGTCTTTCGACATAACTCTACCGCGGTTGATTTGGCAAATTTCACCTATACTCTTGAACTCCACCCCATTTGGGCAGAGTTCTGCGATTAGTTTTTCGATTTTTGATTGGTGGCTTATCATAAAACTTAACTGACAACAAGCTTGTTTTAATTTGAAATGACTTCCCTCACAATTTCATCAACATTTTCAGTTTTTGACTTTTTTGCTTCAATTTGTAATTTTTCTTTTAAATGCTTCATTTTTGTTCCCCATTCAACTTCTAAAATATCAGACCATTTGCGAACGTAAATTTTCACCTTTCCGTCGTTTATGTTTAAACTCAACCCCTTATCTTTTTCCCCGTGCTGCTTAGCGTTTTCAATTAACTCTTTTATTCCTTGATCATACTCTTTTCCAATTAAATAAAATTCCCAGTATTGGTTTTCCCCGTTACACAAGCTTTGTTCTAAAACCTTTTTTCTATAGTCATTTATTTGTTTATATTCTTTTCCTTCTGTAAGGACTATGGAAGCTCTTTTTAATTCAATGATGATATTCTTTTGAATTCCATTATAGTCTTCTAATTTTGTTAAAAATAAATCTACTTCTCCATTTGGTTCTGTTTGTAATTCAGGATCTTCTATTTCTAAAATTTCCTTTGCATATTTTACTAGGACATTTTTTAATGCTCCCTCTGTTGTAACAAAAAGTCTGAACTGTTCTCCAAAAAGCCAAAAGTTTTGATCCAATATTTTTTGAATGTGTTTTACTTCCAAAGTTTCTTTTTCGTGTTCTGAAATTAAGATTTTGAGTTTTTCTAAAACTTCTAATCTGTGATCAATTTCTTTAATTGTTTTAATTGCATTTGATAAAGAAGTTCTCCTCAAAATTTCCAATAAATCTTGTTTCTCATCTTCTGTAAGTTCCTGCAATTGCTCCAATATTGTTTTTATCAAAACATCATCTTGAGTTGAAAGTAGTCCCGCAAAAGTAGCGCAAATAAATTTCTTTTCTGAATCACTTTTCCCAACAAATAAAGATGGCGTAATCGTATAAATTGTTTTTAGTAAATCTCCATAAGATTCTTCATCATAAATTCCAAATTCGGAAAGATTAGGAATTAACTTTTCCTCTTTTAGCTCTTCTAATAAAACATCTGATTGTTCGACTAAATAAGGTTTTCTTAGTTTTATTAGTTCTTCTTTTATTTTCTGTATAATTTGTTTCTTAATTTTTTTTATCTTTTTATCTCCAAGATCTAGCGTCTGCTGAGCCACCACTTCTTCACTTATATCATCCGCATTTTTAAATAAAGATGATTTTATATAAACAGAGTGCCAAAAATTATCACTTTTTTTGTTTAGTCCTGTATTTTGTTTAAAAATATCTACACCACTTTCATTGAGAAAATAATATTTTGAGTATTCGGACGGTTTTTCTTCCCATAAAATAATTTTAATTACAAAATTTTCATCTAATTCTTTTCTAATCTCTTCTTCAAAAAAATTCTTTTCTAATTTTTTACTTTCTTTTATATTCTTATTTATATCTATTGCTTCGTTGTTTACTAAAATTTGATAGTTTTCATTTTCACATAAAAACCAACCAAATTCTAATAAGAGTTCTTTTTGCAGACTCTTAGTTCCTGATAAAATAGTTGAAAAGTCTGGAGTAATTTTTAAAAACTTTATTTCCGTTCCAGTAATTTCCCCGTCTTTCTCTTCTTCTTTTATATTGGTGTTATGTTCTAATGTAAGTTTTTTTCCTTTGCTCAATATCTCTATTTGTTCAGCAATCCAAATAAAAGCATATCTTCCTCTGCCAAATTTTCCTTTAGGTAGGGTTTTGTTACTAGAATTTAAGTCATGTTTCGAAGAAGATAAAAAAGTTTCAGTATTTAAATCGTTGTCAAAATCCCATCCGCTCCCATTATCTGAAATTTTTACATCTTCTACATATCCAATCCCTTCATTCGGAAGTTTAAAAGTCAATTTTATTTGAGTTGCTCCAGCATCAAAAGAGTTCCATATATACTCAAAAAGACAATTATATGGCTTATCCTTATATAAATTTAATTCTGTTTTTATAGATTGTTCGTTAATTTTTAGTTCTGAATTTTTCATATTTTTAAGAATTAAAAACTAATTATTTCCCCTCAATATCTGCCACAACCTCATCAATCGCCGTGCGGAGTTCATTCTGTCTAGCAACAATTTTAGCAATCTTTATATTGAGTTCTGTAATATCCACAACTTCGCGAGTATCTTCTGCAATAACATAGCTTGATACGGCAATATTATAGTCATTATCTGCAATAGTTTTATTATCGACTAATTTTGCAAAATACTCCGCATCTTTACGCTCAATGAAGGCATTGAGGATTTTTTTACGGTTTTCTTCGCTTAACTTGTTTTTATTTCCTCCTCGCACAAACTCAACTGAAGCATCAACAAATAATATTTTATTGTCTTTCTTGCTCTTTTTTAAAATTACAACACAAGTTGCAATTGTTGTTCCAAAGAAAAGATCAGGCGGCAATTGAATTACTGCATCAATATAATTATTTTCAATTAAGTACTTGCGAATCTTTTGCTCGGCACCACCACGATAAAGAACGCCCGGAAATTCAACAATTGCCGCCGTCCCGCTTGTAGAAAGCCATGAAAGCATGTGCATAGTAAATGCAAGGTCTGCTTTACTTTTTGGCGCTAGAACTCCAGCAGGAGAAAAACGAGGATCATTTATAAGCAGCGGATTTGCATCGCCTTCCCAATTAATTGAGTATGGCGGATTAGAAACAATTGCATCAAATGGTTCATCATCCCAATGTTTTGGATCGATAAGAGTATCACCATGAGCAATATCAAAATTATTGTAATTGATATCGTGCAAGAACATATTGATACGACAAAGATTGTATGTAGTAAGATTTATTTCTTGACCAAAAAAACCAATGCGTACATTTTCTTTACCAAGAACTTTTGCAAATTTAAGAAGAAGCGACCCCGAACCACAAGCAGGATCATATACCTTGTTTACCTCTTTTTTACCAACAGTTGTTATCTCTGCAAGAAGTTCACTTACTTCTTGTGGAGTAAAAAATTCGCCCCCAGACTTACCTGCGCTCGAAGCATACATGGTCATCAAAAATTCATATGCATCACCAAACGCATCTATTGTATTATCCCCATAATCACCAAGTCGAAGATCACCAATAGCTTCAAGAAGCTTTACAAGCTTCTGGTTTCTTCTTTCAACATTTGCACCAAGTTTATTTGAATTAACATCAAGATCATCAAACAATCCCTTTAGGTCGTCTTCACTACTTGCACCCTTTGCCGAATTTTCAATATTATTAAAAACATTGGAGAGAGTCTCGTTCAGATTTACATCATTCCGTGCATTTTTGCGAACATTTATAAAAAGTTCACTGGGTAAGATATAAAACCCTTTTTCTTTTACCGTATCAGCCCTTCCAAATTCTGCTTCTTTATCCGAGAGAGAAACATAATCAAAATCTTTTTTCCCCGAACGTCTTTCGTCCGTGTTAATATAACTCGTTAAATTTTCACTAATAAATCTATAAAAAAGAATTCCCAATACATATTGCTTAAAATCCCAACCATCGATACTTCCACGCAAATCATTGGCAATCTGCCAAATTGCACGATGTAATTCGGCGCGCTCTTGCTCCTTAGTTGTATTTAGATTTATCTCTTTAGAGTTCGGCATATCTTATATTTAGAATACTCCAAGTTAGTTCTTTACTCCAATCTCGTTGAGGTACCGTTCAGAGGCAAGGAGCATGGTGCGGTTAGTCCAAGAGGAACACGCCCTGCTCTCTGTTGAGGATTCGGGTTAGGTAGGCGCGGATTGTTTCGGACATTATGTTGTGTTCATCAAAAAACAAACAACAGAGTTCCCTTTCTTTTTTATCAAACAACAATGCGTCTTTAAATATCGGTGCTGCTCCCTTATATTTTTCTGCGCACACAAGGTAGATTGAGAAAAGAATGAGATATTCCTGTTTGGAAATCATTTTTGTGGCGAGAAAATCATCAAGAGCAGAGAGAATTGTTTTTTCTGTGTATTGCACATCTTTGTATGCATCATTCAAAAAATCGGACGACAACTCAAGTTCTGGATCGAGAATTGCTGTCTCTGTGTGATATTCCAATTGGTCTATGTATGTTTGTTCCATATATTATGAGAGTGCAAATGAATCTTCCATCTCCTCTCTGAATGAAAGGAGTGAGCGCTGAATTGCGTGAATGACCATATCCTTGCTCCCCCCTTGAAACGAGTAGTATCCTCTCCTTCTCGCTCCCTTGTTTTCAAAAGAAAACTCTTCTGCATTTTGGAATGAGTCATCCTCAATGCGATCACCGATTTTTGTCACCGAAAGCACCGCAGCTGCGTTCGCCTTGTCCCCCTTCATTTCGGTGCTTGGCTTTATGAACAAGTTTGCAATTGAGGTACACGAATTAATAAATGATGCGTCTGCTTCTTTGAACAAACTATTTGTAGGGATTTTCGTCGTTTTTTCAATATATTCCTCAAGACTTTGTCCCGAACTTTTAGCAACCCCTTCAAATCGTGTCTTGTTTTCCTTCCCTCCGAAATCTTGAGCATCAACCCATTTCTCTTTTTCATCCAAATACCCCATAGTTTCCTGCTCCAAGAAATTCTCATTGTGAGAATCAACCGATTTGTATATATCAACGATCATTCTGCACCACGCGAAAATTGCCGAAAGTGTCTTTTCGTCTGGTATTTCTTGTTTCACGAGAGACTTATCCTTTAGATATGATGCAAATTCTTCTTTCGTTTTTGGAAACGTATCAGCCTCTTTGGCAACCAATTCGGAATTAAGTGTGGTGTATTTTTCGAGCGCTTGAATCGCAATTGCGCCAAGGTGAGCCGTTACCAGAGAACGCTCAAGTGGTTCTTTTTTATCAATTGAAAGCGAGCGCATTTCAACTGCAGGCGTTGATGTGTGAGTTCGTTCGCGAATTGGATATGCTCTCCCACGCGCCACACCAGAAATATTCTTGCCCGCATTCAAACCACCCCAGTTTGAGGCAATGAGGGCATTATGAAGAAAGTGAGTATTGCTTGTCCCTCGCAAACCAACATTTCCCCCAATTGTGACATGCATACCTCTCGCACCATTCTTATATCCCTCTTTTTTGAAATTGAAATCAAGGAACCCAGTATCCTCAAGAAGTTGCATCTCTGCCAGCACGCAATATGGGTTGTCTGCAACCTGTGTCGCAATCTCGTACACCGCATCGTTCCCCTTGCCAATCTTTGCAAAATTATTTAATTCGGAAAGGTCCCCCTCGATTGAACGCCCCGTGTTGTCTTTATATGCTTCCTCAATTGAATTTGTTACCTCATATTCCATTCCGATAGTCGCGCGAATATGATGAGGAATCTTTTCTTTGTCCCACGAGTTAATTAATTTTTTATATGGAGCAAGCGCTTTATGAATTGATGCAATATATTCATTAACTGAAGATGTGTCGTTAAATTCTCTTATACCCAAAAGAGAAATGATTGTGAGACCAAAATTACTTTTATCTATCTTTTGTTTTTCAATGAAATCCCAAATCTCTTTTATTTTTACCGCAGTTTCAGGAGGGGCATCACCAATGTGCTCCTTTACTACTTTTTCAGAAGAGAAGAATGAAGAAATGAAACTCCCCGCGGCAATCTTCTTAAACTGTGCATCTTTGTATGTTTCCACCATTCCAAACATCTTTTTGCTATCCACCTTTTCCGAAAGCATTTTTTGAAGTTGATATTTATTTTTATCATCTATGTCTCCCTTGCATCGAGAAAGTATCTGGTTTTCAAACATGCGAGACATACTTTCGTCACGCAAAACCCGCTCTGAAAAACTTCCTAATTTATTCCATGCCTTGTTCTGATTCAATGCAATAACACTATCAAGCAACGTAGAGAGCGTTTTCTCATCAAGAAGTTGATGCTTTTTCAACGAGCCATATGCCTCCAATGCGGACATTAGATTGAGTGGGTTCATTGGTTGCGCATTTTTCATTTTTTCGATGGACCGAATGTAGTACGCTTCATATTTATCAACATCAAGGAGTTCGGCGTCGCGAATAAGCCCAGTGTATACAAGGGTTTCAATGACATCAGCAGGAATGTCCTCCTTTCCATATAAGTTTTTATAGTTGATGAAATGAATAGCATTCCCGTAATCCAGCTCATTATTTCGAACTAATGTCTCAAAAAATTCTCTTGCCACCCCCGCATTACACCTTTCCACAAGGTTCTGAGGGAGTTCGCTGTTTGAATTTGCGTCGATAGAAAAGTAAAAAGCGAGAAAATTTTCCTTATCCTCACTCTTCTTTGATTCACGAATTTTTGAAATAGTACTTTCAATGAACGAATCAGAAAATGAAAACCCTCTCACTGTTTTTGTTATCTCAAAAAGTCTGAGAACCTGAGAAGCGCTCGCATTACCCTCGAATAAAAGCGCCTCAGTATCCTTTATGAATTTTTCTCCATCAAACATCTCCTTTATAAGTGGAAAATATTTTATGAGCGCAATATTAAAGTCGACAGATTTTTTGTCTAAAAATGACTTATACAACACCTCAAAAGCGCCACGGTCATCTCCATTTGTTCTTCCAAAAATATACCTTTCAAAAATCATATCTGCAGTTTTTGGATTATGCTCCAAACCAACACGCATCACCTCCTCTGGGGTTGCCAATTTGGAATTAATAAGTGTATGGACGTCAGTTCTTTGTGCGCGTCCACGCATCACTTCGTTTATTATCCATTGTCTTTTCTTATCATCAACATTCGTTAAAACTCCCGCATCAACCGCTGAAACAATAAAATCAACAGAGCCTCGATCATAAATTCCATTTATTACTGCGTTATATTTTTCTGGACTGTTAGCTTTTAGTTGCAAAATTTCACTCTCAAGAAGTGTGGGCATGTATTTCAATCCAGAAAGAAAATGCCCAACATATTTCTTATCTAAAACGTCTCTTCGTATAAACATTTCAACGAATTCATTATGGAGATCTTGTGGGTTTTCTTTGTGCGAATATCCCTCTATGACGCTGCCCAGATCGACACAATGTCCCCTTCCTTGCAACACTTCAGTGAGGACATGTCTCAGATCTTCTTTCTTTCCATAGAGTGCAAACAATTTTTCTCCCATATACTGAACGTCCGCATCAGGATTTGATTTTGAGGCGTTGTACATTGCCAGTATCTCTTCTTGATCCCGGTTTTGATTGCCCACTGTTTCTCTTGATTCTTGAAAATTTTTATCCAAAAAATAATCGAATATTTTTCGTTTGTCTTTTGGTGGAATAGCTTGATTTCTATATAATGGCAAGAGCATTGGGGACCGAGACGACATTTCTTCACAAAAATCTTTTATAAGATTGTCGCGATCTATGTTGTTCTCTTTTGAATATTTGAGCACATCTCCAAACCTCAAAATAACGTTCTGATAGTCCCACCCTGACACAAGTTTTTTCATTGACTCAGCTCCGTTGTATTGAAACTTGAGACTCTCGGAATTCAAAAAACCGGCACTTATGTCACCTCTCGTTATTTCATTATTAACATATTCCTTATCAGAAACCTTGTACCGTTTTATCGTGTATTGAGATATTGACTCATATTCATCTTTTGTAAGATGATTGGTCATCATAAATTTCGCCAACGCCCCAACGTTACTGTAAAGCCCATAGGTATTAACCAAGGACATGAGTGCTTTCTTTCTGTCTTTTTTATCCATTCCATCAAACACGCTAGATAAGGCTCGGCTTACATTAGTTGAAAAAGGTTCGTGTGAAACCTTTCTACACTTTAGGTATTCCTTTTTACACTCAAGAGAAAGCTCACCCTTTTTTAATATCTCTTCTGGAATCCTTCTTAAGACAAATGCATTCGTTTTATTATTTTCAATGAATTTAATAAGGGCATTTTTTATATATGTTCTATCTTCATCTGAATACATTCTATAATCTTCCCTTGCCCTTCCCTCTTCATCCTTAAGAAAAGACAACAACACACGCGAGTCACTCCCACACACTGACTCCATTTTTTTTACTCGCTCAATATTAGTTCTCCCATAACCCGCCGCATCAAACGAAGTATCTAAAGTCCGCGCAAGCGACTTTGCTTGTTGTTCCTCTAAAAACTTATCCCAACGCAACGCATTAGACATTTTTTCGTCTGCACTTTTATTCCAATGCAATCCCTCTACATTTTTACTAGCAAAAGAAAGAGCAATTTTTGATGCCCAGACTGTATAATTATCAGTTATTCTATCGGAATCAACATTTTCATATATTTTCTGCAATGATTCATATACCTCAGATTCCGACATATTCTCTCTTTTCATTCCAAGCCTTCCAAATATGGCAATTTTTGTCTCCAACGAGTCATACTTCTTGCAAAACTTGGACAACGCCTTTTGCCTTGATGCTATTTTAATAACTTCACCTCTTTCGGAGACAACATCCTTAAGCTCATCCACTATCTCTTGCGCACGGTCAAAAAAACGGGAAAGAACACCCGAATTGTTTTTATCTTTATCTTCAAGGATTGAAGAAGTGAGCACTTCTATCCTTTTCGCCTTTTCGTATAATTCTTTTTCTTCGCCCTCAAGACCACCAACATCAGCATGTTCGGTTTTGGGGATTTTTGGTGCATTTGGTATCTCGTTAAATCTCATTCTCAATTTTATTTTTTTCTTGAATGTATTCCTGCAACAGCTGTGCAGCTTCTTTTTCTAATTCAGAAAGCCGAACATGTATGTCGTTTAGTGAGGTATTATCATCATTTTTGGCCACGTCTTTCTTATTCATTATTGCTTATATCATAATACTCCACCCAAGAATGAAACAACAAGAGAGGAGGAAAAGAGAATTACGAATGAATAGAAAATTAAACCCTAAGCACTAAAACCTAAATCCTAAACAATATCGAAATTCGAATATATAAATCAGTAATTAGGGACTAGGGTTTAGGGTATAGGAGAAAAGGAGAAAGAATTTTAAAAATGAATGAGGGGCTACACCTCCCATTCGAATTCGGAGAATGTGATGCCTTGATTACTTTTTTCAAGAGCAAATTTCACATAAGGAACCACATTTTGTGGAAGTGCATTTAGTGGAAACCAGTTCATGTCATCGCATTTATGCGGTTCTGCGATTCTTGGTTCCCCCTCCCACTTGTCGGTAGTAAAGAAAAAATCAATCCTTCCTCCATCATCTTTTGTGCGATGCATTACGTGGACCATCTTCAAATTTTTTGGGTCAACAATTATATCTGCCTCTTCTCGCGCTTCTCGAGCTGTAGCCATAGTTACCGACTCATCTTCATCAAGACCTCCCGCAGGTACAATATAATTCCCATCTTCATATCCGGTGTTTGCTCTTCGTAAGAGCAAAATATTCCCATTTTTAATAAGGAACAAATGAACCGCTGATTTTATCGCAAATTTCCCCATAAATTTATTTGTTGGAAACATTGAGGCCGCAGCCGGCGTAGACTTCTCCCCATGAAATACCAATGATTGGCTTTCCGCCAATAGCAACACATTCTTCCCTGCTTAGTTTTTCGGTATATCGCAAGACAAATGAGCCGTTCGCAGGACAGACATCACCAAAGCAGACATATCCAACTTCAACTGGTCGGTTGTTATAGAAACCAACCCGCTTAAAATCGCTTTCAAGTCCCCCCTCTTTCAGTTCCCCTTCTTTCTTTGAGTAGTCAGCATTCCATCCGTCTATGTCTTTTTCTATTTTCTGCACGTCTTCGAGTGTGAGTGTTTTAGTTGAAGAAGTAAGCAGGTTTGTATTCAATACTAGAAACAATCCGATTCCTATAACGAGGACCCCAATAACCAAAAAGAGAATTTTCTTTTTCATAGGTTTATTATAGAACAAAACTACCTGAAAAATTTTAAGTTCTAAATTTCAAATTTTAATTGAATAGAAAATTAAACCCTAAGCACTAAAACCTAAATCCTAAACCCTCCTTCGTTAAAACTATGGAGGGCACTGCAAATTCAAATATCTAATTACCGAAAATAAACTGAGAAAATTAGAAAACTTAAAAACAAATTTCTAAAGCGAAAAGTTTGACCAAGTGGGCAGATACGTGGTATTTTGGGGGTACCATTAACAACGTGAGGGAATCATGAAAAAGAAGGGAAAAGACTGGATGTTGATTATAACAGCCGGATCGTGGATAGTGGTATTTATTCTATTTTTGATTTGTACCCTATTTAAACAACCGTTTGAATCGTGGGAATTTGAGTTGTCGGTTATCGGACTTCAGGTTGAACCCATTTCGCGGTGGTGGGACTTGTTATTGCTCCCCGCTCATATCTTTGTGCTCTATTTCGGTGTAAAAATCATCGATAAAATAAAGAATGACCCAGGAACAATAGCTGTTGCGTTCTCACTTCTATTTTTCTTTGTTACGCTTGTTGCCGGACTTGGCGTTGGATTCCTCCCCGCAATTGTTCTCGCAAGCGTTGCAAGTATTGTTATTTCGTTTGCTATATTACTTGCCACACTATTTATTTCAATTTTCTTTCGGAGGGCTTGATGAAAAAGAAAAAATTCACGCTTGTAGGATATTCTGAAACAGACTATGGCGATCAAAAAGTACATCTACGATCCGTAAAATTAATTTACACTGACGAGAAAGGGAATTTGTATCGTGGAATATTTGCAGATGACGAAACAACAATCAAGTTTATTAAATAGAATGGAACATATCGCCCCATTTCTACTATAAGCAGGGAAATATGCATGGGAGATCTTTTCATTGCTGGATACATTTTTGAAAATCAGATACAAGTTGGAACGATTCAAGAAATTAGAGAACGATTTGCAGAATTGCGAAAGATGAAAAGTGTTTCTTCGGGAGAACTTTATGATGTTGGTTGTTTAGTGAAAAATGCCGAATCGATTATTGCGGGGATAAAGGGATTGATTGAAGAACACAAGGACGCAAAACTTACTTATCGAAACTTTTATATTCCAGAGGAATGCCAGGAAGAAGTTGAAAAAGCATTTAAAAAATAGCGACCCCGATGGGGTCGTTTTTATTTTCTGCAAGTGATATTTAGTGATATAATTTTCTTATTGTGACTCGGTTTTCTCGAAAAAATACCCCGCACCTTTTGTGCGGACAGAGAAAAGGTGCGGGATTTACTCTCATAGAACTTTTGGTAGTCATAGCTATTTTGGCTATTTTGGCAACGGTCATTGTAGTGATCATCAATCCTGGTGAGTTATTAAAGCAATCAAGAGATTCAACTCGTCTTTCTGATCTTGCA
This sequence comes from Parcubacteria group bacterium LiPW_41, assembly GCA_007375535.1. Classification (GTDB taxonomy): domain Bacteria; phylum Patescibacteriota; class Minisyncoccia; order UBA6257; family GWB1-50-10; genus LiPW-41. The sequence goes on along the minus strand of VMEM01000003.1, from coordinate 162,917 downwards.
ACCATCAACAAAACACTTGGACTTTTGTTAGTTGATCAATCAAATATCTATTTGGGAGAACAACAAGTATATTATGTCTCGATTCCCGACCCCGCTCTTTCAGGAAGTGCCACATCAACCTGCTCCACTTTTGGATTTCCAACTCCCCCATCTGGATGGAGGTACGAGTGTCACTCGCCAGACTTTTTTCAAAAAGTTGATGGCACTGGATGGATTCCGGTGAATCTCACCTCGCTATCAACAGGATCAATTCTTTCTCGATTACCAAAAGACCCATCGAATGCAACTTCGAGTGGAACCTATTATGTGTATTCAGTAAAAAATAACGAATGGGAAATTGATGCACGAATGGAATCAACAAAGTACGGATATCGAACAGACCTCACTGGAAAACCATCGCTTGATCGAGGAAATAATGAATATTTATATGAAACCGGATCAAACCTTACCGTGATACTTGATCCGGAAAATAGAGTTGTAGATGGAGACATGGAAGCTGCCGGAGTTTCTGGGTGGATAGATTACAGCACTCCTATCTTAAAAGAAAAAGTAACGACAACTGCAAATTCGGGAAGTCAGTCATTACACCTACTTACCGATTTAGGAGCGGGAAACGAAGGAACGTATTACGGCTTTACCGCATTCAATCCCACATCACGGAGAGTCTTTAGACAGGTATATTACAAAGCAGCGCCAGGAAAAACATTTGGATGGACGTGTATTTGTAGCAACACGTCATGTTGTTGGGAATTTACTGACGTGAGTGGAACTCAAACGGGTTGGACGAAAAAAATACTTGAACACGACACATCAGCAATACTTAATGTATACGCAGTTTATTTTTCTCAACCAGGTTCCGTTCCAAGTGAATTTTATATTGATGATGTGATTGTGAGGCCAATGTATTAATTATTATGCGATTTGATTTTTATAAAAGAAATAATTCCTCCGCATTTACATTAATTGAATTACTTGTGGTAATTGCGATACTCGCCATTTTAGCGACAGTTATCGTTGTTGTTATCAATCCTGGAGAACTCCTTAAACAATCACGAGACACCCGAAGACTTACTGACCTCGCATCACTTAATAGAGCAATCGGACTTCTAATCACAGACCAAGCAAGTGCGACACTTGGTACATCAACAAATATTTATATTTCGATCCCCGATTCATCGCCAACATGTGCAAACTTAGGACTCCCAACGCCACCCTCAGGATTTGCATATGCATGTGCATCAACATCAACATATAGAAAAATTGATGGTACTGGATGGATACCAGTAAATCTTGCATCACTTTCTGTTGGTTCTCCACTTGCTACACTTCCCGTTGATCCCAATGGATCGACAAGTACACGACAATACTATGTGTATACCGCATCATCAACTCCAGGATTGTTTAAATTAACAACAGTATTTGAATCAACAAAATATGCAACAAAAACATCGAGTGATGGCGGTATTGATCCAGTGCAATATGAAATCGGAAGTAATTTATCACTTACACCATTTACTCATGGACTTGTTGGATATTGGAAATTAGATGAAACGAGCGGTGGAAATGCTTCGGATAGCAGTGGATATGGAAACACGTTAGCCGCAGGAGGAATTGGATCAACCGCATCATGGAGTACTGGAAAAGTTGGAAATTCATTTCAGCTACTTGCGTCTGCAAAATCATCTCCAACACCGTGCCCCACTGGATTAAGCATCACGGGAATGGGTGCATCAAATATTTTATATTCACTTCCACAAAATAACTTTTCAATTGCTATGTGGAACAATTTGAGTGCTGGCGGGGCGCTCTTCCACCTTTATACTTCATATACATATCCAGCAAGTTTTTACGGTATTTGGGGAAGAGACAACGCCATTGAAGCTGCAAACTCATTATCACAATACACGCCAGTCACTGGGTATTCAGTAGCAAAAGATTCTGCGTGGCACCATTTTGTTTATGTATTTAATTTGAGCAGTGGAACACATTCTGTTTATATTGATGGAGTTTTGCAAAAATCAATGCAAAATCTTACAAGTACTTATGGAACCCAAACATCAGGAATGCATTTTGGAATTTATGATACTGGTTGGTGTGGCGTTGGACACGCACTTACTGGATCACTTGATGAAATCCGAATCTACAATCGAGCACTTTCTCAGTCAGAAATAACTGCATTGTATAATGCACAATAATTATTAAATAAAAAATCCCCTCCAAAATGGAGGGGTTGATGAGAAATTATGGGAGGATGATTTTATAATACTGAAATTTTTCCTGCATCATATCACACACTTCTTGAATCTGGTTGAAATTAACTGAGTTGATTTTTTCAATTATTTTTTCTGCATTGAGAATGCGCCCATGATCGAAGATGCGTGCCACTGCGGAATCACGAGTATCAACGATATTGAGGTCAATGAACTTATGCTCATTTACGAAACCACGCTGAATTTTTTTAAATCCAAGTTCGTCATCTTTAATTTCGCCTATACACTGATTGATGAGTGGAATAATTTTATCCTCTGCATCGAGCGACAAATCTTTCGATTTAATAATAAATTCATATGCGCAATGCAAACGTTCTGCAGTGCATTGAATTGAATATGTCCACGAACGTTTTTCGCGAACCTCTTTGAAAAGTCTTCGTTGTAGTGCGCGCTTGAACATAAGTACTGCGAACATATCAACAAAAGAAGGAATCACTGCTGTGGAAGAAAAACTCATTGAATTTAGCGTGAACGAAGCAAAATCAGAAACCTTAAGAATTTCCTTATTGGGATTCGGCATACGCACAATGTCTATATTAGGAATTGGTTCGTAATATAACGAATTCCATTTTTGTGTTTCGCCAAACAAGCTGTCTTGGATATTTCTAAACAATTCTTCTTTCGGAATTCCACCGATAGTTATGATGCTCATGTTCGAAGGAACGTAATACATCTGATGAAACTTGCAGAGAACGTCATCGGAAATTGCCGCGATTGTTTCTGGTGTTCCGAGTGTTGAATATAAATACGAAAGAATGTGAGACTCTTCATATAACGCTTTTGTTTCACGCTCTTCAAGCATATATTCTTCCTTGAAACGGAATCTTCTCTGAAATTCACGTTGAATGACGTCGCGCTCTTTTTCGATGCCCGAAGAAAAGCTTCTTCGCGCAAGCAACATGTTTGTAAACATTTGAAACAATGTTTTGAACGAAGTAGTACGAGCAGTGAACGAATATTTCGTTTGAACTCTATTTGTCACACCAAGATTACAATCACCCCCATCTTCATCAAACATATTATCAAGTGTTTCTGTATCGATTTCACTTGAAACCATATGCTCCAAGAAATGAGCGGTTCCAAGAAAACCAAGTGAATCGCGCATAGAACCGCTATGTACCACAAATTTTGTTGATTGAATTTCGCAATTAGGAATAAACGCAAAATAGATCGACAAACCATTTGGTAGTACTTTCTTTTGGAATTGTGAAACTGGATCCCACATAAAACCTCCGACTATTTTTTTATTAATGAGTGAAAATATAATAGCACATTTTTTATGATTTGTAAATACTTGTATAAAAAATCCCGCTTTCGCGGGATATAATTATGAATTGAATGGAGTTGCTTGCAGTGTATACAAGTGGGCATATATTCCCTCTTGCTGCATCAACTCGTCATGATTTCCTGACTCAGAAATTTTTCCATCTTTTACGACGAAAATTCGGTCAGAATTTTTTATTGTTCCAAACCGATGAGATACAAGAATCTTAGTGCTATGATTTTGCTTCATAAGATTTTCAAAAATCTCTGCCTCGGTTTCAACATCTACCGATGAGGTCGGTTCGTCGAGAACGATGAACCTCGGATTGCGGTAATGAACTCTCGCCAATGCAACACGTTGCCACTCGCCACCTGAAAGATCAACACCACCAACAAATTCTTTTCCAAGAATTTTTTTGAATCGTTCGGGCCATTGATTGATGAACTGATCGGCACCACTCAATTTTGCGGCACGTTCAAGATTTTCGTCGGTTATCGGAATTGCAACATTTCCCATCGCAACATTATCTTGAGCTACAAACCGATATCGCGGATAATCTTGAGAGAGAAACCCACACGCTTTGTAGAACGAATCAATATTGATATCGCGAATGTCATGTCCGTTTACCAAGATTTCTCCTGATGTGGGGTTATACATACGCAACATTAATTTGATGATGGTGGACTTCCCCGACCCACTCTTCCCAACGAACGCGGCAATTTCACCTGGACCAACAGAAAACGAAACATTCGAGAGAACAAGTGGCAAATGATCGGCATATCGGAATGATACATTTCGAAATTCGATACCAATTATTTCATCTTCCGCCAAGACAATACCATTGTTTGTTTTTTGTATCTTTGGTTCCAATGCGAAAAACTTTCTCATATCGGAAACGAACAAACTATCTTCGTATTGGCGACCGAAACTCATAAAGAGATCGGTGAGAGAAGACTTGAACCCCTGCAACGCAGAGTAGATGAAGACCAAACTTCCTATGCGTATGTGACCAAGAATTACCTCGTTCACAAAAAACGCGAGAGAGAGTCCGAGTGCAAGATATGAAAAAATCATTGCGCGAATGCGAAGCTTAGTGCGAAGACGATACTCTTGTGATTCTTCAGTGAAAAAATCATCAAGTGATTTATCGAGTAAACCAAGAAGATGGCGCGATGTTTGAAAAACAATTGTTTCCATCAATCCGCCAATATAGTTGAAATGCCGACGAACCTCTGAATATTTTCGCCACTTTGGAATGCGGTTTGAATACATCTTCCAAATCCTATTGCCCGCGTACATCTCGATCCACAGTGATGGAAGTGTAAATGCAACGATCAGCAAAAGTATCCACGCATTAAACGAGGCAACGATTGCCATTGCTGCACACACACCAACAAAGTCCCACAAGATATCATAATTTCTCTGAAAAAAATCTTGTGTGCGAGATATTCCTGCATCACTTACTTTCTGTAACAGATCATTTAGATCTGGAGACTCATGTGTGGAAACATCAAGTTCACTTTTCTTTGTGGCTACCAACATTTCAAATTTCTTTTTTACATACTGGCGTAAAATTTGCATTCTATCGCCGCGTATCATTTGCACGGTATATATGAAACTCAATACCACAACAAGTGTTATCACCAATAAAAATATTTCTGAAACATTTTTTACTGGTGCTGAAAGTGCATTCACAATCAATCCCAAAATTCCCGAGGTGAGCGGCGAAGCAATACTAGAAAAAACAACAAGAATTGCTACCACACACATTAACTTTTTTTGCTCGTTCCACACGGAACCAACAATAAAAGCGGAATTACTGAGAAGATCTTTGACACGAACTCCTCTTTTTTCCGAATCCATAGACGCTCCATTATTTTATTGTTAAATATACGTGGATATATTATACCATCTTTATTTATTATTGTAAATATCGTATTTTTCGCTCTACTAATGACTTTTTAGGCTGTTAGTGAAACTTTTCCACTATACCTGAGCCACTATTCTCGATATACTATGTACATGGCACGAATTGTGATTGCGGGAGGAGGGTTTGCGGGAATTGAGGCGGCGCGTGTGATTGCGCGCGGAATTCAGTTACGCGGACTAAAAGAAAAACACACGATTACGATTATTGATAAAAACAATTATCACACATTTACTCCTGCACTTATTCCTGCATCAACTACACCGAAGTCGGCGACGGACGAGATGGTGCGAGCGGCGGTGTGTATCCCCTTTTCTGATATTCACTTTTCAATTCCTGTTGAAATTGTTACTGACGAAATTGTGCAATTCAACGTTGCATGGAATTCGATTGTTGGAAAGAAAAAACATTATGAATACGATTATTTAATTATTGCAGTGGGACAAGAGCCAACATTTTTTAATATTCAAGGAATGAAGGCGCACTCGTTTCCTCTCGCGACGATTGAGCATGCACTCGCAATTCGAAATGAGTTGGTGAGGCAGGTGGAAAATCACGATGCGGACGAAGCACAGATTCGAGTGATTGGCGGAGGGCCGGCGGGAGTTGAGTTTGCGGGGTTATTACGAAGTCGACGATATTCGATTGTGCAAGCAGTGAAGGGACGGTGTGAACTTTTTGTTTCAGTACTTGATACGAATGACACTATTTTGAGAGCGTGTGCAAAAGGAGTGCAGAAGCGAGTTACAAAATTGTTAGAGGAAACAGGAGTTTCAGTTATTTGTAATGCAAAAATAAGCGGGGTGTCTGAGCAATATATTGAATTTGAAAATCAAGGAAAGATGGAATTTGATATGATTTTTTGGGGTGCGGGGCGAGCGGTGGGGGCAACGGGGCAAACACTTCCATTTTCGAAAGAGCGGGCGGGGGCGATTGCGATTAATGAAAGTGGAATTCCAAAAATTCCAGGGACGGAGACGTTGGGGAGGCCGGTGTATGTTGCGGGTGATGTTTCGTTTATTACAAATGATGTAGCATGGGTTGCGCCGAATGCGATGACTGGGGGGAAAAATGTGGGAGAACATATACTTGCGAATATTGATTTTGCGGAGCGATTACCAAATGATTTTGTTGCACCGAAATTTAAAGCAAAAAATGATTCAATATTTTTGTTGGGGCGACACACGGGGGTGATAACAAGCGGGATGTTTGTTCCTGCACGGATGGGGGTGACGATTCGACGATTGGTTGATTTGCGATATTTTTTGCGAATTATGAATCCGTTTAAAGCATGGAGACAGTGGAGACGGATGAAAATTCTTTACGTATAATCTTTTTGTTTAGAATTAATATGAAAAATAAAAACCCCATATCGGGGTTTTAAATTAATCTGGGTTGTTGGTAAAAATTTCTGCTGGACAATCGCCGGCACGACAAAGAACAGGATCCCATTCTTCACAGTTAATACAACAATCTCTATGGAGAATTTCATCAGCGACCATAATTAATTCTGGCTGCGCATAAACTGGATCAATAATTTCGTCATCAGGAAGAAAACGCTCGTCTTCGTTGTCGAGAACTTCTTCTTCCGGATGATTTTTTTCTTCTTCAATTTGTACCTTGTTCTGCGCCTGAATTTTGGCAACAACTTCTTCTAAACTTTTCTTTTCTTCTGACATAACGGACCTCCCAAAAGTTTTTAATTTACTTTTTATTTATACCACTAAAAATAAGAAAAGTAAATAGAAATTATTGTAAATAAAAAAGCCGTTAGACGGCTCTTTTAAAATTTAAAAATCGCTCCAAGTGATTCCCGGCAAATCCTACTTTCCCCCAAAGGAGTATCATCGGTGTATAGCGCTTTCACTGCTCTGTTCGGAATGGAAAGAGGTGGGCCACACTACACTAAATCACCAGGAAACATTTAGAGCGATTTTCATCGCAAAGTTAAGTATATCAAATAGAAACCACATTCGTTCATCAGCAAACGAAATGAACGCTGAACTTATTAGTACTCCTCGACTGAACGTGTTACCACGCTTACATCTAGAGCCTATCAACCTGGTAGTCTTCCAGGAGTTCATGATGCCTAATCTTGGGAGAGGCTTCGCGCTTAGATGCTTTCAGCGCTTATCCCGTCCGAATATAGCTACCCGGCACTTCACTTGGTAGCAAAGCCGGTACACCAGAGATTCGTTCAACCCGGTCCTCTCGTACTAGGGTCGACTTCCCTCAAGCATCCACGCTGACAACAGATAGAGACCAACCTGTCTCACGACGGTTTGAACCCAGCTCACGTACCACTTTAAATGGCGAACAGCCATACCCTTGGGACCTTCTCCAGCCCCGGGATGTGGTGAGCCGACATCGAGGTGCCGAGCGAGATCGTCGATGGGAACTCTCGGATCTCACCAGCCTGTTATCCCCGGAGTAACTTTTAGCCGTTATCTCCTACCTTTCTATGATGAATAGTCGGGTCGCTAAGTTCTGCTTTCGCACCTGCGCGGCTTGTCGGCCTTGCAGTCAAGCCAGCTTGTGCCTTTACACGTCCTGCGCGATTTCCATCCGCGCTAAGCTGACCTTAATAAACCCCTCCGTTACCTTTTGGGAGGGTTCCGCCCCAGAAAAACTGCCCACCAGACACTGTCCCCGTATGTTTTTTCCACACAGGTTAGATAATAACAAATAAAAGATGAGTATTTCACTGTCGCCTCTGCCCCACCCGAAAGTAGAACTTCAATGGCTCCTCACTATGCTACGCAATCACCCATTATTATCAATATCAAGTTGCAGTAAAGCTTCCGGGGTCTTTTCGTCTAGTTGCCAGTACCCCGCGTCTTCACGGGAATCGCACTTTCATCGGGCTCTTCGTTGAGACAGTTCTTCAGTCGTTACGCCTTTCATGCGCTTCGGAACTTACCCGAAAAGGAATTGCGCTACTTTAACACGGTTATAGTTACCGCGGACATTGACGAGGGCTTCGGTCAGTGAGCAAATCCCTTGCGGAATTCACCCCCAACGTTAACCTTCTCGCATCGGTCAGGCGTCACCCCCTATACATCCTCTTACGAGTTCGCAGGGAGCTGTGTTTTTGTTAAACAGTCGCCAAAGAAACTTTCGCTGCGCCCCACCATGAAATGGCAGGGAAGGCTTATCCCTAAGTTACGCCTAGCTTTTTTGCCGAGTTCCTTAACGAAGAATCACCCGTTCCCCTGAGGCTACTCGCCTCATCCACCTGTGGCGGTTTACGGTACGGAACCGATCAGGCGCACCTTAGAAGTATTTCTCGGAATGCACTTCATCTGAATTGGCTCGGGAAAACCCAAACCTTTAATCAACGTGCGAGATCGTGATTGAACACAGTACTCCGGATTTGCCTGGAATACATCCCTTTACGTCAAGAACACCAAACCATTAAGGTGCTCAGACTTTTCTCATTCGTATCTTCATCGGTATCTCATGATCGGTGTGCTGGAATATTAACCAGCTGTCCATCAGCTGCGGCTTTCGCCATTGCCTTAGGGCCGACTTACCCTCCGTCGATGTTCGTTGCGGAGGAAACCTTGGATTTGCGGGGTGCATGTTTTTCACATGCATAGCGATTACTCGTGCCAACATTATCTCTTCCTTGCGCTCCAATCGCCCTCACGGATCGATCTTCACAGCTGCAAGAAATGCTCTCCTACCACTCACCTATATAAAATAGATGAATCCGCGTCTTCGGTAGCATGCTTAGCCCCGATAAATTTTCGGCGCCACGATCCTCGAATAGTGAGTTGTTACACACTCTTTAAAGGATGGCTACCTCTAAGCCAACCTCCTATCTGTCAATGGATAATGACTACCTTACACACTTAGCATGCATTTAGGGACCTTAGACGGCGATCTGGGCTGTTTCCCTTGCGACCACGGAGCTTAGCCCCCGCAGTCTGACTCCCTCGTTTATACTTTCTGGCATTCGGAGTTTGATTGATCGCGCGAGATTTCTCCCTTTCACGATCGTCCAGTGCTCTACCTCCAAAAAGAAACACGAGAGGCTAGTCCTAAAACTATTTCGGAGAGAACCAGCTATTACCAAATTCGATTAGCTTTTCACTCCTTACCTCAGCTCATCCGAGAGTTTTGCACGGCTCAACGGTGCGGACCTCCACCCCGATTTCGCGGGGCTTCATCCTGGCCAAGGTAAGCTCATCTGGTTTCGGGTCTTACGCACACTGCTAACTATTCGTAACTCGCAACACACACCGAAGTGTGTCCTGCAAGTTAAGAAAGTAACGCCCTGTTAAGACTCGCTTTCGCTGCGCCTCCTTCCGTATAACGGAATTAAACATGGCAATGTACGTAAACTCGTTGGCTCATTCTTCAATAGGCACACCGTCACCCCGTAGCGTTCTTGCGAACATTACTTAGGGCTCCGGTTCCTTGTAAGTAGATGGTTTCAGTTTCTATTTCATCGCCCTTGCCGGGCTGCTTTTCACCTTTCCCTCACGGTACTAGTTCACTATCGGTCATCATAGATATTTAGCCTTGCCAGATAGTACTGGCAGATTCCCTCAAGGTATTTTGGCCTCGAGGTACTCAAGAACAAAAACGAAAAAGTTCATACGCTTTCGCATACAGGGCTATCACCTTCTTTGGCTCAGATTTCCATCTGATTCAACTAGCTTATGAATTTGTAACTTTTTTTGTATTGGAGTTCAGCAACGTACGAAGCATCGTACTCTACTGAACTCATACAAGTGTTTCAGTCTTACAACCCCTAACGAAACATTCTTGCGAATGCTCACACTAGGTTTGGGCTCCTTCCTGTTCGCTCGCCGCTACTGAGGAAATGCAATTTGTCTATTTTCCTTCTGGTACTGAGATGTTTCACTTCCCAGAGTATACGCAATATGTAGAGTTACCACATAAAGCACTATAGGTTCACTATAGTAGGTTTCCCCATTCGGAGACCTCCGGATCAAAGGCTGCTACACGCCTCCCCGAAGATTATCGCAGTTACGCCGCGTCCTTCATCGTTCTATGATGCCAAGGCATCCTCCATCTACCCTTAATGCGTTCATTTCGTTTATTCATAAACGAATGCATTAAATTTTCTACTTATAATCGCTTACTGATTCGTTGATTTTTTAATACATAAAAAATCGTGAGGTTTTTTTCAAACCCCAATAAAAAATGCGATTTCTTTAAACTTTAAATTATAAAACCACTTTTATAATTAATGCTTGATATACTTATTAACTTTGAAACGTACACGATATGACACCCAATAAAAAACCGCTGACTCAGCGGAATTTCTCACACACCAGTGGTGCGTTTGTTATCCGCCGAAAGCTATTCTTTGGACTATCATTCGTACTTGCAATAATACACGACGCCCAAAAAGAAGTCAATAGCCTAGATCACCCAAAAGCGGCAGTAACACCACCCCACCCCAATACCCAAAAAACCCAATAGGAATGAGCTATTCTCCGAGGTAGACCTTCTTCAAATGCTCACCCTATAACAGAAAATATATAAATAAAAATGCTCCAACATTGTTGGAGCAAACTTTCAGCATATCGAGATAGTGCCATTCCCCGTGCTTTTATTTCAGTTTCAAGATGAGCAACCATCTTAACCAGAGGCATCGCTTACGTTATGCTTTATTTGGATTTTTCCATGGGATCTGTGCTATCGGTTATCGTAGTAATCTAAGCTGGGTTTTCCCGAAACTTTTCTTCCACAATATGAATCCTCAAGGTTAACAAGATCTCTTCCACAGTTCGACTTAAAATAATTAAAATATCTTTCGTCACAAACGTGGAGATTAAGTTCAAGCTTTAGGGTTTCAACAAATTTTGGAGAAAAAGTTTTTATTTTCCTTCCAGTTAGATTTACCACCATAATTTCGTTTTGCAGCTCTTCTTGAATTCCCTCAAATATTTCTATCTTTTCTTTTTCAAAGATAGAAATATATTTTATGGAGTTAAGAATCTGCAAAACATCCGATTCAGCAAGAAACCCATAGGGTAGTTCTTGCACTAAGAAATCTCCTTTATTTTTTAAATATGTATATATTATACATGTTTATTTACAAAAGTCAATAGATGCGTTAAAAAGATTCCCAATAAAAACTCCGACATTGTCGGAGTAAAAAATTCAGATGAGCACACACCTTAACAACACCGGATCTAATGTTGTTTGCGTCACAAAAATAATTATCAAACCCACATACTGTGGCGTTTATTTTTATGACCGCATTTAGATGCGGGAGTGCGGAAGCTCTTGGACTCCAGATGCTATCACTTAATCCCCATAAAACCCCTTACTGATTTAAGGTTTTTTTGTATTAGGGACCTTCCAACTAGGAATATATCTTAGCATCCTACTCACTCTATTGCCGCTCGGAAATCATTTGATCCATCATTAATGGAGCTCAAATTGCTACCAATTTCCTTACCATATGTTCTGACAATATTTTAGCATAAAATAAAAAGAAGTCAATAGCCTAGACCGCCAAAAAGCGGCAGTAACACCACCCTACCCTAATACCTTAAAAACCCTGAAGAAATCTAGGAAAATTGAGGGAAGTTAAACCCGAAATACTCGCGAGTTTTAAACTCAGTTCCGCTCGTTTTTTCTTTTACAAAAATGGACTCGCCAATAGGAACAATAATGCGTCCCCCAACACGCACCGCGTCATACCAAAACTGAGGTATTTTTTTTATTCCACGCAATGCAATAATCGCATCATATGGAGCTTGAGTTATTTTTTCTGAATTCCATTCGTCGTGAATTACTTCAACAACTCCATTTGAAATATATGAATATCGTTCAAGATTTTTTGTTGCGTTGTGTGAATTTTCTTCATCTGGTTCAATTGCAATTACTTTTCCTTTCTGCGCTCCTTCTTTTTCCTTTGAAATAATTGCACTGATGATTCCTGCAATCCATCCCGACCCCGCACCAATCACAAGAATTTTTTCTCCCTGTTTTGGTTTTAATTGCTCAAGTAAAAATCCCGCCGTCGATGGTTGTGAAACAAATAATCCACCAACCCCTGTTGAAAGTGGAAGATTTTCATATGCATGTATTTTTTCTTCTTCAGAAACAAAATGTTCTCGATGAATCTCCCCCATCGCACGAATAATTTCTTTTGAAGAAATATATCCGTCTTTCGTAAGCTCCTGAATCATTCCTTTCTCGGTCATTATTTAAATAATACACCAGCAAAAAAAATCCCGCATCCTTTTATAAAAAGATGCGGGATAAAAAGGCCCCGCAATTGCGGGGCTATAATTACTTCTTCGATTCAGAACTTGCTCCAATTGCTTTTTCAATTCCCATCGAAAGACCAACACCAGTAACCGATCCGATGGTACCACCTAATGCATATGGAACGAATAATTCGTCAGTCCAATGTTTTATTTGTAGCTGCCTGAATGTTAGGAACCACACACCATTAGAAAAAATCGAAGCAATAACATGATAGGTCATATTATTACGCTGTCTCGAACGACTTACTACAGAAAATGAAATCTGCTGAAGCGCTGAAAGACCTGCAAGTGCAAAAAGAATTTCAACATTTCCAAGATATAACACCGCAAAAACAGTTATTAGCAAAAGAGCCAAAACAGATTTCCACGGAATAAATTCATACCACGCAAGATTGGATTTTAAATGACCATCTGCGGTTGCACCAATTTTTTTCTCAACCCACCCAGAAATACTTTGTCCAGATATACCTCCTAATACCGAACCAAAACAGTACGGAATAAACAACATAAAAGGCATTCCTTTAATGGTGAGCGACTGGAACAAAATATACCACGCAAGGCTTTTTAATAACGATGCAAAAATATGATATGTAGTATTCGAAGTATTTCTTGAGCGACGTAATATCGAAAATGTAATATTATCTCCAAACGCAAGTCCGGCAACAATTAATGAAGCGATAATATCTTGTGAAACAATTCCAACGACAAGCCCCAATAGACACAAGAAAACTAACAAGATCTTTTGAGCAAGCATTGACTGCGGAGTCGGTTGCTTGTTAGCAGAATCTGCAGTTATTCCAAAAAATGCTTCAATACGTTGTGACGTTTTTGCGCCGGTATAACTTCCATATACAGTAGCAACCGTATACGGAATGAAAAGTGACAACGTCATATTTTCTGTCACCAATTGTTTGAGCACTAAATAGAAAATAAAATTACTAAATAGTGTAGTAAACCCATGATATAGTTTGCTGTCTCGTACTGCGGAACGGCTTACCATTGAATAACTCGCATTAGAAACATATGCGGAAATCATAAGAACAACAGTAGCTATCACATTGTTTGTAAAAACAAGCGATATCGCCCCTACCACAGCAAGCATAACAAGAATTCGCATATCCCAACGGGTAGGCTTTGTTTCATTCATAATTCACCTCTGTTTGTGAAAGTTAAGTTTCTACCCATAGAGTATCTTAGTGACAGTCTTTGTCAATAAAAACTCCCGACAATGTCGGGAGCATATTTTATTAGAAACCAACTGGATCTTTAAAGACAGAATCCCAATCGATTTCCCATGGATTTTTGAAATATTCAAGAAGGAATGCATAAGTAAACGGAATAATTCGGATCGGACCAAATTCTGGTCCTTTTACCGGAATTCCAACAATAACACTACCAGCATTATTTTTTCGGAAACCAAGCATATCACCAAATGCATCGCCTTCCGTACTTGAAGCACAAGATACCATGAATTTTTTTCGAGAAAATGCTGCACTATAGAAATGAGTGTGTCCCGAAAGTTGCAAGAAATTTTTTCCAGAAAATATACGGCTATAATCGCCACGCTCGGCAAGATTTTCAACTATCGCCTGCATTCGATCACCATTCTTTCCAGAACTTGCTGTCGGTTTGTGTCTAAGAGCAACACCCCACTCATATCCACCAGGAACGGAGATTAATCCATATCCCACCGAAAAATTTCCCCAATTCGGAGCACAAACTAATTTATTTAATGCATCTTCGCTCATTCCAAGAGTTTTACTTCCAAGAAGAAGTCCTATTAGTGTTCTTCTATATAACACACCCTCAGCAATTTCTTCATTGGTAGTATGTCCAACGTGATCACCACTAATTAAATTAACCGCACCAATATCACGCGAATCAACTATTGGAACTCCAGAGAGAACTTCTTCAATACCGCGAATCTTTAATCCGACCCGTTCACTGTTTCGAAGAATCTCTTCGAACAAAGGAACACGTGGACGTAATGAAGTTTCAACAAACTCTTCAAATTGATTTGTAAGCCAATCTTCACCACGGAAACGAAGTTGTTGTAAATATTCTCCACCAAGCATGCGAAGTATCTTTTTAATATCTTCAGGATTACTCAATCTTTCTGCATCAGCAAATAATTTTCTAACTAATGCTTCAGCTCTACTGTATGGTTTTGCGAGATGATGAATCGTCTGCTGGGTTTCAAAATGATGTCCCTGCATATCATCAGCAAGATTTACATACATATGAGCAGGAATCGGTTTTCCTTTAGCGGTGAATGACCGTAAGAGTATTTCTGAAAGAGCTACTTCAATTGGAATTGAAAATCCAGAATTACCATCAGGTATCCACACTTTTGATCTCATACCCGCGTGATTGTCACCATCAGCAATTATATAAATATATTCACTGATTGTTCGCGAAATCATTGTTTTTGAACGATGAACGTTGAAATAGGAAATTGGTAATGGTTCTGAAACCCAAACACCATTTACATATCCCAAACAAAATGCACCAGGTTCAAAATTTGTATCTCTAATTAATTTCTCAATCGGAGACGCTTTTCGAATCATTTCAGGACGAGCTTTACGCAAATAATCACGGTCAATTGCAACAGGAAGTTGCCATGCGTGTGTTTCTCCACGATCAACGCCATCCATTTTATTTAGAACACCCCAACGAGCATCAATATTACATGGTGCAGCAACAAGTGCCATATCAGGTAATTTATTTTCCAAAGATCGCTGTCCACCAACCTTCATATATCCATCCAAACTGCTCGATATTGGGTTGTTTTCTGGAGATTGAATAATCTCAACTGTCTTTTTCCCAACCTGACAAACTACTGACCCCTGACTTAAGAATTCCGAGTTTGGAATTGCTTCTTTAAGCCAAGAAATAAGTACAGCACGAATTGAATCAACAAAACGCTTTCGATCATTTGGATCAACATTCGATTGAATCATGCGCTTTTCTTCCTCAAGAAGCTCTTCAATCTGCACACGAAGCTCATCCCTTTCTTCTCGAGTGCTTTCACCACGAGCCATTTTTGAAACAAGAAGTGCTTCGAGTAACTGTCGCTCGCGCATAACCTCGTTTCGCATTTTTGTTGTGATATATAAGATTTCAGCATGTGCCGCAGAATTAATTATCTCTTCCTCTTGATAGCCAAAAGAAAAATAGATTTTCCCAGAGTAGATTGGTTGTCCACTTTTTTGATGGGTAACCTTACTCCAACCTCCCATGGCGTTCAACACTCTTTCTCTTAACTTTGCAAAACACACCATATCAGGTGGATTTGTTTTTCTGATTTCAACAGCTTTTTTTCGGTATGCTTTTGGAAGCACCGAAGGATCGAAATCAAGACCAGAAAGTAATGAACGATGTGTGGTTAAAAATCCAGTGCTTTTTTTAGCATCAACCCACAATAGCGATCCAGAAATAACTACCGCATCAACATGTCGACGCTCTGCTTCGCGAAGCATATTTCGTAATGAATTTTCTTCAAGTACGCGATTGTATTCAAGCCCAAGATGTGGTGCATTAATTACAAAAAGCCAAAAATTTTCATTATTATTTACTGGAATTGGAAATGGATTATCAAGTCTGTGTGTTGTTAATGCTGGAGGATTTGAATGTTTCATAACCTCCTCCCCAGTCACAAGTCTTCCCATGCCCGCACCAATGTCTTGATGTTTTTTCTTCTTCACACTTTTTCCGCGGAGCTTTTTAGCTTTCTTATCAATTATTTCTTTCGGAAGGAAACTAAATTCTTTGTATATCGGATCAAGTTGAGCATCAAGCATGACAAATTTTTTTAATAATGCAAGACGATCTTTCGTCCAAACAACATCATCAGCACCTTGAAAAAAATGCGTCTTTCGAAATGTTGTTTTATCTTCAAAAAAAATATGATTCACTTCTTTTACAAGTTCATCAACACCTTTTTTGAGAAACCCTTGAGAAATTAAATCAATGATTTTTTCCTGCAAGTTTGGAGTTGTCCAAATCTTGTTTTTTATCGGTCTGCTCATGGCATTCCTCCTTATTTTGTTTGTAAATTTCTGACATCATTATTCATCTAAACCAACAAATAAGCAATAGAAAATCCCAAAAAGGATATAAAAAAGACCCCACATTCGGGGTCATAATAAAAAGTAACTCTACCACACTATCTGCCAATCCATATATTTGAAACGAGGCGCCAATTTCATACGGATTGAAGTGTCATGGCTTCGGAATAGGACGTGCTTTATCCCATTTGTCCATCTCCTCGATGGAACTCCCTTAGCCCAAAGTCTGGACTCAATACAGCGAACTCTTTCGCGCAAATCCTCTCATGCACCTTATACTCCGTCGAGTACCTCTTCTACACCGTACGCACGCTTTATGCATTTTCAAGTTACCCAGATAATGTACCACAAACCAAAACCCCGTCAACTCAACTTGTCCACCCATGTCATTCCCGCGAAAGCAGGAATCTATCCTCTCTTCTCTCAATTTAAAATTGAATTATTGGAGAATTAAATTAAAATTTGAAATTTAGAATTTAAAATTCTCTCTTCTCTCCTTCTTTTAATATTTGAATTTTGATATTGTTTAGGATTTCGATATTCGAATTTAGAGTTTTTGATTAATTGGTTATTGATTGAAAATTGCAAAATTGATAATTGAAAATTCTCCTTTTCCCCCCATTCAATTAAAATTTGAAATTTAGAATTTAAAATTGCTCCGTCTCTCTCCCAAACAACGCCGCCTCAATCATTAAATTAAGAAGTTTTGAAAATGGAATTCCTGTTGCCTCAGCAGATTTTGGTAATAAACTTTCTTCAGTTAACCCAGGAATGGTGTTGAGCTCAAGTACCGATATATGACCGTCAGGCGCCATAATCATATCAGTTCGAGAAAATCCTCGCGCACCCAATACCTGATGTGCTAAAACAGCAATTCGCTGAATCTCTCTCAATTTATAATCAGGAACTCGTGCGGGAATAATTTCTTCAGAACCCATCGGCATATATTTTGCACCATAATCAAAAAATGCTGCACCGTTTGGAACAATCTCAATCGGCAACAATGCAAACTCACTTCCCTTCCACCCATAATCCAACACCCCACATGACAATTCCATTCCCGCGATAAATTTCTGAATCAATGCTTCATCCCCGTGCTTGAATACCTCGTGCATCGCGTGTTCCAGATCTCCTCGCGAACGAACAATGTGAACTCCTACACTTGATCCCTGTGTGTTTGGCTTCACTACAAATGGATAGTGTAAATAATGTTTTATCTTGTCAAAAACTTCCTGCTTCTTCCATTCCCAATCATATTTTGTAAATAAGAAAGTAAGCGGAATTGAAATTCCCGCTCTTTGCAATACTGCACCAGAAAGAAACTTATTCATCGAAAGCGCACTCGCCATTGCGTCAGACCCCGTATAGGGAATATTGTGTGAATCTAAAATTCGTTGAATTGTTCCGTCTTCTCCATACGTTCCGTGCATCACAATAAATACTACATCGTTATTATGTGCAACAATCTGTGGATGTTTTTCCCACACCCCATGCTTGTCCACTAAAATATTTTCAACCTCATACGAATCTTTGTTTAATGCTTCAAATACTTTTTGTGCGCCACGAACCGACACTTCATGCTCAGTCGAAGGTCCTCCTGAAATCACTACCACTTTTTTCTTTTTCTTTGGTGCCATTTCTATATATTGTCTCTATATCTAGTGTAGCAAATAATTTATTTTGTATTTAATTCTTGATACTTTTTAAATCCTTCAACATCACCCTTTAAACGTTCCATACATTTTTCATCCTTTAAACACTCAGCTGGATTATTCAGAATTATATTCATAATTCTCCTTTCTTCTTTGTATTGCATATAAAAGCCAACCCCTAACACAATAGCGACAATCAAAATAGTTAGTAATATAAATTTCTTCGTCATATTATTTTCCACACAACTTATCAATCTCCTTCATAACTATCGCATGTTGCCTCTCGTGAATGTTCGCAATCATAAACGCATTCGGTTTTTCTCGAATGTCTTTGCAGGTAATGATTCCTCCATCGAGCCACATCCGCTTTTCTTCTTTGGTCACACTTTCCAAACAAGTTATCGGATGCAATTCTGCTCGTTCAATCAGGTGCTGCAAACTTCCCTCTCGTGGATAACTCCATCCCACCGCATGCATCCCCGCACACTTTGCATACTGAATTGCATCATACGAAAGTTTTGTATTGGTTACTAACCACACCTCAGTAAAATGATGTGTCTCTTTTAAATCCTCAAATCGAGCTTGTACATAGAGGGCGACTTTTATATCGGATTTTACCTCCTGCACATTGTGAAACTTGCACTCAACCATAATCTTCCTGTCTCCTTTAATTGCAATAACATCAACCTCATGTTGCACACATTTTCCTTGTAGTAACACACTTGTCTCTACTTCAAATCCTTGTACCTTCAATATCTCTCCCACAAGATTTTCAAATGGGTGTCCGTCTGGTCCCATTTCCATAATTGCTTTTCTAAGTCCATATCGCCCCGCAGACCCCTGTTCCCGTTCTCGTAAATACGAAAATGCAAGACGATAAATCTCAGTAGTAGGAATTCCATCCTTCATCTGTGATTTCACCTCTTTTACTGTCTCATCAATCAAATGAGGAACAACCGCCGCCCGCTCTAATGCGTTCCGCAATTTCCCCTCAGAAAATAATTCCCGCTCTCCCGACAATTTTATTACATACAACTGATTCATTTGTTATCAAAAAGAAAAAGTTTTTATAATTTTTTCGATTTCTATTTTTGGACTAAATTTTCCAACATCTTCTTCAAGAATATTTCCATTAAAATTCCCTGTGTATAAAATAGTAATAATTCTTCCATCCTTAATATTTTGAATAAGATATCCCTTATATATAGAGCCATAACTACCCTCATCTACGGAACAGAAACGATTTCCATTCTCAACTATTGGGTCGGTTTCATAGGGTACGGTTGATGCTGAAAGACATTTGTTTTTTTCAATATCATATCCAGTATTCAATGGTGATTGACGAGATTTTATTGTATATCCTTTTGGAAAAACACTTATCTCTAAATTTATAGTCGTATTTGACCCACCAACATCATTTATTCCACTGGCAACTGTTCTAAATAAGAAATCTCCCTTATTGTTCTCTATTGAAACATCACGAAAATCAGAAAAAAGATTCGTCGGATAACTTAATTGAAATCCATATTCTTTATTTTTGTATATATTCCATCCAGAATTTTCGCCTATGGGCTGTACTTCATTTTTTATTTCTGATGATTTTTCTTCATTTGGTAATAAAGTAATTACATCCTTTTTGTTATCACCGTTACCACCTCTCATGAAAATATAACCAAGCAACAAAATGACCACCAAAATTAGAAAAATAATAAAACTTTTTTTTCCCATTTATATATTGTATCACCAAACCAAAAAGAGCTCACTACGAGCTCCTTTTGTTAATTCAACTCAATATCTATGTGTCGTACCGATGGATATTTCGCCTCAATGGTCTTTTCCACATCATCAATTCGCTTTCCCACCAGTCGAGGCACGCGATCAGTATAATCAGCAACGAATTTTTTAAACTCTTCATAATCTCCCTTCACATCTTCATACGCCTCTCGTAACGGATACCCCTTTGAGAGTTCTTTGAGAAGTGCATTCCCATTGAACTCAATCTCACACTTCACCCGATAAATTCCTACATCAAGCACTGAAGATTTAAAATCAATCACTTTTTCAATTGCAGGATCTTTTTCAAGTAATTCGATAATCTCCTCTTCTAATTCTTCAGGAATTGAGTGTCCAATTAAATACTTTTTGTTTTTATAAATCAAAAGTATCGCAACCACACCAAGCAACACACCAATAACGATGGAACCCAATGAATCAAATAGTTGGTTCCCCGTGTACATCGTAAGTCCGATGGATGCCGCAGCAATAAATATACCAAGCACCGCTACCCCGTCTTCCATAACAACTGCAAGTGTTGATGGGTCGCTTTCATGAAAGAACTTCAATAATGAATGTTTATGTTTGTGTCTCTTTTTTAACTCTTTAAACGCAATAAAAAACGTAACTGACTCAATAACAAAAGAAACAAAAAGCACAACGAATACGATCGGATGATATTCAATTTCGTGTGACTCAAGAAGTGTGGAAATTCCGTGATAAATAGTTACCCCTGCACCAATAAAGAAGATACCGCACGCAGAAATGAGCGCCCAAAAAAATCGCTCATTTCCATACCCATAAATAAATTGATCGTCTGCTCTTTTTTGTGAACGAACGATTCCTACTAAAAGGAATGATTGATTCAACGTGTCCGCAACACTGTGAATTGCTTCAGAAAACATTGCGCTAGACCCAGAAATGAAAGCCGCCGCGAATTTGATCACGGCAACAACTGCGTTTCCTATTAATGCTGCAAGAACTGAGAAAAATCCCGATATATTATGTGATTTCATAGTGCGTCGTGGATGCCCACAACGAATACCCACATTCTAGCGCAACTGATGGTATAATTCAACGCAGAGATGAACTCATTTTGTTATATCAATGGAAAGATAATTTCAACCGAAAAAGCTAAAATTTCCGTTATGGACCTTGGTCTCCTTCGTGGGTACGGCGTGTTTGATTATCTTCGCACTTATAACGGCGTTCCTTTCTTACTTCACGAGCATTATTCTCGCCTAACACATTCAGCAAAAACACTTTCACTAAAAGTTGTTCTATCAGAAAAACAATTAAATGATATTGTTTTGAAACTTTATAAAAAAGTGGGCACTGATATTGGCGTTCGCATCGTAGTTACGGGTGGTGTGAGTCAGGATGGAACCAAGCGCATCAAAAACAACGAGACCATTTTTATTGTTGCAACTCCTGTACATATTTATCCAAAATCTATTTATGAGCGTGGCGCGAAACTCATCACTCACTCCTATATCCGCCCACTCGCAGAAATAAAATCATTGAACTATATAACAATGATCATGAACGAAGATAGGAAACAAAGAGCAAAAGCATTAGATATTCTCTATGAGCAAAATGGAATCATCACCGAAGGCACCACGTTCAACTTCTTTATTTTCAAAAACAATACCCTCATCACACCAAAAGATACTATTCTTTTAGGAACTCGAAGAAATCTTATATTAAAACTCGCAAAAAAGTATTTTGTGGTGAAAGAACAGAAAGTTATGCTTAATGACTTAAAAACAGCCACCGAAAGCTTTATCACCTCAACCACTCGCGAAATTTTACCGATTATAAAAATTAACAACCAAACCATCGGCAGCGGTTTAGTGGGCAAAAACACAAAACTTCTGATGGAACTCTACAAAAAAGAAATCTCAACTCAAACTAAAAACCACCTCAGTTGAAGTGATTTTTTAATTTGTCCTTAAATTAACTTCTATTTTCTAACACCGCATCCACCTTCGGCCACACCTGTTTCCTCATCATTATGAAATCAATAGTATGTTTTGTTTTTAAATCAGGAACGCTAAGCGCCTTGGAAAACAACTCGCGTGACTCCTCATCAATACTCACAAACATCGTGTGCCCTTTGTATAAATCAATTCCTACGAGAAATATGTAATCCAACTTATCCTCTTTTCGTATTCGCTCTAATGTCACAACCAACTCATCCCACAACCTTGTAACCGTCTCATCAAGATCAACAATCTCAATCTGCCCAATACCCACTCGCTTTCCATTAATCGGTTTTGCAAAAAAGTCCTGAAAAATTACCTCATACAAGTTGTCCTTGGTAAGCTTCGATTTTGAACTAAACATTTCTTTTACATAATCATCAGGTAATTCCACCAACGATCTCAAATAGAGCGCAGCGCTTCTGTCCCGTTCTGTTGTAATAGGATTTTTAAAATTCGCTGTATTAGAAATAATTGCTGAGTAAAGATAAATAATGGCTTCTCGAGATGGAATGAAGTTTTCTCTCTGAAGTCGCTCAGTTACAAGTGTTGCGCATGACCCCACAAGCTCAATTGTTTTTTGTGCATTCACAAACACATCAGTAAATGTGAGTGGGTGGTGATCAATAATCTCAATTACTTTTTCTGGGATGATGTTTTTCTCTAACTGGTCAGGATCGGCTGAGTCTACCAAAATAAACTGGCTATCAGGAGGAAACGCACCAGTATACTGCTCAATAGATAAAGAATCGGTAAATTGTCGTACAAATTCAACCTCCAAACCCAACTCACCGTAATATACGGCTTTTGCTTTCTTCCCCTCTTTATTTAATAACTCTGAATATGCAATGGCACACGCAACACCATCCAAATCAGGACTGTCATATGAAGTAACAAAAATCATTATTTAAATCAGTATAAAGGCTTTTGAGAAATTGCTTTAATTCGTAGCAACCACTGAACCGTCTATTTTTATTTCTTCTTTTATATTTCCAGAAAGAAGTGAATTATAAATGTATGCTTGTGCAAGCCAAATAATAGGAACCGCGATAAAAATACCAACACCAAGCGCCAAAACACCAAGTAATGCAACACCAATTGATACAAGTGCAAATCGAAAGAGTTGCCATTTTATTCCCTTTGTCATCTCCGTACTTGCCTTCATTGCCTCTCTAATCTTCATATTCTTATCAACAATAAATAGCGTTACAAATTGAAAACGAAAAATAAGGTAAATACCGGGAACAACAAGAAGAACAAGACCAATAATAATAAGAATACCCATAAAAATACATGCTCCAACTACACGCCAAAAATATTGCCACTCAGTAAAAAGTGTTTCCAATTCCCGTTTCGTTCCACGTACATAATCAACCGTGATACGCGCAATACCACAAGTAGTAATAAACCCTATTACCCAACCAACAATGGCAAAAATAAAATTTTTTTCACCAAGCTTTCCAAGTATTCCACTGATAACCATGGCAATCGCCGCCACGTACACAAAATATAAAAAATCTTTTTTGGCTGATTGCCAACCAAAGGAAAACGCTTTTTTTATCTCAACATTTTTTGTTTCCATATTAATACCATTGTATCAAAAAATACACCAGATAGTGTATTTTTTGATATTTGCGGGGGCACTAGGATTCGAACCCAGAAGTCCTCTTTTGGAGAGAGGCAGTTTAACCATTGAGCTTATGCCCCCAATTTTGAAATTGTCGCCTTTCCCAACATAAGTACTCGGCGCGCGAGATCATTATTATAATACTTTATTGTTATACAACCCTGATAGTTTTCTTTTATCCGCTTTCCTGTATTTTTCTTTTGATATGGTTTAATAAATCTCTCTAATGGAATATTAGCAGTTTTAGACCAAAACTCAAGCTGTTTACCTGGATTATGATATGAATGAAGATGAACACATACTGAGAACTTTCTTTCATCAACATCAAACCCAGAACGCAACATAGCAAGAAAGGTTCGAACAAGTTGTGGATCGGAATTTGTAAACGCTATTCCTGTTTTCTCGCTCTTTGCACCCTCACACCAATAAATAAGTGAGCATATAATCCTTGCAAGTCCTTTATCAATATCCACATCGTCAATTTCTTTTCTGCCCTCTTCTAAATATTTTTGAAATATTTTTTTTGTTTTTTCTTTCTTATTTTCAGCAGAAATATATTGTCCTTTTTTAATTTTCCCCAAAAGCTTAGAACGTGCACCATCTGAAAGCTCAACATCACGGAGCCAAACAGAAAGCGTACCCTTCGCCACTCCTGTCTTTGTATGTATCTCATTCAGCGAAAATCCTTGTTTTCGCATTGTTATTGTTTTTTCTCTTATATTAATAGGATAAGCCATTTCAATGTATATAACTCATTATATCATTTCATTAATTTTTCAAAAGAAAATCCCCGCTCTTCGGGGATTTCTCTACTTTCTAAACCCTATACCCTAATCACTAACTTCTATTACTTTCCTTTTGCTTCCTTGTGCACTGTCTTTGCTCTGCACCACTTACAAAACTTTTCAAGCTCAATTTTACGTTGAACCTGCTTTTTGTTCTTGCGAGTCGTGTAGTTTGAGTGCTTACACTTGGAACATCGAAGACGGATTAATTTTTCAGTAAATTTTCCCTGTGACATAATCGGTAGAAACTAACTTATGAATGTTACAATAGCTTGGTAAAAAAGTAAATACTTTGGTTAATCCACAGAAGTGACCATATAGGAATGGACATTTTCTATTTTTTCCGTACACTAATTAAGTACCTTTATTGCCGATGTAGCTCAGCGGTAGAGCAACTCCATGGTAAGGAGTAGGTCGTCGGTTCAATCCCGACCATCGGCTCATAGTTGGTATAAATTACGCCACCTTAGCTCAGCGGTAGAGCAACGCTTTTGTAAAGCGAAGGTCCTCGGTTCAAATCCGAGAGGTGGCTCATTTTTTTAAATAAAAAATCTCTCGGATTTGAAAGAGGGGTGGGTCGGAGGGGAAACAACCGTGTCCCCTCCGTGTTGGAAGTTATTCGGAACCGAGGGTTCCGAAAGAGCCATGTATTCATGGCGATGTTCAATTACCAGAGGTGGCTCATCTTTTAAATAAAACACCCCGTTATACGACGGGGCGTTTTTTATTATTTATAATGCGAATTGCAATTCCCCCACTCATAATCAAGAGAAAGATTGAAGAAACAATCCATGCGTGACGAATGGAATAGTTATCTGCAATCCATCCACTTATTGGGAGTCCAATCGCCATACCTATATGTGCTGCAAGCGCTTGAAGTGAAAGTAATGAAGCGCGCTCCTCCGAAGGAATATGTGCATTCATATATGCATCAGAAAAAACACTATATGATCCGCGTGAGACCTCATGAACCATAAACATTGTGACCGACAATATAATAACTGGAGACAATGAAGTACAAAGCATTGCTCCTCCCGTTATAACAAGCGAGATAATAAGTGGAATTGCAAAATCATTTCCATTTTTCTTCATAACTTTTTTTGAAATAGAAATTCCAAAAAAACTTGATACGATAATTGCAACAAAGAACCAACCTAATTGTGAAGCCGATTGAACGTACCCTTTGAAAAATGGCTGCCACTGCATGTTGTACGCTTGCATTGCACACGTCGAAATTCCAACAATGAGTAACACAGTTACAATATGGTTACTCTTTCGTGCAAATGAAATTGTCTTTCCTGCAGTTACAGAAAGTCCCCTAAATCCATCACGAATCGTTGTGTAGTTCTTTTTGAAATAGTCTTCTTTCATAAAAATAACTGCCGCAACACCAACAATAAAGAAAATGAAACTACTCATAATCCATGGGGTCTGCAAACCAAATACCTCTGCAGCATATGACCCCATAAGTACTCCAAGTACTGCGCCAAGTTTTCGAACCTGACCAGCTCTTGTAAATAAATGTCCAAGGTCGACTGTTCCTCCATGAAATGCAATAGTGTCCACAATCCAGGCATCAAATGCTCCAGTGGTGCACGTCATACCAATTGCAATAATAACCTCTGCAATTACAAACCATAAGAATCCTGGAGCAAATGCATATACAAAAGTTCCTAGTGCAATAACAAAACAAGAAACAACAAACGACGCTTTTCTCCCCCATGTATCAGCAATAACTCCCGTGGGAAATTCCGCAATTATAAGTGTTACTGCATATGCGGTGTTAACTAAACTTGCATCAAGAAGTGATAACCCTCTTGAAAGGAGGAACATAACGTAGGTAGCAAAATGAAACGACATTCCCCACTGCGTAATTCCTCCGAATGCGAGATACAAAAGATACATTCTTCGTGCCATGATTTCCTCCTTTCACGCACGAGCGCGATAATTTATTTGTTAAAGATCTAACTTTAAATTATGAAATTCAATTTTTGTTCTTTTTCGCTTGTTTCTGCTACAGCCTTGTAAAAATTTCTCAACATATTCTACCCGAATATGCTTCAAAATTTTTACTTCGCCTCGCTTGAAACGAGAAGAAAAATATTCAAAAAGCAATTTCAAAATTTAAAGTAACCTAGAAAGCAAAACATCTCGGCTTCCTAGCCGAGATGTTCTAGAATATATAACTTATGTGAGATTTAGGGTTTGAGAGTATCTATTTCTACACGCGCCTCGGCAAGAAAACAAAACATAGCCATTGGGATTTCCCATCCAAATGTATATGAGTTCTTATTTGCTTTTCGGCAGACGAGATGTTTCATAGATATTGTGTTTATAAGAGTAAAACGACACATTCCAAAAAGTGTTACAAAATTGACAAAGATCAATTTTGTATGTATAAATAACACATCATTCACAAATATATACGGAGGAAAGATGTACTGGTTTATTATAATTGCAATGTTTACTACCCTTTCGCTAGTCTGTTTTTTAGGTACGAAATTCGCAACGAGAAATAACCAAAGCACATGGGGTGGTTGGGGTATTGCCTTCTTAGTTTTTTCGGGTATATCCCTTATAATTTCAATACCTAAAACTCTTAACGGATATTCAGATCAAATTGAGAACAAAGAAAACTACACACGCTTGGTGCAAGTAGAAAATGTATTTCAAAAACGTGCTGAAACACTTACAAAAGAATTCAGTAATTATCTAGGAGATGCATACCCAAAACACGAACGCAGTATTTTCGATAAGATGAAACCAGAATCTATCAATTTATATCTGGTAAAATATCCAGAAATTCAAGCATCAAAAACAGTAATGGCTCTTGTTGATAATATAAAGGGCCTGCGAGATAGTGTTTATTCAAAACAGATTGCGCGTGCAGATCTATTAAAAGATATGCGATATCGAGCAAAAAACCCATGGATCATCCAATGGGGGATGCCAGAAGTTGAAATCCCCGAAAAATAATTCAAAATCCCCCGCCAGTGGCGGGGAATTTTTTTATAGTCCTTTTATAAATTGCTCATCAATAATTTGAGTAATATCTAAAGAACCACCTCCACTTTCTTTGTCTATATAGCTTTTGAGCATTTCAATTGCTTTCGGTATTGAGTACACAAATGTTGAATCGCTCATAATTCTTTTGTTATCTTCAACTGACAATATATAATCCCTCGCAGACATTTTTTCTGTCACTCCAATTGGAAATTTATACTGACCAGAAATAATTGCATACGTTTCTGTTTTGTTTGAAGCAATAAATTCTGTTGCTCTTTTCCATGTTCCAACAATCTTCTTAATCTCATCTATATGCGAATCAATAAAATCTTTTCTTCCCACAAGACCAGATATAGACCCCCCCGCATCTCGAACAGTAAACAAAACCTTCCCATCGTTATTCATTAATTCAGAAAGATATGGATCCCAAGTTATGATTGCATCAATCTCATTTGCGAGAAACAACCCATTTGCTCGTTCGGGAGACACGAGAACTATTTCAATATCATCTCGTGTTAACCCCCCGCGGTTAAGCGCAACATCTAAAAACATTTCAGAGAAAACCTCACCCGACTCAACTCCAATCTTTTTTCCTTTGAGCATTCCAATTGTTTTTATTTCTGGTTGTACCACTAACCCCTCTCCATCAAGAGAAACATCTGTTGGAAGAATCATAACAAAGTTTGCCCCCTTAGAATTCATTTCTAACACATCAGACAAAGCAAGTACTTGTAAATCAAGTTTGCCAGAAAGTAAATCATCAATTGATTTATAATAGTCCTCCTGTGTATTCACTGCATTTATAGAAACTCCAGCTTCAGAAAACCAGCCTTTCGTATCAGCAATATCAATCCAATATTGTCCAGGCCAATATGATGTTCCAATAGTAATTGTCTGAATATTTTTTACTTCAATTACTCGTGTCTTTTGAAAGTAATACAATCCCACAAAAGCAATAAATGCGAAAACAACCAAACCAATATACATTCTCTTCATATATTAAGTATAAACAACCCAGCTAGTCCATGGACTAGCTGGGTTGTTTTGTGTGCGCAGGGGAGGAATCGCCCTCGACTAAAACTTTTCCGTCAAAAAGTTTTGTCTGGGCACGGGCTCTCACAAGGGAGGATTCGCCATTCCGGTTAATTGCTCGCCGTCGCGCGCAATTACCTCCAGGCCTGCCCTCGCGGTGCATTCTGCTGAATGCACAACGCTCCGGGCTTCGAATCCCCCACGCAACGCAGTCAACTGCGTTGCTCCTGCGGATACTAAAAAGGAATGATTATAATCATTCCTTTTTAGTATTTGTGCGCAGGGGAGGATTCGAACCTCCGTAGCCGATAGGCGTCAGATTTACAGTCTGATACAATTGACCGCTCTGTCACCTGCGCATTATTAACTTTTTAACCACTTCCCTATTCTATTTATTTTTCTCAATTTGTACACTCTCTTTCTGTCCGATCGAAGTAATTGATTCTTTTGTCTGGTCTTTCTTAAACTTCGCCAAACGCTTCGAAACGATGTTATCAAACTTCATAATACTCACACGAAGCTTTCGCAAAAATTTTTCGAAAATAACAAGCAACCAATCATCAACCTGTTCTAGATATCCAATAAGCCAATGAAACATTGATACTTCTTTTGCTTTTTCAATATCGGATTCATGAACACGAGGAACAACTCGTCCAATCATGTAGACAATGAACCCAAGCGCACATATTGCGATAATCTGCAAAATAAATGTAATCATAAGGATATACTGTCTGTGTACTATGTAATTATAGTACACAGACCATATATAGGTTTAGAGTGAGTAACGAATAAATCGTTCTACTTTAATATTCTCTCCTACTTTTGCGGTAACACTCTTGATAAGATTTTCAATTGTCATTGATTCATCTTTTACAAAAGGCTGTGCAAGAAGTTCTTCAACAGTTTCTGGATTCATTGCTGCAATATGCATCGCAACATCTCGTGCGAGAGTTTTAAATAAATCACCGCGAACAACAAAATCAGTTTCCGCATGAATCTGCAACAACGTTCCTACACGCTCATTGTGAATGTAGGACATCAAAAGTCCCGCACCCGCAACACGATCTTTTTTTGTTTCTGCTTTTACAAGACCACGCTCGTTGATAAGTGCTTTTGCTTTTTCAAAATCTCCTTTTGCATCATCAAGTGCTCGCTTGCAATCCATCACTCCTGCGCCAGTTGCCTCGCGCAATGTTTTTACATCGTCGGTCATATCAATTGGTTATTTTTTTAGTGTGCGACTAATTATTTTTTCTTTAATGGCTCCAATCCTTCACGAATCTTTGCCACAACCCACGTAATACTATCCTTCGAATGATCATTTCCAAAAATTGGTTTGGTAACTAATTTTGGATCATCATTAGTATCAATAAGTGCTACTACTGGAATCTTCAAACGATTTGCTTCTTTGATCGCGGTCATATGCTCTTTTGGATCAATCACCAAAAGCACATTAGGAAGGCGTGTAAGACGCAAAAGTCCATCAAACGTTACTGACATCTTTCCAATTTCTTCTGAAAACTTTAATTGTTCTTTCTTTGTATATTTCGAAAGCTCACCCTTTTCTTTCTTCTCGCGAAGATCGACATAATAGCGAACTCGATCCGAAATCACTTTAAAATTGGTAAGTGTACCACCAAGCCACCGTGTTACGACATACGGATACTTAAAATCATGCGCAAACGCTCGTACGGCTTCGCGCGCTGGAGCTGTCGTTCCCACTACCATAAGGAGTCCCTCAGGACCAAGCTTTTCGGCGATAAACTTCACCGCTGCATCCAAAGACGAGATCGTCGACTCAGGATCCAAAAGCTCGATTTCATTGCGATTAAGCGCAATGTGTTGTCTCATGCGAGGATGCGTTTTTGAACGCTTATGCCCCGTGAGGACACCCGCGGTAACGAGTTCCGCGACCAACTCACTGGTTATTTCTCTTTCTTTACTCATAAAAATTCGCCCTTTTTAGGCCTCACTACTATATATGAAATGTTCAGACTTGTAAATTCCCAGAGTCAGGAATATAGTGCAAACAGAAAATTAAAAGGAAAATATATGGAAACCGAGAAATCTTCCAGTAAAAAGCGGAGATATTGTCTCACCAAGCAACAATCACAAAGTAAGAAAGCTGGATATATGGGAGCCTTTACTACCTCCATAAAAACCTTCCTTTCCGAAAAAAAGTGTAAGACAAAACATATTCTTCCCATCTTCCGCAACCTCACAAAATATTGTACGGGTGTTTATACACATCCACACAAAATGTTTGTAGGAATGCACAAAAATGAAGATGCTGCATGGAAACAATTTTTTGAATTTGCCGATGAAATAAGACCTGGATTTCTTTTTGACTTGCGTCCAGGAAACAAAGTAATACGAATTCCATTTGAATTGATAATTAAAATCACCAACAAAACAAACGGAGGAAATAATGAGTAGTGTTAATTATTCCAATATCACACTAAAATGCCCACACATAACAATGATTGGAAAAGATTGTGTGGCAACTGGAATCTCTTTTAATAATAAGGAGCAGATTGGAAAGGTTGCAATACAGCTTTTGAGTGAATGTGAAAACACGCCACTCAAAATAGTGATGGCTAATATCCCTGAAGATCACAAAGAGCGAGTAGCGCTCGCCCAAACATTCGAAGAAATAGTTCTTTCAGCTATCAGGCTGAAAAAACCAGAAAAAACAAAAATTGTCTGTAAGATTTCCCGCCCACTTTCTTTTTATATGGAAGTAGGTATCGAATCAGAATAAAAAATCCCCAGCCAGTCCATGGACTAGCTGGGGTCTTTTTTTACTTTTGATCTTTCAACCTCCACTCATCAATTAGTTTATGATTTCCTGATTGTAGTACCTCTGGGACCTTCCAACTCTTTTTCTTTTTCCCTTTTTCTTGAATAAGAAATTCTGCTGGTTTTGTATATACCGGATATGATCCTTTTATTTCTTCAAGTGATTCGTTTTTTCCTAATACTCCGGGAATCTGTCGAGACACCGCATCAAGCACGACAAGCGCAGGAAGCTCGCCCCCAGAAAGCACAAAATCCCCTATTGAAATCTCCTCGTCAGCAATGTGGTCTGCAACTCGTTCATCTACTCCTTCGTATCGCCCGCAAATAAAAATAATATTATCGTATTTTGCGAGCCGCTTTGCGTCAGTATTAGTAAATACTTTTCCACGGGTAGAAAATAAAATAGTTCGCGTCTTCCCCTTTTTTATTTTTGCTAATACTTTTTTAACCGCTTTATAAATCGGCTCAACCTTGAGCACCATTCCTGGTCCCCCGCCATACGGTGGTTCATCAGTTACTTTATGTTTTCCCAATCCAAATTGACGAAGTGCTACTTGGTTAATTTTTATTAACTTCTTTTCTCGTGCGCGTCCAATAATTGAGGCATTTATATATGACTCAACTGACTCGGGAAATAGTGAAATAATATGAAACGTTTTCATTGCGTTATGTATTGAAACTATATCAGACAAAAAAATCCCCCGCTAGCTGCGAGGAATTTTTATTTCATTAAATCTGTTCTGGCTCAGTTCGTGGAACTCGAGTGGAACCTTCTGGCTCATCAATTTTCAAATTGACTCGCGCATTGTTCTTGACTCCAACGATACGAAGCAATGTGCGAATTGCCTTGGCAGTTGAACCTTGGCGACCCACAATCTGTCCCATATCTTGTGCGTTTACTTTTAAAGTTAAGAGAACGCCCATTTCATCAACCTTGCGATCAATGGTAACCTCGTCTGGATGATCAACAACTGATTTCACTACGTATTCCAAAAAATCCTTATCTGACATCATAATACCTATAGAATACCGATTGTCTTGTCATGCGACCTTTCGTTGCTTTTTATGCGTTAATACAGTTTCGGCTATTATTTCTTCTCTTTCTTTGGTGGCTTCTTGTGAAGCTCAATTTTCTCAGTTTTTATAATTCCTTTTTTTACTAAAATGTTATGAACTGTTGCAGTTGGTTGTGCACCCTTCTTCATCCAATCAAGTGCTTTCTCTCCTGCGATAACACTCTTGTTCTGGTGTGGGTTCCACCATCCCAAATCATCAGTAAACTTGCCAGTCATTTTTGACCGCTTCTCTGCAACCACAATTCGATAGGTTGCCTGCCCTTTCTTTCCTATTCTTTTTAGCTTTATTGCCAACATAATTTCCTGCCCAGTATATAACACAAACATAAAAAAGTCAAAAATAGCCACTATAAAGTGGCTATTAATTTACTGAACATTTTCAAGTAAAAGATACGTTTTTTTACCATCGAGTAGAATTTCACCGGCTTGAGCATATTTAAAGTCCACTTTTGGATTCTTTTTCCTAGAAAAAAGTAATTTTCTAGGAATACGCGGGCTATTGTAAAATGTTGGACCAATAACAAAATATAACCTTCCATCTTTTTCTAGCGTTTCCGCCCCACCAATACCAGTGACACTTTCTTCCATTACGACACTCTCGGTATATGGAAGTTTTGATGGCTTTCGAGTCGAAATCATATCTTGAGTTCTCGACATTGCAATTTCTCCTTCTCTTTGTTAAACAACAGTTAGTTATAAACCAAAAGTACAACAAATGTTTATATGCGTCAAATAAAATCCCCGCATAACACGGGGATACTTTATAAACCTAACAATATTGCTGCAATCCACGGGAACACTACCGTGACATCACTTTGAATAATATTGTAGTAACTTTTTGTCGAAAGTTTGTCCCAAGTAATCTTTTCTTTTCCACCAGCACCTGAATAGGAGCCGTAGGACATTGGAGAAGAACCGATTTCAACAAATCCAGCCCAATCGCGAATTCCTCTCAATCTCAAATCATGTTTGAGTGACGGCACAACGCAAATTGAAAAATCAGCAGCAATTCCACCACCTAATTGCAAAAATGCAATTGGATGGTTTTTACTTTCTTTCATATACCAGTCATAGAGCAAGTGGAAGTACTCAAATCCTGTTTTCATAACAAACGGACTCAATAATTGATCACCTTTCTTTTTATGTTGGCCACCATAAACATATGATGAAAAAATATTTCCCATTGTTGAATCTTCAAATCCTGGAATAACAATCGGAATATCCTTCATATGTGCTGCAAAAGCCCAACATTTTTCTGCGCCGTCTACCATGTCTGGCTTGATAAGACCTTCCGAAAATAATCTCCTGAAATACTCATGCGGGAAATATCGTTCTCCTTTTTTCTCTGCCTCCTTCCACATCTTTAATAAGTGCGGTTCAAGAATACGAACGCTTTCATCCTCTGGGAGAAATGTATCAGTGATCCTTCTGAGTCCCGCATCGCGGAGTTCCGCTTCCTGTTCTGGAGTTAATTCAGTATATCGCGGAATATGCGCATAATGAGAATGTGCAACATAACGATAAAAAGATTCTTCATGATTTGCCGCAGTTGCTGAGATCAAGTGTACCTTATTTTTCCTGATGAGTTCTGCAAGTGCCACGCCGATTTGAAATGAACTTAACGCTCCTGCAAGTGTTACCACAAGTTTTCCACCATTATCAATATGATTCTTAAGCCAAACTGCCGCGTCGTATGCCGCTCCACCATTACAATGTTTGAGTGTTGCAAACGCAAATGAAGAAATAGACATTCCTTCTTCTATTGATGTGAATTCAACTTTTTCAGGAACGATAAGTTTCTGCAATTCTGGCGAAAGTTTACGAAACTTCTTTTTCATTTTTTACCTCTTCTTGTTAGTGAATTGTTAAATAACCTAAATACCTTATTCATTCAAGGTATAAAAGTCAAACATCCCGCACTTTTTATAAAAGGTGCGGGATTATTTAGTTCCTTCAAGTTTTAGGGAAAGAATCGCAGACACTCCATCGTCTCCCATTGTCACTCCATAAAGCGAATCTGCTGCTTCCATTGTGGCTCGATTGTGGGTCACAATAACGAACTGGCTACTCTTTGAAAAATCCTTTATTAAATCTGAAAATCTACGTGCATTTTCCTCATCAAGTGGCGCATCAATTTCATCAAGCACCAAAAATGGTGGTGGACTTACTGCAATGAGTGCAAAGAGAGCCGCAAGAGACACCAAACTCTTTTCTCCTCCTGAAAGCATCTCAAGGCTTGTTATCTTCTTTCGTGGAATTGCAATTTCAATTTCAACTCCAGCCTGAAGTTCTGAGCCCTTTTCCTTCTTTTCTTCAACAACCTCTTCTCCCCCTTCGGAAACCACAATGTCTTGTACTTTCACCTCAGGAAGCTTTAATTTCATTTTTGCTTTTCCTCCTCCAAACATTAATTTGAAATAATGATCAAATGCATCATTAATAGAAGAAAAGGCATTCTTAAAATCTGCATGTATCTTGTGATCCAATTCCTTAATCAAAGACCTTAGATCAGCAATTGCATTTGTTAAATCTTCAAGTTCTTTTGTAAGAAATATATATCGCGCTTCGGTATCCTCTGCCTCCTTCATCAAATTCGGATCAATCTCTCCAATTGCAGCAAGTTCTCCTCGCATGCGAATCATTTTTCGTTCAAGGTCATTTGAGGCAACAACATCTTGTACTTCTTTAATTGATTCAAGTTCTTCCTTTGTGTTTCCAAGCGCAACCCATTCTCTTTCTAATTCTTCTTTTCGCATTAATACACGCTCATAATCAAAACGAAGATTCACCAATTCTTGATCAAGTTTTCTTAGTTCATTCTTCTTGTTTTCCAATACTTCAACTTTTGCACGAAACTCTTGATTTGATTTTCGTCCTGACTCGGCAAGTTCTTCTTCTGCTACCCGCAATGTATCAATTTCCTTTCCTACTGTTTCTAATTCAACCTTGATCCTCTCTAATTCTTTCTTCAAATCAGATGTATCACGATGTGTGACATCCCGTTCAAAAAATCGCCCGATTCGATCAGTAATTGATTGAAGAGAAATCTTTATTTTCTCAATCTCGTGCCAATCAACCATGACCGCAATTTCTTCCTTTATAGTTCCCAAAAACGCATGCATATCTGCTGCACTTTTTTCTGCTTGAGTAATAGGAACTGATTCAATTTCAATGCGCGCCTCTGCTTTTGCAAATGCACGTTCTAATTCTGCACGCTTCTTAAATAATTCATTGAGCGAATCTCGAAGAGCTCTTCCCCTTTCGACACCCTCATCTTTTTGCCCAACGGCTTTTACTTCCTGCTCTGCAACAAACACTTCTTTTTCTTTTGCATTTTTTTCTTCTTCAATGCGCGAAACGGGCATCTTTGCCATCTTCATATCATGCATAATCGAATGATATCGATGCGAAAAATATGCGGTCTCAAATGATTTCAATTCATTCTCAATTTCCGTTCTTCGTTCAAATCGAGATTTCTGTCTGCGAAGCAAGCGCAAATGCGGAGTAATCTCCTCAATCATTGCACGAACCTTTTCCATATTGATCTCACTTGTCGCAAGTTGTCTCTCTGATTGATTTTTCTTCAAACGAAATTCACGGAGTCCCAAAATCTCCTCGATCATTCCGCGTCGATCTTCTGGAGTTGAACGAACAAATAAATCACTCTGTCCCTGCCCAATCATCGTAAGTCCACGCGAACCAAGTTTTGCACGTGCTAAAATTGGCTGCAAATCTTTGAGCCTCATTTCTGAATCGTTTAAGAAAAACTCTGACGCCCCTGATCGATCTATCTTTCGTGTGACTGTGACCTCTGGCGCATCAATGGGAAACAACTTCTCACTGTTATCAAATACAAGTGAAACTCGTGCAAACCCAACCGCAGGACGTTTTGGTGTTCCTGCAAATATAAGATTCGCGAGAGAATCTCCACGAAGTTGTTTTGCTTCACGCTCTCCCAATACCCAACGGAGCGCATCAATCACATTTGATTTTCCAGAACCGTTTGGACCAACTACTGCGGTCACCCTATCAGGAAATTCAAAAACCGTTTTCTGTGCAAACGATTTAAATCCCTGAAGTTCTAATCTGCGTAAAAATGTTGAGTGATGCATGTGTTATTTTTCTCCAAACGCTTCAAGCGCCTTCAATGCTGCATTTACCTCAGCTTCTTGTTTTGATGTTCCTTCTGCCTCTGCTGCCATCGTGTGTCCAATAAATACTCCAACTCTAAATATTTTTGCATGATCTGGACCCTCCTCACTTTGTACTTTATATACTGGGGTTATTCGATCGCGTTCTTGAACTAATTCCTGCAATTCACTTTTTGGATCACGATATAATTTCTTTTCAATAATTTCATCAAGATGTGGAAACACCCACTGCTCCACTACTGTTTTTGTTGCATCATATCCTTGATCGAGATAAATTGCTCCAAACAATGCTTCAATTGCATTTGCAAGAATTACTTCACGAGCCTTTCCAAAATCACGTGCTTCTCCTTTTGAAAGAAATAGAAACTTATCAAGCGACATTTCTTTTGCTATCCTTCCAAGAATTTGGTAATTCACCAGTGCTGCACGCAAACTCGTTAGATGTCCCTCCTGAAAATCAGGAAATTTTGTGTATAAAAATTGCGTGACAATGAGTTCTAATACCGCATCCCCTAAAAACTCTAACCGCTCATTGTGAGGAAGTGCCCATTCTGGATTTTCGTTTAAATATGAACGATGAGTAAGCGCTTCTTTGAGCGTATCAATATTTTTAAAATGAACTCCTATTTTTTCTTCAAATTGTTTTGGATCCTTCATATCAGTTTTGAATTGTAAAATACTTTTCAAATTATTTTTTAGGTAATTTTGTGCGAGTGTAATTTTCTCGCGACGAAACTGTATACGGGCAGTATACAGTGAGGAGTGAAAAATTGCACGGAGCCGAAATTAACAAAAAAGAATTGAAATGGCATTTTATAATTCAAAACTACTACTCACTCTTTTCTTCGTCTTTTTCCTCTTCGGTTTTTTCTGGTTTTGGCGTGTCTACTAATTTTCCTGATTCGATTAGTTCTTTATACACAGTTCCTAACACCCCATTAATAAATTTTGGTGAATTCACCCCTCCATATGCTTTTGCAACTTCAATAGCCTCATTAATTGCAACGCGTGGTGGAACTTCCTCATGGTCGGCAAACATGAGTTCGTAGAGTCCTATACGAAGTACGTTTCGATCAATAATTGCAATCTGTTCAACTGGCCACTCTGGTGCAACACGAGTGATCGTTTCATCAAGTTCTTTCAAGTGCTCAACAATCCCAGTAACCATATTCACCACAAATTGCGGCTCATCAATTCCCGGACCAAACTCATCAATATTACGAGTTATTACCTGTGATAGGTCAGCATTTTTTTTATAAAAATCCCACTCGTAGAGCGACTGAAGCACGATGGTTCTAATAAGGTGTCTTGTTGCCATAATGTACTAAAAAGAGCTTATGTATTTACCTTCTAATAATACAACATATAGAAAAACAAAAAAAGGTGTGCCAATTATAACAAAAATCCCGCCAGTCCATGGACTAGCGGGATTCATTATTTTGCTGATTTCTTTTTTGCTTGCTTGTCATAAGAACCACATTGTGGGCAGCTTTTGTGTGCATATGAAGCACCTCCACATTTTTTACATGGAACTACTGGTGACTTCTTTAGCGCAAGCTGTGAACGCCTGCGTCCTACTTTTGATGTTGAATGATGACTTAACCGTGACATATGAATGTAATATAACACTAAACTTATAAAAAGAAAAGCCCCATGCTTATTTTCTGTCATTGCCGCGAAAGCAGGAATCCATCTTTTCTCTCCAAGGTCGGATATCCTTCGGAGGTCCGACCTTTTCATATTAGACCCTATCTCTTCTCAATTTAAAATTGAATTATTGGAGAATTAAATTAAAATTTGAAATTTAGAATTTAAAATTGTTTCTCTTCTTCCGTCACTCCGAGTGTAGTATATTCCTCAGAAACAATTTTCGATGCATTTTTGAAGGACCATATTTTTGTATCGCCTTAATATGTTCTTTCGTCCCATATCCTTTGTGTTTTTTGAGTCCATATTGAGGATATTCCTTGTCCAATTTCACCATATAGCGATCTCGCATTACTTTTCCATAGATAGATGCAAAACTAATAATTTTCACCGTCTCATCCCCTTTCACAATTGTTTTTGTATGAAAAACGCATCGTGGGAAACGTTTTTCTAAGCTAACAATATCCACGTATAGACTTCCATCAAGTGAAATAGTTATAACCCCAGAAGAAATATCTGTTTTTTTAAGGACTTTCGTTACCGACTCAGTTGCTCCATGTCGCGTTGAATACGAAATTCCTTTTGAATCAATCGTTTTTGGTGTAATTGCAGAATATTCAATGAACAACTCACCATTCTTTTTCTTTGTATTTAAAACTCCCCACCATTCCTCATGTTGCTTTTCAGAAAGTTTTTTTGAATCTCTTATGGGAAGTGTTTTTGTTGGTTTTGGAAGTGTTTTTAAATCAAATGTTCCGCACGCACACACATAAAGAGCACCCGCAAGTGGTCCTCGCCCCATTTCGTCTACACCAATATAAAAATTGGCAGAATTCATATTGAGAAGTATATACCACTTTCAAAACTTGATAAAAAACATACTACACAACAATCTAGTCGTTCTTCGCAAAGTTGCATTGCATAACAAAAAAATTACAATGAAGAGGATAAATATTCGTATGAGCAAGTTCACCCACCTACACGTACATAGCCACTACTCATTACTTGATGGACTTGCAAAAATCGACGACCTCATTAAGCGTGCAAAAGAATTGGAAATGGATTCACTTGCACTCACCGACCATGGAAATTTATACGGTGCGGTTGAATTTTATAAAAAAGCAAAGAAAGCAGGAATAAAACCAATTCTCGGTGTTGAGGCATATCTTGCACCACATTCTCGTTTTGATAAACGACCAAAAGTTGATGATGCTCGATATCACCTTACCCTTCTCGCCAAAAACGAGACGGGATGGAAAAATATTTTAAAACTCGTTACTCAATCAAACCTTGAGGGGTTTTATTATAAGCCACGTATCGATAAAGAAATCCTAAAAGAATATTCCGAAGGAATAATCTGTCTCTCTGGGTGTTATGGTGGAGAAATTGCTTATTACATAAAACATAAACAAAATGCCGAGGCACACGCCGCGACAGTGTGGTACAAAGAAACATTTGGTGAAAATTTTTATTTAGAAGTCCAAAAACACTCCCCCGATCTCCACGAACCACTTGTTACACTTGGAAAAGAGTTGGGAATAAAACTTGTTGCAACACAAGATGTTCATTATGCAAACAAGGACGACCAAACTGCACACGAGATTCTTCTTGCTGTTCAAACATCAAGCAAACTTGATGATGAGGATCGTTTGTCACTTAAAAACTACGATATCTCCCTTTCTTCAGAAGAAGAAATGCGAAATGCATTTACACACATCCCCGAAGCAGTTGAAAATACCGCAATTATTGCAGAGCAATGTAATGTAACACTAGAACTCGGAAAAGTTCTTCTCCCTAAATTTATTCCACCGGACCCAACGATGTCCGCATTTGATTACTTAAAACAATTAGTAAACGAACGCATCCATTCTCGTTTTCCTGTCATCACTCCAGAAATTCAATCACGTGTCGATATGGAGCTTGCAGTCATTGAACGAACTGGATATGCCGACTACTTCTTAATTGTTCAAGACTATATTAACTGGGCAAAAGATCACGGAATTGTTGTTGGTCCAGGAAGAGGTTCGGCAGCGGGTTCAATTATCACCTTTATCCTTCGTATAACAAACATCGACCCGTTGAAATACGATTTACTTTTTGAGCGATTCCTAAATCCAGATCGTATTCAAATGCCCGATATCGATACTGACTTCACCGATATTCGTCGTGATGAAGTTTTGTCGTATGTTCGTGAAGTATACGGAAACGATCGTGTTGCACAGATTATAACGTTTGGAAGTATGGCAGCACGCGCAGCAATTCGTGACACAGGACGCGCAACAGGAGTTCCCTATGCAGTCTGTGACGAACTATCAAAAATGATTCCATTTAATCCAACACAAGGAATGAAGGAGGGATGGATTGATGAATGTTTAAAAATGGTTCCTGAATTTAAAGCAAAATACGACAATGACCCACAAGCAAAAAAATTAATTGATTCAGCAAAAAAATTAGAGGGAGTTGCACGACACGCATCCGTTCATGCGTGTGGTGTAGTGATTGCACCTGAACCACTCACCAATTTCATGTCTCTTCAAAAAGCTCCACAGGGAGAGGATGCAATTATTACTCAATTTGAAATGCATGCAGTTGAAGATATTGGAATTCTTAAAATGGATTTCTTGGGACTCAAGAACCTCACCATTATTGAAAAGACACTTCGTCTCATTCGAGAAAATCATGGTATTGATATCGACATCGATGCACTTCCTCTTGATAGTGATAAAGCATTTGAGTTGTTCCGCATTGGAGACACCACCGGAGTGTTCCAGTTTGAATCCTCAGGAATGAAGCGATATTTAAAAGAACTCAAACCAACCGAGCTTGAAGACATCATCGCAATGGTTGCACTCTATCGCCCAGGGCCAATCGATCTTATTCCGTCATACATCTTGCGAAAACACGGACAAGAAGAAGTCACCTATCTTCATTCAAAACTCGAACCAATTCTTGGAAGTACCTATGGAGTTGGAATTTATCAGGAGCAAATGATGCGCATTGCGCGAGACCTTGCAGGATTTACACTCGCTGAAGCAGACACACTTCGTAAAGCTATTGGTAAAAAAATAAAAGAGCTTCTTGCTGAACAAAAAAATAAACTCATTGATGGAATGATAAAAAATGGAATCAGCAAAGAAACCGCGAAAGCAATTTGGGAATTGTTTCCTCCATTCGCACGATACGGATTCAATCGCAGTCATGCCGCCTGCTATGCACTTATTGCCTACCAAACTGCATATTTAAAGGCACACTACCCACTTGAGTTCACTGCAAGTCTTTTGAACGTTTCAGGAACCGATGTTGAGCGTATCACCTTTTTAGTAAGCGAGATAAAGCACCTAGGAATTAATGTGCTTCCACCAGACATTAACACAAGCGTAAAAGAATTTGCTGCTGATGGAAAAGATATTCGTTTTGGATTGAATGCAATTAAAGGCGTTGGTGTTGGTGTAGTAGATGCAATTATTGAATCCCGCAATAAGCTTGGTCCATTTTTGAATTTCACCGAATTCCTTAATCGAATTCACCATCGAGATCTAAACAAAAAATCAATTGAAGCATTCGCAAAAGCAGGAGCATTTGATTCATTTGGTATATCCCGTGCTGATTTACTTGAAAGCATCGATGACATTATTGAATTTAACCAAGGAATACGAAAGAGTGCTCAATTGAATCAATCATCATTGTTTGGAAAAGATTCCCATGTTCACCAATGTAAACTCCGCACAGCAAAAGAGCAGATTCCAAAATCCGAAATATTAAAGTGGGAAAAGGAATTACTCGGACTCTATATTAGCGACCACCCATTTGGTCCATATACCACCCTTCTAAAAGGAAAAATTCCACCACTTAAAGACGTTCTTAAAATTCCACACGATGGAGAAAAAAGTTCAAAAATGTGGATTGCGGGAATTGTTGCAACAGTGCAAAAATATGTGACGAAGAAAAAAACAACGATGTTTTTTGTCACATTGGAAGACCTTACCGACAAAATCGAGCTTCTTGTGTTTGAAGAGGTAATAAAAAATAAACCCGATCTCTGGGTTGAAGGAAAAGCAGTTGCGGTAGGAGGAAGAATCAGCTGGAAGAATGACGAGACAAAATTTATCGTTGATGAAGCCCGCGGCCTCCCCGTTCCAAAAGAGTAATTATAAAAAAGAATCCATAAACACCTATACGGAAGAATCTATTCTTTTATCTTTTCCGCACACCCAGACGAAAGAATCCTACTTCTCACACATACAAAGAATCCTACTTCTCACACATACGTCGGAATACTACTAATACATTCAAGAAAGAATAAATCCAAAACAAATACAATTAACTGTGCTGTTTGAGGCACCATTAGTGCCGAGTTCACAGTTAATTGCTATTTTTTATTTATTCTTGATGAGAATGTATGTAGTATGAAGATTTTGTGTGAGAAGTAGGATTCTGGAGTGAACCTTGACATAGAGCGCCTAAAAACCCTTTATTTATCTTCTTATTTAGCCCTCTCCCTCAAGGCCTTGTGGGCTATTGACTTTTTTTGCGAATGGGTGTATACTATGACCATAACAGTGATGAGAAATTAACTGTTTACACATTAAAAATTTATAAACAACTCGAAGGAGGTTTACATGGAACCCAACACAATGGTTCTCGTAGCTTTAATCGTTGCAGTTATCTATTTAGTTTCAAGAAAACCAAAACAAACTGTAAGAGCTGATTACAACTCCATACTTGCGTTCATAAAACTGCGCAAGAATAGAGGAAAAGAAGTAACAGCAGAAACTCTTGAAGATTTTGATGAAACATGTACAGCAATGCATGTTGAAGCAACCTACAGGGAAGAAGCAGCCTATCTGGCAAAAAAATTACCTCAGGATGTTTCGAAATTCAAAAATCAAGCTCAGAAAGCAGCGGCACTCTGGAACAAACTTGGAAAACTTGCAAAAACATTATCAATTATCGCTGGAATCGTTATCTTCGGTCTTCTCTACACTATGTGGGGAAACGAATTCCTCGAAATGATGAGAACCAGCTGGGAATTCTTAGTATCAGTTGTTAAAGCATCACCACTTGTAATTGCTGGAGTAGTTTTCTTCTTAGTTCTCAAATAGATAACTAAGTATGTTGCCCCAAAACGCAAAGCAAATTACGAAAAGAAAGCTGCTACAACCCAGGCAAGAATTCCGGATGTTGAACTTGTTAACGGCATCGTTAATAAGAACTAATTCCTTCCTCAGTTTCCCCTATTTACAGCCCCGTGCAAATGCACGGGCGCTTTTTTTATTGCATATAACTTTCCACCATTAATTTCTCAACGCTTTAAAGCGAGTAAATGATCCTGTTATTTTAGAGACTAAGACACGGCCAAGCGGCCCCGGAGCGGGCTCTAAAATGACAGGATCTTTGCGAGTACAAAAATTGGCGTTATAATTTCTCTAATGGCCACAAAACAGAAAAAGTCCCTAGAAT
Source organism: Parcubacteria group bacterium LiPW_41 (assembly GCA_007375535.1). Classification (GTDB taxonomy): domain Bacteria; phylum Patescibacteriota; class Minisyncoccia; order UBA6257; family GWB1-50-10; genus LiPW-41. Next base: position 119,140 of record VMEM01000003.1, on the reverse strand, counting down.
CAGAAAAGGACAAACAATTACACAATATTCGCCACTCACTTTCTCACCTGCTTGCAACAGCAGTTCTTGAAACATATCCAACTACAAAGCTTGGCATTGGCCCAGTTATCGAAAACGGGTTTTATTATGATTTTGAATTTGCGAAACCAGTAACCGATGAAGTTCTTAAGGTTTTGGAAAAACGAATGAGAGAGTTAGCAAGAGAAAAACTTTCTTTCACCAAGAAGGCGATCACTCCACTCGAGGCCACAAAAAAGTTCAAAAATGCACCATATAAAAAAGAGTTAATTGCTGACTTAAAAAAACAGAAAAAACCACTTTCGATTTACGAAACTGTGCGTGGAACGGGAAAAAATAAAACAGTGGTGTTTATGGATCTTTGTGCTGGTCCTCATGTAAAAAATACTTCCGAAATAAATCCTGAAGGATTTAAATTGATGTCTATTGCTGGTGCTTATTGGAGAGGAGATGAGAAAAATAAAATGCTCACACGTATTTATGGTGTCGCATTTGGTTCAAAACAAGAACTCGATGAATACATCCTCAAAATGGAAGAAGCAGCAAAACGCGACCACAGAAAACTAGGAAAAGAATTGGATCTCTTCCATATGGATGAGATGGTTGGGCTTGGTCTTCCTTTGTGGCATCCAAAAGGAGCTCTACTTTGGAGAATCATTGAGGAATTTTGGTATCAAAAACACCTTGAAAATGGATATGATTTAGTTCGTTCTCCTCATATTGGAAATCGATCTCTTTGGGAAATATCGGGACATTGGGGATTCTATAACAAATCAATGTACCCACCAATTGAGGCTGGACAAACACTCGAGGAAAAACAGCAAAATAAAAAGGCAGAGCTATCTGAAGAATATCTCTTAAAACCAATGAACTGTCCGTTTCATGTACAGATTTACAAGAGCAATATCCGATCATATCGCGATCTCCCCTACCGTTGGGCAGAGTGTGGAACTGTATACCGATTTGAAAAGAAGGGAGAGCTTTCTGGGCTTACTCGTGTTCGAGGATTTACACAGGATGATGCACATATCATGTGCCGAAAAGACCAAATTGAAGATGAATTGAAGTTAGTTATTGATTTCATTCTCTTTATTTATAAATCATTTGGTTTTGATATTGATAAGGTACATGTGTTCCTCTCACTTCGTGATCCAAAAAACAAAAAGAAATATTCAGGAAATGACGCTGGATGGAACTTTACCGAAACTGTCCTTCGTAAGGTTGCAAAAGAAAAGAAATTGAATTTTAAAGAAGAACTTGGAGAAGCAGCATTTTACGGTCCAAAACTCGATTTCAAGATTGAGGATGCAATTGGAAGACAGTGGCAATGTTCAACACTTCAATTTGATTTCAATCTTCCTGCACGATTCAAAATGTCTTTCATTAATGACGAAGGAAAAGAAGAGCAACCATTTATGCTTCACCGTGCACTCTTTGGATCATATGAGCGCTTCATTGGACTTCTCATTGAGCACTATGCGGGAAACTTCCCTGTGTGGCTCGCACCAAAGCAAGTTCGCATACTTCCAGTAAGTGAGCGTCATGCAGACTACGCACACGAAGTAGCACGCGAATTAAAAACAAATGGAATTCGTGTTGAAGTGGACGACGCATCTGAAACACTAGGAAAACGAATTCGAAACTCTGAACTTGAAAAAATCCCATTCACTCTCGTTGTTGGAGACAAAGAAATTGAGTCACGCGCAGTAAATGTCAGGACACGTCACCAAAAGGAAACAGAAACAATTCCAACAAAACAGTTTATTGAGAAGGCAAAGAAAGCAATCGAAGAAAAGAAATAAAAAATTCCCCGCCAGTCCATGGACTAGCGGGGAAAAAATAATCCCCCGCGTCTTTGCGGGGGTTTTAATTAATATGCATACTAATACTACGTCGCTGAATTTTCTTATTAGCTGAGGTTTTTTCACATTTAAGTGAATTGGGAATTAAAATCCCTTATTTGGGATTTAACCCTAAGAGATTCAGTGTCCATCGCTCCTCCTTTTTCATAACCTGAGTTCGCTTTTTATCTTTTTTCCGGTTTCCCAAAGGCTTGATGTGTCAAAAAAGACTAATCCTCGGGATCAAATTTAAGTTATCGCTTCGAATATCTTTTTGTTACTACATAAGCAACGCCGGCTAAAATGATACCTGCAACACCTGCAAAAATTGATTTGTTCCGAAAACTCATAGAGACTCCATATAGGTTTTTAAATGTTCTTGTGCGTATCAAAACGCTAATGCATAGTAGCACCTCAGCATTTTTATGTCAATCCCACCTCACAAACACATCCTATGCACAGACTTTAGAGATTTAGTCTGCTTATAGAATGTGTTTGTTCGTTTTTATGGAAATTTTTAGTCCAAATTTGTAATGATATAATAGTTCCTGTTACCATACACAATATAATGTTAGAGAAAGAACCAAAAATTGTTGTAGTGGTTGGACCAACTGCAAGCGGGAAAAGCGATCTTGCGGTTTTGATTGCAAAGAAAGTTAATGGTGAAATTCTTTCAGCCGATTCTCGACAGGTGTATTGTGGAATGAATTTGGGTACCGGAAAAATAACAAAAAAGGAAATGAACGGCGTCCCCCATCACATCTTAGATGTAGTAAATCCGTGGAATTCTTTTTCAGTTTCTCGTTACAAAAAAATGGGGCGAAAAATAATAAATGAGATAATTGCACGAGGAAAAACTCCAATAGTATGTGGCGGAACAGGTCATTATATTGAAGCCCTTGTTGAGGGACTTGTAATTCCGGAAGTAAAACCAGATAAGAAACTAAGAAAATCATTTGAGAACAAAACAACTGAAGAACTATCAAAGATATTAAAAAAACTTGATAAAAAACGCTGGGAGACAATTGATCAACATAACCCTCGTCGACTCGTACGTGCAATTGAAATTGCTACACACATTGGAAGCGTTCCACAAAAACAATACGACCCACTCCCCTATAAAACGCTGTGGATCGGAGTCTCAAAAGATGCGGATGAATTAAAAAATCGAATACATATTCGACTTCTTTCTCGGATTAAAAAAGGGATGATAAAAGAAATTGAAAATCTACACAATGGAAAATTAGGAAAACCCGTCTCTTGGAAAAAACTTGATGACTTCGGATTGGAATATCGCTATGTATCAAGGTATTTAAGAGGGCTATTAACAAAAGAGGAAATGATTATTCAACTTGAAAAGGAAATAATTAATTTTTCAAAACGACAAAATACTTGGTTCAAACGAAATAAATCCATCCAGTGGATAAACAACAAAAATGGAATTGAAGAAATACTAAACTCTAATTCCTAAATACTAAACAATATATAAATTCAAATATTTTTGGGTTTAGATTTTTGAATTTGTTTAGGATTTAGAGATTCGTGCTTAGAGTTTATTCGCTAAGCTTCTTCTCAAACAAAGCCCTCAACACATCCGGACTCGCCTGCCCCTTAGTACGTGCCATTCCCTGTCCGACAAGAAACTGCACCGAATTCATCTTTCCATTCTTGTAATCTTCAACCGCTTTTGGATTTTTTGATACTATTTCCTGAACAATCGGAATTAATTCGTCTTCTCCTCCAATAACTCTAATTCCACCCTCCTTCATTAACACCTCTGGATCCTCCCCCGTTTCAAACATCTTCACAAGCATATCTTTTGCAAGACGACTTGAAAGCTTCCCCTCATCAACCAAACGAACAAGATCAGCAAAATTTTCTGAAGTAATTTTTATATCCTGTATATCACTTCCTTTTGTATTCAAAATACCTTTTAAATCACTCATGAGATAATTTGCGAGTAATGAAATATTTGCTGTTTTTTCTTCGGTCCGAAGTTCTGATGCAGCATTTTCAAAATAATCTGCCCACGTTTTCTGCTCAATCAATGCCTCTGCAAGCTCTCGCGAAATTCCATACTGCTCAACAAAACGAACTCTCTTTGCTTCAGGAAGTTCAGGAAGCTCTCGCTTCATTTCCTCAATATTCCATAAGGTGAGATCGATAGGAGCAAGGTCTGGCTCAGGAAAATAGCGATAATCATGTGCCGACTCCTTTGAGCGCTGACTTTCTGTTATCTTTTTGACATCGTTCCATCCTCGCGTCTCTTGAACAATTTTTCCACCAGATTCCAATACCTCTTCTTGTCGAACAAGCTCAAACTCAATTGCATCATGAACTGCACGAAATGAGTTTATATTTTTTACCTCAACTTTTGTTCCCAACTCTCCTGTTTTTTTGCTAATAGAAATATTTGCCTCAACACGCATCTGCCCCTTCTCCATATCTGCATCAGAAATTCCAAGATATCGCACAATGCGCTGTAGTTCTTTTGCAAAAGAAACTGCCTCCTCTGCATTTTTTACATCGGGTTCGGTAACAAGCTCTAGGAGTGGCGATCCCGCACGGTTGTAATCAACATACGTCGCATTATCTTTTTTCCCTGCAATATCGTGAAGTAATCTTCCCGCATCTTCCTCAAGATGCACGCGAGTAACGCGAATTCCATTTAATATTCCCTTTGAAACAAATGGTTCGTCATATTGTGAGATTTGATATCCCTTTGGAAGATCGGGATAAAAATAACTCTTCCGATCAAAGTGTGACTTTGTGGCAATGGTTCCATTGAGCGCCAACCCCAGTTTCACTGCGGCTCGCACAGCCTCCTCATTTGCAACAGGAAGCGTTCCTGGGTGCCCAAGACATATTGGACATACATTGGTGTTAGGATTTCCATCTTCAAATGAGTTTGGACAGGCACAAAACATCTTTGTTTTGGTCTTCACAATCATATGAATTTCAAGTCCAATAGTCGGGATATACATAAATATTAGGTCAAAATGCAAAAATCAAACTTCAAAAGTACCGAAAATACATAATGACAATTAAGTATATTATCAAGGTTCGAAAAACAAAAGTCAAAAAAATATCCCGCTAGTCTATGAACTAGCGGGGTTTTTAATTTACTCTACGAGTACTGACAACATGTTTTATTTTTACGTCCGTCAATGGCCTTCCAGATGTGATATATTCCTTATTTGGAAAAAGCTCCTCAAGGTCAAAAGAAGAAAACCAAATATGTTCTCCTTTTGAACACTCTAAGTCATTTTGAGGGTGCAAGCCTGAATCTTCTTTTCCACAATGAGGACAGAAAAATCGTTTTCCAATTCCCCTTGGATCTTCATCTGGGTATGTCGTTTCAAAAATAGTTGGATGTGTACATTCTTTTTGGAGTTCAAAAAGAATTTTATCCTGTTTTTTACGAAGCGTCTCAATTTGTTCCGAAATATTGAGATATTCTCCTCTTTTCTCTTGCATACATTCTCCTTTTATTGTGTTTATGAGCAAAATAAAAATAAATCTTTTTTACTATTATGTCAATAATAAAGCCCCGCATAATGCGGGGCTTAATTATTCTTTTCCTCTTTTAACAAGAAGATTCTGTATGAAATCAAGAGCGTTTTCGAAGACAACATCTTCGTTTTGTTCTGCATTGAGACAATGAATGTTTTGATATCCGAATTCCGGATTCTCATTGAAATAAGCAATCGCTTTTTTGTAGCTCCGAATAATTCTCTCGATAGTCGCTCTCTCTTCGTAAATATCAAGAACTTTTCCAGAACTTTTAAGTCGTTCAACACATGTATCCACAGAAACATCAAGATAAAACATAATGTCTGGTTTGATGTAATATTTATCCAAAACAATTTGATGTATTCCAAGATTCTCTAAAAAATCAAATCCATTTGCATCACCGTGTGCGAACGAAGTAAATCGCTCTCGATCTTTAATATTGCTCACTCCCGCCTCAATTGCGGGAATAACCGTTTCCTTAAAATCAAAAAGTCCGTCTGCACAATAGAGTGCCTGCATCATCTTTTCGTCCAGTGTTCTTCCTTCAACGATAAAACTATGCACGTTGTATAATGTCGAAATAAACTGTGAGACAACAGCTGAATCCTTCGCGTGTGACATACAAATCTTCTTGAGTTCTTTTAGTTTTACCAAATAATTTCCAAGCATTTCATCATTTGGCGTTCTGCGCTCAATAAGTTCTCTAATAACAACACCTATTGGGTTTCCCTTTGATTCAAAATCTCCAACCTCCGACTGACTTTTTTTGTCGGCTGGGTATTTAATACCGCTGGCATCCCAGAGCTTTTAATAAATTGAAAAATTCTTTTTGCAAGCGTTGATTTTCCAGAGCCGTTCGGCCCTTCGATACTTATATAGATTCCTGTTTTCATATATCCTCCTATGAAATTGTAAATGATTTAACAAAAGTATGCGCTTTCCATTTAAAAAGTAAAGTAGACAAATTAATATATTTATTACAAAACACCGCTAGTCCATAGACTAGCGGTGTTTTTGTTAATCAATTATTTCAATTCCCATGTTTCTTGCGCTTCCTTCGATGATCTTCATTGCTGCTTCTACATCGTGCGCATTCAAATCTTCCATTTTCTTTTCTGCGATCTCACGAAGTTGTGCTTTTGTTACCTTTCCAACTTTCTTTGTATGAGGTGTCGCTGATCCCTTATCCACACCCGCAAACTTACGAAGAAGTGCTGATGATGGTGAGGTTTTTAATTTGAATTCAAAAGTTCGATCTTCAAAAATGGTTATTTCTGCAGGAATAATATCCCCAGGAAACTCTTGTGTTGCGGCGTTAAATTGCTGACAAAACTGCGCAATATTCACACCATGCTGACCAAGCGCTGGACCAATAGGTGGAGCTGGATTTGCCTTTCCTGCTTCAATTTGAAGCTTTAATACTGTTTTTATCGGTTTTCCCATAATAATATAACTCGAGTGTTAGCTTACCTTTATTTATCTCTATCGTCAACTAAATCCCTTAAATTTTTCGAACCTGAAGAGAATCAAGCTCCAAAAGTGTATCTCGTCCAAAGATTGGAACTAATACCTTCACTTTTCCATGTTCCTCATCAATTTCTGCAACCTTTCCTTCTTGCTCCTTAAACGGACCATCAGTGATTCGCACTACGTCATCAACTTTCAAATCGACAGTAAACTTCGTGTGTTCATCGCCTCCCTCCATCTTTGAAAGCAATGCAGTCACCTCCTCGTTCGAAAGTGGTGTTGGAGTAGTAGTATCTGCTCCAATAAATCCGGTTACTCGAGGTGTATTTCGGACTACTGACCAAGAATCATGATCGAGAATCATATCAACAAGAACATATCCAGGATAAATCTTCTCTTCGTGTGTATATCTCTTTCCTCCTTTTACTTTTATTTTTACTTCTTTTGGAACAATGACGTTAAAAATCTTGTCCGCCATAAACATTGAATCAATGCGTTGTTTTAAATAACGCACTACTGCATCCTCATATCCCGAATAGGTATGAATTGCATACCAATGACGCTCTTTTGAGAGTATTGTTTTTTCTTTTTGTTTTGGTTCGCTCATATTAAAAATTGTTTGTGATAATTAACCAATCACTATAGATTCCAAAACGTAGACAAATCCATAATCAAGAATACCAAGGAACAACGCAAAACATGCAGAAAACACAATAACGAAGGTTGTATATCGAATTGTCTCCTGCTTTGATGGCCAGTTCACACGCTTTAATTCCTGACGAGTCTCTTGTAAAAATGTGCGGATTTTTGCTCCCATAATGTTTATATATCTATAGTACCAACAAAATCATTAAATGTCGAGATCTTTGACACTTGCCGCATGCGCCTGAATAAAGTTCTTTCGTGGCTCAACCGCTTCACCCATTAAAACATCAAACATCTTGTCAGTTTCTACCGCATCCGCAATATTTACCTGTTTTAAGACACGATTCACTGGATCAAGGGTTGTTTCCCATAACTGTGATGGATTCATTTCTCCTAAACCTTTATAACGCTGAATAGTGACTCCGTCTCCACCCATCTGTTTCACAAACACGTCACGCTCCTTCTCTGCAAAGGCATAATGAAATTCTTTTCCTTTTTGAACTCGATAAAGTGGTGGTTGTGCAATATACAAATATCCATCCTCAATAATTTTTGGGAAATATCTATAAAACAATGTGAGTAACAATGTTCTGATGTGTGCACCATCAACATCAGCATCAGTCATCAAAATAATTTTATGATAGCGAAGCTTTGTAATATCAAACTGGTCAGAAATTGCAGTCCCAAGCGCAACCACAAGTGATCGAATTTCTTTGTTTAAAAGCATCTTATCAATACGTGCCTTTTCCACATTCAAAATTTTTCCTTTAAGTGGCAACACCGCTTGCGTTCGACGATCTCGTCCTTGCTTACACGAACCCCCTGCAGAGTCTCCCTCAACAATAAAGAGTTCTGAATCTTCTGCTTTTCGTGAACTACAATCTGCAAGCTTTCCTGGTAATGTAAGTCCTTCGAATGCTCCTTTACGAAGCACCGTATCTTTTGCTGCCTTAGCTGCTTTGCGCGCTTTTGCTGCAAGAATATTTTTTTCTAAAATTTTACGCGCATCTGCTCCATATCGCTCTAAAAATTCCTTGAGCGCCTCGGAAACCGCGGTTTCTACTGCTGCACGCGCTTCAGTATTTCCCAAGCGAGCTTTCGTCTGTCCCTCGAATTGTGGTTCTCGAATTTTTACTGAAACTGCTGCAACAATTCCTTCCCTAACATCATCTCCAGTAAGATTCTCTTCCGATTCCTTCAAATATCCCTCACGACGCGCATAATCATTGAGCGTTCGAGTAAGAGCAGATCGAAATCCTGTAAGATGTGTTCCTCCATCTGGAGTGTAAATGTTGTTTGCAAAACTTAACTCCTCGGCTTCTACTTCATCGGTGTATACAAATGCAACCTCAACATCAATTCCATCAACTTCTTTTTGTGCATAAAAAGGATTGGTATGCAATGAATCTCTATTTCCCAGTAAATAATCAAGAAGAGAAAGAAGTCCCCCCTCAAAATAGAAACTGTAATACGATGGAATTTCTCCACGATAATCAATGGTATCGATTCTTACACTTTTTGTAAGATATGCCTGATTGCGCAAATAATCTAAAATCTTTTTTAAATCAAAATCTGTTTTTGGAAATATTTCTGGATCGGGATAGAAAGTGATAGTTGTTCCATTTTTCTTTGATGTTCCAACTTTTTTTACATTGTATTGTGGAGCACCTCGTTTATATTCTTGAACATACGCACCACCATCTTTGTTCACCTCTGCCTTCATATATGTCGAAAGCGCATTCACAACAGAAACACCAACTCCGTGGAGTCCTCCAGAAACTTTATACGAATCTCCATCAAATTTTCCTCCCGCATGAAGCGTGCATAGTGCGGTTTCAAGTGCAGATTTTTTTGTCTTTGGGTGTATATCAACTGGAATTCCACGTCCATCATCAATAACCTTCACACCTCCATCCTTCAAAAGCTCAACCTGAACATTTTTTGCATGTCCAGCCATCGCCTCATCGATTGAGTTATTTACAATTTCCCATACAAGATGGTGTAATCCTTCGGGGCCTGTGGTACCAATGTACATTCCAGGACGTTTTCGTACTGGTTCTAATCCCTCAAGAACTTGAATGTCTTTTGCGCTATACGTTGATGGTTTCTTTGCTTTTTCTGCCATAAAAATCGTTGTTTTTCCAAAGAAAAAACGCCATATTTTGCGTCTTTCTTTTTCCTAATTATATCACATTTAGTTTCAGGAAGGAAGCCAATTTAACCCTCATTTTTCCTACGTTTTTTACGCATTTTTTGAATGAAAAAATAACCCACCCAAATCAGACAAATACCAATAAATCCATATAAAACGTACGCGCCAAATTCTTCAATCTGACTCGCGTAAATAACATATGCCTCCCCAAGAGACCATCCCAAAATCCCCATTAAGAACGCACGCAGTGCACTTCCAAAAAAGGTAATAACAAAATATTTTTTTGCAGGATATTTTATTAGTCCACACATAGCTGATACCGCAATATTGGGGACAATTGGAAGCGCCCGAAGTCCAAACAAAATCCACTCTTCAGCCTTTCCTCGTTTCATTTTACTATTTATCTTTTCAACATCACTCCAATGAATACCAAACCATTTCCCATATTTCCGAATGATCGGCTCTCCCTCAAGATAAACAAGCGCATATATAAACATCGATCCAACTGCAAGCCCAAGACCCCCAGGAATAACCACTTTCCATATCGACTGAAGAAGAACACTTGAAAACGAGTCATACGAAGGAAGTAAAAAGAACCCAGCACCGAGAAGTGCAAAGGAAGAAGGAATTGGAGCAATTACTTCTTCAATAACTGAGATAACAAAAACACCCCACGCACCGTGTTGTTGAATAAATGGAGTAATGTATGTAATCAAATCAGTTATCATCTCTTAATTTATTAATTAAACCACTTTTTTCAACTTTTGAAAATAAAAAAAACCGGCTCAATAGAGCCGGAATAAATTACTAATCATACCAACAAAGCTTCTTAAGTACTGTTTCAACTTTCATATATAAATCAAGATTATAGGTAAAATGGACAACTTTTTTTACCTCATTAACAAAATTTCCTTTTTCCGGCTCAAGTCGCATATGAAATTTATTATCCATTACAATCTCAATAACTTCTACATTATATGACTCAACCTTATTCATATTTTCTTGAATCTTTCTTTCCATTTCAATGAGAATATAGTTTCCTTTTTGCCACTTCTCAGGAAACACGTGGAGAAGAAAGAAATTTTCAGGAATTAGATTTTTGATTTCATATGAAAACCCACCAAAATTTCTGAAATACTTATTGTAGTCAGGAATTTCTTTTAATATTTTTAATAAGTTCGAACAAACAATTGAAGTTACTACTCCAATTGTTGAAACACTTTTTTTCTTAGACATCACTACCTCCTTGGGAATATTTACCCAAATGATTTTTGAAATCCCTTCGGCATATTTACCGAAATAGGTTTGTTAAACTGCACATATATTATGCTTAATTTTTAAAGTATGTCAATTTATACACCGCTACTATTGCAAATAGGAGAAAAAATACGTAGAATTATCAGCGAGGTCCCATCGTCTAACGGTTAGGACATTGCCCTCTCACGGCAAAAATAGGAGTTCGATTCTCCTTGGGACTACAAATGTAAAGAAAAACCCCCGAAGGGGTTATTTTTTAAATTGAACATACTTCAGACTATCAGGGACCGATGACATAAATACTCCGAGAAACCAGTGATTTTGATATTTTCTGTACCACTGCAAGTCTTCATTATATTTAAGAACTTGTCGAGTATAATCCCAAGTTATCTTTGTAGTTTTTGTTGTTCCATCAGAAGCAGTAAGAGTTGCCGCATCAGGAAATGAAACGACTGCTTCTTGATAAATATTTTGGTTCCGCGTGTAAAAATTTTCTAAATCTGATACCGTTCCCAAACTAAATGGCAAAGATATAAGAACGCTACACACAAGTATTACCAAAATTATCACAAGGGGGATACCGAGATAGCGCATTCCATCAAATTTTGAATCAATAGCAATAAAGAGGACCCCTAAAATAAAAAGAACAATAAGTACTATCATATTGACCTCATTTTGTTATGAAATTATAAAATATCCGATGATCAAATCATCGGACAAATTATACATTTTTGCATATGAAATGTCAATTTTTTACTCCCCCTCGTCATACATCCCCTTTTTTGCAATCCACTCAGAATTCTGACGTGCGAGACGCTCATTTGCATGTTCTGGTTCTGCCATTATTCGCTTTACAATTCTCTCCATTCGAACACCTTGTGATCCCTTTATTAAAATAAGATCCCCTTTTTGAATTTTTTCTTCAAGAATATGAACTGCTTCGTCAATTGTATCTGCAACAAACACCATTTTCTGATTCATCCCAGCATTCTGTGCAGCCTCTGCAATTAACTTTCCACGAAGACCAACAGTTATAAGCACATCAACTCCTTTCTTTTTTATTCTCTTCCCAATCTCTTCGTGTGCCTCAAGTGTATATTTCCCAAGCTCCAACATATCCCCCAAAACTGCAACATGCCTTCTTGAAGGAAGTGAAACAAGCGTATCAATCGCATTCTCCATCGCCTTTGGTGCCGCATTGTATGTATCATCAATAATCATTGATTCACGAATTCCTTGAATACATCGTAGTCTTCCCGATGGAGCTTCATATTTTGAAAGTATCTCAGCAATTGAAACAAGATTCATCCCAAATACTAACCCAACTGCAGATGCAATTGCAGAAGTGATTGCTTGCGCTTCCCCTAATGCCCCATCAACACGAACAGGAACGAAACTTCCTCCATACGTAAGTTTCATAGAAATTCCCGCACTATGCCCATCAAAATGATTTGAAAAATTACTAATTCTCACCTCTGCATGTTCTCCCATTCCAAATGTTACCACTTGTGCGCGCGTCTCACTTTTTGCCTTCATTACCAATGGATCGTCCGCATTTAAAATTGCAAATCCCGTTGCGGGTAATTGTGCGATAAGTTTTGCTTTTTCTTTTGCGACCTGCTCAGGACCCGTAAAGTACTCAATATGAACAGGAATCTTTCCCATTGCGGTGAATATTCCAATATGAGGACGCGCAATATCAAGCAACTTTTTCATATCTCCTGGGCGATCAATTCCATACTCAAGAACTAGAACTTCGGGATATGCTTTATCCTTAATAAGAAGAATATAAATACCTTTAAAAAGTACTAAAAACCAAAAGAAAATTCCTCCGATTGATTTAAAATCTCCGATAATAGTGAGTGGAAGACCAAGTTCGTTATTGAAATTTTTTGATGGAGCACGAACTGTTCGTTCTCGCGCCACAACGTTTCGTATAGCTTCTTTTGCAGATGTTTTTCCCACACTTCCCGTAATCCCAATAATCATTGGGTTATATTTTGCAATAACTCCTCGTGCAATATATTTTAAAGCAATTTGCAATATGGTGATTATAAATTTCTTCATTGTGTTTTGATTGGTTCAACAATTCTGTCTGGCGGAACGTTATAATAATTTAAAATAAATTGTGCAAATGTTTTAAATGCAGGAACAACAGTAAGTCCAGCGAGTGGCTTATCCGGTCTATCAAGTTTTATTAAAATCACAAATTTTGGATTCGTGGCGGGTGCAAAACCAACAAATGTTTGTATAAGATCTTCGGTATATCCTCCACGTTTAAAATCAGGGATAAATGCCGTGCCAGTCTTTCCAGCAACATGGTAGTTTGGTATAGCTGCAATTTTTGCTTTATCAACTGCAGACTCCATCATCAAACGAACTTTGTCTGCTGTTTCTTTTTTTATAACGCGCCTAACCACATAAGGAGACTCATCAGTCCGCACATAAGGCTTCATTAAAACACCACCATTTGCAATTGCAGAAAATGCAGTAATGAGTTGAACCGGAGTAAGCGAAACACCCTGTCCATACGCGGCAGTCGCAAAATCAACATCACGAATTTCTTTTCGTTCAAGATTTTTTATGCTTCCTCGTACTTCGTCAGGAAGGCTAATCCCTGTTAACTCTCCAAGTCCATATTTCTTTAGATATTCAAGAAAAACTTTATGTCCTGTTTTTTGCTCAGCAAAAACCGTTGCAGTGTTTAACGAAAGTTCAATTGCGTTCGTCATTGTAACCTTTCCATGTGCCTTTAAATCCCAATTCCGAATTGTTCTCCCATTTAACGTCACACTTCCTTTATCAACATATGTTGTTTCTGGAGTAATTGCGCCAGTATCAATTCCCGCAGACATAGTAAGCGGTTTGAACACAGAACCCGGCTCATACACATACTGCACAGCAGAATTCATAAAATCCTTTGTTGATGCGTCAGTATAATTATTTGGGTCAAAACTTGGCTTGTTTGCTAATGCTAATATTTTTCCAGTCATCGGCTCTTGAACTACAATTGTTGCGCCCGTTCCATTGTGTGCCGCAATAAGTTCTTCGAGTGTTTGTTCTGCTTTTGCTTGTATCTCTCTATCAATAGTGAACGAAACAGAATCTCCGCGTGCAAGTACTTCATTGTACATTTTTTCGATTCCATACAATCCAACTGGTTCGTTTTGATCCTCATTGACACCGACAAATCCAATAAGGGAACTTGCAAGTTCGTTGAATGGATAATATCGATATTGCTTAGTGAGAGTCTTCACTCCCTCAATATTTAATGATCGAACCGTTGCAATAAGAGAATCATCTGCCTTGTCTTTCAAAAGCTTAAAGAGACTGTTTTTATTTGAAAAATCCTTCACTAATTTTTCTTCATCGAGAGAAAGCAAAGCAGCAACAGTTCGTGCAACTTCTTTTTCTTTTTCAGGTTTTATCTCTTTTGGTACTGCATAGATAATTGGAAAATCTTTATTCAACGCCACCTGAATTTCCTCCCCAGAACGATTTGAAAACAAAATACTCCCCCTTCGTAGGTTTAATTCTTCTCGTGATGCATTTTGTGCCTCAATTTTATTCGTAAAATCCTTACCCTTCTCGATTTGAAGCTGAAACAGATTCACGCCGAGAACGGTAAACAATAAAGTAAAAAATCCGGTAATAATATACAGTCGGACTTTCATTTCTTAAAGGCAATTCGTGGATGGTTGCGACATTTTTATAGTTAAGTTTGTTTCACAGTAATAATTCTTATCGAGACCACGAAAATTTTGCTCTGAAAATTTATTGATTTGTTGTGACATATTGAGGTCGTGACTCTTTTTCTAGTCCCGAACCAACCCCAGCCGCTTCAAGTCGGGAAGGATCAATCATCGTATAAAGTTCGTTTTTCAAATCCGCATTTTCCTCCTGAAGTTTTCCAACAGATCCTTTCAATGTATCAATCGAGTGTCGTGTCTCTGCAAGTGCGGTGTACTCTGAAATATAAAAGCCACCACAAATTAATAATACACCAAAAAGTGAATAGAGAAAATATTTTATTGAAGATGATTTGTGTGGACGAATGATTGTCATGATTTTTTTGGTTTTAATTTAAGAAATAATTTTGATTGATCGAATTTTTGCTGAACGACTGCGTGGATTTATTCTTGTTTCATCTCGTTGTGGCGCAATCGGTTTTTTGTGTAATAGCTCTGCCCTTCCATTTTTCACAAGATCCTTAAATCCTTCCTTTACCACCTTGTCTTCCAATGAGTGAAAAGTGATAATCCCTACTCTTCCTCCAGGTTTCACACATTCTGGAATCGCCTTAAGAATTAATGCAACGTTTTCAAGTTCATGATTTACTGCAATACGAAGCGCTTGAAACACTCGTGTTGCTGGATGGATCTTTCCCTTTCTCGCAGCTACTGGAACAACATGATAAATAACATCTTCAAGCTCCTTAGTAGTCTCAAATTTCTTTTTCTTTCGCACCTCACAAATTGCTTTTGCAATTCGTCCTGCGTATCGTTCCCCTCCAAACGCATGGAACAATGTTTCTAACTCATGTTCTCGATATTGATTCACAATATCCGCAGCGCTTTGATATTCTCCGCTATACCGCATATCAAGTGGACCATCGTGCTGAAAACTAAATCCGCGTTCTGGATCTTCAATTTGATCAGAAGAAAATCCTAAATCAAGAATGAGCCCATCTGCCTTTGGTAAATTTTCTTCCTTCAATAATTCCGGAATGTCACGATAATTTGCATTCTTCACAATTATTTCAGGAACATCTCTTCCTTCTGGCTTTTTAAAATGTTCCACTGCATTTTTATCCCAATCGACACAAAGCATTTTTCCAAAATTTCCCAATCGTTCTGCAATTGCTAGTGTGTGTCCTCCACCCCCCAATGTTCCATCAATAAAAAACTCTCCCAGTTTTGGATTAAGAATCTCTATTGCTTCTCGTAAAAGAACTGGAATATGTTTTGTCATACTCCTAAATTCCCAACTCACCCAACTTCTCGGCTATTTCATCAGATGCTGATTCGGTACGCGCTTTATATTCATTCCAAGCTGTCTCATCCCAGATTTCTGCACGATTATATACTCCAGCTACAACAACCTGCTTCTTTATTCCTGCATATTCACGTAAATAATCAGGAACAAGCACGCGTCCCTGCACATCAACTTTCACATCCATTGCACCAGCAAGCATCAAACGAGAAAACGCTCGAGAATTAGCCTGCGCAAGCGGGAGATCATTGATTTTTTTAGCAAGATTCTCCCACTCACTGAGACTAAAGATAAAAAGGCAGTGATCGAGACCTCGGGTAATAATAGCCCCTCCTTGAAACGCATGCCGGAACTTCGCGGGAACCGCAACGCGGCCCTTTTCATCAATGTTATGTTTAAATTCTCCGAGAAGCATTTTTAGCGTTACCTTGGTTAGTTATTGAGGGTTATCCCCAGATTTCGACCTTATCCACACTTTTATCCACAATTCCCCACTTACATATATGAGTATACCACGATCCCCCTCTTTGCTGTACTCAAACAACTTCTGGGTCTATATCAAATTTACCCTTATAAAATGAGGGTAAAATGCACATATAGTTATCAACAGTTGTATGTTCTTTCGTTTGTGATTTAGTTTTTCATTTTTCCATTTTTTTAATCATTCCCCACCACTCTAGACTTTTACAAAAACAAGCGTATAAATGAACTATCATTAAAAAATAAGATAAAGGAGGTGTTATGCCATTTCTCCCTTTTTTGTATTGCTTGCTGTCTGGATTATTTTTAGTGTTATCCGGACTCTATATAGGAGGGTTTTTAAAAAAAGAGAATAAATACTACATAAAGATGATTTTCGTTGTATTGTTTCTTCTCATTCTCGGTTCGATTCTCCTTGTTATTGCATTTGCACAGAACCCAAAACTACTTGTAATTCTCGCGGGACTCTGTTTGGCAATTTCTTTTTATATTTATGAAAGTAGTAACAATGGAACAAAAGAATTTGCAGAACCAATAGTAATATTCTCAACATTTACAACGATAGTACTTCCATATTTTGCTCTTAGATTTTGACCCGAATATTCGGGTCTTTTTTATTTACAAAATTAAAAATTACAAAATTAAAAATTTTATGTAATAATCGAATTATGTTCAAAGGAGTACGAAAATTCGTTAAATCAGCTGGTCCTGGAGTAATTACCGGTGCGGCAGATGACGATCCATCAGGAATCGCAACCTACTCGCAAACTGGAGCACAATTTGGATACGGTCAGTTGTGGACCGCACTCTTTATGCTTCCGTTTATGATTTCAGTACAAGAAGCATGCGCGCGTATTGGTGCAACGCAAGGAAAAGGGATTGCGGCAGTAATAAAAGAACACTATAAAAAATGGGTACTCTATTCAGTAGTCTTTCTCGTGCTTCTTGCAAACACCATCAACATTGGTGCAGACCTTGGAGCAATGGGCGCAGCAGCACAACTCATCATCCCCCTTCCATTCGGAGTATTAGTGTTATTTTTTGCCGCAATAATTTTAGTACTTGAAATATTTGTTTCATATAAAAATTATGTGAAGATTTTGAAATGGGCCACACTTGCACTTCTTGCGTACCCACTTACGGTATTTTTAATTCGCTTACCATGGAAAGAAGTAATGCACGCAACACTTATTCCTAATTTTGAACTCAGTTTCGCTTTTTTGTTTATTATCACGGGTGTGCTAGGAACAACTATTTCCCCTTACATGTTCTTTTGGCAGGCATCAGAAGAAGTTGAAGAAGAACGTGCAAACCATTTAATAAAGGATGGAAAGCCAGCAATAACAAAAAAGTTGATGAAGGCGATTCGAATGGATACTGTTGTTGGAATGATTTCTTCAAATCTTGCGACGTGGTGTATTATTGTGGTCGCTGGAACAGTTCTTTTTGCAAATGGAATTACCAATATAAGAACTGCAGCGGATGCGGCCAAAGCTTTGGAACCATTAGTGAATACGTTTCCTAACGCAGGATTTCTCGCGAAACTTATTTTCTCTATCGGTATTTTAGGTCTTGGCTTCCTAGGAATCCCCGTACTCTCTGCTTCTGCATCATACGCAGTATCAGAAGCATTCAACTGGAAAGAAGGATTAAACCGAAAATTCAAACGCGCCCATGGATTTTATGGGGTGATCACTGTCGCAACACTAGTTGGATTGATGATTAACTTCATTGGTATTGATCCAATGAAAGCGCTTGTTTTTACCGCAGTATTTAACGGCGTTGCGGCAGTCCCCCTTATCTTTGTTATCGCCCGAATCGCTCAGAATAAAAAAATAATGGGAGAATATACCAGTGGCATTCTCTCAAAAATATTCATCTGGCTCACCTTCGTTCTAATGGGCGTCGCTGCCGTCTTGATGTTTTATACGCTTACTAAGGGTGTCTAATTTATTAACCTTTTTTTCTTTCTTCTTTAAGTAATTCGAGTGATAAAAAATATGGATAGAAACTTATCTGTTTTGCATCATATTTAATTTCTCTCCCGTTAAAGACTTTAAAAGTCCTATTATCCTTTTTACTTGCACTTAGTGTTAAGACGTTGTCAAAAACCTTATTTGTCATATTTTTCTGATTAAATAGAATCAACTTCCCACCCCTCAATAGATTTGAGGATACTTTTTTTAATTTTTTGTTATTTGCTCGAGAATCAGTGATAATAACCGTCAAATTTTTAAAATTGTAATCCAACTCTTTAAGAACCTGTATAAAATAAGCTAATGTGATTCCACTTGCCACATTTGAATCAATTAATAATATCTTTGCTTTTAATAAATCAAGCTTATTTTGTTCTATAAAGATCAAAATATCTTTTTTAATACCATCAAGAATTGGTCTGGCTTTGTCTGAAAAAAATATTTTATAATTTCCTTTTTCAATAGCAATAATATCTTTGGCCAAAGAACTAGTAGTAATGTATTCAAAAAGCGGTAAATTTTTATTATAGAGAACCCTAAAAAGAGTTGCCGGAATAAAACCAGAAAACAAAGGACATACTATAAAATCAAATTTTTTATTTTTTAGCTTACCCGCCTCAATAAGAAATTGACGGACTGCAATTCTTTTTTCATCAAGTCGAGAAATTCTTTTCAGATCATCTCTTATCTCGGCTTTAAGTTTTTTATCTTCTTTAGGAACAACAATTTTATTTTTTCCTTGCATTGTTTATGTGTTTTCTTGTGGGCAATACTGGACTCGAACCAGTGACCTTTGCAATGTGAATGCAACGCTCTAACCAGCTGAGCTAATTGCCCTTTAAACATTTACATAATATCACTCAATTTTTACAAACTCAAATTCATCTTTTTACAAATCATTTACTTCATTGGTAGAGCTGCGTCATATATGACGCAGCTCTACCAATCGTTTCAAGTTAGCTTTATTATTTTCAAACCCCGCCGGTCCATAGACTGGCGGGGTTTTACTAGACCCTAAACCCTAATCACTAGTGACTATTATTTAAGTTCTACAACTGCACCTGCGGTTTCAAGAGTTTTCTTGAGCTCTTCTGCCTCTTCCTTCTTCATTCCTTTCTTTACTTCCTTTGGAGCTCCTTCAACCAAATCCTTTGCCTCTTTAAGACCGAGTCCGGTTGCCTCTTTGATGATCTTGATAACATTGATCTTCTGCTCGCCGCCGCTTACGAGAACTACATCCCAAGATGTCTTCTCTTCCGCTGCTGCTGCTGCAGGTCCTGCTACCGCCATCGCTGCTGCTGAAACACCAAACTTCTCTTCAAGTGCTTTTACCAACTCCGAAAGCTCAAGCACAGTAAGCTTCTCAACCTCTTCAATAATTTTGTTAAATTTTTCCATATTGTTATTTTTGATTTACGACTTTTTTGCTTTTTCGTTTAATACCACCATAAATGAACGGATTGGAGTTCCCAACATGTATACCAATTGACCCAAAAGCACTTCACGTGAAGGAAGCTGACCAATTGCCTGTGTATCCTTTGCAGTAATAAAGCTTTTCTCGGTTACATTGAATCCACCCAAAATTTTGAGTTTATTTTGTACTTTTGAAAATTTATACACCACTCCAGCAGTTTCTACCATATCTTTTGGAGAAAACACTACGCCTGCCTGTCCTGCAAAGTCAGATGGAGTAAATTCCATTCCTTCTTTCTCAAAAACATATTTTAGCAAACGCTTTTTAAACACTAGCAATGATCCACCCAAACCAAATACATTCTTGCGAAGTGCGTTCATTTCATTTGCGGAAAGACCAGTAAAATCAGTAAGAACTACTGACTGAGAGTTTTTCAACACTCCTGCTCCCTCCTCAATTTGTGTTAATTTTTGACTTTTTGTTTTCATAAAAATAAAAACGCCTACGACCTTTATGCCGTAGACATCATTTATAAGTTTCCTTATAAATTTCTGGGTTTCCTCAGCAGGATTTATTGTTTACCTGCGATCTACGGATATAGGAACATGATACCCTATTTCCCGAAAAAGTCAAATAAAAACCACCCAATTTTACTGGGTGGAAATTTTAAAATAGGAAGCTTAACCTCGCTGCCATGCGCATGATTGCATCAACTTCTGCTGCAGTAAGACATTTTGAAAATATGATTTCCTTTGTAAAATCTTTTTTTATTTTAGGTCTTTTAATTTTCTCTTGCTTCTTTTTGAAGTTATCTCTGTTTTTAGTAAAAAACTTCTTTGAAGTATGGAAACTATTCGCAACCATAATTACTCCATCTTTTTAATGAATGGAGCTAGTATAAAATTTATTATACATTCTGTCAATTACAACTCTCCCTCTAATTTCTCAAGTAACTCCCGCGCTTTTTTAGAAAGATGTTTTGGTGTTTTAAATGTAAGATTCACAAAACAGTCACCACGAGAAGAACCAAACATCCCAGGACGAGGCATTCCTCTTCCTTGTACTCGCAATGGGTCTTTTATATTAAATCCTTCAGGAATTGTTGTGGTATAGAGTGACCCATCAATGTCTCTTAAAAAAATTTGCTTTCCCAATAATAAATCGATTGGAGAAACTTCTTTTGTGGTATATAAATCTGTTTTTTCTCGTTCAAATTCTTTGTGTTGTTTTATGCGAACAATCACATATAAGTCCCCGCTTCCCATTCCCTCTTCTCCTGCAGCGCCTTGTCCTGCGAGTTTCATCACCTGTCCGTCTTCAATACCTCGAGGAATATCAAATGTCGCATCTCTTCGCCCCATCACCCTCCCCGTTCCCTTACATTCTTTGCATGGCTCATTAGGGATTGTTCCCTTTCCTTTACACGATGCGCATGTTCGTACTGATGCGATAGTTCCAAGTATTGTTCTCTTTTCTTCTCGCACCTGACCCCGACCATTACACATTCCACACTGCTTCGTTCCTTTTGAAACATCATGCCCTTGTCCGGAACACTTTGCACATTTGGAATAGGTTTCAAAGTGAATTGTTTTTTTAACTCCAGAAAAGGCCTCCTCAAGTGTTATTGTTTCAACAAACTCCAAATCTGCACCACGTGAACGAGATGCGGCGCGAGTCCTTCCACCGCCAAATGGATTTCCTCCAAACATTGCCTCAAAAATATCTCCCATTTCACCCGCATCAAAATCTACATTGAACCCACCATTTTGAAATCCTCCAAATCCAGAAAATGGGTTTCCACCTCCAGGCATCCCTCCATCAAATGTCTGTCCAAATTGATCATATTGTGCGCGCTTTTCTTTACTTGAAAGCACCTGATATGCCTCATTTATTTCTTTAAACTTTTCTTCATTCCCTGTTTTTTTATCAGGATGATATTGGTGCGCAAGTTTACGAAATGCTTTTTTTATTTCGTCTTCAGTCGCACTCTTTTGAACACCTAATACTTTGTAATAATCTTTAGACATAGAAAAATAACCTATACCCCAGCAACTATACCCTATCCACTATAATTTATGGAAGTAAAACAAATTCTCTTGTGCGAGTCTCATATCCAGGCACAGCAAAATTTGCAACAACAAGCAATTTAAAAACAAGAAACGCAACCAAATGTATCAACCAATACAAGAGGAACATCATGCTTTTTACTGAAAAGAACAGAAGAACCGTCAAAGCCACACCAAGCCCTATCTTCATTGGAGATGCAAGAGAAGCAATCCAATCTTTAATATATTGATACAACACATCACTAACTTTTGCATTTGGATTAAGCGTTCCAATTTTCTCCTCTGTCTTTTTTCGAAGCTCATCAGAAAGAGTGTTCATAATTTGCTTCTGGACATCTGGAGGAACTTCTTTTAATCCATCGCGTAAATTTACCTGAACTCCATTAATCGTTACCTGTGGTGTTTTTTTTAATTGTGTGGTCACCAACGATCCAAAAAATTCATTCACTGTCTGATCTGCCGAAACACCTGAATACCAAAGATGAGTAATTGGTTCTGCACTCCTTAATGTTTCATTAAAGATTGTTCGTGTCATTGTCTCATTTATTGAACCCCAAAGAAAATATTCTCCGTAAAACAATACACTCGCAAGAATCAAAACTCCCGTAACTAGTTTTGGTGTAATTGTTTTCGCAATTTCAAAAAAACGCATCTTTATACTATTTCGAAACCTACTCACCCCCCTTCCCACTCCAAGAATAGTAAAGAGGAAGAAAAGGAAAAACCCAATAAGTAAAATCTCAATATTTGGTTTAGAAAATTTTGAGATAAAGAAAACAATAGGGGCGAAAGTTTCTACAAGAATAATTCCGAATGTGATGGTAAAGTGCTTTACAAAAAATGCAAGCAAAATATTTATAACAAGAAACGCCAACATTCCTGATAGTGCAAACCAAAGAAATGCGTATTGGAATGTAAGAAGAAACTGGTCAAACTCATACACAGTGAAGATGCTTGCGGCGACCCCAATAACACCAAGTAGTGTTATCTTCAGTGCGTTATAATCAGTTTCTTCGATTTTTGACTGACTAATTATTTCCGGTGCTTGGTTGATCATGATTTGTTTGATCAGTTGGAGTATCTCCAGCCTTATTCTCTTTATACATGATTTCTCCAATCTTTTGTAGCTCTTCTGAAAGTTCCTGTGTCTTTACTTCAATTGCCTCTTTATCTTCTCCAGTTTTAACTGCATTAAGATTTGTAATTTTTGTATTTATTGAATCTTTCAATTCTTGTGGGACTTTCTCTCCCGCATCTTTCATTGCTTTTTCTGCAGTATAAATGAGAGTCTCAGCATGATTTTTTGCCTCAATAACCCCACGCTTCTTTTCATCTTCTGCAGCATGTGCCATTGCTTCCTGCTTCAAACGTTCAATTTCTTCTTTTGAAAGCGCAGTTGATGCCTCAATACGAACTGATTGTGTTTTTCCACTTGCCTTATCCTTTGCTGAAACATTCAAAATCCCATTTGCATCAATATCAAATGTAACCTCAACCTGAGGAACTCCACGTGGTGATGGTGGAATACCATCAAGAATGAACCGCGCAAGTGTTTTGTTGTCTGCCATCATTGGACGTTCTCCTTGACCGATATGAATTTCAACCGACGTCTGATTGTCTGCTGCAGTTGAGAACACCTGAGATTTTGTTGTTGGAATAGTCGTATTCTTTGGAATCATTGGAGTTGCAACACTTCCCAGTGTTTCAATTGAAAGTGTAAGTGGAGTTACATCAAGCAAGAGAATATCTTTTACATCTCCTTGAAGGATACCCGCTTGAACTGCTGCCCCAATTGAGACAACCTCATCGGGATTGATTCCTTTGTGTGGTTCTTTTCCAAATAAATTCTTCACCGCCTCTTCAATTGCTGGCATTCGTGTTTGCCCTCCAACCAATACTACTTCTCCAATATCAGAAAGTTTCAATCCTGCTCCTTTTGGTGCTGGTGCAGTTACTGCTTCTTTTACTAGCGCAATTGAACGATCAATATATTCGCGTACCAAATCTTCTAATTTTGCACGGGTAAGCTTCATCATAAAATGCTTTGGACCCGATGCATCAGAAGTAATATATGGAAGATTTATCTCGGTTTCCATTGCAGTTGAAAGCTCGTGTTTTGCACGCTCTGCCGCTTCCTTTAAACGCTGAATCGCAAGTGGGTCATTTGAAATATCAACTCCCTCTGCTTTCTTATATTCAGATACTAAATGCTCAATAATTTTTTTATCAAAATCATCACCTCCAAGATGAGTATCACCTCCCGTCGCTTTTACCTCAACCGTCTGTTCTTTTGTTTCCGGATCAAATCCAATTTCAAGAACTGAAATATCAAATGTTCCCCCACCAAAATCATACACAGCTATTTTCTCGTTCTTCATTTTATTCACCCCATACGCAAACGCTGCAGCGGTTGGCTCATTAATAATTCTACGAACATTAAATCCAGCAATTTCTCCCGCATTTTTTGTTGCTTGTCTCTGTGTGTCATCAAAATACGCAGGAACAGTAATAATTGCTTCACTAATTGTTTCCCCTGTTTTTGCCTCTGCATCCGCCTTAAGTTTTTGCAACACCATTGCAGAGATTTCTTCTGGAGTGTGCCACCTATCTCCAAGTTTTACTTCAACACCACCATGAGCTGATTCACGGATGTCATAGGAAAGCCACTGCTTGTCACGTTGTACTTCCGCATCAGTCCACTTCCTTCCAATAAGACGCTTTACTGAGTTAATAGTATTTTTTGGATTTACAACACCCTGACGCTTTGCAAGTAATCCCGCAAGACGTTCATTTGCTTTTGAAAGTGCAATGATCGAAGGAGTGGTACGATTTCCTTCATGGTTCTCAAGCACCTTTGGTTCTCCACCCTCCATAATTGCCATCGCCGAGTTTGTTGTACCAAGATCTATTCCTAAAATTTTTGACATATATTTTTTTATTTAGTTATTATTTATTTTTTTGACTCTTTTGATATTTTTACTCTTGTTGGTCGCACTATGCGTCCATCAAGTGTATACCCAATTCCGACTTCTTCTGCAATTGTCCCCTCTGCATATTCTGATTCCTTTTCTCCAATTGCTTCATGATATAAAGGATTGAACTGATCTCCCGGACTCGCGTTAATTTTTTCTAATCCATTTCGTCTCAACACTTCTTCTAACTGCATCCGAATTAATTCCATTCCTTTCTTTGATTGTTCATCCTTTGATGACATAATCCCCAACTCGAAACTATCAAGAACAGGAAGTATATCAGCAACAATCATTTCTTTTGTTATTGCACTAAATCGTTTTGTTCGTTCAGTTTCTTCATTCTTATAATTTATAAAGTCTGCCTTTGCTCGCTTCCATCCTTCAAGATATTCGTTTCGTTCTTTTTGAATTGTCTCAATATCTAATTCTTTTTCCGTGATTTCTTTTTTTTCTTCTTCCATATTATTTAATCATCTGATAATAGTTTCATAATCCCTATCGCCCTTTCATAATCCATACGTTTGGGTCCAATTGAAAAAATAATCACATCATTCTCACTATTGTTTATTCTCCCCGCAACTACTGAAAGTTCCTTACTCTTTGTTATTGGACTCTCGCCAATAAAAACTTTTGGACAAACCACTTCGTTTATAATCCATTCCTTTTGTTTTTGTAACCGTTCTTCAATCGCCTCGAAATCACTTACGATCGAAAGTAATTCCTCTTTTGCACTTATTGGAATTCTTTCAAGAAGCTCACAAAGACCAGAATCAACAACAGTATTTTTATGAACATCAAACCCTACCGACAACACTCCAAGATGGTGAGAAATATCATCCATAAAACCTTTTAAATCTTCATCAATCTTGTCCTCATCAATCCATTTAGGCTCTGTCTTTGCCTTCTTTTCAATGACACTGTCTACAAAGTGTCTATATGCCTTGTCAGTTGGATATCGCCCCCCAGAAGGGTGAATTTGGTACAAAAAACCCTCATGGGATAGGTCACCAAGCTCTAGACGAATCATTGCAGGTTTTATCCCAAAATCATAAATTTCATACAAAATTTCCGAGGTAATTGGCTTCCCCGTTTTAATAAATTCTCTTACTGATGCCTCTAAAATTGATTGAGTCCTTTCCCTCATCCCGCTCATTATAAATTAGCACTCGACAGTGTCAAGTGCCAATTTAGCTCAAAGTTCAAAACTCAAAGTGCAAAAATGAAACATAAAAGTAATTAGTTATTTCTTCTTAAGTGTTAGTACACTCTTTCCTAACATCTTTGCAAGTTCTTCACACTCTTGGATAAGTGGAGAAATCTTTTCGTTACTCGCTAATCCAGAATCTTTTAACAGGGATAACCAATAGACTGTTTCATTTGCGCTCTTAAGGGCGACTTCGAAGAACTTCTTGAATTCTAAGCGAGAGCTTGAAGCGCGTGCTTCTATAAGATTGGCGCCAATACTTGTGGCTGAACGGATACATTGGTCACTAATTATCCATGCGCTTCTCTTCTGTGGTAGCGTGTCGCACAACTGAATTATTAAAAGTCCGAACCTATAACACCTTTGTTTTAAATTGGTTGAGGTATCCATACTTTTGACCTTTGCGTTTCACTTTTGATGTTTGCGCTTTGAGATTTGAGTTTTCTACGGGCACGTCGCAGTTGCCGTGGCAAGCGTTCCCCCATTTATCACAGTAACCCTATAACAAGTTCCATTTGGCGCTTTTAATATTACTCCGTTTGCTGAAGCCATAAATGAGACATCTCCATTTACTTTTATCCCCGAAGCCATACCAGAGATATCAGATGGCTGTGTACTTACTCCTAGCTTTCCAATTATATTCACTGCGCCATTAAAAAAACCATCTTTCCATGTTGATCCTGCGCCACCAAGATTTAATGCGTTTGAAGTATTTGGAAGTAAATCAGAATCAAATGTTGCGGCAGAAATTCTTGTTATTGCACCCCTCCAAAATTTCGTAACCTTAGCTCTCTCCACCGTTGTGTTAACCGCAAGCGCAAAATCCACTTGTACAACTGCATTTCCTCCAGGATTTTCGTATTTTGTCGCAGAAAATGCACTTACCACAACCTTCTCATTGGTAAGTTGTATTGGCGAACTTGATCCTTGTCTTAATTGAATAGTGTTATTCGTTTGATCCCAATAAATAAGTGTTGGATCAGTTGAAGACGCCGTTGTTCTGATTTTGATCGTTGAACTTGCAACTCCAGAATCGTTTTCAATAACACTTCCCTCTCGAACTAATCGCTGAATTGTATTACTGACAAAAGAAACCTGCTGACCAACTTCATTTGCAGAAGTCTGCTTAATTTGTGTCTGTGTGATTGAAGTTAGAATGTTCACCAAAAAAACAGCACTTACTGAGAAAATTGCTGCATAAATAAGAAGCTCAATAAGGGTAAATCCAGAATTATTATCTTTTAATAGATTCTTCATCCCGTTAGAGACAGGAAATGGTTATGTGAGTAGAGTCACAGCCATTTTCTGTAGTATGTGCGACCAGTGTATTGATATAATTGTAAGTGTTATAAATAACCATTTCCGTTGTTGTTATTCCTTATGTGTCAGGTAAAGATAATAGTGAGAATACTTGTTATGCATTCACAAACCGTCTCTAACGGGACACGTTTCTCTATATTTAGTATAACATCACCACAAACAACTAAACTCTATTTAAAATAAACTCTGTTTGGAACACGCAAATCAATATACGAAAGCTTCTCAATACTTGTCCTTTCAAGAATTCCTTGAAACACCGAATCAAGATCTTCAGGAATTGAATTAAAACTAAATTTTATTGAAAATCCATTTGGAGCAACCGTTGCCCATTCTTTTAATTCAACATTTTGTATAAGTACCTCTGATATAGGAATTTTATTTCTTTGTACGCTCTGTATCGCCTTTTTTATAGAATTAAATTCATCCTGACTTAATACTGCATTTCCCAAAGATACAGGATTATTATTTTCATCTCTTATTTTTAAAATAATTGAACCAGAAACATTTGGTGACTCAGAAAAAAGAATCCCATTGTCATCAAACACATAACACTTTTCTGTTATACACCACACCCCACTCATCACCCGAGGAGTAATCTCTGCAGTTACTTTTTTCTCTGAAAAATTGCTCACGAGCTTAATTGATGAGGCATAAGGAAGAAATGAAGGAGACTGAATAAGTTCTTCATTGTGTTGCGTCCAAAAAACAATTCTATCGGTGGCTGGTGAAAAAAATGACCGCGATGAATTGAAATAATTAACAATTGCAACCTTCGCTTCCTCTTTTGAATTAGTACCAACAACAGAAAATTCACCAACCTGTAATGTCGGACTCCAATAATAAAAATAAGTACTCGCTCCGATAGCAATAATTATAATTCCAACAATAATCAGAGCACCATAATAGTACTTTCTTCTTACTCCTGATTTGTCTGTTTTTATAAATACCTGCTCTTTCATCTTGTTTGGAAGTTCACTGGTTTTTCAAAATTGATATAACTTTTGAACTTTGACTTTTGAGATTCGCACTTCTGTTAGTATACCCTAATTGGAAAGACCGTATTTCCTTTTGGCGTTCCTTCTTCAATAGTTACTGTCACAATATAGTCTCCTTTTATATTCCATGTGTGACTAATCAATTTCACCACACCAGCTGTTTCTGTTCCTTCTTCCTTTGATCCGTCACCCCAATCTACATGATAATGCACAGGAGTATTTATTGAAAATATTAACGGAACATTTTCCTTTGTGCTGATAGCAGTAGGTGGAGGAGGGTTTAAAAACCCAGTACTTGTTGGATTTGGGAACGTAGAAATCTGCGGAGAACTTTGTGTCGCACTATTACTATATGAAGAAACAATAGAAGGAATTGAGACAGGAACATATTGAATTGTAGTGGTAGCACCACCAACAGTTCCTCCAACACCACTTATACTCTCCCCAAGTGCCGAAATTCCCTCTCCAATTTTTCTTTGAATAAATTGCAGAGCTCCCTCTTTTGCCTCTCCCACAACTTGATTGGTATATTCTCCTATTTTTTCTTTTGCTTCTCCTGCCTTCTCTGTTAGCACTCCCTTGGTGCTACTCGCGGTGTTTCCTAGTGTTTCAGTAATCTGATCTTTTTTCTGATTGAATACATCTGCATCCCACCATTTTGTATATGCTTGATATCCAAAATACCCCAACGCAGAGAGAACAACTGTCCACAATATAAATTTCACAAATCCATTCACCCCTCTATTTTAGCACGAAATAAATTAACAAATATAAAACGACCCCATCTCCATTCGGAAACAGGGTCAATAAAACAATAATCAAATTAATATATCAGTGTTCAAGACGATTAGCCCCGAACAAGAACACAAGGGCCAGCATCCCACGATCTGTCATCAAACGAGAATGCAGCCAAACGCCACTTGCAATCGCTAGAATCCCAACACACAAACGAGGGAACAACCGTTTCTTCGTCTAATCGAACATAGATGATGTTTGCATATCTGTCGTTTAGAAGATCACCCGCTTCACCATTTGGCTGACGTTCGGTAAGTGCCTTGAAAATGGCGCATGCTTCGTCAATAGAGAAAATATTTGATTCACCAATTTCTGCAAGGATTTCATAATCTTTTATGCTTTTGGTAAGCCTCATTGATTTCAACACTCCTTTGAATTCGGGGATAAGATCAGATGCTTTGTTTAACATCCGTTTCTGAAAGTTTTCCCAAATGAAGTATCTAGGATTAATACTTGTTGTAAATAGTGATTTGCCGAATGCTGATGTTGTTATTGAGATCGATTCTTTAAATGTGGATAAAAATTTCTTAGATTCTTTTAAAAATCTTTTCCCTTCCCGAGCAACAAGATCAATAAAATCATCACTACTAATAAGAATTTGAAAGCCCTCGTCAGTAATTTCTTGCTTCATCGCACTCGTTCTGAATTTGATGTTGAAATTTGAAATTAAATCAATTGCTTTTGTGAATATGCTTTGCATAGCATACCTCCATATATGGTGGCTATTCCTCATCTTTGACGTTCGCAAAGACCCAAAATAACCGTTTTAAATGATTTTGATATTATACCACACTATTACAGAAAATGCAACCAGTTTAGATATACCGGAAATAAGCGCATTTTCTCTCACAAAACACCATCTCTTCCCCCAGTACCCACAAACAAAAATTCCATTGGTAGAGCTACTCCTTTCCAGTATATAGCTCTACCAATGTCCTATTTAATAACCATAATGACAAAAAACTGAATGTTAATAATTCAGTTTTTTATAGTAGCTTTTAACTAATAAATTCCTTCCCTAGATACGCTTGCAATGCCTTTGGTACTTTTATCGTTCCGTCTTTCTGCTGATTATTTTCAATAATCGCAATAATTGTTCTTCCGATTGCAAATGCGGTTGCGTTCAACATATGTACTAATTCTTTCTTTCCGTCTTTTGTCTTGTACTTTATATTTGTTCCTCGTGACTGGAAATCAGTAGTATTTGAACACGAATTGGTTTCTCGATATGTTCCCTGTCCTGGCATCCATGCCTCAATATCAAATTGTCGCGCATCGGTCCATCCCATATCTCCCGTACATAATTCAATCACACGATAAGGAATTTCAAGTTTCTTCCATAATGTTTCCTGACAATCCAAAAGGAATTTATGTTCTTCCTCCGATTTTTCTGGATTTGAAAATGCAAACATTTCAACCTTATCAAACTGATGTACTCTCAAAATTCCCTTAGTGTCTTTTCCATATGTTCCCGCTTCTCTTCGGAAACAGGTTGAGAATGCTACATAACGTCGTGGGAGTGTTTCAATTTCCAATACCTCGTTCATATGAATCGGACCCATCGTGTGTTCTGAACTTCCAACGAGATATAAATCATCTTTTTCAAAATAATATCGCTCGTCTTTCTGGTCTGCTGCAAGACGCCCCATTCCTTCATACACATCTGGTTTAATCATTACTGGGGGAACTGCTGGAGTGAAGCTTCTTTCAAGTAATACATCCATTGCAAGTTTTACCAATGCAAATTCCAAAAGTACTGCATCTTTTAATAAATATCCGAACCTGCTTCCAGAAACCTCCGCTGCTTTTTTTACATTAATAATTTCTAATTTTTCTCCAAGTTCAAGATAATCAAGCGGTTTGAATCCTTCCTTTTCGAAATTACGCTTCTCCCCCACTTCTCTTAATACTTTATTTTCTGTCTCGTCTTTTCCAATTATTACATCTTCAAATGGTAAGTTAGGAATACGAGAGAGAATATCACTTCTCTTCTTCTCAAGTTCTTCTCGCTCTGTTTCAAGTTCAGAAAGTCTCTTTTTCATCACTTGTGCCTTATTCACCAAGTCTTCACTTCGTCCTGCAGAAAGTTGCTTTGAAAGTGCATTTTGTTCTGCTTTTAATGTTTCAAATGCAAGAATTTTTGCTCGAAGTTCTTCATCAGCATGCAAAAATTTATCAACAAGTTTCGGGTCTTGTCGTTTTTTCTCCATCCCTTTTTTTACTTTTTCTACGTTCTCACGAATATATTGAATATCTAACATAATTTTTTTGATTTATTGCTACGACTAAAATAATGATGCTTTAATTTAGCTTTCGTGAGTCAACCGCATCAATAAATGATCGTAATTTTCCTAATCTCATACTGTTTCTAAATGTTTTTTATGCCTTTCCTCAATGACTTTTATTTTTTTCTCAATTGCATCCTCAAGATCAACATCCATTGCATTTGCAAGTAATGCACACACAATAATCACATCAGCAAATTCTCCTGGAATGTGTTCCTTATCAAACTTATTTAATTTTTCTTTTCGTTGAAGTGAGCAATAAGAGAGAACAATCTCACTTAACTCTCCCACTTCTTCAGATAATTTAACTGAGTGTGCAAGAAGTCTTTTTTCTGTATCTTCAGAATTTCCATGCATAGTACGCAATCGTGCGTCTTCAGCTTTGATAAATAAACTTAATTCTTTAAGCGTCATAATTATTCTTGCCTCATAAGAGGAAAGATAACTGTTTCTCGAATCGGCCTATTCATAATCACTGAAAATAAACGTTCGGAAAGTCCAAATCCTGCAGCAGGTGGCATTCCATATTCAAGCGCCTCAAGGAAATCATCATCAATTCTTTGTGCTTCACTATCTCCTGCTTCTCGAAGCTTCATTTGTTCTTCAAATCGAGCGCGCTGATCAAGTGGATCATTGAGTTCTGAAAATCCCTTTCCAAGTTCTGTTCCTCCCGCCATAATTTGAAACCGTTCAACTCTTCCACTGTCTTCTTCGCTTCGCTTTGCAAGTGGTTCAATGTCCACTGGAGGATTTACTAGAAAACATGGCTGAAGTAATAATGGACGAACTGCTTTTTTGTATACCAAATCAATGAGACGACCGCGTCCCATATTTGGTTCAATTCTGGCTCGTACCTCTTCTGCTTTCCTTTGTAACTCTTCTATAGTTGTAGTTTTTAAATCTAATCCCGTCTCTTTTTTAAATACCTCATAGTAATCAACCATTGGCCATTCACCACTCCAGTCAATTTCCATATCTTGATATGTTGTCACATATCCTCCTGTTACATTTTTTACTGCCTCTTGATACATCTTTCGAGTAAGATCCATCATGTTGTTATAGTCAGCATATGCCCAATAACATTCCATCTGCGTATAGTCCTGAAGATGTTCTCGATCAATTCCTTCGTTTCTAAAAATTCTTCCAATTTCAAATACTTTTTCATATCCACCAACAAGCAATCGCTTGAGTGGAAGTTCAAGAGAAATACGTAAATAGAAATTGGTATCAAGTGCGTTATGATGAGTAACAAATGGTTCCGCCTCTGCTCCCCCAGGAACTGGCTCAAGTACTGCGGTTTCAACTTCTCGAAATCCTTCAGTCTTTAAAAAGTTTCTAATTGTTGTCCAAAAAATATCTTTCTTTATAAATAAATCACGGATCTCGGGATGTGTGAGCATATCAAGATATCGTTTTCTCAAACGTATCTCAGTGTCCTCCAATCCATACCACTCCGAAGGAAGAGGACGAATGCTTTTTCCAACAATTCGAGCAGATGTTGGTAAAATACTTTTTTCTCCACGTTTTGTTGCAAACAATGATCCTGAAACCTCAAAAAAATCACCAATATCAAGTGTGCTCTGAATAAGTCCAAAATCTTTTATTTCAGCCTCATTCACTACCACTTGAATTTTTCCACTCTCATCTTTCAAATCACAAAACAATATCTTTCCCTGATCTCTGAGTGCTGTCACTCTTCCAACAAGAGAAATTTGTTTTTTTGTTTCAGATAATTCATCAAATTTCGAAATCGCATCTGAAATTACCATATCGCGCGAAACACGCGCAGGATATGCACCTGCCGTTTTTGAATATTCAGCAAGTTTTTTCTTTCGCTCTTCAATGATATCTTCAATCATAAATAGTTACTCAATAGAAAGTATTGTGTAATCAACAGTAAGACCTGTTGGGGTAACAACGGTTACTTTGTCTCCATCTTTTTTTCCAATAAGTGCCTGTCCAATTGGTGATTCATTTGAAATCAACCCTTCGGTTGGTTTTGATTCATTTGAACCAACGATTGTGAAAACTCTTTTTTCACTTCCCTTCTTTACTGTCACTTTTGAACCAACGCGAACTCCACCCGTTCCATTTCCAGTTTTTTCAATAATAGCCGAATTTCGAAGAAGATCTTCTAGTTCTGCAATTTTTCCCTCAAGACGTGCCTGCTCGTCGCGAGCTTCTTGATATTCTGAATTTTCCGATAAATCACCAAGTTCCTTTGCGTGTTTTAAACGCTCTGCAACCGTACGACGTCCTTCAAGCCTCAATGACTCAAGCTCAGTAACAATCTCTTCGTATCGCTCTTTTGTGAGGTAGTTTTTCTTTGTTGACATAATTTTAGAAAACCCAAGGGTTTATAACTCCTTGAGACGATTATTATAGTACCATAGGAGAACCTCTCTGGCTACTGGAGTTGCGTTCAAGCTCCCTTCTCGTGAGTTCTCGACAAGTACGAGTATAGCAATCTTTGGATCTTCCGCTGGGGCATATCCTACAAAAAATGCATTTGTCTTTGCGTTATTTTGAACCTGTGCTGTTCCTGATTTTGCCGCAATGCGCATTGGAATATCATGAAGTAAATATCCAGTTCCGTATGACATTTCGATTGTGTCCTTCATTCCTTCTTGCACCTCATGAAGTGCACTCGAAGAAATTTTCGTTTTTAAATCTCTTATAACACTTGGATATGTTTTTAACAATTCACTTCCATCAACACCATTAATACGATCGACAACTCTTGGTTTGTAGAGAGTTCCCCCGTTAGCAATTGCACAAATGTAATTTAATAGTTCAATTGGAGTTACTGAAAAATCTCCCTGTCCAATTGATACATGGTAAGTATCTCCTAAACGCCAAGGATCATCTGTTGCCTTTTCTTTCCACTCTGGATCAGGAAGAAATCCAACTTTTTCTCCGGGAATATCAATGCCAGTTCTTTCTGCAAGCCCAAAAGCTCCCCACCATTCCTTAAGTTTGTAGATTCCAAGTCCTTTCTGGTTCTGATATCCACCTCCAACAATATAAAAAAACACATTACTCGAACGAGCAATCGCAGACCGAACATTCACCCATCCATGCGCTTTGTTGTCAGGAAAACGGGAAGGAAGTGAAGGATTGTATGGGTTTGGTATTTCAAGCATTCCAGAAGAAAAAAAACTTGAAACTGGAGTTATTATATTCTCCGTAAGGGCAGCAACAGCAACAAGCGGTTTTATTGTTGATCCTGGGTTATATACCCCCGCAATGGTTCTATTAAACAAAGGTCTCCGAGAATCAACTAACGCACTTCCTATTTTATGTGGATCAAATCCAGGAACAGAGGTTAGAGCAAGAACTTCTCCATTTCTAGGATCAATTGCAATACCAACACCAACATCCCTTCCAAGAAATTCAAGTTGTTTCTTTAAACTATTATAAAAAACGGTTTGAAGCTCAGAATCAATATATGTAATAACAT
Organism: Parcubacteria group bacterium LiPW_41; assembly: GCA_007375535.1. Taxonomy (GTDB): domain Bacteria; phylum Patescibacteriota; class Minisyncoccia; order UBA6257; family GWB1-50-10; genus LiPW-41. The sequence goes on along the minus strand of VMEM01000003.1, from coordinate 84,288 downwards.
TCTTTCCTGGTTTTGGCTCTCGCTCTATGCGCTCATTTTTTATCTCTCCCCTTGCTGTTTTATACACAACGTCTTTTCCATTAATTCCACGTAGAAATTGATCATAATACATTTCAAGTCCAGAACGACCAATCTGATCATCAATAGTAAGATTGGAGTCATTTGAAATATCCTCTTTGTTCACAAGCCCTGTATATCCAATAAATTCAGAAAATGCATACGGGACCGAATGAATTCGTCGAAAACTTTCCTCAATAGAAATGCCCAGATGTTCAGAAGAAGAAAGTTCAACAAGTTGATCCTGAGTAATGTCGTCACTTAAAAGCATTTTCCCAGACAATGACCAATCCCTGTCTCCAATTTTCTGCACAAGTTCCCACTCTGACATCTTCAAAATATCTGCAATCCGTTTTATTGCTTCTTCGCGTTGAACTATATCAATGGGAAGTTTTTGAGGAATAAGATACACATTGAATGCTGGCGCGTTTTCAGTCATTGCTTTTTCAAACCTATCAAAAATAATACCTCGAGGAGAATGTTTTACCTTTGAGTCAGAAACATTATCAAGTGCTCTTTCAACATACTGATCTCGCTTTCCAACATTTAGCCACAAAAGTTCAACGATTGCTATTCCTACTATCAAAACAACAAAAGAAACAAAGACAAAAAAAGTCCTTTCAGAAACAGGAACCTCTCGCACACTTCCCTCGACGCTTTTGTCAGAAAGTATTTCTTCAAATTCAATATTCTTTCTTGATCTCATAGCTTTGAAATTCCTCCCCTTTTAATTATCGGTCGAAGCAACAATACAAAAATAAACCCACATATCAAGTCATAAATAAGTTGATAAAGTAATTGGGATATAGAAAATGACGAATGAGAAAAAAACCACAAACAAAGTGAGAAAAAGAGAGAACCGGAAAAAGAAAGAATTAGTGAGTCACTTATTTGATTTCCAGTAAGTCGTGAACGAAAGAAAAGTAATAAAAACCCAACGAGACACAAAAGTGAATATTCTAAAATCCAAAAGGGATACAAAACAAATCCAACAAATAGACTAAAAAACAATAAGGAAACGATAATACTGTTTTTAGCGCGAGTAGCAATGAGCGCAATTATAAATAAGAGAAATAAATTAGGGTTTATATTAAAAAAACGAAGTGCGCCCGAATTCATAAGAATGAGCGCAATAACTCCAATTAAAAGAAGAAAGAGAAAGGAAGAAAAATTTTTCATAAATTATGGAAATGTCGTAAGTATAGTTACCGTACGAAGTGCATCAAAAGAAACTGGCAATTCAATACTCGCGACCTGCCATAACTTCTTCTCATCCTCCCGAACCGATTTAATTGATCCAAGTATAGTATGAATTGGAAATTCCTGTGCGATATTTAATACTTCCTCACCAGAGACAATGTGTGCATCTTTAGGAATAAATTGAACCTCAGGAGTATTTCCCCCTTTCAAAACCGCCTTTACTGTCGAGGTACCAATCACTACACTTGTTTTCCATTCTGGATCAAAAATAGTTTGAATCTCACTTTGCGTTTTTTTAACTGAAATGACTTTCCCGATAACAATGTTTTTTTGTACCATTACCGGCATTCCAACGTTAACTCCATCATTACTCCCCTTATCAACCACAATATGAACTTTGTCATTAAATGGATAAGATGAATAAACATTTGCTACAAGCTCTCCACTATTCTCCTTTATTCCCATCTTAAGTGAAAGTAATTCAATTTGTTTTTTGAGTGATACATTCTCTGCTTGAACGTCTTTCATTTTTTGTACTTCGCATGAGGGACCAAGCACACCAAACACAACGGAACGAAGTCCAACAATAAAATCACCTATTTCACTACGAAACATAAGGAGTGCAACTATAAGAGAAATGAGTAATAACACCTGAACTAATATGCGAGTTGTTTTCATCTTATTAGAAAAACCCTATTTTATTATTTCGACTACTCATCAAGCTTCAAACGTGAAAAGTTATTTAACAAGTGTTTGTGTGTATCAAATTTCTCACACACAAGACCAGTTCCACGAGCTACACACGCTAAAGGATCTTCAACAATTTGAACACGCACACCAATTTCTTTTTCCGCAACCTGATCGATTCCCCGAAGCAAACTTCCCCCACCACAAAAATACATTCCATTTTTGTAAATATCTCCAACAAGCTCTGGTGGAGCTGATTCAATTAAATCTTTTATTGCTTCAATGATTTGTTTTACGGGTCGAACAAGCCACAAACGAACCTGTGTGTCACGAATTGAAATTTCTCTTGGAAGTCCAGAGGCCACATCCCTTCCGCGAACGGTAAGCTCGAGACGTTCGCCAGTCGGAATAACTGAACCTACTGCAATCTTTATTTCTTCAGCGGTTGGCTCTCCAATATGCAAACGTAATTCATCACGTACTCCTTTTATAATTTCTTGATTGAGATAATCCCCAGCAATCTTGAGACGACGAGAGACGACAATTCCATTCATTGAAATAATTGCCATATCAGTAGTTCCTGCACCAATATCAACAACAAGAAATGCCGAAGGAAGATTTATATCCAATCGACTTCCAAACGCTGCCACAAGTGGTTGCTCAATTAGATACACAGAAGTTGCTCCAGATTCTTTTAATAAATCCTCAACTGATTTCCTTTCTACTTCGGTAAGATTTGTTGGAATACTTACAATTGTTTCAGTAATCCAAGACCATGGAATATCATCTCGCTTCAAAAAACTTTGAAGCAATTCCTTCACCATATCAAAATCTGCAATGACTCCATTCATAATTGGACGAAGCGCAGTAATATGTGCAGGTGTCCGTGCAAGCATTTTTTTTGCTTCATTCCCCACTGCAACAACACGATCTGTTCGATTGTTGCACGCAACGATTGTTGGTTCATTCACCACAACTCCAGAACCTTTCAAATAAATTTGAGTCGTATCGGTTCCAAGATCTATTCCAATTATTTTCTTTAATATCATTTTGTAACAATTTTTATTATTTCATCCTCACTCAATAATTGTGCGACAGTTTCTATTCTCTTTTTCAATTCCAATTTTCCCTCTTTTCTTGTTTTCTCACTTATAAGCACTCGATAAGGGATTCCAACAAGGTCTGCATCGGCAAGTTTTTCACCAGCAGAAACTCCTTCTCGATCATCAAATAATACCTCTACCCCTAATGCAACAAGCCTAGTATAGAGTAATTCTGCCTCCTTTTTCAAATCTTCGTCTTTTGTAAGCAATGCAATCAGATGAACCTTAAATGGAGCAATTACTTCTGGCCATTGTATTCCCCTTGCATCATGAAACTGCTCAACCAATGTTGCCATGGTGCGACCAATACCTATTCCATAACATCCCATATAAAATGGCTTCTCAGTACCATCCTCATCTTTATAGGTCGCCCCCTTCATAAGGGTGGTGTAATGATACCCAAGCTGGAAAGTGTTTCCTACCTCTATTCCTCGCTTCTCTACTAATACACTTCCACCCTCTGACTTATCGCCTGGCTTCGCTGATGCAATATCCGCAAGAAACTCACAAGTGAAGTCTCTCCCATGATTTACATTAATTGAGTCGGTTGTATCTTCCTTTAATCCTCCAATGAGATTTTTGGCTTCAGCAAGAACAATATCTCCGATGTACCGCGCGTTATGCCCCCATGAGTGGACATATCCGTGTTTCGTTCCTAACTTCTCTAAATCAGCATCTTCCGCAGGAGAAAGCTGTCCAACCATCTTTAGTACATGTTCGAGTTTTGTCTGATTCACCTCTAAGTCCCCTGTCACTACAGCAATAATAAGTTCCCCAGTTGTACTATTTTTATACACTACATTCTTTAGAAAATGTTTTTTGTCTTTTTGATAATGTTTTACATTATCATCCATCGTTTGCACCCATTCAGGTTGTGAGATAATTTCAAACGGCAATTCTTTTTCGTTAGCATTTGCCGGATCGCGCTTAAATTTTGCAATGTCTTCGTGTGCGGCATATATCCCGTCTTCCGACACAAAAAATCTACTTTCTCCGTTCTCGGCTTCAACAATAAATTCATGACAATATTCACCACCAATGTATCCATTATCTGCTTCAACAATGACAGTTTTGAGCCCCATTCTCTCAAATATCTTTGAATACACATTCTTCATCTCCTCATATGTTGTTTTAAAATCATCCTCATTTCTATGAAATGAATATCCATCTTTCATGATAAATTCACGCACTCGAAGTAATCCTCCGCGCGCACGAATCTCATCCCGAAATTTTGGAGAAAATTGATATAAATGAAATGGAAGATTTTTATAACTCAATTCATATTTTCGAACCAAATCAACAAACATTTCCTCGGCTGTTCCTCCTAAGGCGAACTCTGATCCACGGCGATCTTTCACCTTCATTAATTCAAACCCAGTAGTGTTAGTCCTATTTGTTTCTTTCCATAATTCAAGTGGATGCAAAATTGGAGCAATCATTTCCTGTGCCCCCACCCTATCCATTTCCTCTTTTACCACCTTCATAATATTCTGTTGGACCTTATATCCAATTGGTAAAAAATAATATCGGCCAGCCACTGACTCCTGAATAAAGCCTGCCTGTTTTAAAAGACGAGCTGAAATGATCGAATCCTCCTCGGAAAATGTCTTGCTTGTCTTCAAAAAATAGTGAGATTGTCGCATCCCGTTAGAAACAGATCGCAATCGAAAATGATGCGACATGTTGAATAAATTTATTGTTTCGACTAAGGTTCATAGTTTTATTATTTTCCTATCCCTCAAAGCGATCGCGGTTTCTAACGGGATAAATATATAAAAACCGCTCTATATCACAGTATAGAACGGTTTATGCCTTTTTTTCAAATAGATATCTAAACTAGGCCGAAAACAACCGCGACAAATCTTTAAATGTAACCGCGATCATAAGTGCAATAAGTATAAAAAATCCCGCCATATTTACCCATTGCTCAATTTTTTCTGGTGCTGGCTTCCCCCTAAATTTTTCAATAATAAGGAAAAGTATTCGCCCCCCATCAAGTGCAGGAAATGGAATTAAATTAAGAATCGCAAGATTAATGGAAATAAGTCCAATAATTTGAAATACATAAGAAAGTCCCAATGTTCCCATCTCTGATGCCATCTTCACAACCCCAATTGGACCCGCAACAGCATCAAATCCATTAGGAGAAAAGATGTGAGCAAAAAAACTAAACAAACCCACAACAATCGCACCAATAACACTAATAGTTGTTGTAAATCCACTTAGAATTGAAGAAAAAAATGACTGTCGTGGGAACCCTGCATTTGTTATCGAAACACCTAATGCCCCCTCTCCTTCTGGTGGATTTATTCTTGGTATGACGGTAAACATTTTATTGTTACCCTGTCGAGATACTTCAATTACCATCTCCTTACCTACCGCTTTTCCAGTAAATGAAATAAATTCATCTGCGTTTGGTTTTTTTACTATTCCTACATCAGAAGACTCAAGTGCAAGTACTATGTCCCCCTTTTCTATTCCCGCAATCGCCGCGGGAGTATTTTGTTTTACGTCCATTACAATGGCGCGCTCAGGACTCCCAGTCATATACACCCCAGAGAAAAAAATCCAACCGACAAGGATGTTCATAAGAACCCCTGCAGACAAAATAGAAATTCTTTTCCAAATTTTTTGTTTTGAAAATGAGTTTGGATCATTATTTCCTCCATCTTCTCCAAGAATCTTCACAAACCCACCAAAAGGAAGCGCGTTAATACTCCATACCACCCCATCCTTTGTTTTGCTCCATATACGAGGAGGATATCCAATACCAAACTCTTCAACGGTTACCTTAAACTTTCGCGCCACAAAAAAATGTCCACATTCATGCGCAAGAATGAGAAATATAATTCCTACAATAACAATAAAAGTAATCATTGAAATTATTCGTGAATTTCTGCAATCTTCTTATCCAATACCTCCTCAATTAATTTGTTTGTTTCTTCAGTTTGTTTCTGAATCTCTTCTTTTAATTTAAATTTCATATCCTCTCCAATCTCTTTTTCATCAAATGCCGCCTGAGCACCTTTGTTTGCCTCATCGCGCGAATGACGAAGTGAAATTCTGTATTCTTCAGATATTTTTTTTGCATATTTTGCTAACTCATCCCTTCGTTCACTTGAAAGTTCGGGAAGAAAAATACGAATAGTATTTCCTTCGATATTTGGAGTAAGCCCCAAAGCAGATGATTCAATTGCTTTCGCTGAAGGTGCAACCGCTTCCTTATCCCAAAATTGAACCTGAAGCTCACGGGGTGGTAACACGGAAATAGTACCAACATGTTTCAATGGTGTTGGATTGCCGTAATAAATAACTTTTATTTCTTCAATCAAGGCTGCCGAAGGACGATTTGCTCGTACTCCAGAAATTTCTTTTTTGAAATCTTCAACAATTTTTTTTGCCGTTTCTTTAAATTCAATTAAACTTTGATGCATATAATATTTCTTATTCTCGCATAATTACCATCGAATTACGAGACCTGAGTTTCATTCTCAAGATATTGAATCGCCTTTTTTTGCAATGGTCCATTTACAACAAATTCCTTTATATCTGCTTCTTTCTTAAGGAGTTTCGCCAATACTGAAGAATTCTTTAATGCGCTATCTTTATAATATCGCTCAATTTCTCTCTCAATATACCCCTCTATATGATCAGTGACCTCTATTTCTTTTTTTGCTATCGAAAGTGCCCTTCCTAGACTCCCAAACGAAAACTCTGCAATTTTCTCTGCTTCACTTCCTAAAATCTTATGTTCCGACACAAGAAAATCAACGATTTGTTTTCGCGTGTATCGCGAAAAATAAATACACTGTAAACGAGAAAGAAGCGGAGCAAAAAGCAGTTCTCTGTTTCTCACGATGAGAATAATTAATGTATGCGCTGGTGGTTCTTCAAGCAACTTAAGAAGTGCGGATTGCGCCTGATCCGTTATATTTTCTCCACATCGTATAATTGCAGTCTTTCTTTTTGAGACAAGAGGAGCGCTTGAACAAAAGTTCTTTACTCCACGCGCCTCATCAATACCAAATGTTCCTTTTTCATTTGGAAAAAAGATTCGCGCATCAACAAAATTTGAATCAAAGGTTTTTGTTTCAATATATGATGCAATTGCTCGTGCACATGTCATCTTTCCAACGCCATCATCTCCAAAAAAACAATATGAAGCACTAAGTGTATTATTTTCAAATGCTTTTATAAATAAGTCGCGGTTATTATTATTGAAATACATAAATCAAAATTGATTTATTTTCTAAGTAAAGTGCGCTTATAAATATCAAGGTGATTCAAAATAGTCGCAGTTCCTTTTGCAACACAAAGAATTGATTCTTCGGCAAGATATGCCGAAACACCAAGTGAGCGTTTAAAAAATTCTTCTAAGTCTCTTAAGTTCGAGCTTCCTCCAGAAAGAATAATTCCCTTCTCCATAATATCCGCCGCAAGCTCTGGTGGGGTTACATTAAACACTCCTTGAACTGCATTCATAATTTCAACAAGATGTGGGTTTATCGCTTCAGCAATCTCATTTGAATTCACTGTCATATCCTTTGGAAGTCCCGTATGAAGGTCACGTCCCCTGATCTTCATTTCCATCTTGTTTCGATTCTGCATCGCAGTTCCAATGGTAATTTTGATGTTTTCAGCGGTATTTTCACCAATCGCAAGGGCATACTTCTTCTTTATATATTCAGAAATAGCATTATCAAGTTTGTTTCCCGCAACACGCAAACTATTCCATGTAACAATTCCTCCTAAGGAAATAACAGCAACCTCGGTTGTTCCACCACCAATATTTACAATCATGTTTCCTTCAGCAGAATGAATTGGAATTCCCGCGCCAAGAGAAGCGAGAAGTGGCTCCTTCACCAAATACACATCTCGTGCCCCAGCCTCTTTCGCCGCGTTCATAACCGCACGATATTCTGTCGATGTAATTCCCGCAGGAACAGAAATGACAACCTCAGGCTTAACAATATTAAATTTACCAATACTCTTTGAAATAAAATATTTTAACATCGCTTGAGTAATAAAATACTCCGCAATTACTCCATCTTTTAGCGGTCGGTATGTCACAATATCATCAGGGGTTCTTCCTACCATCTCTTTTGCTTCGGCTCCTACCGCAAGCACAGTATTGTCTGGCTTTCGAAGTGCAACTACCGTCGGTTCGTTAATAACAATCCCCCGTTCAGGAAGAAACACAAGTGTATTTGTTGTTCCAAGATCTATTCCAATTTTTCGTGTAAACATAAATAAAAGTATCAATCTTCTACCAACCCTCAAAAAATCAACACTCTCACTTTACTATCCTTTATTTAAAAATGCAAAGAAATAAAAAAGAAACACAAAGCTTTTCAAAAGTAAAGAAACATGGTATCATATAAAAGAATTATGGTTGTTAGAAAAACCACAAGAACGATGCTTTTCGTGCTCTGCACGATTATTTTTATTGTTGCAGGGACATATGCAGTACTTGCTATGCAGGGACTTGTTTTTGATACAGAGCATTTCCGATTAACAAAATCTGGCTCAATTTTTGTACACTTTACCCCAACGGATGCCTCAATATTCATTGATGGGAAAAAATATCCAAAAACACAAGGCATGTTCGGTGGTGGAATTCTTATTTCGAACCTCGTTCCAAGAAACTACTCAATCTCAATAATGAAAGATGGGTACACACCATTTACAAAAACTCTCGAAGTAACTCCAGGAAAAGTTTCAGTCTCTGCTCGCATAACACTCTGGAAAATTACTCAAGAATTCGAGACACTCAATAAAAACATAAACAATGTATTTCCAACATCTCAGGGTTTTATCTTTGAAACAACAAGCTCAACACTCTTACTCGAAGACGAGAAGACAATAAAAGGATCAAAAGTGGAAGCATACGACATGAGCTCTTCTTATATTGTCACAAGAAAAGGTTCATCACTATTTTTAATTGATCTAACAAACCCAACAGTTGCCCGCGATTTTTCTGTCTTATTTAGAACAATCATCGAATCAGAAGACATAACAGATCTCACTCAGATTCAAAAAATATCGTTTCATCCATTCAGCAAAACAAAACTCCTCATACAAACCGCCAAAAATCTCTATATTTTTGATCTAAAGAAAAGTTCCATCGGAACCATTGAAACCGAAGGAACACCAAAGGCAATTGGACTTGGAGCAAAAGAATTGTTTGTTACAAACAAAGAAGGAGATCTCGTAATCAGAAACCTTATTCTTGATTCAAAATATGTGTTTCCAATAAATGCCTCAACTACAAAAGAAATAATACCAAGTAAAGATGGTTCGTATGCATTCCTTCTCAATTCAGACAAGACACTCGATTTATTCAATCGTACAGCCCAAACAGTAGAAAGAATAGGAACAAATATCGAGTATGCAACATTTTCTCCAGATAGTCTCCGCGCTGCCTTCATTGATACAAACCACATCGCATCCATTCTCTACCTCGAGGACTACGAAGGAGATGTGATGAAACCAGAGGGATCAATTGACTCATTTTCTATCTCTTCTGGTGCTGACTTAAACACTTTTGAATGGATTCCGTTTGCTGAAAACTACTTCATGATAAAAGTAGGAAAAAATATCCGCATTGAAGAAACCGATATTAGACAACCAAGAAATGTTGCAACGATTGCAAAGGAGGTTAAAAAATCACTCCTTATTAGTGGAGATCTCTTTGTTCTTACTGATGGTGGTGAATTTCTTAAGACAACAATTGAAGAATAAAAAAATCGCACAATATGTGCGATTAGATTTATATATAAAGAACAACGAAAATATTCGAGTGTATGGCTCCCGCAACCATAACCCTACCTATTAGAACAAGTGATACGTCACGAGTTCAAATAAGGCGCGCTTGAGTCCAATGTCCGGGACACATTAAGGGAAGGTGATTTCCCATCGCATTTGTCTTCTTTCACCAACAATATCCATTATTAAGGGGCTATCTGAACCACCTCAGTAAAAGACGATACCTCTATTCCAAAATCCGGTTTTCTGGAAGATCAAAGTACTATAGAGATAGTATATAAAAGCATAAAAATACGCAAGTGTTATATTCCACATTGAGAGACCTTCCCATCACCCATCCCTCACAGCAATGGCGTTTTAAAAAAGAAAACCCTTTCGGGTTTTTCTTTTTTAACGTTTACGCCATTGCTGTGGTCTGCGAGCTTTGCGGAGTCCTGGATGTTTTCGTTCCACCATTCGTGGATCTCTCTTCAAAAATCCAAGTACTTTCAAATTTGTCCTCCAAATTGGATTGAGCATTATAAGTGCTCGCGAAATTCCAAGTCGAATTGCTTCTGCTTGCGCATTTACTCCTCCTCCAACAACATTCACTGAAACTTTATATGAATCAAGCGAAAGTGTGGTAAATGGATCAATAACAATCTTCTTTAAACGATCAGTACCAAAATATTTTGTAAAATTCTTCTCGTTTATAGTAACCTCTCCTTTATCAAATTTTCCGGTAAATAAACGAACGCGCGCAACTGCAGTTTTTCTGCGCCCTACTGCTTCAAAATATTTATTTCCTTTTGTTGGCTTTCCTGCCTCTTTTACTTTAATAGTCATAATTAATCAACAATTTTAAGACGCTTTAATCGAACTGCTTGAAGTTTGTTTTTTGGAAGCATAAGGCGAACTGCATGACGCAATACCCACGCTGGATTCTTTTCAAATACATCAACAAATTTTCTCTCCTTTAAATGACCTAATGGTCCTGTGTGCTTGTAATACATCTTCTGGCGAGTCTTTTTGCCAGTAAGCACTAATCCCTTTATTCCAGTTACCGAAACTGAATCGGTTCCTGCATCTTTAGGGTTGTAACTTGCATTTTTCTTTCCTTGCAAAATAATCGCAATTTCTGAAGCGACACGTCCCATCGGTTTTCCTTTTACATCAATATTATATTCCATAGTAATTAAACAAATTCAATCTTCGCCATCTTTGACGCATCATTTTTTCGTGGCTTTGCAATTTTTATTATGCGAGTGTATCCCCCCTTTCTCTCCACATATCGTAACGCAAGATCATGATACACCTTATATGCAGATGTCTTTGGAAGATAGGTCATGATAACACGAAGTCCAGCAACGTTTTGCTTTTTTCCGTAGGTAACCAAACGCTCAACGAGCATTCTAATTTCCTTCGCTCGAGCTTCAGTTGTCACGATTGATTCATGACGAACGAGATTGTTTGCAAGCGACTTTAAAAATGCCTGTCTTTGCCCTTTCTCTCTTCCAAATTTTCTTCCTTGATTTGCGTGACGCATACTATATCAGATAATTATTTTTTCTTTGACTTCTTTTCTGCTGGTTTTTCGATTTTCATAACCTCAACTGCTGAGATTTTTTCAAAATGATCCTTCAAAATATTCACACTCTTGTGAAATGCATCAGATGGGGTAATTGATCCATCGGTTTCCACTTCAACAATTAATCGGTTGTAATCAGTTCGATCTCCTACGCGCATGTTTTCAACAGAAAATGCAACTCTTGTTACTGGAGAAAATATTGCATCAAGAACGATAGTGCCAATTGGAAGACGCTCTAACTTTCTTGATTCTGCAGGAACATATCCGAGTCCTTTTTCAACAGTAAGTTCCATATCAAATTCTGCATTCTTTTTTGAAAGTGTTCCAAGATATTCATCTTCATTGATTACCTGAACGAATGTATTTGATTCAATGTCACCTGCAAGCACCTTCCCCTCTTTCTTTGTGTGAAGGCGAATTACTTGTGGTTCATCTGCAAAAAAATGAAAACGAACTTTTTTTAAATTTAAAGAAAATTCAACAACATCCTCCATCATTCCAGGAATCGCTGAAAATTCATGATCAATACCCTTGATCTTTATTTGCGTAATTGCAGCACCAGGAAGCGAAGAAAGTAATACACGGCGGAGCGCATTTCCTAATGTTGTTCCATATCCAGTATATAAACCTTCAACATGAAAAAGACCGACATTGTCTTTCTCTGAAACTTTCTTTATTGATACCGTCTCGCTAAGATGAGAATATTTCATAATTTAACTATACACTATTTCCCGTATTTTATCGGGAATAAAATTGACCAACCAATGCGACGTTAAATGGGAACTCAGAAGTGTCCGATACCGAAGAAGCGACACACTCACCTTTCAAATCACTTGAATCAAGTTTGAGCCACGAAGGAGGTGCGATGTGTTGTAGTCTATCCTTAATACCTTCAAAAAGTTTCGAATCGCGAGATTCTGGACGAATTCCAACAACATCTCCTTTCTTAACTCGAAATGAACCAATAGTTACCTTTCTTCCATTTACTACAATATGTCCGTGTGAAACCATCTGACGAGCAATACGAGGTGATTTTGCAAAACCAAGAAGATACACAACAAAATCAAGGCGCTCACGAAGTGCTGCCTTTATTTTTTCTGGGTCATCCTCACGATTAAAAATAACTTGAACCTGCTTGTTATTTAAACCAAAAAATATTTGAATTTTTTGCTTCTCCTGAAGTTGTTTTCCATATTCAGTAACCTGAGAACGACGGGCACCATGTTGACCCGGCTTCCCCAAGCGACGAACAGTAACACATTTTGGTGAAGAACAACGATCAGCTTTTAAGAAAAGCTTTGTTCCAAGTGATCGTTCCTTTTTTTCTTTAATTCTTCGCATAATTAATTATATTCTTCGTACTTTTCTTGGACGTGGGCCATTGTGTGGAACCGGCGTCACATCTTTGATCGACATAATTTCAAATCCTTTTGTTGCAAGAGTACGAACCGCAGAATCTCTTCCCTTTCCAATACCACGCACAAACACATCAACTTTGATTGGCCCGGAACGCTTTACCTTCTCTGCAATTGCTTCAGAAACCTTTGATGCCGCAAATGGAGTCGCCTTCTTTGGTCCAGTAAAACCAACAGAACCAGCAGAAAGCCACGCAATCGTATTTCCTTTCTCGTCAGTAACAGTCATTATTGTGTTGTTTGAAGATGCTTGAATATACACGCATCCTTTTTCAATGCGAAGCTTACCAGATTGCTTTGCTGAGGCAACTGCCTGCTCAACGCTCTCTGATTCTTTTATAAGTTCTTCCTTGCTTTTTGCTGCTACTTTTTTCTTTCCCATGATAATTTATTTATTATTTGAGTTCAGTTTTTCTCTTTCCGCTTCCTGCAGTCTTTCGAACGTTTCCACGAACAGTTCTTGAATTCGTTTTTGTTCTCTGACCACGAACAGGAAGGCGTCGTGCATGTCGAAGTCCACGATACGCTTTTATTTCTTTCATTCGTCCGATATTTTGACGAATAATTTGGCGAAGTTCTCCTTCAACTTTAAAACTCTTTTCAAGCACTCCTTGAATTTTACTTATATCCTCAGGAGTAAGATCTTTTGCTTTTTTCTTTAAATCAACGCCTGCCTCTTTCAAAATATCAAGGGCAGTTTTCTTTCCAATGCCATAAACGTATGGCAAAGCATATTCAACGGTTTTGTTATCAGGGATATTTACACCAATTATTCTCATAATGTTTAGTATTAAAAATGTCCGCTTATCCTTGGCGTTGTTTGTGCTTTTTATTTTCACAAATAACATACACACGCCCCTTTCTGCGAACGGTCTTGCATTTCAAACAAATTTTTCGTACTGATGCGCGTACTTTCATAAATAACGTTGTGTTAAGACATTAAAAAACGACTCTCAAGGAGTGTTTCTCAAGCATACAGGAATACTTGAAAAATTACAACCTTCTGATAATCCTCCCCCTTCGGTTGTCGTATGTGGTCATCTCGACCGTCACCCGATCCCCCGGGATTACCCTAATTCTATGGATTTTGAGCTTCCCACCCAAATGGGCAAGGACATTCTCCTCCAAACCTTCAATTCGTACGCGGAAAAGCAAACCGGGAAGAGCCTCTTCCACGATTCCATCTCGCTTCACTACTCTTGATTCAGAATCCATGTGAATTTGTAATACGGTTTCAATTATATGAAGAAAAACAAAAAGAGTCAAGCACTCGACTAGAAATTACTCAAGTTTTAACTCTACTTTTTCAGGATTCGTTGGGATTCTAGAAAGCCAAGGAAATCTGAATGATATCTTTGCCGATTCGACCCACGGAAGAGACAAAATATATGAACGAACCTCATCGGTCTTTTTTCCTAAGATTAAAGGTTTTAGAGAATCAACTTCAATATCTTCCTCAAAAATAATAGACCCTTTTATTTTCATTGAAAGTGACCCAGCAGAAAAATCAGGAGTTGATGTTCCATACGATATATTTACTACACGCATCCTCATTTTCTCGCCAGCCTCTTCTTTTGTTTGTTCAAAAATTGCGGATTTCAGATCTTCTTCGCTAAACCCAATTTCTCTAAGTGTTCCTTCAACGTATAACAACGAATCAGACGAAGAAGAATACTGTAAATCTTTTTTTGTCACCACAAAAGACACCGCGCCCTCAGGAACCTTCAATCCAACCGTATTAACAATTTTCTTTTTTTCCTCAAGAGAGATTCTCAATTTCTCAATTACCGTTTCTTCAGTTTCACCCTCAGTTGATGATGATACAGCAATTGTCACACCACTTCCTCCCCCCTCCATAGCAGATTCAGAGGTACCATAAAATTTTTCGTATCGTGGAGTTCCTTTAAATCCAGGAATTACCCACTTTTCAATCGGAGGAAGATTATATGAATCTCCTGCTTCACTTGCAACAACATCAACATTTATACTCCCTGGTTTTAACACCCCTTTAACCATGATTCCACCAGGTACCACTATGTCAGATTGTGTTCTAAATATTTTTCCATCAGGCGCCTGAAATCTTGTTGTTGCTACTAATTTTTGAGGTGTTGTTCCATAAGCATTAAACACCTTAATTATTCCCCTTGCATTTGTTGCGCCTCCCTCTGCTTGTTTTACCCCAGAAACCGGCAAAGAAATATTCCCATTCGAGGAAACTAATTGCCCCCTTAAAAGAATTTTTGAGTCCGTGACCTCAGTTTTTGCATAATTCTGCGACACCAATACAGTCTCATCAAATTGGACTGCTTTTTGCCTCATGGTGATCACAATTGAAGCTTTTGGAAGAACAAACCAACCTAAATAGATGAACAAAAAAACACCAATAGAAACCAATCCTCCAATTATAAACATCGTCTTATTAATAACCTTCTTCTCTACCGAAAAATTGGAATTGGCTTTTTCTGATAACTTCGGCTGCGTATAAAATGTGACCGCTGGAGTCCTTGAAGATGGTGGAACTTCCGACTCTTCTTTTTCTTTTGTCACCTCTTCCTTTGTCTGTGTCTCTTTTTTTTCTAAACCAAATGTACTTTTTTTTAAAATTACTGCGGCACGAGGAATAATATCAGAAACCGCCCGCTCTGTTTTTTTAAACACAGGATTAATTGCAGTAATTGTTGCAAGAGATGCAAGTTCAAGAATATGATCATCAACCGACTCAATCATGAGAGCCTTTCCTGCAGTATTCCCCTCTCGCTTTAATACATGAAAATTATTTACCGATCTTCCTAAAACTGAATCTTTTGGAACATTCAAAATAACAGTGTCAGATTTTGTTTCAATAAGACTTTCAACAGCAACTTCTAACCCATCATTTTTTTCAAGAAATATCTTTTTTTCCATTGTTCTATTTCATCTTAACATAAACAAAAACACAGAAACGCGTTATTCACTATTTAATGGGACGAGCCATTTTGCCCTTCGTCGCAAAAGCTGATTTAAATATTCATATTGTGGATGTACAAAAGGAAACGATGCAAGCGCCAAAGATGTTTTTTGCCCAAGGAAAAATGATTTATCAGATATCTTATATCGCTCGTCAGATGAAAAAACCGATGCGATATTTTCATCTTCAAAGTGTATTATTCTTCCCTCACCCCGAAGCGATTCGTGGTGTTCTGCTTTTAATGATGTGTCTGCAAATTCTTTAAATTGCTTATATTCATCTCTAATTATTTTCTCAACAATTCCTTTTACCCTCAAGGATATTCTATGAGAAGAAAAACGAGGAAGAAGTTCGTATATATATTCTGAAGAAACACCAAATACCTCTCCTAATGAGGTGTAAATATTCGAATATCCCCAATCAATAGAACCCCTAAATCCACACTCATCTCCAATTTCGTACCAAAGTGTCTTTGTTTTATCTACATCAAAAAGGATACCTGGTCTTGAAATCATACTTGCAAGAATTGCTCCACGCTCCGTAACAATCGGACCAGACTCTGAACGCCTCGCAATTCGTTCGAGTATAGGGAGTAAAGAACGAGAGATGAATGATACACGAAAAGAAAATTCAATCTCTTTCCCAGAAAAACCCAGTGGATTAAACACATTGTGTCCTTGAAGCTTCACTCCAAACACAGCAATATTTGCAATCACAAGATCAAGCTCTGATGCGTTGAGCTTCTTTGCCGCGAGAGGTCTAAATTTATTGAGAAAACTCCAGAGAGCATGAAACAACAAACTATCTAATTCTCCATCATCAATAAGTTCATCTTGATGTACACGAAATACCGAAACAGAACTTTCAATTGTTGCAACATTCTCTGCTCGAAGCGCAAGAATAATACGATCATACATCAATTCAGGTACAATTGACTTTGATATATCGGTAAGCGTTTTTATTTTCTTTTGCTTCTTTATTACAAGATCCTCTCCTCGAACATTTAATTCACTTCCCAAATATCCTCGTTCAGTTTCTTCAACGAGTAACACGCGCTCTCTCCCTCTCTGCACAATTTTTTTTATAACGCGCGATACCTTCATTACAACCATTATATCACCATCTCTGCTTCAGCGCGCGTTATCGCAAAATGTTCTCGAGATGTAGCTGTAATTAATTCTCGAAACGATGAACCAGGAAACGGGAGAACCTTCAATGTATCGGCAGAAAATGGATCATGAGTTTCGCCATCAATTGTCATTTTTATGTAAAATTCCTGAACACCCAAATTGATCATATCCTTCGCTTTAAATATCGGAGTCATTTCAACCTCAAGTCGCTCAGCATCCTCTCCCCCAACACGAAATATAACTATCGATCCGACACTACCAATAATGGCTGCCTGCATTTTATTAGAAAGTTGCCCCATATATTGATGAGAAATAGCAAGACAAATTCCATATTTTCTTGACTCAGAAAGAAGATTTTCAAATGTTTCAGTAACTAAATTTTGAAATTCATCAATATAAACATAAAAATCCTTTCGGGCCCACTCTGGTATTGCCGCACGCATCATCCCCGCTTGTTTTATTTTTGCAATAAAAATAGAACCCAAAAAATTCGCATTCTCTTCTCCAAGTTTTCCCTTCGAAAGATTAATGAGAATTATTTTTTCTCCATTCATTAGTGCCTCAAAATCAATTTTATTTTCTTTTTGTGTAAAAATATTATGCAATAAAGGATTTGAAAGAAATTGACTTAATTTATTTACCAAAGGAATAATTGCTTCATTTTCATACTTTTCTGAATACTCAGGAAACTCAACACTCCAAAACTTTTTTACCATTGCATCTTTAATATGTGGAATCACCAGAGATCGGTATTCGCTATCAGTAAGAATGGAGACCATACCCATCATTGCGACATCAGGATAATCAAGAAGTGCAAGAATAGAAAAGCGAAAAACGTGCTCAATTCGAGGGGTCCAATTAACATCAAATTGTTTCTTCATTATCTCAATAAATCCTTGAGCAAGTTGATGCCTGAACATAGGATCAATATTTGAAAATGGATTGAATGATACAGGAAACTCAGCATCCGATGGATCAATTATACACACATCGCGAACTCTGTCTTCTGGAATACAATCTAAAATATTACTAGTTATGTCACCATGAGGATCAATAACGCATACCCCTTTTTTGTGTGCGATGTCTTGTCGTATGAGTAATTCTAAAAACTTTGATTTTCCAACACCACTCTTCCCTATGGTATATATGTGTCTTTTTCTATCAATTCTCTTTATACCAAAAACAAATCGCTTCTCTTCGAGTCCAGCAACATAGTTTGTCCTTCCAATAAAAGAAACGTCACTTGATTGCACCTTTCCAAGCATTGGAAGCTCCGGCGGTGGCGGAGCATATTTTATAAGTTGTATCTTCCCTTCTTTTGTCATTATGAGAGTATTTTTACCTCCTTCAAAAATTCCTCATACACCTTAAGTGCTTCATCTTTTGCCTTTTTTGAAGCCTCAAATCCAGATGTGTGAACAATTTTATTTCTCAAACGGTGCCCACTCCAAACTCCATCAAGAGATTTGATTCGAAGTCCATTAAGTTTTCCCAAGCGCTCTCCCATATCCTTTCCTTCAAATCCCGCATCTTTTAATAATTCATCGATTAAAATATCAGCATTCACAATCGCAGTTGTATACGAATGTGGCGGAGCGCTTTCAGAATCTTCAACAATCTTTTCCCACATCGAAACATACTTTTGAATTAAACCCTTTCTCTTCAAAAGACCCACAAGAGAAGGTTGTGAGAACTTCTTTGAAAGTGGAGGGGCAAATGTTCTTGCTTTTACAAAAAGGGAAACTATAAGAACAACAAGCGCAACATCAATAATAACAAAAATATTACGCAAAACAGTAAAATACATATCCCACGGAAGCGAGAAAAAAGCTACAATAGAGTCCCAAGTTCCATATATAATTCGATCAATATTCATAAACTAGAATGTCACCCTCCAAATTTTTCCAATTGCGACTCTTCACCAAATATTGCAAGTCCAACAGGAGGACCAGATTTCTTACTTTCAACTCTTCGCATGTGTGGAGTGGTGAGAACAACAGAAGTTGGCAAATGGAAGATTGTTGCTACCCCATCAAGTGCGAGCTCAAAACTCTCAGAATTATTTCCATTTGTTGAAAATGACGTGAAAAACTTTTCAACAAATGACTGTGGCGCAAGTTTTCTTTTTCGATAATTCCACAACATTCTCTGTTTTTTCATTTCAAGTCTTACATCATTTAAAATATATGGCTTCTTCCACTTATCAACACTAGTACCAACAGCTCCATTTGCTTTAAATGCATTCAATGTTGGAGAGCTATATTGATTGAATGCACCAGTAATTCCACCACGCACAAATCCAGAACCATCTTTAAACACTGTAGTTGGACCAACATACATAACCCGAATTAACGTTTTAAACGCAGACTTTGCAAGATTTCGTGCAACTGCATCAATCGTTGCGGTTGTTTCTTTTGGATCAGTAAGTTGAGTTGTTCCAACAACTTTTGGCGTCCTTAATTTATCTAACGCCTCAGCCCATTGTTTTCCCCAGTCTTTCGCTGCAGGTTGAATAACAATTTGGACCCCAGCAAATTCTCCCGTCTTTAATTTGCCGAGTATTTCAAGAAACGATGATGCCGGATCAAGTGCAGTTGCATTTTCTTCTGAAGTACCAAAAGATGCATATGTTCTAATTGGATACATTGAATCCTTCGCAAGTTTTATTTCAGTCCCCCAAATATCTTTTTCTTCAGCATATAAATCAGCAGTTGTTTCTGGAATTATCGAAATATAATCTGGAACCTCAACGACTTCAATATCTGAATAACTTGATAAAATGACCGCTTCAACAAGATTCTTACTTCTTTTAGGAATTCGTACATAAAAATGTACCTCTCCCCCGATACTCACCATTTCAAGTGAAAACCAAAGCATCGTTTCTCCATCAAGCCAGATTTTATTCCAATCACCTGGAGATCCAGTCATTCCATGTATTGCTAAAAGAATCTGCTCCATTGCCTGTGGACCCTTCTCAAGAGCTCGTGGGATTCTGAGTTCGAGAAGAGCATTTTTTTCTCCCGCCATCTCTTTTTCTTTAAACTGTTCCTGTTTGATAAATAGATAAAGCGGTTTTGCTATCTCAAAAAGAAAAAAGAATAACCAAATTGGCCACGTAAGCTCAAGGAAACGAATAAAAATATTTACTACTTCTTGTGGAGCAATAAAAGGAACGGCAATAGAAACCCCAACAAGAACAAGAAATATCCAAATTTCAGCCTTTCCTAAAAGTTCTGTTAACGTATCTCCAAAATGTCCTGAAACCTCATTCAACATTACTTATATTGTAGCATCAAGAGCATCTTTATAAAACAAAAATCCCCAATTACCTGAGGATTTTTTCTAGTCACTAAACCCTAATCCCTATCTATTATGCCTGCTTGGTGTGATATTTTCCGTTTTCAATTCGAGAAAAATATTTACGATTCTGCAAACTTAACAAAATGGTATTTTCTTTCAAAAAACGCTGTTTGTTTACCAAGGTTACTACTTCGTTTGAAGTTAATGGTCCGTGCTTCTTAAGCAATGTAGTAATTACCTCACGAACAGTTCCGGTTTCAAATCCATGCTCCTTAAGACCATAAATACCACGACCGACGAGTACAAAACGATTATCTTTGATTAATTCATTGTGTACGGTCTGTGTGTGTGCTTTCTTTTTATCAAGTCCGAACTCATTGATATTCTTTGCCACCGAAACAAAGTGAAGTGGCTGTCCATGTTTCTTTAACACGAGATATGCCTTATCACGAATTGTCTTTGGTTCAATTTCTGCCCAATCACGAAGTCCAAGATCTCCAAATACGTTCACGCCAAAATGTTTAGGAATCTTAAGAAGATGTTCGCATCCCTTGCATTCTGAGAGATATGATTTCTCACGAAGTATTTGGTTGCGGTCTCCCCCTTTGAAAAACTGTGTCATTCGTTTTACAAAAGAAATAAAATTCTCTTTTGATTCTTTTGTTGAAAACCAATACGCATTCATTGTGTCGTCTTCTTTTGCGTACTGTGGAATTCCTGCTGCAAGAAAAACAAATCGAAGTTTTTCTGTTATATATTTCACATCAGTACTAGGAAGCTTCTCTTTCATTGCGGAAATGAATGTTTCATCCAACTCAACTCCATGCATTGAATCAAGACGCTTTGTTGCAATATCAATCAACTCCTTCGCATCTTTACGCACTCGATCACGAAGCTTTGAAAGTAACTGCTCCTCTATTTGACGGACGCGCTCTCGGGTAATTCCAAGTTCATCTCCAATTTCTTGAAGAGTAAGACGCTTCCCATTTTTTAAACCAAAACGGCCAAAAGCAACTTTCTTTTGTTTTGGGTTAAAATCCTCGAAAAGAGTATTTATAAATTGATCGATATTCTGGACCATAGTGCGTAAATATTGTTTTGTTTTACTATGTTAATATACACTATTCCAAGTGTCAAGTCAAGCACTCCCTAGAAGAAACGCCCCATATGGGGACCCTTGAGATTTAGTCTGACCATATGGTATATTTTGCTCGTTCCAACAAAAAAAGAGCCTTGAAAAGGGCTCTTTTTTGATTATTTTGCGCTCTTTCTTGACCAAAGATAAAGGATTGGACTTGCAAGGAAGATTGAGGAATATGTTCCAAATATAGTTCCCACAAGAATAGTAAGCACAAAGTAAAATAGCGATGATGGCCCAAAAATGAGAAGAGCAACCAATACAATAATTAATGTAAGCGTTGTATTAATTGAACGAGCAAACGTTTCCCGAACACTTATGTTTATTATCTCAGCAAAATCATCTTTTCCACGACGAACAATGAGATTCTCGCGAATTCTATCAAACA
Organism: Parcubacteria group bacterium LiPW_41; assembly: GCA_007375535.1. Taxonomy (GTDB): domain Bacteria; phylum Patescibacteriota; class Minisyncoccia; order UBA6257; family GWB1-50-10; genus LiPW-41. The sequence goes on along the minus strand of VMEM01000003.1, from coordinate 62,591 downwards.
CCACAATCGTATCATGAACTGAAAAACCCATAACAACTAAAAGTGCCACAATAAAATTGGTATCAATTTCAATCCCCTTCCACGCACCCAATATCGCTAAAAGTCCTGTAGGAATTACAACATCGTGAAACAATGAAATGAGTGTTGCAAATCCATATTTCCAAGAAGAAATTGGTTTGGAAACTTTTCTAAATGCATATGCAATGTATAGAGAAATTCCCAACAACACCAAAAGAATTGCAGTAATCGCCCGCTTTCGAAGTTCGTCACCAATGGTTGGACCAATGTTTGAAAAATTTAATTCGGTATAGTCCCCAATATTTTTTAAAGCAACTCTGTATGCGTCATACTCTTCTTGTGTTGCATTTGGTAATCGAATAAAGAACGTTCCCTCACCAACTCCCCTCACTGACTGTTCTCCTTCCTGTTTTACCGAACGAAGTGCTTGCTTTATTGCGTTCTCGTTCGCTGCAGTGTCTGAAAATTTTATTTCCCACTGCATTCCTCCTCGAAGATCTATTCCTTGTTTGAGCCCCAACACACCAACAAGAATAAAGGAAAGAACAATCATTATCCCAGAAAAACCAAGGAAATAATTTTTATATTTAATTAAATTAAAATTTTTCATATTGTTATTTAACAAAAACTTTAAGCATCATGCGTGTCGTAGTAATTGCACTAAACATGCTTACGACAACTCCAACAAAAAGCGTAAGAGCAAATCCCTGCACAAACCCAGAGGTGAAGAAATAAAGCACTCCAGACGTAATCATGGTCGATATGTTTGAATCTCTAATTGACGTCCATGCGCGATGAAATCCTTCATTAATTGCTACAGGATGCGAAAGGCCCTTCTTAAATTCTTCATTTGTTCGCTCAAACACCAAAATATTTGCGTCAACCGCCATACCAATAGAAAGAATAAATCCTGCAATACCTGAAAGCGTCATTGTCACCCCTAGAAGCTTGAATATTCCAAGCGTAAGAGCAACGTAAAAAAGAAGTGCTATCGCAGCGAATACTCCAAGTTTTCGGTAATACCCCATCATAAACAACATCACGATAAGAGTTCCAATCGCTCCAGCAAATATTGCTTTATTCAATGAATCCTTACCAAAGTCAGCACCAATTGTCTGCTGGTTGATAAGCTTCACTGGAGCTGGCAATGCCCCAGCATTGAAACGTTCAACAATTTGCTTTGCACGATCTACAGAAAACTGACCGGTAATGCGAGCATTTCCTCCAGAAATTTTTGATTGTACATTTGGACAGCTATCGTTTATGTCATCCGGAATGATTGGTTGCCCATCAAGAAACAAACAAATTGGTTTTCCAATATTTTTCCCTGTTATTTGTTCAAAATGACTTGCACCTTCTTCGTTCAAAGAAAAATTAATTTCTATTACATTTGTCTGTGGATCCCTTCCCAAAGATGCACGAGTAACAAAACGTCCATTAAGTGCTGTTGGGATAAATGCGGCAGTACTTGATCCGTTTGGAAGTTTCTCCTCTTGAATCTCACGAAACTCTAAGAACGGAGTCTCTCCGATCATTTTCACTGCCTGATCAACATCTTTTATTCCTGCAAGCTCTACTACAAGTCGATTGGATTCCCCTACTTTTTCTCCATATACTTTTGGTTCGCTCACTCCAAATAAATTGACACGTTTTTCAATAACGTCACGAAGTCCTCGTGCTACCGCATCTCTGTCTGCATCTTTTACTTGGGAAAGATCTATTTCATACGTGAGAAGTGTTCCTCCCGCAAGATCTAATCCTAAATTCCATGGTCGTGCTCCACTTATTTTTTGCCAAACCGGCTCATATGCAAACACACCGGCGACAATTGAAGCAACCACAATAAGCGACAAAAAAAGTTTTAAGCGATTTCGCTCATATTTCATACAAGAAATAGTGTACACCGAGAGTTATAAGATTGCAAAATGAAAACACTACTATTTCATTAAACCAATAAATTTCTGTGGATCTACAGAAACACCATTAATTTTCAAAGAAAGGTGAAGATGTGGACCAAATGAATATCCTGTATTTCCAACACGTCCAATTATTTCACCTTTTGAAACTGTATCCCCTTCATTTTTCAAACGTTCATCAAGATGCATATAAAGAGAAAATACTCCCTGTCCATGATTGATAATAATCGTGTTTCCATACGTTGTATCTAAATATGATTTTGCAACAATACCACCAGAAATTGATGAAACATCTGTTCCCTTTGGTGCTTTATAATCAATCCCCCAATGTCGGATAATCGACGATCCTGTTTTTCGTATTTCTCCAAAAGGACTTGCAATATTTTCTTTTATCGAAAGCGGAGACTGAAATTTGCTTTCAAAATATACTTCTTCTGTCTTTGTCTTTACTACATTATCAAGCTCAATTTTCTCTTTTTGTAATTGTGCAATAAGTGTTGCAGGAGTAAGTGTTGATCCCGTTGGAATACCAAGTGAAACACGAGCAAATTTTCTTGATTTTACCCAAATTGTCCGAGTTGCAAGTGATCCATTAGTAAAAGTGGTTTTTAGCGTATATGCGCCAGGAATCTCAGTTCCTGAAATTGGAAGAAATGCCACAAGGGCACCATCCAAAGGAAATAATGTGATCGGCTTTTTTTTAAATGTTGCTGATTTAATTTCCGCATTACGAAGTGTTACCTTCACAACATCTCCTTGATATGGGACGTTCGTAGACAACGTAAGGGACGGTTTCACAGAACCAAAAACCAACAATGGCACAAAAAAAGACAATAGAAATAAAGACAATCTCTTCACCTATCTATTGTAGTACTACTTTATGTACATCGCATCCCCAAATGAATAAAAACGGAACTTCTCCTTTATTGCAATTTTATATAAATCAAGAATTGTTCGTTTTGAATGCTTATACTCTAGAAATGCATCAACAAGAAACATAAGTGATGACTCTGGAACGTGAAAATTAGTGATAAGACCAGAAGCAACTCTGAATTGAAATGGCCTTTTTATAAATAAGTTGGTTATACCTTCATTTTTTTCTGTTTTTGCAAACGACTCCAATGCACGCATTGCAGTGGTCCCAACAGGAATGATGGATTTTTGTGAGCAAAGCTTTATCACTTCTTCAGTCTCTTTTGGAATCGAATACCACTCCTTATGCAACATTCCGCTCTGAATCTGAACATCACTCACTGGAGCAAAAGTTCCCATACCAACATGTAAGAGAATTTCCGCTGTTATAACGTCCTTCTTTTTTAACGATTCAAATACTTCGTTAGTGAAATGTAATGAGGCCGTTGGCGCCGCAATTGAAGCAGGCGTTTCAGCGAAAATACTTTGATAGCGATCTTTAATTACCGATTCGGAAAGATTGTGTTCATGTATATATTTCGGTATTGGTGTGGTCCCGAATATTTCCAATAATGAAAAAATCTCACTTTCATCAAAAAGACATTTCAATGTAAAAAACTGATCCTTCTGATCAATAACTTCAAATGCTTTTCTATTGGGAAAAAATAACTTCTGCCCAATTATTAATTTCCTATCCACAATCACCAAGAACTCTTTTCCACCTCCATATTCATTTATTAAAAATAACACCTCAATCTTTCCACCAGTTTCCTTTTCCATGTAGACACGGGCAGGAACAACCTTTGTCTTATTAAGAATTAATGTACTCCCCGAAGGAATATATTCTCCACAATTTCGAAATACATCAAAAAAAATTTCATCCGTTTTTGTATCGTACACAAATAAACGTGAAGAATCTCTTGGTTCTGCCGGTTTTTGTGCAATTAGCTCACGTGGCAATTCATAAAAATACTGATTCATCCCGTTAGAAGACCTGACAATTTTGGTTATTCGACATTTTTGTTATTTGTTTTTGCATACATACATATTAGTAGACTATTTATGAATGTTCCGTTTTCTAACGGGATTCATTATAAATGCAAATCTAGTAAAACCTGTTTTTTAAATTCGGAAAATGTTCCATTTTTTATTGATGTACGAAGATGCTCCATAAACGAATTGAAAAAAAATACATTGTGCAGCGTCGCATATCGCCCCGCTTCTTCATTTTTTTCTTTAAAAAGATTACACAACACTCCTTTTGTAATCCCAGAACTACACGCGGGACACATACACCCGTTTTCTAATAATTCATTATTTCCTAAAAATTTTGTTTTTGTTACGTCATACCTCCCCTTCTTGGTCCAAATTCCCCCATGTCGCCCTTCTCGTGTTGGGATAACACAATCAAATGTATCAATGCCCCTCTCAACACCATCAAGAATATCTTCGATTCGTCCAACTCCTAAAAGGTGTCTTGGTTTTTCCTCTGGTAAAAATGGAACACTCCAATCAATAACATTTCTCATTTCTTCTTTCCCAAAAGAACCACCAATAGCAAATCCATCAAAAGGCATCTTACCAATTACACGAGCGCTTTCTTTTCGTAATTCTTCATAGTCTCCACCTTGAACTATTCCATATAATGCCTGTGAATTTTTCTTTTTTGCTTTTATACATCGAAGCGCCCATCGGTGAGTACGAATCATTGCCCACTTGTTATACCAAAATCCGTGTTTTGGAGATGTGCATTCATCGAATGCAAGAATAATATCAGCACCAAGAGACTCTTGTATTTCAATTGATTTTTCTGGAGTAAGAAAAATTGGTTTTTTATCACTATATGATTCATCTTTGAACCAAGCCCCGTTGTTTGTTATACGTACTGAATTCCTTTTGTTTCTCAAACCAATTTTCGCACGCAATGCCAAAATGAGATCCGCGACAAAACTATTTTTTTTGTGAGAAAAAAAACCAACTTTCGAAACATTGTGCTCCCTTGAAAACCCAAGTGAGAACACCTGAAAACCACCGGAATCTGTCATAACAACTCCATCAAATCCTAATCGGCTATGCAACCCTTCAAATTCTTTCACTGAATCTCCAAGCTCACGAAACAGATGATATGTATTTGAAATTATCATCTGCGTTTTTGATTTCTTTATATCTTCTGTGGTTAACGTTTTAACCTTTGCACGAGTTCCAACAACAACATATGACGGAGTCTCAGCTACGCCACCATGTGAAGTCTTTAACATTCCAACTCTTGCTTTTGTTTTTTTATCACGTGTAGTGATAGTAAAAAAATCCATACCTACTCACTTAACCACCGACTGAACAAAATCTCAAGTAAAAAATCCGCCCCAATGGGGGGCGGGATTGTTATTTCCTTTTTTCTTTTAAAATCTCTGGATATGACTTGAATGACTTTGGGCAGTCAAATACATCAAGCACTTTTGAAAATTTGATAATGTTTCGTTCCGAACCCTCAATCTCAACAAACTTCTGCCCAGTTTCGAGTTCATCCAATTCAACATGAGTGTTTTTGTTAATTTCCCAATGTTCTCTTCGTTTTTTGTAAAAAAACTTTGGAACCAAATCAAGACAATTAAGAATACCCTCCACTTGTTTTTTGTCGGTAATAGTGATTTCAAACTCATCGCGATTTTTTGTATTTGCACCATTTTTTAAATCACGCTTACAGGTTATAAAAATTATTTTTTTTCGATCTCGTATGCGCAACGAAATACCACGATCTTTTAAAGATCCATTACGGAAATCGTAATATTGTGTTTCTTCCATTCCCTTCCAAATAAGTCTTGCGCCAATTGCTTCAAGACGCTCTTTAACGCGACTAAAATCCTTTACCTCAAATTTCATTTCTGACTCTTTCATAATTTTCTCCAGTTGTTATTAACTTTCTATCGTCATCCTATCAAGGAATACATGAGTTGACAAATACCAAACAAAAATTAGAATAAAAACAGTTTCTTGAAATAAGCTTTGGAAATGGAAGAAAGAGTACAATCGATTTCCCTCGAAAGGAAAGAGCGTCTATGCGGACTAACGAACCGACCATAGTTAGAAAAACCACTGAATAGTGGGGTTGTGGGATTACTAAGTAAAAAGGTATCTTCTCGTTGTTTTACCCTTCTACGAAAAGTGTAATTCCCAAGTAAGGTTGTTGTTGTGCGCACAAAAACAACCCGAATCTATGCGATCTCAAAACTAAGTTCTAACGAGCGAAAAAGAGAGCATAAGCTAAACCAAAACCAAAGTTTGTTTTTATATGTTTAATCCCCACAGATGTGGGGATTTTTTTACTTCACTCCTAGAAGTTCAACATCAAACACTAATGTTGCATTTGGTGGAATAGCACTCCCCGCTCCACGAGATCCGTATCCAAGATCAGAAGGAATAATAAGCTTTCTCTTTCCTCCCACCTTCATTCCCTGAACCCCTTCATCCCATCCTTTAATTACATATCCAGCACCTAAAGAAAACTCAAATGGCTCACCCCGATCAAGCGAACTATCAAACTTCGTTCCATTTAATAGCGTTCCTGTGTAATGTACCGCCACCATTTTTCCTGCAACCGCTTCCGCACCCGTTCCAACCACCTCATCTCCAATCTGAAGTCCACTTGGTAATGTCTGCATTGTTATATTTGTTTGTTCTGGCATAGATGTTTGTATTTGTTGATTTGATTCAGGTATTTGTGACTCTTGTGTTACGCTCTCTCGTGGTGTTTGAGTCCAAAGGACTATACCAACCCCCACAATGACAAGTGCAACAATAATTAATGTTGTTTTTTTATTGTTCATTAATTGTAATTGTATCACACCTTGAATTCCGAAACGTTTTTAATATTCAACCACTATCTCATCTCCAACCTCTGTACCCGTCCTCACCAGTGTACCGACAGGAAATTCATATACCTTTTTATACTTTGGGTTCCAAAAGAAAAATCTTCTTTTTGGAATATTTGTTTTTAGTACTTGTAACTTATTTGAGTCATCACAAATTGCACAATCAATAGGAAACTTCATCCCAAACGTATGTATCCCCCATCGGGTATCAAACATCATCGCATCTCCATTTATTGAATCCAGTAGTCCTCGTGTTTTTTCTTCAAATGTTTTTGCATCCTTTATGTTTTCATGCAAAACTTTGTTTTTTGTTTTATTTACTACCTTCATAGATTTTTTATTTGAAAATTTTATTTAATTCATCAATGTTTTTTCTATCAGGCCCATCACCAACACCTGGGACTTCCAAAATCCATGGAATTGAATGCAATCGTTTATCGGAAAATAATGCACGGAATCCAGTTTCTCCAACCTTCCCCTCACCGATATTCGCATGACGGTCATGATACGAACCCGAATCGGTCATTGAATCATTCGCGTGTATTGCACAAAGATTTTCAATTCCAATTTCTTTATCAAACTCATCGAATAACTTTTTTACCGAATCTTTTGTATACGACTCAACCCACCCTGCTTCAAATGCATGTGCAGTATCAAAACAAATTCCAAGTCGATCTGACCCCGTTTTTTTATATAATTCACCCATTTCTTTTATTGAATCTCCAACCTTGTCTCCTCCTCCTGCGGTATTTTCCATAATAAGTTTTGCCTTCCCAGGAACCCTACTAATAATCTCTCTCATCGCTTCAATCTCTTGTAAAAGTGCCTCGCTTCGTGTGATTCCCTTTGATGAGCCAATATGAAAAATGAGTCCATCTGCTCCAATCATCTCAGCGATTGAAAGATGGTCAATTAAACTCTGTTTTGAATTCAAAAAAATATCACTATTTCCACTTGCAAGATTTACCAAATATGCAGCATGTAAGAAAACGTGTGAAATTGAATATTTTTCCCTCTCTTTTTTAAATTTTTCACACTCTTCTTTAGTAGGCATCTTTGCGCGCCACGCACGTGGTGAAGAGCCAAAAATCTGTACTGCCTCCGCACCAATTAATTGAGCGCGATCAAATGCAGTATATAATCCACCAGCCGTGGAAACATGAGCCCCAATGATAATCTTTTTCATAGATAGCTTTGAATTACGAAATAGTTTTCAAATTATTTTTTAGATAATTTTAAGTGAGTGCAGTTTTCTCACGACGAAACTGTATACAGGCAGTATACAGCGAGGAGCGAAAAACTGCACGGAACAAAAATTGGCAAAAAAGAGTCAAAAACTATTTCGTAATTCAAAGCTAAGGTTAAACTATGGATTCATAGCCCACTCCTCAGTTCCATTTACCAACATTTTTACTTCCTTCACCGATAAAAATTGTTTTGCAGTAGATCGAATTTGAGAAACAACTCCTGCAAGCGCACACGAACCACCCAAAAAAGGCGAGCGATTAAATTCAATAGTAAGAACTCCATCATTAAGATTCACTGAATCAATATGTAATCCAATTTCTTTCGAAATTGCAGTTTGATACCCGGCACCACGTTCTGTCTCAGTTGGTCCAAGTAATAATTCTTGAAGTGCTTGTCGTGCGACACCAGGAACTTTTTCTACGGTTCGTACTACAGAAAAAACCTTTCCGCAGTCAATTAAATCAGGATCATTCGCCAAAATTGGATTTTGAAAAAATACGGAAACCTGCATTGTATTCCCAGCTCCCCCAACAAGATCATCACCTACTGTCGCACGATTTTTCGAAATTTCTTCTTTTGTAATTTTTTCTATCATTCGTCGTGTTTCATATCGAGAAACAGCAACAACCCCAACACCAACAATGAGTAATGCAATAATAAACAACGTAATACGTTTTTTTGTATTAATTTTTTCTTTCATAATGCTTATGTATCAATTCTTTTAATTCTTCGATGTCTTTCTCAATTTTCTCTGTTCTTTTGTAAATTTTTGTTATATCACTCTCTTCAACTTTAACTTCCTCTTCTGTTTTTTCAGCAATTTTCTTTTGTGACTTTAAACCCGAAATTAAAATCTCATTTCCAATAAATGAGGAAACAAAAACTCCTGTCATAAGCAAGATGATAACACTCAAAAGTATTGAACCTGGACCAAAAAGTGATGGGAAAAGTTCTGCGGTCTCCCAAACTCCCTTCCAAAACAATACAACTCCAACTCCACCCACAAACGCATAAAGAATAGGAAAATGACTTAAAGACCCCCGAACATGATCTTCTAACTTATCAAAAAAATGAATTACCTTTCGAATCATACATTCATCCTATCATTTTAGGACAAAAAAAGAACCCTCATATTGAGGGCCTAAATGCTTTTTTCATTCTCTTATATTCTCTCCAAGATGTGGAGATCATATAAGGAAAAAATGAACAACCGGACGAGAACAGTAAAGTAAATACTACACTTCTCCACTCCAAATGTAAAAGAGTGAAAAAGGTAAGGGTTGATATCAATGGAAGAGATAGAAAAAATCCAATTAATAGAATAATTACCCACTCTCTTTCTGATTTCATTCTTAAATATTCTTTATACCGACTTGCCATCGCAAACCTCTATTATGTTATTAATGAGATAATTATAGCACTATTTTATTAAAAAGTCAATACTATGAAAATGTGGCTTTTTTCCTCACCTCTTTGTGATATTTAATAGCGAATCGATGCGCCTCATCACGAACTGATATAAGTGTTTTATCTTCTATCCCTTTAGGAATAGCTCCAATGAACTCATTTTTTCTCCTCTTCTCCCCCTTTGCAATTCCTACAATAGGAATTGAAATATTGATCTCCTTTAGCACCTCTTTTGCTTCATTTACTTGTGGCTTTCCCCCATCAATCAAAATACATTGAGGAAATTCCCATTCGGTGTGTTTAAATCTCCGCATTAAAACCTCCCGCAACATCCGCACGTCATTTGGCCCCTCAACTGTTTTTATTTTGAATTTCTTATACTGATTTTTTGCTGGTACCCCATTTACAAACACCACCATACTTCCCACCGCAGAAGTTCCGGAAATATTTGAAATGTCATAACCCTCAACCCGCGTTGCGGAAATTTCGAATTTCGAATTTCGAATTTCGAATGATTCGGAAGAGATGAGAGCAGTGTCGCGAATATGAGTTAATGCAAAAATCTGCTTTTTTAACTTATTAGCACGTTCAAATTCTAATTGTTTACTTGCTGTCTTCATTTCTTTTTCGAGTTCAGCAATAATCAAGTCTTTTTTTCCTTCAAAAAACAAAACCAACTTTTTTATTGTTTTTTTATATTCATTACCATCTACACTTCCAACACAAGTTCCTGGACACAACCCAATCTCATATTCGAAGCAAGGCTTTTTGTAAGTGCCAACTCTTTCTGGTTCATGAACGCTCCATTGAAAAATCTTTCGTAAAATCCGAAGTGCTTCACGAATACTTGAGGAAGACACATACGGACCAAATTGTATTCCTTTCACTGCTCCCAAATCCTTTCCGCGAACAAGAAGTACACGAGGAAATTGTTCGCACGTTACTACAACAAACAAAAAACTTGTGTCATCTTTTTCTCGAATATTAAATGGTGGTTGATATTTTTTAATCAGCGCAGATTCTAAAATAAGCGCTTCAAGTGCTGAATCAGTTTCTCTCGTTTCAATTGATTGAATGTGCGACACCATCGTCTCAATACGAACGTTGTTCGGTCGCAAGAAATAACTTGAAACACGTCGTTTTAAATTCCCAGCCTTTCCGATATACAAAATCTCCCCCTCGGTATCTTTCATAATGTAGACACCTGGGTTTTCCGATATATCTTTATACAAGCCCTTCTTATTCGCCACACTAGACATATATCGCCATTCTACACATAGTTTGTCACCTTTGCACGCTTTTTATTTTTTTGGTTTATTAGAAGTAGAAACATTCACAAATTAGGAGAAACGTTATGGAAAGAGGAAAATTTATCCTTATTCTCGGTAATATGTTTGCTGGGAAAACAGAGGAACTCATCAACCGCTTGGTTCGCTCTCGAGAATATAAACATAAAATAGTATGTGCATTTAAACCTGCAAAAGACACACGAAGCGGAACTGGATTATTAAAAACTGCCAAAGATGTCACATTTCCAGCAATTGATATTCTTGAAGGAGACGCATATGAAATTCTTAAAAAGATTAAATTGAGAGAATGGGAAATTGGAAGGAAACTTGATGTCGTAGGAATTGATGAGGTTCAATTTTTCTCGTGCAATATCTATCAAGTAATTGATCACCTACTTAATAATGGATATGACGTCATTGCTGCCGGCCTAAAGTTAGATTTTAGAGGAGAGCCATTTCCACACAGCGTATCGCTCTTAGGACTTGTTGAAACGACATACGATCTTTTACTTCTTACTTCATGTTGTAAGATCTGCGGAGAAGAAGCACAGCTTCCTCAACGAATTATTGATGGAAAACCAGCAAAATATTCTGATGCGGTCGAACTCGTCGGTGGAGCTGAATGTTATGAGGCGCGTTGCCATAAACACCATGAGCTACCAGAAAAACCACCAACAGCGTAATGAAATCCCCACCTATGTGGGGATTTTTTATTCTTCAATTCCGTAAAAAATAAGATCTGCAAAAGTATCGATTGGTTTCTTTTTTGGTGGAATAATTCCAACACTTTTATAAATATCTCTCATATGTTCTTTTGTCTCCTTTATTCCAAGTTTCAAAATTTCTTTTCCAAATTCAAAATCATTCCAATGATATTCAAGTACTGATGGATTAAGCACTACATCAGCGTTTTTTAAAATAGTGCGTGCGAGTTGGTATTCAACAATAGACAATGCATGAGGAAGCATTGAATATACCTTTATTGGGTTTAATGACTCCTTTTCAAGATTAATCCACTTACTTGAAACATCGACGGCTATCACACATTCCGCTCCCATATTTCGAACTACATCTGCAGGAATTGGATTTACAAATCCCCCATCCATCAGCACTCGCCCATCAATCCGCGCAGGAGGAAATACAAAAGGAAGTGCGGTTGATGCTTGAATAGCATCGAGAAGATTCCCTTCGCGCAATACAATTTCATCTCCAACCTCAACATCTGTTGCAATAGCAGAAAATGGAATCTTTGTGTCCTGAATATTTACTCCCTTTATTTTTTCTTTTATTTTTTCCAACAAGCTATGTTTAAACATTTCCCCATCCTTTTTTCGCATCATGTGTGTTGATGGAAAAATATCATCTTTTTGAATAGAGGTGAAAAAATCTTCCAAAAACTGAATATCTTTTGTTGCCGCATAAAACCCACCAACTAATGCGCCCATGCTAGTTCCCGAAATAAAAGAAATTTCAATTCCTGCTTTCTCAAGTTCCTTTATAACACCAATGTGGGCAATGCCTTTTGCGCCACCCCCACCAAGAGCTAAACCAACTTTTTTAGTCTGTTTCTGTGCTGCCATTATATTATTATCCTAACACAAATTACTTCTTTGGATTTAATACTTTTTTCAAATATTGCCCAGTGAAACTAAATCCCTTTCGTGCAACATCTTCTGGCGTCCCCGCAACCACCACCTCTCCTCCTTTTACTCCCCCTTCAGGTCCCAAATCAATTACCCAATCGGCTGATTTTATTACATCTAAATTATGTTCAATAACCACAATAGTATTCCCTTTTGCTACAAGTCGTTGGAGAACTTCCAACAATTTTTGAATATCAGCGAAATGAAGTCCTGTTGTCGGTTCATCAAGAAGATAAATAGTTTTTTGCGTATCTCTCTTCCCCAACTCTGCTGAAAGTTTTATTCGCTGTGCCTCTCCCCCAGAAAGTGTTGTTGCTGATTGTCCAAGTTGTAGATATCCCAATCCAACCTCGTTAAGGATTTTCAAACGGTCGTGAAGCCATGGAATGTCTTGGAAAAACTTTTCAGCCTCCTCAATTGTCATTGTAAGTACTTCGTGAATGTTTTTTCCTTGGTATTTTACTTCAAGTGTTTCTCTATCAAATCGCTTTCCCTTACATATATCACACGTAACATATACCGTTGGTAAAAAGTGCATCTCAATTGCAATAAGTCCATGTCCCTCACAATTTTCGCACCTCCCTCCTTTTACATTAAAACTAAACCGACCCGGTTTGTATCCTCTCACACGCGCATCTTCTGTCGCGGTAAATAAATCACGGATATACGTCCACGCACCAACATATGTTGCAGGATTTGATCGCGGCGTTCGTCCAATCGGAGACTGATCGATGTTTATCACGCGATTGATATATTCAAGTCCAGTAATTTGATTGTATCCATGAAGTCGAAAATTAGCTCCATTAAAACGATTTGCAAGAACTTTATATAACACATCATAAAGAAGTGTTGATTTTCCAGAACCAGAAACGCCGGTAATTGCAGTAAATCGTCTAAGCGGAATCTGTACGTCAATGTTTTTTAAATTGTTTTCTGTTGCGCCTTTAATTTTTATGCAATCATGATCTTTTGTTACTCGTCTTCGTTCTTTAGGAACTTCAATAAATTCTTTTCCACGCAAAAAATCTAATGTAAGAGATTTCTGTGTTGTGTCTTTTAATAATTTTGGCATCTCTCCTTGCGCAATAATGTATCCTCCATGCACTCCCGCACCAGGACCAATATCAACTAGATAGTCTGCCTCACGAATTGTTTCTTCGTCGTGCTCAACAACAAGCACAGTATTTCCAAGATCACGAAGTTCTTTCAATGTATGAATTAATTTATCATTATCGCGCTGATGCAAACCAATGGTTGGTTCATCAAGCACATAAAGCGCTCCAACAAGTCGAGAGCCAATTTGTGAAGCCAAACGAATTCGTTGTGCCTCTCCCCCAGAAAGAGTACCCGCTCTTCGATCCAAAGTTAAATATTCGAGTCCTACATCATATAAAAACCTGAGACGATTTTTTATTTCTCGAAGTGGGACTTCCGCAATTCCCTTAAATCTCTCATTTTTTGTCTTCTCAACTTTTTCAAAAAACGCCATCGCCTGCTCAACTGAATATCCAACTACTGTTGCAATATTCTTATCAGCAATGAGTACCGAAAGTGCCTCTTCTTTTAATCGTTTCCCCGCACACTGCGGACATGGCTTGTCTGACCAAATACTCTCAGTACCAAGTCCATTACATGCTTCACAGGCACCAAATGGGCTGTTAAATGAGAAAAGTCGTGGTTCAATTTCAGGAAATGAAAATCCATCATTCGGACAGGTAAATTGTGCTGATAATGGTGTCTCCTTATCAGTGACAATGGTTACTGTATCTCCTCCATGTTTAAGTGCTGACTCAATCGCCTCAGAAAGTCTCAAACGGTTATCTTTTTGCTTGAAATCAGTGCGCGCTGGAATTCTATCGATGACTAAATCAATAGTGTGTTGTTTGTATCGTGACAATTCAATCTTGTCTCGCAAAGAATAATATTTTCCATCAACACGAACCTCACTAAATCCAATATTCAAAAAATCATAAAGCATTTGATAATACTCTCCCTTTCTCCCCCTCACCACTGGTGCAAGGAGTACAATATTTTTGTCACTCTTATTTTCTTTTGCTATAAGAATCGTTGCATCAACAATTTCTTCAATTGTTCTTCTCACAATCAAATGTCCACATTTCGGACAATGTGGTTTTCCCGCACGAGCAAATAAGACGCGAAGATAATCATAAATCTCCGTTATTGTTGCAACTGTAGATCGTGGATTTGCTGAGTGACTCTTTTGGTCAATAGAAATTGCTGGAGACAATCCTTCAATTTCATCAACATCTGGCTTATCAAGCTTTCCCAAAAACTGACGCGCATATGCAGAAAGTGACTCAATATATCTTCGTTGTCCCTCAGCAAAAATAGTATCAAACGCAAGTGAAGATTTTCCTGATCCAGAAAGCCCAGTAAATACCACTAATTTGTTTCGTGGTATTTCTAGATTTATATTTTTTAGATTGTGCTCTCGAGCACCTTTTATAATAATTTTGTCATTCATATACATTGAAATCCCCCCACTTCCAAAAATCAGGGGGTTTATATAAGAAGAATACGTGTTTGTTTAACACAAGTCAAAATCCCGCACCCTTTTGTAAAAGGTGCGGGATTGTTACGGACTGCGCCGCTCAACAATTTTTATTTTTGTTTCTTAAGTGGAAGTGGCAATACAAATTCTCTTCGTCCAGTGCGATGCATTGAAATAACGTATGCAACGTAACAGAGGAACAAGAATATGAATGCACTTAAGACTGCAATAGTATTATCTTGAGTCGTAAGAGAAACAAGATTTGCAAACATAAGACGTGTCTTCCCTACATTTGAATCAATAACAGATGAGTTTGCTTGAGTGAGATATGTACCAGTTTTATATTCAGGTAATTCTCGAAGTGCACTGAATG
Source organism: Parcubacteria group bacterium LiPW_41 (assembly GCA_007375535.1). GTDB lineage: Bacteria > Patescibacteriota > Minisyncoccia > UBA6257 > GWB1-50-10 > LiPW-41. The sequence goes on along the minus strand of VMEM01000003.1, from coordinate 47,404 downwards.
AGTTTGTATCAAACATTCCCACTCCCGACTTCTTCACAGTAAATGTTATTGTTGCAAAATGTATTGGTTCGTTAAATGAACCATGTCCTGCAGTTTTAATGAGTCTTCCTGAAATAGCATTGTCATAGTTATATGCTGGCTCATATTCAGGCACCCATCCATCACCATAATCAACAGTATCAACGGTCAATATATCGGTTGGATAATCTAACTCAAGATGTGCTCCATATTTTGGTGATTCACCTGGATGAGCAGTAAGTACAACAACAACCTTGTCTTCGCTTGGAATATATATTTCACTTGGTGAAATAGAAATAATTGTTGTATATGGTCGGTTTCCAACTGGAATCACTGGAGCAACTGGCTCAATGATAATTACCGGCGGAACAACTGGTGGCGTAACCGTTCCGATTTCTAAAATAATCGAATCAGATACCGGTCCTGCAGAAACAGTATATGAATTTCTAAATTTCGCATATACAATTTTTCCACCGTTTCCCCATGGTAATACCCACTGTGTTTTTGTTGTGTATGGCTCCCACTTTGCATCACGAAAATCTTCATTATTCGAAATCATCATTTCGTTCGCATTTGTTGCTGAAAGAGTGAGAGTAACAAGTGTTCGATCAGTCTTTATTGCACCATCATTAATAACAATTGATGGCGAACCAATCGTTGTCGGGGTTCCCCCTCCTCCGCCCCCGCCTCCACCGCCACCACCTCCGCCTCCTCCACCACCTGATGAAGGTGTTGCCGATACAAATACAATAGAAGAATATTCACCAATGGTATTTTGAACGCGAACTCCACACCAATATTTAGTTCCATTAGTAAGACTTGGAACGCGAACTCCTTGTTTAGTTCCAGGAATTGGAAGTGGCGCACCACTTACAATAGCTCCAGAAGTAAAGTTTGATGCATTAAGTTCTGAAGAAGAACAACGAATATCAAACATTGAAGAATTTGTTGATGTTGGAGTATCCCATCCAAGGTCAATAAAGGCATTTCCTCCATTTCCAGTAAGATTTGAAACTGGACGAACTCCATTTATATCATCAAGTATATTAACGGTAGTGATTGGAGAAAACCTTCCAACGGTGTTAACAGTACGAATCGAAAAATAATATGCACCGGTTGCAGGAATATTTGAAACAACAAACGATTGTCGTGTTCCAGGGATTGGAAGTGGGGCACCAGAAATCACTGAAAGTGAAGAAATATTTGTAGAATTTATTTCACTTGTGCTTCCCTTTACTTCAAACTGAGAAAGCATGGTCACATTTGGAGTATCCCATGCAAGTGTTGCAGAAGTTCCAAATCTTACCGCAGTAATATTTGTTACAGCAATCGGATCAGGAATTGTAGTTCCTCCACCACCATTTTGTCCTCCAGTTGTTTGTGTTGAACTATAACTAATTGAAGACGCTTCACCAACAACGTTTATAGTGCGAATACCAAAGTAATAAGTGGTTCCTGCAGTAAGTCCATCAACACGAACACTTTGTCTTGTTCCCGATATCGGTAATGGAACTCCCGCTGGAGAAAAGTTTGATGAGAATGTAGTTCCCACCATTTGATTTGTACTATAGTGAACTTCAAACTGAGAAAGCACTGTTGATACAGGAGTATCCCAACTTAAATCAACATATGTTGATCCTGGTGTTGCAGAAAAGTTTGCAACAGGTGTTGGTGCTGGCGTTCCACTTCCACCTCCTCCCCCATTTCCTCCTCCACCACCAGAAGCTTGCTGAGTTTGTGCAGATGAATAAGAAACAAAAGAATTTCCTATAGTATCAACAAAACGATATGCAAAGTAATATGTCGTTCCTGCAGTAAGTCCAGAAATTGTCACTGACTGTGAAGCGTTTGGTGCTGATGGTGGCATTGAACTATACGATTGTGCGGATAAAACGTTTGAATCGTTTAATGCGCTCGTAGAATAAAATACCTGGTGTGAAGTAATATCAACATCAGTAGTCCAAGAAAGAGATACTGAGTTCTGCCCCGTTGCAGACGCAGAAAGAGACACTGGTGCCGCATAGGTTACTGGCACAAGTGCTAATATTCCGACCAAAAATGCTAGTACTGAATATTTTTTCATGTGTCAATATTGTATACTATAAATAGAAAAAAGTCAAGTATAAAAAGACCGCCCCATTGGGGCGGTTGTATCTATTTTACCAGGGTCATTTTCTTTGAAAGTAACCCGAATCTTGTCTGGACAGCATAAATATACATTCCAGACGCCATTCCTACTCCATCAAAACGTACGGAGTGAGTACCGCCAGAAAATTCCTGATTTATTAACTGCTTCACTTCCCTACCAGCAACATCAAATATTGATATTTTTACTAAAGAAGAAGCAGGCAAGGAGAATTGAATAAGTGTACTTGGATTGAATGGATTTGGATAATTCTGCAACAAATTAAATTTTGTCGGCAAAGAATTATTTTCATCCACTCCAGTAGTTCCGATCGTCATGAAATTTATTGTTGCAGTATATGCAGAATATGTATTTCCAATTTTTGCTCTCATCTTCAGATAATATGTCGTTGATGGAGCAAGGCCCGGGATCGAAAATGGACTTGTTGTAGTTGTATGTGTCCGAGGATCATTGGTGAATTCTGAATTTCTTGCAACCATAATTTCATAACTCTGAGCATTTCCAGTAAAAGAAACAACAGTTAAAACTGGATTTCCGGTACTGTTGTTTGTTGGGGTTTGAATAGTTGGAAGAATGACAACAACCTGTGTTCTTACCTTAAACAAAATTGTCTGACTCCAATCACTCTGAGGATTCTTGAACCTTCCTCTTAGTTGATAATCTCCGTCAGCCAAACTAGAGAATACAAATGGTGATACTGAAGAAGATGGATTTTGTAAAACTGTTCCACCCATATTCATCAATTGAAATTCAACTTCTCCACCACTCCAATTGAGCGTGATGAAATTTTGAGAATCATCACGACTTGCAATGGTGAATACTGGCACGGAAACTACCTGAGTAATTGTTGTAAAACTAAATGTTGCACTCCAATTATCACTTGGTGTGCTTCCGTTCCAGCATTTTACACGCCAATCATATTGTGTGTTGTATGCAAGCGGAGTAGTTAGTGTAGTAGTTACTGCAGCATTTTTTTGATCATATACAACAGTTCCATTCTTCGTTAAAACTTGAAGTTGGTACTGTGTTGTATTTATTGTTTGATTGTAAGTAAATGTTGGTGTGATACTCACACCAGTCATCCCATTTAATGGATTTCCTAATGTCGTCACGCCGGGCTTTGTAACTGAGGATCCAGTTCCATTACAATCATCAATTAATACTTCGGTAGTTCCAGTAACAACGTAAACGCCATCAAGGAACAAATTTCGAAGACCTGACTCATTCTGAAGATAAGAAAAATTTAACTGTACCTCATCAAACACACCATCAATCTCAGGGAATTGGAAACTTTGTCTTCTCCAATCACCTTTCGAAATTTGGTAGAGTGCTGAGTTCATAATGACAACACCAGCTTTTTTAAGGGTAACCGATAACTGAACATCACCAAGAGGTGCAGGAACCATCATATTTCCACTAATTTTTGACCCTTTAGGGAATGTTATATCCCGACCAAGCGGTGCGGCCAGCTTCATATATCGATTACCTGCAAGAGTCGTCGTATTCATAAAGAATTTGAACGACTTTCCTTCTTGTGCGATATCACTGAGTTCAACTCCTTTTTCAGTTAAGTTTTCATACCCAACTAAAACAGGTAAATCGACACCAGAAATAGATTGAACTGAAGTTTCCTTTTTGAGAGATGCACTATTTAACGGCGCAACATAAAAGGTTTCGCATAAGGATGAAGAAATTATATTAATTGATTTAATTTCCCCAAAAGTTCCAATTACAACAACTGTTATATCACCAAACTTAGAAGAATAGACTGATTGCCTCTCTCCTGGAATGGGTAAAACTGTTTCTATTCGTTTTGCCATTTTCAAATCCGCAACAGATGAAATCTTTCCATCATATATACGAATTTCAGACATATCGTCGAGCTTTGGTGTAATCCAAGAAACTTCAATTTTTTCCCCTTTTACAGAATTGTAATCTCTGAAAACATTGCTCACCTGGGCAAAACCCAAGGTTGAAAACATTACAGCAAATAAAAAGAAAAAGATTATCTTTTTCATATTTTTTTCTCCTTTTTTATGTTATTAAAGAATGGTTGAATTGTACCGCAAAAGTGAGAAAAAGTCAATATTAGACGTATTTGTCAAGGTTTATACATTTCTCCATGTGGTTGACAAAATCACCAATATATAATACAATGTTTTCATCTTAAACAAATATATAAAGGAGCTCATTATGACTGGAAGACAAATTCTTCAAGTTGTTGCTGGCGTTATTTTGGTTCTAGCGCTTTTCGTTTTCGGATTGTACTGCCTCACTAATATCTTCTCCCCTTCTTCCAAGGAAGTCGAGAATAAAAAAATTGAAACAGTTTCAAAAAATTCTCACACTCAGTGGAAAAAGAAGGTTGATAAAACCTTAAAAAATCATGAAGAAAGAATAACCGGTGTTGAAGAACGCCAAGAAAAAGATGCAGACGCAATAACAGATCTGCAATCTCAAATCAATGATCTTAAGGGTGAAAAACCCGAAAAAAATGAGATTGAAGAACCTGAGGTTGATGCAAAAGAAAAACCAAAGAGCAAATATCCAGAGGGTTGGAATTCAAAAAAAACAACCTATAAAAGATTCCCTCAAAACTTCTAATAAACACTACTCCGCTAATGCGGAGTATTTTTTATATTGACATTTCTATAAATTTGTGTATAATATAGTTACAATTCTTTACTAATAATAAATAGGAGAAAAACAGATGAAAGCGCCAAAAATAATCGCTTTTCTAATTCTTTTACTCATCGCACCAACTGCATTTGGACAAGTTGCCATAACTGGCGATGTGTGTGGCACCCCATTCGGTACGACACCCGAAAAGTGGTCAACCTGGGGACTATATACACGCTTCGGCATCTCCGAACAAATAACTCTTGTTGGCTCTTGGAGATCTTCTAGGTCGAGAGAAGTTTCAGTTTCTCACCCAGAAAAAAGCCCATCAGAAGCCGGATTTCTTGGTGTCTCATATTCAACACGTTTCTTTGAAATAGCACCGCTGGTGGGACTTCAAAGAAGAGAGAATCCAAGAAACAAGGATCTCGGCTGGATCGTTGGAGTTGAAGGATTCCTCGGATACGTAACGAAAGATAATTATTATTTACAAAAACAAGTATTTATTTATTATCGAATAGAAAAGGGTCAATTTGATACCGACCCATACATTGATGTCCGTGGACTTTTTCCATTATTGGATCTTGTTGCCGTTGGAGGAAGATTTGAGTCTGATATGGGCTTTGGAGCCCATGGAGAATTCAAAATTTCAATTGCGGAAAAGGAAACATATAAAGCAATTTATTTGTATGGTACCTATTACATGCAGGAAAAAATTGCTGTCATTGGAGCGAGAATTACTGTTAATTAAATTAAAAGACCCCGCGTTATGCGGGGCATTTTTTACCCAAATTATTTATCTGAAAAATGTTTTCGAGCCTTTTCTTTTTTCTCTTTTCCAACTTTAACTGCCTTCTTCTTATTTTCTGAAAGATGTTTTGAAAGCTCTTTTATCTCATCTCTTAAAAGCGTGGCCAACTCAAAATTTAATTCTTCTGCGGCTTCCCTCATTTCTTTCTCCTTCTCTTTCAACAATTCCTCTATCCCCCTCTTTGTTTTTGGCGCAACACTTAATTCAATTGCTGCAATCTCACCAGTCGGAAGAATATCTTTGATTTCTTTGATTATGGTTTTTGGGGTGATATTGTGTTCTTTATTATATGCAAGTTGAATTTTTCTTCTTCGCTCCGTTTCCCGAATTGCACGTTCAAGCGAACCAGTAATTGAATCGGCATACATCACCACTTCACCACGAACATTTCTTGCAGCGCGTCCAATAGTTTGAATAAGCGAAGTCTCACTTCTCAAAAATCCTTCTTTGTCTGCGTCTAAAATTGCAACAAGTTCTACTTCTGGCAAATCAAGTCCCTCACGCAAAAGGTTCACTCCCACAAGTACATCAATCTCCCCTCTTCGCAATTTCGTAAGAATTTTTATTCTATCAAGAGTCTTTACATCACTATGTAAATAAGTAACTTTTATATTTTTTTCCTCAAGAAACTGCGAAAGGTCTTCTGCCATCCGTTTTGTAAGTGTCGTAACCAGCACACGTGGATTTGTTCCATCAGGAAGTTTTTCTCGTGCTTCAATTCTTCCAATTAAATCCTGAACCTGCCCACGAACTCCACAAATAGTAACTTTTGGATCAATGAGCCCTGTAGGACGGATAATCTGTTCAACAATCTGACCTTCTGTTTTTGATTTCTTTTTCTCAAATTCTGCAGGAGTTGCAGAAACATAAATGGTATTTCCAACACGTGTTTCAAACTCTTTAAAATTCAAAGGTCTATTATCTGCTGCAGAAGGAAGTCGAAATCCAAATTCAATGAGTGTTTTTTTGCGAGCCGCATCTCCCGCATACATTCCTCCAAGTTGTGGAACAGTCACGTGGGATTCATCAATTACTGTAATGAAATCTGCGCTTCCATCTTTTTTCTTTGGGAAGTAATCAAGTAATGTATCAGGTGGTTCGCCAGCATTCCTTCCAGAAAGATGACGGGAATAGTTTTCGATTCCATTGCAATACCCAATCTCCTCAATCATCGCACAATCAAATTTAGTCCTTCTCTCAAGACGTTCTGCCTCAAGTAATTTCCCCTCCTTCTCAAACTTCGCAAGTTGTTGCTTTAGCTCTTTTTTTATTTCCTTTATCGCATTATCCCGAACCTCTTTTTTTGTAATAAAATGTTTTGCAGGAGGAATGAACACCGCCTTTAGTTCTTTTGTTTTTCCGCGAACAAATCCTTCTACTGGATTAATTTCATAAATTTTCTTAATTATTCCGTCTTCAAGCTCAAACGAAAAAATAATTTCCTTGTCTGTTGGCATTATCTCCCACTGATCACCTCTCACACGAAACGTTCCTCTTTTTAAGTCAGAGTTGGTGCGAGAAAACTGCAATCCGATAAGCTGCTTGATAAGTGTTGCGCGATCTACAGAATCTCCTTCTTTAAAGTGGAAAATATTTTTTTTATAAATTTCTGGAGTTCCAAGTCCATAAATACACGAAACACTTGCAACCACAATCACATCACGTCGAGTGAGAAGTGAAGTTGTTGCTGCATGACGAAGCTTATCAATCTCTTCATTTATCATTGCTTCCTTATCTATATATGTATCAGAGGTTGGAATATATGCTTCGGGTTGATAGTAGTCGTAATATGAAACAAAATAATGCACCGAGTTATTGGGAAACAATTCGCGAAGCTCGTTGCACAACTGCGCCGCCAATGTCTTGTTGTGAGCGATTACTAGTGTTGGAGTATCGAGTTCTGCGACCACATTTGCAATCGTAAATGTTTTTCCAGAACCAGTGACACCCAAGAGAGTCTGCGAATGCATTCCATTTTTTAAACCAGAAACAAGCGACTCAATCGCTTTCGGTTGGTCACCCGCTGGCTTGTTTTCACTAATTAATTCAAATAATTTCCCCATATGTTTTTTTTATCCGTTGAGGTCTCAATCTGTTGAGGTCGGACCTCAACAGATTGAAATCTTGGATTAGAAGATAACTGGAATACTAACTGATGCATCATTTTCAGGCAAACCTGATGGATTGTCTCTCTTAAAGACAAGAAAACCAGCCTCTCCTCTCTTCTGCGTAGGATAAAGAAGTTCGGCAGAAAAAGGCACATATCCTTCAGTCATCCACTCTCCTTCTGCTCGTGCGTGAGAAGAAGTAATTTCTTTTCCCTCATTGTCTTTTAGGACAATCGGAAATACTGCCTCAAAAAACCAACTACCCTTTACTTTTCCACGAATCATAAGTGGAGATTGAATTACCGATCCCGATCTCGGAGAATCAACAATAATTTCAGGAAGTTTGGTATTGCCATATTGTGCTTCCTCTTTTTTTATACCTTGAACCAAAAAATAAACACACAAGATTGTCACTGCGAAAACAATTGTAACAACTATCTTTTTCATAACCCATCAATCATCATAATTTTTTCTTTAGCACGATGACCTGAAATAATCTCAATATTTGACTTTGAAACACCTAAATAATCCGAAAGTAATTCAATAACATCCGAATTTGCTTTTCCCTCTTTTGCTGGTTTAGTTGTGCGTACCCTAAAACACCGCTCTCCAATCTTCTCAACCTTTCTTTCCCTTGCTTGTGGTTCAACCCTTACGATTATTTTCATTACTGAGGAAGTGCTTTGACGCCATTCTTTTGGTTAAAGAAATCAGCATCTATTGTTCTTTCAAAGCAAGATTTTCCAGCCTTATAATTCCAGGAATGATCACCCCTAATACCAAAATAATAATCATCATAGGAAACTCCATTCTCCTTTTCTTTATCTCCTCCAAACACCGCACACAATATAAATGTGTCTTCTCCCTTTATTCCATATCCATATTCAGTTCTCGTTTCAGGATCTTGAGGAATGGAGATATTTCTCAAATCATCTCTCAATACAGAAAGATTTTCAGGAAGTTTTCCCTTGTTTTGCCAATACTCAACAATATTCATCTGAAGTGTTGAAAGATGAGAAATTCGCTGCTCATCAAGCTTCCGCGTTCTTTCTTTCATTGGAGAGCCCGCAAACATAAATCCAATAACAATACTTATTAGAATAATTGATGAAATACCAATACCTACATAAAAAGTAGTTTTATCAATTAAGTCTTTCAACTCACGTCGATAATACCAGAAGATAGACACAGCAACAAAAAACACTACCAACACTTTAAGAATAAACCTCACCGTGAACTCTCCATTTAAAAAATTATATATGAGTGAAATAAGATCTCCCGCAATAACGAATGTTGTCACAAATAGTGTGAAATAGAGCAACCACTTTCGTATCCAAACCTTTTTTCGTGTCTCATCCTCTGTGTATGCTTTATGAAGCATTTTTAATGAAACAATATACATTGGGAAAAAAACAATAAGTGCAGCAATTGCCCCCCTGATTAACGACGCAGATCCTCGAGCGCTATAATACTCAGCAACATCAGGCATCCACATATCAAAGAGATTGAACGTAAGAATCAAAAACGCTATCGCACTTCCATAAAGTGCAACAATAGATCCAAGATGCAAAAAAACATCCTTCGGAGAAGCTTTTGGATGTTCAATATTCTGTATTTCCATATACCCTAATTCTACACCTTAAGAACTCCCAATCCAAACAAGAAAATAAGGTAATTACCAAAAATGGATGTTATAACGGTCGCAAGTATGAATGGCGCACCGAGTGTGGTGTATTTTTCTTTAAAAAATAATAGTTTTACAATTGAAATGAACACAACACTCAAAAAAACAAATGGAACAAACAATACAAATCCAGGCCACCCAACAACGAGAGCACACAAAAAACCCAACTCGGTCTCTCCCTCTTCAAAAAAACGCTCGGTTTTAAGCTTTAAAGCACGCAATAAAAGATAAAAAACATACGCAACCAATAGAGATATCAACACAGACAACCAAAATCTGCCCCATGAATAAAAAAGAAAATATCCAAATTTATTATTCAATAACCATTCAAAGTTTTTCGCAGCAGAAAAAGGAAGATCTTTCGATATTGGGGAATTGAGAAATACCTCACCTACCGCACCGCTCTGCTTCCACACAGAATATTGCAAGTACGTTAACAATCCCGCATTAAATATTTTTCCTACTACAGCAATAATTGCTAAATTCCTAAAAGAAAAAAACAATCCGCTTTTTGTATTAAAAAAAGAAAACTTAAATATATACCGCGCACACGCAACCAAAAAAACAGCCACAAGTATTACTGGAAGTATATATTTTGATACCTCTAAAAGAAAAGAAAACATACAAAGATTATGAAACAATATGGACTAGATTTCCACTCATATACCCACGAATATTTTCAAGAGTTGTTTTTAATATTCTCTCCAATGCTTCCTGCGTGTTAAATGCAGTATGTGGGGTGATAAATACATTCGGCATACTCATTAGTTTGTGGTTTGCAAGCACTAATCGTAAATCCTCTGCCTTTGCTCCTTTTTTACTAAAGAACTGAACCTCATCCTTCACCTGCTCCTCGTCTTCTAATACATCAAGTGCGGCACCCGCAATCCTTCCCTCAAGGAGCGCCTCAATCAATGCAAATGTTTCAATAATTCCCCCTCGGGCAGTATTCACTAAATAAACACCCCTTTTTACATATCGCATCGTCTCAGTGTTCAGAAGATGTTTTGTTTGATCGTTCAATGGACAATGGATAGTTACAATATCTGCTTGTCGCAAACCATCCTCAAGAGAAACATATTGAAATCCAAGTTTTGTCGCAAGTTCTGGTTTTGGTTTTGGATCAAACGCAATTACATTCATTGAAAATCCCTTTGCAATCATTATTGCATGTGTTCCAATTCTTCCCGTACCAATAACAAGAATTGTTCTATTATTTAAATCAATTCCACGCAAACGAAGATGAGACAACGATTCAGTTTCTTTCACCTGATCAATTGCATCATAAATCTTTCTTGTCATAGTAAGAAGTAACCCAAACGCAAACTCCGCAACAGTATTATCTCCATACCCAGGAACATTAGTAACAACAATCCCCTTCTTTTTACAGGCCGCTAAATCAATATGGTCATATCCCGTTGAACGGGTTGCAATAAATTTAAGTTTTGGAAAATATTCTAACGTCTTTTCATTAATTACCGAGTCAACAAAAATACAAATCGCATCAAAATCTGTTTGTGCGGGAATTTTTCCTTCTTCAATTTTATCATTTGAAAAACGACATTCTGCATTTATTATTTCTGCACGAATAAGTTTTTCCTCCCACCCCTCAAGTTCAAAGAAACCAATTTTTGGTTGATTTTGTACATCCATGTTTATATACCCATTGTAACACAAAAACCCGCTTTTACTGCGGGTTTTGTTTATTGATTATTTCTGTGGAAGCTGCGCTTTTCTCCTTGTACTCGCCACCTCCTTTTCTTTCTTCTGAACCACCCCTATCATCTTCATAACTGAGTCTGGGCTTAATGACATACTCTCAATTCCCTCCTCAACAAGAAATTCAGCAAACTCTGGATAATCGGATGGAGCCTGCCCACAAATTCCGATATATTTCTTTTGTGCTCTACACTTCTCAATGATTTGTGCAATAAGTTTTTTTACTGATGCATTATTTTCATTTGCAACATGAGTCACAATCCCAGAGTCTCTATCAAGTCCAAGAGTAAGTTGTGTAAGATCGTTTGAGCCAATCGACATTCCATCAAAGACATCGAGAAACTCATCAGCAAGAAGAATATTTGAAGGAATCTCACACATCACATAAATCTTAAGCTTCTTATCTTTTGCTCTATCAAGTCCATGCTCTGCCATAATAGAAACAACTTTTCTTCCTTCTTCCGGCGTTCTACAAAATGGGATCATTGGAATAACATTTTGCAATCCCATATCTTCTCGCACTCGTCGCATCGCCTCACATTCTAGCCCAAATGCATCAACAAATTTTGGATCATAGTATCGTGATGCCCCTCGCCATCCCAACATTGGATTCTCTTCTTGTGGTTCATAAAGCGATCCACCTACAAGTTTTGAATACTCATTCGTTTTGAAGTCAGAAAAACGGATAATAACATCATTTGGATAGAATGCTGCTCCAATCTTTGCGATTCCTTCAGCAAGCTCACTGGTATAGTATTCAGCCTTATCTTCATACCCAACTGTCATTTCCTCTATTAATTTCAAAAGTTTTCGTGTATCTCGAGTTTTACTCCCCTTCTTTAAACTTTGATAGTTAATAAGTGCATTTGGATGAATCTTTATATGTGACGCAATAATAAATTCAAGACGTCCGAGTCCAACACCGCGCACCGGAAGAAAGTGGCTTTTGAATGCCTCATCGGGCGCACCAATGTTCACCATAATTTTCGTTTTTGTTTTCGGAACCTCTCCAAGTTTGTGCTCAATAATTTCAAATGGTAGTTCACCGCCATACACAATTCCTTCATTTCCAGAAGAACAATCGATAGTGACCACCTCTTTATTTTTTAATACTTTTGTCGCGTTATTTGTTCCCACAATACAAGGAATTCCAAGTTCTCGAGACACAATCGCAGCATGAGATGTTCTCCCTCCTTTGTTTGTAACAATTGCAGAAGCAATTTTCATAATCGGTTCCCAATCTGGATCAGTGATTTCTGTCACAAGCACCTCGCCTTTTTGGAAATCTGAAAGTTGACTCGCACTCTTCAAAATTCTCACACCACCACTTGCAATTTTTGACCCAACTGCGATTCCTTTCACTCGAATGTCTCCTTTTTTATTCAAGCGATATTCTTTATATACCGATTTATCTTGAGATGAGTGAACTGTTTCTGGTCGTGCTTGAACAATAAACAACTCTCCTGTGTTTCCATCTTTTGCCCACTCAATATCCATTGGTTGATATTTCCCATGAGTTTCCGAAAAATATTTTTCAATTTCTAAACACCACTGTGCAAGCTGGAGCACCTCGTCATCAGTAAGAGAAAATTTCTGTTCGTCTTTCCAAGAAACTGATTTTTGTTTTGTTCCATGCATTCCATAAACCAATTTGATATGTTTCTTTCCTAAATCTCTTGCAATAATTGCACGATGTCCTTTTTCAAGAGTTGGTTTGAATACAATAAACTCATCAGGAATTACCATTCCTTGAACAATAAATTCTCCAAGCCCATAAATACCATTAATGACAATGACCTTATCAAATCCAGTTTCGGTATCAATGGTAAATGCAACACCAGAAGAAGAAATATCCGAGCGCACCATTCGTTGAATACCAACAGAAAGTGCTACATCAGTATGCTCAAATCCTTTATCAACTCGATATGAAATTGCTCGATCAGTAAACAATGATGCAATACATTTTCTTGCATAATGCAAAACCTCCTGTTCACCGCGAACATTTAAAAATGTCTCTTGTTGTCCTGCAAATGATGCTCCAGGAAGGTCTTCAGCGGTTGCAGAAGATCGCACTGCAACGTCAGTATTTTTTCCATATTTTTCTTGCATCTTTGCATACGCACTGATAATTGCATCTCGAAGGTCAGTAGGAAATTCAGTTTTTACCACAAGTTCCCGAATGGTTTTTCCACACATTTGAAGCTGCTTAATATTCTTGGTATCTAATGGTTTAAGAATTTCCGCAATCTTTGTATCAATCCCAGTTTCTCTCACAAAATGCCTGTATCCCTCTGCAGTAATCGCAAATCCATCAGGAATTCGTACTCCCCTCGGAACAAGGTTTGAATACATTTCCCCCAACGCAGCATTCTTTCCCCCAACGCTTGGGACATCTTTAATCCCCACCTCTTCAAACCATGCGATAAATTTGTTAGACATATATAATTAATTATTTTTTTATTGCAAAGATAAGATCCGAGACATTTTCTCCAGTTTCTCCGGTCATAATAAAATCTCCCACAGTTTCAAAAAACTTGTAGGAGGCATTCTCTCTCAAATATTGATCAGGATCAATCTTCTTTTCCTTTGCATTCTGTGCAGTCATTATATCACAGATTGCACCGGCAAAATCACAATTGTCGCGCCCATCTGAAGCAAAACCAACAATAATTGCATCATCTTTTATGTGTGAAACAGCAGAAAGGACAAGTTCTAATTCGCGTCCCCCCTTCCCCTCATGACTCACTGTTACCGTTGGCTCTCCACCTAAAAAATAAACAGAATGTGGTGGAGCTATCGTTACCATTTCAACAATTTTTTTTCCTATCTCCTTTGCTTCTCCACGCAACGTATTCGTAACTACTTCCGTAGAAAATCCAAGACGCTCTGCAACATCTTTCATGGCATCGAGCGCTTTATCATTGGAAACAATAATTTGATTACTCACACGTTCAAAATATTTTTCATCTTTTACTGTTTCTATTAGTGACCCCTCAGGAAAAAAACTAGAAAGCCCATATTTATCTACAATTTTTTTTGCATCACTAACTGTGGTTGTGTCCATTACAGTGGGACCAGATGCAACCATACTTATGTCATTCCCAGGAACATCTGAAAAAATGAATGACACCACTCGTGCAGGATATGCGTGAAACGCAAGCATTCCTCCACGCGCACCCGAAATATGCTTCCGAATCGTATTCAACTCTTCAATAGTTGCGCCACCCTTGAACATTTTTTGAACGATATCTTTCTCGTTCTCACATGTCATATTCTTCGGATTACACAATAATGTTGAGCCACCACCAGAAATAAGAGCGATCACGAGATCACGATTGGTAAGTCCATGTAACGACTCCAACATTTCATTTGTCACGCTAATATTTGTTTCTGAAGGGTATGGATGTGTTCCTTCTTTGATCGTCATAGATACCGGACACAAATTACCTTTCTTTGTGCCAATAACAACTCCCCCAGAAACCAACTTCCCCAATATACTTTCAAGTGCACATGCAGCAATAGGAGAACACTTGCCTGCCCCCACAATAAAAATTCTATCAACTGTATCAAGTGAAATTTTTACCTCTCCGAGTTGAAGCGTTGTTTTTGTAATCTGAACTACACGTTCAATTGCACGCTCTGTGTCGATAGCGTCATACGCCGCCTCAATAATCTCAAGTGCTTTCTTTCTTAAGTCTGATTTTTGAAAGGTTTCAATATTTTGGACACGAGCCATATAACAATTATACTCTGTCGTGAGAACAGAGCCTAATAAATTCTAATTTCTAAACCCTAAATTCTAAACAATATCAAAACTCAAATACTCAAACTGGTTTTGGTAATTTGAATTTGTTTAGAGTTTCGATATTGGTGTTTAGGGTTTACCGAAATGGGCATCCTGCTTTGTCTGCGAGTACTTTAAATTCTTGTACACCAGGAAGCTTTGATCCATCAGCAAACACCCAGGTTGGGTATCCCTCTATTCCCGCTACGGTACACTCTTTTTCTTTTTCTGTGCATTCAACGTATGAGATATTTTTAAATGCGTCTCCAAACATCCTCTTTTGTTCTTTACAATGAGAACACCAATACGTCCCATACATTACTGCACCTTTTTCTTTTAGACATTGCGATAATGCTACAACTTCAGGAGCAACAGGTTTTGGTTGCGCCAAATACCACATGAACACAATGAAGCCAACAACTAAAACAACAAGTCCGATAGTAATTAATATATTCTTTTTATTCATAAATCCTTTATAAAATTCTAATTTCTAAACCCTAAATTCTAAACAATATCAAAACTCAAATATTCAAACCGATTTTAGTATTTTGAATTTGTTTAGGATTTCGATATTAGTGCTTAGGATTTTTATCTGATTCGTCGCAGCAGTCAACCATTTTTTCGACAATATCTTCAAATGACCACGGACCATCTTTTGGCTTTGTGTCATGTTTTGAAAGCTGGGAATCATCAATTTTTTTTATTGAGCTTATATCAACAAGTTTCAAACGAATCCCAAAGAACATTGCATATGATTTATATGCCAAATCAAACATACGCTTTGCTTCCTCCCTCTTTCCACTTCCTTCTAATTTTGTTCCTACTTCCATGAGACGCATTGAGGTCGCGAGAAGATGTTTTGATATACACCACGTCTCTCCCTCGTTTTGTGTCATCATCTTTCCCAACAACTCCCTTCGCATTTCTCTCACCTCACGCAACAAATTGAAATAGTCATCTTTCTTTGTCTTTTCTGCAGTAAAGAAAAAATGCTCCTCCAAACTCACAAGATTCATAATTGCAATTGAAAGATCTTCATCAAGTGAGAGATCAACGTCCCCCTTCTTCTTCATCTCTTCAATTTTTTGTTTAATTATTTCGAAATCCATATATGTTAGTGTAAAGCGTAAAGTGCAAAAGTCAAAAATGAAACGTAAAGGTTTTAAGTTAAAAAGTTTTTAGCTTCAACTTTGCATTTTGAGATTTGAGTTTTGATTTACTCATTTTCTTACGAAAGTAAGAAAATGAGCACTCCCATTCCAATCATAATTGCACCATCAATAAAACGCAATTTTCCTGATACATCCTTTCTCCACGCATCAAATCTATCTACCAACGTCTTTTTTGATGCAATACCCAAAATAATGAGCAATGGAGCAATAAAAAGCACATTGTAAAGCAATAAATACCCAAAACCACCCATAAATGTACGCGAATCATGGAGCAACCCAAGAATCATTAAATAAGGACCTCCAGTACAAGGGAATTCACAAAGCCCAACAAAAGCTCCAAGAGCAAAAGAAGCAGGAATTGAAGATTTTTCCATAAGACGCGCCATCGTTTTGTGTGATGCTTTTGGAATTTTTAATTTGATTGGAAACGAAGGAATATATGTATTTATGATGTCGAGAATACCAAGCAGAATAATTAACATTGCGCCAACCTTTCCCACAAAATTGGGAATATTAAAAAATGAAAGAACATTCAAAATACCCAATCCAATTGCAAGATACACAAGAAAAACCCCAAGAATATATGATCCACCAATAGAAAATATTTTCTTTCTATCTGCTCCCAAACTAAATAAAAATGTAATTGTTAGTAAAAGAATAGAAAACGCACAAGGGTTGATACTATCTATAACAGCGGAAACAATAACTAATGGGAGAAAAAATGAATGTGAGGACTTAAACAACGAGAGAACCTCCTCCCCTGTTGGAGTTAGCTTAACAAAAAGAACAATACCCAAAATAAGGATGATGCAACCAACTAATGCATAAGAAAATAATTTTTGTTTCATAAATTTATTTAAAACTCTAAATTCAAAAAACTAAACTCTAAACAATATCAAAACTCAAATATTCAAACTGGTTTCGATAATTTGTATTTTGGATTTGTTTAGGATTTCGATATTAGTGTTTAGGGTTTATTTTATCTTCCACCCTCCCCCGATCGGTTTGTCTGGTTGAAGAATTGAGATAACACCATCTCCATTTGTTGCTGCAACAATCATTCCATTACTCACCTCTCCCATAAGTGAACGTGGTTCAAGATTTGCGACAATCACAATATCCTTCCCGACAAGCAATTCTGGCTCATATTGTTTCCCAATCCCCGCAAGAACAATCCGTTCAACTAGCTCTCCTGTTTCATTTGTATCCCCAACCTGCAAAGAAAGTCTTAATAATTTTTCTGAGTTGGGAACCCGTTCTGCAGTTACTACGTGTGCGGTTTTTAGTTCCACTTTTGCAAAATCATCATACGAAATCATATACACACTATTATATGGCATCTCAAACTAAAAACAAAACCTTTAAAGGGTTTTGTTTTTAGTTTTTATTGTGTTTCACATCCAGCAGTTGCCGCACCTCCTGCTGCTGCTGGAGTATTCCCAAATCCAGGACCAGGAGCAACATCAGAAAGTTTTGTATCGCAGGTTGATGGTTTATTTGTAAATGCACTACATATTGTTTTTAAGAGACTTGCGCTGTCACGGGAAGATTCAACACTTGTGCCATTAATAACGAGTGCAGGAGAACCTTTAACTCCGTATGCTTTATTTTCATCCTCGTGAAGTGGAAATGATGAATTCCCTTGACGTTCTTTTGACTCTTTTTCAAATAATGCGGTAAGTTTATATTTTTTATCAGTTGCTGAAACACACGCATTAATTGTTGCTGCACTAATAGAATTTATAGCAAGACATGCATTACTATTTGTTCCATCAAAACACTTAAGATATCCAACAAGAGCTTGTGGCGCTTCCTTTTCTATACAATATTGATTTATATTTTCATCAAATTCTTTTTTTCCATGAAGCGTATAATTAACAAATTTCAGCCTAAAATCTATTGCGCTTCCTAATGTTTCAAGCACGGGAATAATTCCTTTTTCAATTTGTGTGCCAAATGGACAATAACTCATCACAAAAAGTTCTATATTCGGTTTATCCGATTTGGGAATATTTTTTGAAGTCTGAGGCAATTTATTTGCATCAGTTGGATCCATCTTCATTACGTTTGGAAAAAATAATTTTCCATCTTTTGTTATATAGGATTCAATAAGACTCGGCGCTCCTTCAAGTTGCACCATAATTTTATATATTCCCGCCCCCGCGTCTGAAATTTCTTTTATTTCAACCTTCTTCCCTCCTGAAAGATTCGAAGAAAAAATAAACTGCTCTGTTTTCGCTTTTACTGTATCAGTACTAAGCGAAGAACCGAGGAAAAATGTCCATTTTGTGAGGATGCCAACCGCAATAACAGCGGCAGCAACAATAATTAACCCGCTCACAAAAATAGCTCGCTTCTCCTGTCCTTGATTTTCTTTATTTTGTCTCTCTTTTCTTAAAGAACGAACCTTATGTACGATGTGTGATATTTTCATATGTATTATTTATAATATAGCTTCTATTATACTAAACTTTATTAAATATAAATAGCGAGAGAAAAAGAAGACCCCATGGCTAAACCGCCATGGGGAAAAATAAATATTTTTGGACTACTATTTTATCCGTAATTCTTCATATCTTGCCGCATATTCTTTCGCTTTTTCAGGATTATGATATTTTTCATAGACAATTCTTAAAATATTATAAAACTCGGCATAATTCTTATCAATCTCTAAACCAAGTTTTACCATTGCTTCAGCTTCCCACGCTCTTTCATTGACTAATGCTTCGCGCGCTAGTTCAAGATAAAATTCGGGGGTTTTCCCCACGTCTGTAGAGGTTGAATTAGTGATTAACTGGGAAGATTTAAGTGAAGATTCGTATTTTTTGATATATTCATTCTTTTTTTCTGACTCTCCCATTTTCCCATAAATTTCACTCAATTTTAGATAAAAATCGGAATATGTAGGGTCCATTTCAATTCCATTTTTTAAAACCGTTTCCGCTTCAGTAAATTTACCTTCTTCCACATATAACCGTGCGAGTCCTAAATACGGAGAGGTCAACTTTTCAACTTCATTTAATTCTATCGCTTTTTTATACTCCTCGAGTGCACCTTCGGAATTATTTTGTAATTCATAGATCCAACCTAATTGTGTGTGGGGAAGAGGACTTCCTTCATTCCACATAGTCAACTTCGAAAATATATCTATCGCCAAAGCAAAATCTTTTGTGGCAATAGCCTCAATACCCCTTTTTTGAAGTTCAACAAGTTCAGTCTCTTTTTTTGAAAGGAGATTGAGTTCTTCACTATTCAACTTCCCCTCCTTCATTTTTTGGGAAAGTATTTTATACGATTCTATTTCTTTATTAGGCTCCACTTTATTTTCTTTATTTTTTTGAAAAAAAAGAAAAAAAATACAGATCAAAATAAAAAGAACTACTAAAATAATGTAAATTGTTTTTTTATTATATTGCATAAAGTTTATCTACAAATTAAAGAAACGGGAGTAGTGGGGCCACCAAAACTTCCTGCAGTTTCATTACCCGGTAAACATGAAGAATCGCCACGCCACATTCCAGCTGGACCATTACTTTCATATGTCCCACTTTGTGTTCCGCAATCACTGGCTCCATATGCACTTACTGGGTAACCCCATTGTCCCGCCGAAGGATTGCCTGAATAACATACTGTATTCGGAGAACAAACACATGAACCCCCCGATTTCCAATACCCCAACGCAGTCCCCGCACCACAAGTTGTGGAATTTGCAACACATGTTCCTCCTGTAGTCTCATTTCGTATTTCTGCACGCCATGTCATTCCGCCAAATGCAACACATCCAAGAACTGGATGATTATACATAAGCGATGAACTCCCGTCACAGTTATAATCAAAACTTCCATCCCCTCTATTTGATGAAAAACATTGAGTTTGACCGGGTCTTGCACTGGAATTAGAGTCATAACAATCAGTATTATTTGCAACATACGAAACCCAATCACCTACGCAAGTCTGGTATGATCCATATCCATATCCGTCATAATCACCATCTCGGTAACCCGCGACCGTTCTGAATTTTGAGCCATCCATATCATTACAATCGACAGTCCCACCCCCACTTATATATCCAGATGGAGCGCTGCATGCCCATTGTGTGTTTGTGTTATTCCCATAATTATCATGATCAAAATCAATCCACCACTCAGTTGAAGACTGTGCGGCACATGAACTATATATATAGGTATTTGGAGACCAGGTTCCATTAGATTGGCAAGTTTGTGTTTGACTGGAACACGCTGCATCACACGGTGCAGAATCGGCATAACGTGTTCGCGTATCGGCACCAGGAGGGTTAGTGAGTGTATAGGAACCATTAAATAGACCATTCGCCTGACATGTTTGCGTTTCACTCAATGACCCATATGTCCCGCAGGTTGAGGTTGCGGCCGCATAACGAGTCTGGGTTGTAGCCGCAGGCGCACTTGTTAATGAATAATTATTTGGCGACCACGTTCCATTTGTCTGACAGGTTTGCGTTTCACTTGTTGAACTATATGTGCCACATGCTGAAGTTAATGCCCCATAACGAGTCTGAGTTGATGCAGTGCATGATGTTCCTGAATATGTCCCAGACCACACCCCACCCGTTGAACATGTTTGTGTTTCACTTGCACACGCAGTGCCACATCCCGGTGTAGAACTTTGATATCTGGTTCGTGTTGACCCTGATTTAATAGACGCATTTGTATCATCGCAGTCGTTGTTATTTGCAACTATAGTACCACTACTATAACATCCATATACTCCCGCACCGTCGCCGTCGAGGTCGCCGTCAAGATATCCAGTAGTACAACACGCAGATAACGTTACGTTTGCTGGTAAACTGTTTCTGAATGCAGTCCATTCAGCAGATGTTTTAGTGGGTACAAAATAATTTTTAGCACTCGCATTACTTACTTTATTACAAGTCCCCCACGCATCAACGGTTACATTAGAAACACCAGCGTTTACTTGAAAACCAGTGTCTGTAGTATTAATTCCATACACCGTTACAGCGACAAAAGAAACCAATCCAATGACTATAGATATCAATCTAAAAAATTGGTTTTTATATAACATCATTATCTTACTTGTAATTTAATTTTCTCTGTTAATTCATCAATTTGTTTCTGTTGATCCTCTTGATTCTTTTTGTAAGTCTCTATTTGCACCTGTTGGGCTTTCACGGCCTCGACTAATGGTGCAACTAGGTTACCGTATTGCACGGATTTAAGTTTAGTAACCGGATCTGTTCTCACAAGATCTGGAAATATTTTCTCAACATCTTGGGCGATAAAACCAATTGAAGGTTCACTATTTGTTTTCCATTTAAAAGAGACACCTTGAAGTTGGAGAACTTTTGAAAGCGCATTTGGAATGATGGAAATATCTTTTTTAAGATTGAAATCAGAAGAATATAAGAATGATACTGCCTTTACATTACCACTAACTTCGAGTTTTTCTCCAGGACTCGTCGTCCCAATGCCGACGTTGCCGGCGGTTGTAATTACCAATTGATTATCGCTGTAAGCTCCGCCGTTCACTGAAGAACCAAAGCCAAGATAACCAGTAGGATTAGCCGTGCCTTGCACTGGTGTGACAAAGGCTCTGAAATCTACCGCTTGTGAACCTGCTGTAACATCAGTTTTCCAGCCAAACCCGCTCCACCTTAGAGCCGGAGAAATCTGTTGAGCGCCTAAAGCTGCAGCCGTGGTATTAACAAGAGCCAAACCAGATGTCGTAGTCTGGGTTACCCCCAGCCCAGCGGTGGTAACATCTAATTTTGAACTAGGATTCGTCGTCCCGATGCCGACGTTGCCTGCTATTGTTGTATTTCCTGTCCCAGCTACCCTTAATACACCATTAAATACATCCAAATCACCAGACTTATTAATTCTAATTTGCTCCGTTAGCGTGTTGGCGTTTCTAGTGTGTATAGACAAATACCCATCATTTACGTTTATCTGGTCAACCACTGCCCTGATAGCCGATACTGTTTTTTGATTTCCAACAGTATCTCTCCCTACAAAATTTAGACTTAAAGCCCGTGTCGTATTACTTGTTATGTCAGTATTCTCAAGTGTCAAAACATCAATGTTTGTCGCAGAAGAACCTACGGCGTGAAGTTTCGTCAATGGACTCGTCGTCCCGATGCCGACGTTGCCGGTGCTTGTTATTCTCATTTTTTCCGTAGTTCCACCACCAGCAACTTTTGTATCAAAGCGTAGATAACCAGTATCCGTCGCCCATCCGCCCATAACGCCGCCAAGTGTCATTCCACCGGATTTAAATGTTATCCAATCATCACTTGTATCACTTGCTTCTAATATTAATCCTTGATTACCGCCAGAACCATACACATGTAATTTGGAGCTTGGTGCCGTTGTGCCGATGCCGACCGAACCAGCAACATACAACCCATTAGCAGGAAGTCCTGCATAGGTGTTTATACCTATACCAAGTGCGGCAGGAAATGCAAATGCACTTGACGCACTCGGATATCCAAACACACCCTGACTCACGTTTCCCGCTGAAACTGTTTGAGAAGAACCAAGGAATCCCGCTGTTTGTGTACTCCCGTCTGAAAATATAATACCCCCCGTACCTACCCGAAGTGTATTTGCTGTTTTTGTGGTAGTCCCAATTGAGAGCCCCGCAATATTAAAAATATAATTACTGTTTCCATCAAGCCCAGGACTTACTGCAGTGGTATCAAGGTTTAGGGCAAGTGCGTTTTGATACAAAACAAATCCACAAAGAGCAATAGTGATTATAAAAGAATAGAAAAAGCGATATTTCATTAATTAGTAGTATAGATTGATATGTTGCTATCTCACGACCTTCCTGCATTCCCATCTCACGACTTTCCCACATTTTTGCCTATACAGCACTTTTTCGTGAGATAATAAATATTTTATTTCTTTTTATTATTATAGCACATTACTTTTCAAAATCCTGAATAACTATTTTCATACTTTTCGCATAGCATCTTCTGTATCCCACTTTTTCCATGATTGCTCGAGGCGAAAAATCTTCCCTCGTACTTCTATGTATTTTTTAACGAGATCATCGGCAAGTTCCAATGAAAGCGTATTGCGAGGTATTGGAATAGAATTTGTTTTTTTCTTTTCTGTCTTTTCTGTCTTTTCTTCTGGTAATATACCAGAAGACACACCATATACTCCAACCATTTCTTCAATATACACCACCATTTTATTACACCCCGCCATCGCACGCTCAAGAAGCGTGATGCCTTCTTTTTTATTCGCAAACCGTATTGAATGTGCCTCTGCAATCCAAAGTGGAATGGAAAGCGCACAATTTACCATTCCTGATAATTCAGGAAAATCAGGAACGGATGTGCGCACAGACGATGCAATAACAACCGCACACTCGAGTGTTTTTGTATACACCTCCAAATCGCGAAAACTCCGTATTGGTTTTTTAGGATAAGATTTCCATTGACGAGTTTGTTCCATATTATTACTGTACATTAATTGGTTTGCGACGCTTCCCCGGTGGTGCCGTTACTTCCGCAAGCGGACTTGCAACACCAACTTTAAGTTCTGTATTCCATTGTTTCTTTCTCACTCGCACTTTCTTTTTCTTTAACACAATATGGAGCGGATAAAATTCAAAATAATGTGTGTCATCAAACCACGCACACACAAATTCATAGAGTCGAAGCCCTGTAAGTCGCGAAAGTGCAAGCGCATACCATGTGAGTTGTTCAATGGGACGCTCCTTATCTGCATGTGGTTTATAGTCCAAAATATGTACCTGTCCATTCCGTACTTGTAAAAAATCAATATGCCCAGTAATAAGAATACGCTTGTTTTCCTTTTTCCACTCTGCAAACCCAGGAATTTCAAACCCTAACGCATGTGACATATGCTCAATATCTTCTCCAGTGATATATACAGGAACTTCAGTTGCGATCGTAACTGAATCAGTTGCAATCATAAATCGTTGGAGTGCCTCATGTCGGAATTTATTTTCCTGTACTGCTTGAAGCACAAACCGCGCGATACGTGTTGCATAATTCTGTTTTGCACGAAGGTATACATCATTATAGTTAAATCGGGCACGTGCCTCCGAAATACGGTTACCTTCCTGAAAATAATGATGTGGTGTTTCTGCAGAAACAGATTCAAGATATTCGCGAAGACGACTAAAATTACGATGCTTAAAATCTTCAAGAATAAGAGAGAACTTTGCGCGATGATAACGAAAGCGATAAATTTGGCGATGTGCCATTGTGGTCACCTGAACTGCATCTTTGGGTGTAAAACGTTTGAGTGCATATTCTCGCATCCGATCATACGGACATATTTCCTTAAACTCTTCCACCCACGCAGAAATTGTCGCAGGAGGAATTTCAATGGTGTGTTTCGCATGCATAATTGCAACAGTTTGCGTAAATGAATACCCAAGATAATAATAATTCAATGATTCAATTACTACGTGAAGTGGATACTGTTTGCCCTTCACAAATTGTGCAGTAAATGTTTTTCCACATACGCGACAAAGATATAACTGGACTGATTCGCGTTTTTTCTTTCGCATTCCACGCTTTACAAAATTTTTTGAAGCACAATAGGGACATATTTCCGCAATACGCTGTCCAAAAACCGTTTGCTTTCTCTCTTCAGGTGCACTAGTTGTACCATTCTTTTGTAATTCACTATCAAAAGACACATTTTTTGGTGGAGTAATTACAGAAGTTGAGATATTCCATTTTGCTAACACACGTTTAAAAATCTTTTTAGTGTGAATAAGTGTAATTGCAATCAAAGAGAAAAAACGATATTTCATTTATATTATAAAATTAGAATAAAGTTTTCATTGCCAGTCCCTTTATCGAAGTCCGACTTCCAAATTGGAAGTCGGACTTCGATAATTATAGATTTCTACTGTCTCGCGTTTTTCGGTAACACGACAATCTCCCCTTTTATTTTTCCACTCGTGGGACACGCATACAAACATTCAAAATAAAACGTTCCTGATGTTGGCAACTCAAATGCCATTTTTGTTTGCTCTCCTTTCTTTACTGTATAAAAATAGGTACCTAAATAAGGAATTGAAAAATCGTAATCGCCATCTTGAGGAGAAAACGCAAGCTCTATTCTATCCCACTGATTTACCGTAACAGTTGATGGGTTAAAACCATCCTGTGTTGCCTTCATAACAATTGTGCGTGCACTTGTTGTTAGTGCTTTATTGGCACTTGCAGGAATCACCGTTTGTGCATCCGTAAGAGTTGCGCCTTGAGGAACTTCTTTGGTATATACATCTTTTAACGGAACGCCATTAAACATTGGTTCAGTACTTGATGCTGTGACACCATTTTTATTTACTAATAGTATATTATTTTTTTGCAAAATAAACCCAGCAACTATAATAAGTACAACAAGAACAATGCCCCATATAATTTCCTTCCGAAACTTGGAAATAGAAGTTGTATCCATCAAGTTTATTTTAACACATTGCAACAAATTATGAGCGACAAATAAATCTGCTTCTTCTAGACCCATTCAAAATTCGCCCCATTCTCTTCTCTTCATTTGAAATTCGTCATTCGTCATTCGAAATTAAAAAAAGCCCTTTCGGGCTTTTTTAGTTTACTATCATCTTCCCCGATTCTCCTCTTCCTACATGTCCCGGAACATCACAGAAATACTGATATGTTCCCTTTGTGGTTGGTGCATTAAAGGTCATGAGTCGTGCTGGATCTCCAGGACCAATTCCTACCGCAATTGCAGAAAGTGATGGGTCTTGGAATTTAAACAAGTGAGTATATTGGTCTCCCGTAGAAACAAGTAAATGAGTCACCGCTCCTGCCCTTACAGAAAATTCCTTTGGAGTAATTCCTGTAGAAGTAACTTTTATATCAATTGCATCCGAAGTCACAGAACTTGTGTCGGTAATTGGAAGTGATTCCTGTGGTGCTTCTGGTGACATTGGCGCCGCATCGTTTCGTGCTGCCTTCCCTTCTGAAGTTACCACAATCCCCGAAGTACTCACTGCACTTGCACCAGGTGCTGCAACATTTCCTGGTTTGTATGTTTGTTCCGTTTTTTGTGGAGCACTAAAACTTCCCGTGAGTGCCAACACAACGACGGCAACAACCACCACCCCTAATATAATCCAAATGATTGTTTTCTTGTCCATATATTTATTATACACAAACTCTAATATCGAAATCCTAAATCCTAAACAAATCCAAATGACCAAAACTCCAAACGTTTAGAATTTAGACCATTTGAATTTTGATATTGTTTAGAGTTTGGGAATTAGTGCCTAGGGTTTAAAGGGCTATCTTTTTAATTTGAAGTCTAGCTTCACCGATTTAAAGAACACCGAATACATTGGGTTGCTTGCTGGAGTGTACTCCATCTTCCAAAACATTCTGTTTGCTTCTATATTTTTGAAAATTATTTCTTTGTTATTATCTGCAACATCCCAATTTATTCCATCATTTGAAAGCGAGATGGTGACTTTTCCTGAACCATCAGAACCAAAATATGAAATATTTCCTCTGTGCACTGGAAGTATGTTGTTGCTAATATTTGCAGAAACAATTGTATATGGTTTTGAATTATCAAATCCATAATCATTGAAATCCCAAGAACTTGATACAGTCTCTAAATCAGCATTACAACGAAGCGATTTTCCTGATACCACTCCATTGCAGACAAATCGTCGTACAATTCCAATATTTGATGAGATTGACGAGGTAAGGTCTACCGCACCATCAATTGTTGATTTTCCATTTTGGAACAATTTTATAAACTTAATCCTTCCCGCTTCCTTGCTCCACACAAACCACGTTGCATCGTTTCCATATCCCACCTTTGAAATACCTGGAACAAATCCCCCGTCCATAAGTCGAGTGTTAAATATATTTGGAATTTCAACAACACTCCCGTCGCTTAAGAACTGCAACGCCTTCCCCTCATATCCTCCATACAAGAGAAACCATCCTCCATCATTTCCTCCCATTCCCGCTGTCCCAATATATTTGGAAGAAAACAAAGAGCCACTTCCTCTTAAATTCTTAAACTCTTCTCCATTAAATGCATAGACCCACGTTTTGAATTCCTCATCCTCTTTTGTTACCACCGCAATTCTCCATTGGGTATCAAGTGCCGCCACCGAAAGTGTCATTATCGCTCTTCCTCGAACCTCTTCAGGAAGTGGGACTTCTCTATTCTTTCTAAACAACTCCAATCCGCGAACCGAATAACACTCATCTCGTACACAGGCCTGTTCGGTATTTATTTCTGAAGCGCTATCAACTCGTTTCCATTCAAATTTTGGAGGAAGCACAAATGCAGAAACTTGCTTGTCGTGCCACAACGTTGTCTGCACCGAATCAATCCACCCAAGCCCAGAAAAGAAATCGTGAAATGTTTGATAGCTGTATTCATCAGAAGAAACTGGCTTTCCATTTTGAAGCCCAGGAATTTCAAGATCAAGAATTGATTTAGAAATTTCTCGTCTTTTGAGATTTAAAAGTACCTCAGTTGAAGAACTAATAATTGACTGTTGTCCAAGAGTTGATTTGTCCCCTTTTTGAACGCTGGTGATTGCATTCTCAATAATACGATTTTCCAAAAACGTTCGTATCGCAGATGCAGCAAGAAAAAGAAAAGTAAAGAAACCAATCGCAGCAATCATCACACTAAATGCAATACCCAATCCCTCAAACAGCTTCTTCCCCTCCTTCATCAACTTTTTTATAGGCTCGTGCTTCATTTATTTAATTGTAACAAAATACAATAAAATAAACTCTAAATCCGAAACCCTAAACTCTAAACAAATTTTAATATCAAAAAACAAAACTATTTTGACTTCTCAATAATAGAGCCGAATATTTTCATTAACTCTGTCGCCTCTTGTTTTAGTTCTTTTTGTTTCTCTTCGTCGTTTTGATGTACAAGAATAAGTGATAACCAATAAGCACTTTCTTTTGCTTCTTTTCTACAAATTTTAACCCTCATAACAAAGTCCTTTTTACTTAAGGATTCATTCGCTTCAATATAGTTAGCACCAACAGAACCCGCTGAACGAGCAAGTTGTTTTCCATATTCAATAGTAGTGACTGATTTAGGAGCCTTATTTATTAAATCACGCACATTTCGTGCAAAGATAAGTGTTCTCTCTTCAAGATCATACCCATTTCTCTTGTTTTGGGATTCAACCATTTGAATTTCGATATTGTTTAGAGTTTAGGCCTGCCTGCCGGTAGGCAGGAATTAGTGCTTAGGGTTTCATAAAAAGCTTATAGCTTTTTATTTCACAGTCATTACTCCTACTTCCCCATTATCTTCATGTCCTGGAAGATCACACCTGAATACATACTCTCCCTTCTTTGTTGGTGCGATAAAGTTCACCGCACTTGTCTGTCCCGCTCCTGCATTCAATGCAACCGAAGCAAGTGTTGGGTCTTTAAATGCAAATGTATGAGATTTGTCTTTTGAAGTAATTGCAAGTGTTATTTTTTGTCCTGCTTTTACTGAAAACGAATTTGGTGAAAATCCAGTAAGTGACGAAACAAGTTCAATAGTTCCCTCAGGAAGATTCTCTCGAGACACTGCACTTGCTTGAGGAACCTCTGCATTGTTTGGAACTGGTGTATTCACCACCCCAGAGTTTTCCTCTGTATTCGTCCCAATTATTGATTCTTTTATATCGGTAGTTGCCTTGTTCCCCGATGTTGCGAGAAAAATAATTCCGAGTGCCACAAACACCCCCACCGCAATCCAAATCATTATTCTCTGTTTCTTTTTTTCGTCCATATACTAATTGTAGCAAACTACAATTGAATTACGAATAATGAATTTTTAATTTCGAATTAGAATACACAGAGAACTAAAAAAACAGAAAGGCAGTAGCTTTAAAAAGTTATACCTCTTCTATTTAACTAATTCTTCTTTTTCTTAAGTCTCTTCCCTCTCATTCAAAATTCGAAATTCGTCATTCGAAATTACTTTATTTTGCTTTCAAAATAAAGCTTGCCTTCTCACTCTGGTCTTTAGTCCCGCACCTTTCAAAAACAATACTTCGTTGTATCCTCCGTTTCAATTGGCTATATACTCTACCAAACTGCTTTATCTTTCGTTCACGATCACGTGCATCCCGCACATCGGCATATCCCTCAAGATATACCAATTGTAACGGTCGCATTGATTTTGTTGATTTATTTAATCCCTCATTATGTTCTTTGAGTCGTCTCACTACATTAGTTGTATATCCAATATAAAGCTCATTTGTACGTACACTTTTTAATATGTAGACGTAGAACATAATGATTTTTGAAAGGTGCGGGATTGGCCATTCCCCTATTTTGATTTGAGGATAAACGAAGGTGTTTCGTTTTGATCCTTAGAATATGTAGGCCAGTTCATGTGGTCAAAACGATTTCCTACCAATCTAAACGAGAATTCTGTTTCTTCATCACTAAAGAATATAAGTTTCTTTCCATCGATTTTATATCCAATCTTTGCAAGAGAATCATACGCGGTAACAAGTGCCTCCACGTTCTTTTTATCAAAGTCCACTGCTTGGTACCAAACCCACAAGTCACTTCCTTTCTCGATTTTTGAAAAATCGATAACGTACGTGTAATTATTGAATTTTGAATTTTGAATTTTGAATTCGGAATCATTCGTCATTCGAAATTCGTCATTCGAGATTAATTTCCCTCTTCCCACATATTCTTCCTTCACTCCTCCCGCAATAGATGATGCATAGGTGGCGTACTTCTCTCCATCAATTTCATAGAGAGGGTCGATGGTCTGTACGGTTAGTTTGCCAACAGTGCCTATATTGCCATTTCCCATTGAAATACTACTCGAAGCCACCATATTTAGTGATCCATTAATGCTTACAGTATTATTGAAGTAGGATGTTCCGTTTCCAACATAGAATCGATGTGTTCCAGGATTTGAAGCACCAACACCAAGTTGTCCCATTAAATAGTTCACTCCAGTCCCCTCTGCTTGCATTGCACCATTAAATTTCAATGCCGTTCCTGTGTTTGCGGGATCAACATAATACGTTGGGTCGTTATAATCGTAATATTTCGTTGCACTTATCGTGTCGGTGAGTTGTCCCTGACCAGTGACATCAAGCTTGAGCGATGGACCAGCACCACCAATGATTACTTTTCCTGCAGTGGAAGCGAGTGTAGTGGTGCCGGTGACTACCAATGTTGCAAGGTTTCCTGATGTTGCACCACCGGTCACTAATGAATCAACATATGATTTGGTGGTTGCGTGATTTACCGCAGTTGGGGAGCCAACAATCACAGGATTTGCAAAACTTCCTGTTCCCGCAACATCTAACATATATGTTGGAGCAGTACTCGTTCCAATTCCAACCTTCCCACCATTTGGAGCCATAATAATGGTAGCTGCTTTAGTATCTGGACCAGTCACATTAATAGACATTTGTTCAGTTGGACCGTAGTCACTACCAACACCCCACGTTAACACTTTAAATGAAAGTTTTCCCGAAGAAGTATAGTTTGGTGATGTCTGACCAATTATTTGCGCTGTCGTGTATGTGCTGCTGAACGAATCGGTACCTAAATTTATTGTTCCAACATTTGCAACATTTGATCTAATAACTCCAGCAACATCAAGTTTAAAAGCAGGAGTAGTCGTTCCAACACCAATATTTCCCTCTACTATCATTCCATTTGCTGGTGGCCCATATGCACCAGTTGCGTATCCACTACCTATCGCAACACCACTGCTTTCACTAAACAATGCAACCTTATCGTTATCTTTGTCTACTAAATAGAGTCCCCCAGAATCCAAAATCGAAAAATCAAAAACTTTATTCGGAGAATAATTTGTATTTCTTATTCTCATAGTTGGAGCAGATGCAGAAGAGAGCTCCAATAATTTTCCTGGTGTATTTGTCCCAATACCAACATTTCCATCGTGTCTCACAAAAAACTTTGTTGTTGGAGTACTACTTATATCTCCATCCACACCTGTCACCACAGCAAAACCACCTTGTGTATAGCTTGATGAACCAAGATAACTACCAAAACGTACCGCTCGTCCATCGGGAACATTCCTTGTTTCAATCATCGCATAATTACTCCAATTTCCAGATTTATTTCCGACGAGAAGAATAGGAGATGTGCCAGATGCTGCTGGAACATCTTTTTTTACATCCAATGCTGTTGTTGGTCCACTCTCCCCAACCCCAACTCTTTCATTTGTCGCATCAACTTTCAAAACATTGTTAGTATTTGCTGCAGCTTCAAAAGTGTAGTTTCCTTTTCCGGCAGTCGTTCCAAACGTTCCTGCTGATACGTTTGGTGCTCCGACATTTGCAGTCATCGTTCCACCAGCGATTACATTTCCCGTCGCGCGAATATCACCAACAACCGAAAGCGCCGACGCTGGAGTTGTGGTTCCAACACCAACATTTCCACCAATGAATACTGCGTTTCCTTCGTGACTTACTGTAAATGGACCATTCCCTACCCCAACATTATGTGTTTCAAAAATCTGCAATAGTGCAATAGAAGATCCTGTTCTTGTATCCTGAGGTGCTCGCACAGTAATTCGAATATATGGAGAATCAGAAAATCCATCTAAGAAATAAGAATTACCTGTGTTATTGGTCACATCAGCAAGGGTTGTCCATGATATATTATCAGTACTTTTTTCAATTAAAAAACTTTTTGGTAATAAACGATTTGTTTGGAAACCATATACATCACCACCAACAAATGATATTCCACCTAAAGTCCACCACCCTCTATTACTAATAGTCATTGTTTGTGGAAATGTGGTTACATCCCATGCTCCATATCCATTTCTCGCCGTTGGACCGCCAGAAACTAAAGTTCCACCAGTAACAGTAATGGTTGAGCTTTGTCCAACTTCTTTAAAACCATTTATTTGAATCACTCCATTAGTTACAATTTTATTGCCAAGAAAATTATTTCCTGATGCTGTGTAATTTGCTATATCACCATTAACATCGAGTTTATCCCGTGGTGCAGCTGTTCCAATACCAACATTGCCATTATTTGCTATATCAAAATAACTAGTAAATGTTTGACTCGCAATTCCTGTGCTCTGAATATTGGCGGCACTTGATTTAGCAATTGAAAAAGTTGAACCACTACCAAAAATAATTCTCCCATTTTCACTACCTTTCTTTATCATTGCCAATCCATAACTTCCATCACCTACTAGAACTCTTGAATTATCATCTGGTACCCAAATACTTCCACCAGAAACTTGTAATTTATCACTTGGTCCTGTTGTACCAATACCAACATTTCCATTCCCTAAAACCGTAAGTAAATCACTAGTAAAGAAGGAGGCAATACCACCAGTTGCGGTATTTGCTGGTGAATATTTAATTTGAAATGCAGGCGATGTTAGGGTAGAGCTTATCCCTAAAGACATCATAGCCGAAGAATAGGTGCTTGCTGTTTTAGCCCACGAATCGGCTCCTAAAGTATTTTGATATGCATTACTTGCAAGATACGAATCGGCTCCTGAATATCGGGTACCCACAGAAGCTGTATAGTTATCTCCAATGCGAATCTGTGTTGCATTAGTCGCTCCACCACTTATTTTCAAACTCGTTGGCTCTACCGAACCAGAAAGAGCAGCAATATCAAGTTTATATCCTGGACTCGCAGTTCCCACACCAACTCGCTCATTTGTTGCATCAATTTTCAAAACATCATTCGTTGTTGCTGCTCCTTCAAAACGATAGTTTCCCTTTCCTGCAGTGGTTCCGAAACTTCCCGCAGAAACATTCGATGCCCCAACGTTTGTAGTCATCGTTCCCCCCGTTGTTATATTTCCTGAAACATACAAATTTCCGCGAACATCTAATGCTTGTGTTGGCGTTGAAGTTCCAATTCCTACCCAATCCGTTGAAGTGGAGAGAAACACATTTGTTCCTGTGCGTGACCATCCCACAGAATTTCCAATTCCCCCTCCCGCAGTCACCTGTGTTGTTCCATCAGGAAACTTTATTCCTCCCGTTGTCGACTCAATCACCCCCGCCACTGTTAATTTCTGTCCTGGTGTATTTGTTCCGATACCAACATTACCACCACTATGAACATGAAAAGGAAATGTTGCGTCTTGTTTTAAATACCACCCTCCAGAATCAACATACTGCGTCCAAACTTGTGGCGTCGCATAGTTTGCAGTCATTTTTATCATATCTGTCGCCCCCTCACCATAGATATGAAGTTTTGCCGTAGGAGCCGCTACCCCAATACCAAAATTACCACTATTTAAAAGAGTTATTTTTTCAGTTAACACTGGAACAGCCGCAGTTCCAGTGTTTGTGAAAATTGCCAACCTATCATTGGTACTATCCTGTCGTATTATCGTTCTTGAAACACCGGAAGCATTCCAAAATTGAATACCTGGATATCCACCAGAACCCGAAAGAATAAGGTTTACATTCGCTCCTTGTATACTTCCTTGTGTCCCAATTTCAAGTGGAGCATTTGGACTTGTTGACCCAATTCCAACATTTCCTCCAGGTGCAATTCGTATACGTTCGGTATTTACGGCTCCAATCGCTAAATGCTCATTTGATCCTGCAGTTCCAATGAATGTGGTTGGATTTGAACCTGTACCATTTCGAATAATAAATGAACCTCTTGAAGAAGTATTTGCATAAAATCGCGCAAGAACCGCATTGTCAGCATCTGATCCCATAACATCCAACTTTGCCCCCGGACTAACCGTCCCAATTCCGACATTTCCCGCAACATACATTCCACCAGTCGGAAGCCCCGAAGTAGTAGAAGTTCCAACTCCTACAGCACTTGGAAATGCGTAATTTGATGATTGAAACGCACCACCGGTAATACTCGATGGAGCAACTGCTCCCACAAACGCCGCATCACTTTGGATACTTCCCGCAACATGAAGCGCTGATGCTGGAGTAAAGAAATAAGTACTCGTGCTATTTCCCGAAATTCCTACAAACCCGTTTGCATCAATAAAGAAACGAGGTCGTGACGAAAAATCATCCCAAATAACAAACCGCCCATTTGCACGGGAATACATTGTGTAGTTTCTTCCACCACCAAGGTTTCGAAGTGAAATACCAGGATCAGATGTTGAAGCAATAGTGAACACGCGTCCAAATAATGCATTTGTTGCATCTCCTGTTGGTGTTGCGAGATTTGTTCCAAACCCAATGTTTAAATTTGAATCAACCTGAAGTGCTCCATTCCCCGTTCCTGGAGTCAAACTCCCCGGACCAATGAATGCAAACGAAACACTCCCAATCAATGAAGAAAGTGTCAAAATCGTTATTGCAATAATTATGCGTGGGTATTTCAAAATAGTAGTGTAAAGTTCAAACTTCAAAGTGCAAAATTGTATCTAAAAACTTTTTTAACCTTTTAGTTTCAGCTTTGCCTTTTGAGATTTGTGTTTTGATTTTTTTGCTACACTCCTCCTTCTCTCATTATAACAAAATCCCCGCATCATATATGCGAGGATTTTTCATTTATTAGCTAATCGTTGTAAAAATGTTTTTGTAACTCTTGAATTGATATAAATTTTGATGCTTGTTTATAAATTCCTGATATTGTCCCTTTATCCAATTCTTTATGATTCGGAATAACCAACACCTCCCTCGTCCCATTTTTTATTCTTACCAATTTTATATGACTTCCTTTCTGGGAGTCAGTTAAAAAATTGAAAAGTTTTAATATTGAAATAATTTCTAACCCAGAAAGAATCTTCAGTTTAGGCATATGCCTGATTGATTTCAAAATTTACCAAAACAGAAGGATTTTTTACGATTCCGAACTGTTTCATCTCCTCTCCCTCAAGATACAAGCCAACCGCCTCATTAATATTTTTTGCCACCTCATCAAGTGTCCTTCCTTGTGTCACAATAGGAAGGTCAACACATTCAGCTACAAAATGTGTTTCCCCTTTGGATATCTTGAATTGAACAATCGTTCGTTCCATTGTTAATAAAATACAATAAATTTCTTGTTTTTACAACTTCCACCAAAACCCTATACCCTAATCACTATTCCCTACTTCTTGTTAACAATCAATGTTCCCGTCACTTCTTTTCCACAAATGTCCTTACAATAGAATCCATATTTTCCGAATGGATATCCTTGGAATTGGATCTTCATTGATGCTCCCTTCTCGATTGTTCGATACACTCCAAAATCTGGGAAAAACACATTGTACTTTGCATCTACTGCGGTGAAGTTGATATCAATCACATCTCCCTCATTCACTACCAATGTTGATGGAGTATATTTTCCTCCTTCTCCTTTCATCTCAAACTGACGGAATGCACTTGGTCCAGTCTCCAAAACATTTGTTGGAACTGCAACATCTTTTGGTGTTGACGAAGCTCCCACTTCTGGAGTCTTTATTGTTTCTTCCGCAACTACACGCGTTCCTCCCTCAACAGTAGGAAGTGCATCCTTTTGCTCAGGACGAAACACATCAGTACCCGGAGTATTTACATTTAAAGTTGTGGTAGTGCTTATGTTCGCTTCTGGTGTAACACTTTTTGCACCAAACCATCCCTGATTTGATCCAATTGCAAGGAGCGCTCCAACGACCACTACAACCGCGACCCCGACGATAATTTTTATTTGTTTTTGATCCATAGCTCTATGTATATAGTATAACACGTTTGTTAATTACGAATTTCTAATTATGAATTTTGAATTGGGAACTAAAAAGATTGGCTCCCTCATTCGTTATTCGAAATTCGTCATTCAAAATTACTGCTTTGGCAGTACTATAAACTTCCCACTTATCTTTTGCCCATTTGGACACTTGTCGCGACATTCAAACAAGAATGTTCCCACGGTGTCAGGAATAAACGTTACCTGTTTTGTCTCCCCTTTTTGTACTGATATATATGTCCCATATTGTGGAATAGAAAAATCGTACTCACCATCAACTCCAATTATTCCCACTTTTACAAAATCTCCTTTTTTCACTGTTAAATTTGTTTGTGAAAATCCTGTTTTTGAAATTCCAATATCATACACTCCAAAACTATTATCCGACCCTCCAACTACAAATTGTTCTTTTGGTTTTGTTGCAGTTGCATTTACGGGAACGTCAGGAACAAATTCAACACGCTTTGTGCCTGTCGCAACAACATCCACTGGTTCTTCTTTTACTATTGGTTTTTCTTCTTGTTTTGGTTTTTGCGTTACCCCAAACACAACCACCACAATCACAAACACAATAAGTGCCCCCAAAATAATCCACTGCCTTTTTGTCATCTGTAACTCCATATGTTCATTATACCAACTCTCTCACCCTCCCCCAACATCCCAATTGTCCGAGGTCCGACCTCGGACAATTGGAATTTATTCAAATGTAATATGTTTTCTTTCGCTCCAATCCTCGTTCATATTTTTTAGCCATTGTATAAGTGCTTTCTCCATCCCCTTCTCCCCTTCAAAATACTCGAGTAATAATTCCCGTTGTGTAACCGATGGAAAGTTTTTCACTCCAACATAATCAGGAAGACTACTCCATCGGTATTCTTTCAAAAATTCTATTGCTTGTTTTGGATTCTTCATTTCTTTACTTCTCCACTCTTTAAATTTCTTATCAAGTGGATTTGCATGAATATAAAATGGAAGAAAATTAAATTGCGAATCATCGCTTACTAAAACTGACTTAAATTTCCCCTGAAATAATACACCAGATCGTTCATGCTTTTCATTGAAATACATTGTATACCCAGTGCCAAACTTCTGAACAAATTTACTTATTCCTCCATCAACTCGTTGTCTCACCATTAAGTGATAATGGTTATCCATCAAACAAAACGCAATCAAATCCACCAAGAGCTTCCTCGGTTCCCTATTCCGTCCAATTGTCCGAGGTCCGACCTCGGACAATTGTCGGTGAAGGTGTGGAACAGATTGATTTTCATTATTAAACTCAAATAATGAATGTATGAAACGAAAATGATCGTGATCATCACGAACAATGGGACGCTTGTCGACTCCCCTGTTGTAGAGATGATAAATTTTCCCATTCACAAAATTTTCCCTCATATATATTTATTATAAATAAAACGAGCGTCAAAAGACGCTCGAAATTAATTTCACGATTCCCCAAATACAGGAAATGAGAAATCCGAATATACCAATACAAAAGAGGATAAACCAACACGCAATGTTTCTCTTTGGGTTTTCTGAAAGAAGTGCTGCAACAAGAAAAGAAACTGCTGCTAGAAACAAAAAACCAAGAGCAAGAATTATCGGAAGAGGAACGAACATATTCACCTCCTAATTCATAGTTAAATAACTATATAATGATACAACAAATTACATAAAAAGTAAATACCCCAATATGTCGGGGTATTTTTTTATGCAGATGAGATAAAGTACACGACAACCGCAGTAACAAGCCACAATGCAGAAGCCACACCAAGAAATAGAGAAAAAGATTCAATGATGGCCCATCCCCCAGCCTTTGCATCATGATTTTTATTATCACTTCCGATTGCGTTAAATTCCCTTTTATACATATACTTCGCCAAGAAATATAAAACTGCAAATATAAGTACAAACCAAAATGGAGAAGTAATATATTGAGGAATTAAAGATAAAACAAACAAGTTCATAACAACCTCCGTATGATTAATTTACTCCCTGTATTAAACCCCTAATCCATATGGTTTACAAGCACATACTTTGGTAGTACCATTCGCCCATACGAACTTTAAAAAAGGAGGCTATATGGACCTTTCAACATATCTGATTATTGTCATGTTTGGCGCCCTCTTAAGCGCAAAATACTTTGCAGAGTCGTCTTCTCTCAAGGGACTTCACTATCTTTTCACATGTCTCTTTCGAGGTGGCTTCATTGGAGCAGTAGGGATTTGGACTTCTCTTATTCTTTGTTGGTATTTCGGATTACCCCTCAAAGCTGGATTTGGGTATGGAATAACTTTTTTATTTATCGGATTTCTGCATGCCGGAGCGTGTATTTCTGTCAGACTTATTAATGAATTATTTAACAACTCACCTCCCCCAAACAATCGACTCAAATTTTAAACCCCCGATACTGGGGGTTTTTATTCATTACTAGAATGGGTCAAGTTCAAGGTAAAAAGTCCAAGCAACCAACGTAAGGAAAATAAAGAGAAACAAAAGAACAAAATGACGATCCTCTCTTTTGACTACCACATCCGGAGCGTTGGTAATTGACCCAAACTTTTCCTTGCATTTTTTTTCCCATTTTATATAAGACAACAACAAAACCAACGTAACGAGAGAAAAAACTATTGGGACTACCATATGCGCCTCCTTAAGTTTCTAAGAGAATTAAACACTGAAAACAAAAATCCCGCAAACGCGGGATTCTTTTAGACTTTTTTAACTTTTACCTCGGTAAATGGCTGGCGATGTCCTTTGAATTTTCGGTATCGTGTTTTTGCATGATATCGAAATACAATTTTCTTGTCTGCCTTCCCTACTTCAGCAACCTCTGCTTCAATCGCTGCATTCTTTATATATGGAGTTCCAATTTCAATAGTATCTCCATCCACAAGAAGAAGCACTTTGTCGAGTGAAACTTTTTCTCCTTTTGGTACGCCAAGTTTTTCAACTTTTAATTTGGTACCAAGTTCTACTTTGTATTGTTTTCCGCCTGTTTCTATAATTGCAAACTTTGCCATAACAAACTGATAATATACGAATTGTAGTGAGAAGTCAAACCACTTATTAACCAAGAAGCTGGCCCAATATTCAATTTTTAATTTTGTAATTTTTAAATAAATCTTAATGTTTTAAAATTTAAACTTTCGGAATTTAATTGAAATTTAGAATTTGAAATTTGAAATTAAAAAATCCCCCGCGTTAGCGGAGGATTTTTTGTAGTTGTTATTCTACATGCTCTCTCATTTTTGAAATGAGTGATGCAGCATAATCCTTTCCGCCCAATCCAAACGCAATACCACCCGCAATTGCAATCATTGCAACAAATCCCGTCACTAATGACTGAATTATTGCTACTGCAATTCCGATCTGTGTAAGCGCAGTGAAAAGACCAAAGATAATTACTGACCACCACGTGAGAGATGCGAGAAAATTCGATGCGTGAAGTTTTGCTCCTTTTACCGATGCAGTAACAAGTTTCTTCAAAATGTTTGCGATCACGATGCTTGCAAGCATAATGAGCACTGCAATGATAACGTTTGGAACATACATAAGCGCCTCACGAAGGAAGTTAGAAAGTGAATAAAATCCAAGGATATCGGTTGCCGCAAGGAGGAAAACCACCACGAGGAACCAATATACGATTTTTCCAAAAAACTTCCCACTGTTAATCTTCAAACCTGCACGCTCAAAATACTCTTCTAATCCGAGGCTCTTAAGCGCCTTATCAAGTTTTACAAGATTTACCACACGCTCAATGAGTGCACCAAGTCCGCCAGCAACAATAAGACCAATCAAAAGGACGATAAGCGCCCCCAAGACGTTTGCGAGTACGGAAATTGTGCCGCCCCAAAGGTTCTGCAAAGAATTCACCACAACTGCTGTCCAATCTTGAACTACCATATAGTTAAAATGTGTTGAATGCGTATATCTTTCTTTCGACCTTTCTTGATATCATTATATCATTCATGACCATTAATGCACTACTTCATCTCCACGCAGGAGACGACAAAAACGATTATATTACCTATTCATTCGAACAAGCACTCAAGGAAGCAAAAGAACAAGGAATGCACGCGGTTGCCCTTACTTGTCACAATACTTTTACTTCAAAAGACATGTATCAAACAATTGCAGACAAGTATGGAATATTGTTTATATCAGGAGTGGAAAAAGTTATAGAAAAACGTGATGTTGTGATATTAAATTGCGATAAATCAATCGAAAATGTTCATACATTTGAGGCACTTCATATATATAAACAAACACATCCTAATTGTTTTATTATCGCGCCACACCCCTATTTCCCTGGTGGATATTCATTACAAGAAAAACTTGAGCAACACAAAGAATGTTTTGATGCTATCGAATTTTCATGGTTTTATACAAAATATATTGATTTCAATAAAAAAGCACAGTTATTTGCAGAACAAAATAGTCTCCCCTACATTGCGACGCCAGATGCGCATCGAATGAAATATTTATGTTCAGGATATGTTTCAATAGAGGCGTTCGAATTTTCTGAGTCTGCACTATTTGATGCTATCCGACAACGAAAATATAAAAATATTTCCAAACCAAAAAAACTTTGGAGGCTTTTTTTCTATATGGTTGGTTTTCGTATCTCAAGAATCGGAAAACGAAAAAAATCAAGAAAAGCAGTTGCATAAAAACAATCCCGCCCCTCGTGAGGGGCGGGGTTTTATTATCGTCCAGAAATACTTTTCAATAAATCTAAATCTCTCGCTTTTAATTGAGAAAGAATTTTCATTTCAGGATCGATTGCAACGGTCTTGCCGAAA
Source organism: Parcubacteria group bacterium LiPW_41 (assembly GCA_007375535.1). GTDB lineage: Bacteria > Patescibacteriota > Minisyncoccia > UBA6257 > GWB1-50-10 > LiPW-41. The sequence continues at coordinate 6,875 of VMEM01000003.1, read as the reverse complement.
TATTGTCCAGCGGTGAAGTGTGGAGCCAACACATAATCTGCTCCTGCACGATACAAGTGGACCATCTCATGTTCTGTTTCTGCACGCACTACTACTTTCGGAGGATGAGAAAGTTTGTGTGTTTTTAATATGTGGATGAGGTGCATATTATCTTCAAAATCAGGACTTGTAGAAATCACCAATTTTGATTCTTCTACTTTCGCAGCCTCAAAAATTTCCTGATCAGTGATGTCGCCAAACAACACTTGATATCCCATACGCTTCAATTTCTTTATCACCTCAGGGTCGAACTCAACCACTAACAATTTATCTTTTGGTAATCCAGTCGCAATACTTTCTCCCATTCGATGATATCCAATAAGAACAATTTGCCTCGCTTCGATACCCACATCCATTGAACCCTCTATATTATTTTTTCTCTCAAAAAACCTAAGTCCTGATTTCAAAAATTTATATAAATGGTCACCGTACTGAATAAGATAGGTTGATGAAACAATCGTAATAACACCCACAGTGGTAAGCGTGGTTACTGCATCACTTTGAATGTGTCCAAGTTTGAACCCAATAGCGACGAGCACCAAACTAAACTCAGAAACTTGAGCAATAGTAATACCAGTCATAAAACTCGTTCGCTTTCGATATCCCATGATTCCCATCAAAACAATCACAATAAGTGGGTTTCCAATAAGAACAAATAAAGAAAGGATAATTACAGGAACGGCAACTGCGGAGAAATTTGCAAACGAAATTGATGCACCGAGCACAACAAAGAACACAATAAGGAAAAAATCACGAAGCGGTTTTACGCGCGCAGAAATTTCATGATGCTCTGAAGAATTCGCAAGCGCTATTCCAGCAAGGAATCCAGCGATTTCTACTGAAAATCCAATTTTTGAAACAAATGCCGCAACAAGAAACACCCACGCCATACTCACAAGAAAAAGAAGTTCATTTGATCGGGCCACTTTTTCAAACACAATTGGCACTACTCGCCTTCCCAAAAGAAGCATAACAACAAATAATACAATTGCCTCAAGAAGCACTAACAACAAATTCCAAACAGAAAATTCCGCTCCTTTCCCAATCCCTGCAAGTACCACAAGGAGAAGAATTGCAATAATATCTTGAACCAAGAGAACTCCCAACGCTAATTTTCCATACAAGCTATTCATTTCCTTTTTATCAGAAAGAAGCTTCACTACCACGATAGTGCTTGAAAATGTAAGAGCGATAGCAATATATGCAGAGGTAAGCGACGAAAACCCAAGCAACGAAGTGAGAAAATATCCAATACCAAAAGTGAATGCGATCTGTCCTAATCCTAAAATAAGTGACTGAACCCCAACTAAACGTAGAGAGGTATAATTGATTTCCAATCCCACCATAAAGAGCAACAACATTATTCCCAACTCAGAAAATGCTGTGAATGTCTCGTTTGCACCAACTGCAAGCATACCAACTGCAGCAATTAAAATTCCCGTTGCGAGATATGCAAGAATTGTTGGTTGTTTGAATATTCTTGCAATCACACCGAATACCGCAGCAATAAGAATTACAATCGCAAGATCAAAAACGACAGAGGTCATACATATATCATAACTCAAAACGCAAAAATCAAAAGGCAAAGTTGAATCTTAAAAGTTTTTAGCTTCATTTTTGAGATTTGAACTTTGAGTTTTAAACTAAATAAAAATTGCCCTAAGGCAATTTTTATTCGGAGGTTTTTCCGTTGAAGTGATCCTCGTGATCATTCATTGCATCCATTTTGGTTACATGAATTGTCCCATCTTTATGCTCTGGTGGAGAATAAATAGTATAAATTTTCATAACCCTATCTGGAGATGTATTTTTCACATTATGTTTTGTACTTGCAGGAACCACAATCGCAAAATCATCATGTACCTCAGTCGAAACATCATCAAGAATTGCGACACCGTCCCCTTCTTCAATGCGTAGAAATTGATCAAGCCCGTGCACTTCTTCTCCAATCTCTTCCCCTGGATTTAAGTGCATCGCGACCAACTGACTATATCGTCCGGTATAAAGAACTTTCCGAAAATTGGTATTTTCTAATGTTTCCTTTTCAATATTTTTTATATATCCTTTCATAATTATTTTTTGTTTTTCTTCGACCCTTTCAGTATACCCCTTTTTACCTCTTTATACCTAAAACAATCGATAGTGTGGTCATTTACCATACCCACTGCCTGCATATGTGCATAGCAAATTGTTGGACCAAAAAACCTAAATCCACGTTTTTTCATATCAGACGCAAGAGTTTCTGCCTGCTTATTAAGCGTGGGAATTTCCTTGATGCTTTTCCTTTTTGCATTCATTGGGACATTGTCTACAAAACTCCACATATAATCGCAGAACGTTCCAAATTCTTTTTGAATTTTTAAAAACTGTTTTGCATTTTCTATTGCCGCCACAATCTTTAATCTATTTCGTATAATTCCTTCATTCTGGAGAAGACGTTCGACATCATTATCAGTAAATTTCGCAACACGCACAGGATTAAAACCCGCGAATGCTTTCCGATATGCTTCTCGCTTTCTTAACACAGTTATCCATGACAATCCTGCCTGTGCACTTTCGAGTACAAGAAATTCAAACATTTTTTTATCATCAAATATAGGAACTCCCCACTCAGTGTCGTGATAGTGTATATATAATTCATTCCCTTCTGGAACCCAAGCGCATCTATTTTTTCTCTTCTCTTTCTTTATCATTTAGCATCAGTTTACCAAATAATACATTTCATATATATTGTGTATGTTGTTCATTTATAGAAGTCGGAGAGTAGTATACCGGTAGTACGCACGCTTCGGGTGCGTGTAGATCGGGTTCGATTCCCGGCTCTCCGACAAGATGGGCCTATGGTTCAGTGGTAGAACGCGGCATTCGCATTGCCGAGACGGCAGTTCGATTCTGCCTAGGTCCACAAATAAATAAAAACATCGTCTTGATGTTTTTATTTTTGACCTAAGCGAAACAACTGCTTGTTTCGCGCGGAGAATCGAACGCCGGAGCATGTGCGAGTTAGCAAACGAGCACGTGAGGCGGTGCCCAACCCGAAGGAGTGCGACGGCACGACTGAGAGGTGCGGGAGATTCTGCCTAGGTCCACAAAGAGACCCCGCCAATCCATGGATTGGCGGGGTTCTATTTTTACACTTTATACTTCTTTTTCATTTCATCCTCTACTCCCGATTCAAATTCTTCTTTTACCTCCTGTGCTTTTCGAGAAAGTTCATTTAATGCAACATCGTCGTGAACTTGTAACTCCTTTGCGCGTTTCTCAAGGTATTCTTTTGTATTTCGTGTTGGATCGTCAAGCACCTCCTCTAAAAGAATGGAAAGAATGCACCCCACTCGCCTACTTGGTTTTATATTAAGCAATTCCATCAGCTCATTTCCATTTAACTTCAACATCTTTGGATGCACCGGATCATGACGAACCTTTTCAATCATAAATTGAAGATGTCGCAACTTGTATGGAAACGCTTTTGGAACTCCCGAACCGATTCTATCCGCTTCTCTAATCTTTAATAAATCATCAACCATTTCAATTCCCACACGACTGATAAATCTTCGCACGCCCGCCTCACTCACCTCACCTACGTTGTAATAAAACAAATGATATCGAACAAGATGAATTACTTTTTCGGTAACATCTTTCGAAAACCGCAATCGATCCATAATTTTTGCAGTCATCTTTCCTCCAACAACTTCGTGTCCATGGAACGTTGAATCAATTCCTTCGCCTCGTTTCGTTTTTGGTTTTCCCACATCGTGAAGCAAGGCACCCAAACGCACTTCAAGTGAATATCCCTTTTCAACAGCATAATTAAGCGCGCGAACATTATGATCAAATACAGTATAGATATGATGCTTGTTCTGCCCACACCCAATTCCCTCTCTCAATTCTGGAATTACATATTTTAATAATCCCGTATCTTCCATTACAACAATCCCCTCCGCTGCACGATCAGTCATTATAAGTTTTGTAAACTCATCACGAATTCGCTCCTTTGCAATTACATCCAAAAGTCCTGCGTGCAAACGAATTGCTTCTTGTGTCTTTTCTTCAATAGAAAAACCAAGTTGTGCAGAGAACCGAACAGCACGCATTAAGCGAAGCGCATCTTCAGTAAATCGCTTATCAGGATTTCCAACAGTACGAATTATTTTTGCTGAAATATCACTGAGTCCATTATAAGGATCAATGAGTTGGCTTTCTATTTTTTTATTCTGAATTGCATTAGTAAGTGATAGTGCAATTGCGTTAATGGTAAAATCTCGCCTACTTAAATCTTCTTCAATTGTCTTTGCAAATCGTACCTCATCTGGATGGCGCACATCTGAATACTTCCCCTCGATGCGATACGTTGTTACCTCAATAATTTTAAGGGTTGGATCATCTGATTCTGTTTTTATTCCTACAGTACCAAATTCATTTTCATATACTGTTGCGGGATCTTCTTTTGTTCGTCCACCAAAGTCATAAAAAAGTTTCTCTACTTGATCAGGAGTTGCGTTTGTCGCAATATCCCAATCCTTTGGGACCACTCCCAAAATCATATCTCTCAAACATCCCCCAACAAGAAACGCCTCGAAGCCACCTACTTCAAGTTTTCTCGCTATCTCCTCAACCTCATTCGGGATCTTTTTCATTCTTTTTATATTGTAATAGAAATATTGCACATTGACAAACATCATATTCGAGGTTAAAATCTGCTCAACATTAAAAAGGAGGTCCAAATGGACAATACAACAAAATTTTTTGAAAGCATCCGAAGTTCGGAAGTTGCAACCTTAAGAAACCAGATAGAAAACCAACAAATTGAAGACAAGGTTGCAAAAAAGAAACTCTTAGAAATTAAAGAGAAAATCGAAAATACAGAGTCATTTAAAAACAAGAAGGACTCAGAATTTATGATTGCCGCCCAAAAAATTCTAAACGAAATAGACACACTTATATCCAGCCTCTCTCCAATGCTAAACAAAATGTGAGCCCAATTTGGGCTCTTTTTATTTTGTGCCCCCGCCAAGGAATCGAACAAAATTTCGCAGACGAAATTTTTTGAAACCGTGCGGTTCCAATACCTCCACCACGGGAAAACTCCCGTTTTCCCGACCCCTTTCCCGTTCGAATTTTAGCGTAAAAAATAAAATCCCAAGATAAACTTGGGTTTTTATTTTGTGCCCCCGCCAAGATTCGAACTTGGAACGACAGTTTCGAAGACTGTTATGATATCCATTTCACTACGGGGGCAATTTATTCTCAAATGGACCTTAATAGCCATTGTATACATAACTAAAAAAAAGTAAATCTCTGGAAAATACGATACAATAAAATATATGCAAGGAATTTTATTTGCGATTGGTGCAATGATAAGTTGGACATTTGGAGATTTTCTTATTCAAAAAACAGTAAGAAGGGTGGGAAGCATGAAAGCACTCATGTACATCGGAATTGTTGCGCTCATTGTGTTGTGTCCATTTATATACAAAGAGATTCCAGCATTGTTTAGTTCGTCTCGTGATTTAATTATTCTCTCACTTGGCGGATTAGTAATGTTTTCTGCTGCACTTTTTGATTTTGAAGCATTAAGGCGCGGAAAATTTTCTATCGTTGAACCACTCTACGGACTTGAGGTTCCCGTTTCTCTTGGTTTGAGTATAGGAATCTGGGGAGAATATCTTTCGCTCGTTCAAATGATTCTTATTGGTGTTATTTTCGTTGGTATAATGCTTGCAATAACCGTACATCACACACATCTCCACTATCACAAAAGAATATTTGAACGTGGTGTTGTGTTGGCAATTATGGGAGCAATTGGAATGGGATTGGGAAACTTCATTGTTGGTGTTGCGAGTCAAACCATCTCCCCTCTAATTTCTATTTGGTTTATCCATGGTTCTCTTGGAATCTTTTGTTTGTTATATCTTTTGACACGTGGACAACTAAAAAATGGAATTAAAGAAATAAAAGAAAATATTGGAATTATTACCGGCCAAAGCATTCTCGATAATGTCGCCTGGATATTTTTTGCTTTTTCGGTAACCTATCTACCAATTTCTATTGCGGTAGGAATTACCGAAAGTTATATCGCATTTGGTGCACTTCTTGGAGTATTTCTAAATAAAGAAAAATTGAAATGGCACCAGTATATCGGAATCGCCGTTACCTGTGTTGCGGTCATAATTCTTGCCACAATTAGTGAATAGTTGACTTTTAGTGCAAAAAATTTAGAATTGAATTTGCTGTACTGTGAAGTCTGATGCCCCTATAGCTCAGCCTGGTAGAGCACCTGCCTTTTAAGCAGTGGGTCCTAGGTTCGAATCCTAGTGGGGGCACAAAATGAAAAATCCAAACTTGTTTTGGGTTTTTTATTTTCTACTAGGATTCGAACCAAAGGCCGAAATTACGAAGTAATGAGGTTTCGACCGAAGGGAGAGGCAAATCCTAGTGGGGGCACAAATATCAAACTCCGATAGAAATATCGGAGTTTGAATTTTTAATTATCAATTTCTAATTTTTAAACCCTACTTAAACGCGTCTGCAATTTTGTCGAAATCCCCTTCTAAAATCTTCTCAAGATTGCTCCACTTCTTTCCGATGCGATGATCAGTAATTCTGTCATCAGGAAAATTATATGTACGAATTTTTTCTGATCGATCGGCAGTTCCTACCTGCTCTTTTCGAATCTGATCTACTGAACCAACCGCCTGCTCTCGTTGTGCCTCAAATAATTTTGCACGTAACACATCCATCGCTTTTTCGCGATTTGCGTGCTGTGTTCGCTCTTCGCGAGATGCAACAACAATTCCCGTTGGTTTGTGAACAATGCGAACCGCAGTTTCTACCTT